>CAJWAR010000040.1 GCA_913020445.1 uncultured Rhodospirillaceae bacterium
CTCTACCTCCGAAAGCGGACGAAATTACCTACAGCAAATTACGGCAGCTTTTGACCCTAAGCGGACATTGGCGAGATCACCGGAGAAATACTGCTTTGATAGCTCTTCTTTGTAATCTTTGCTAAACTCGGTCCGCCGTTTTTGGGAGGGGAAAATGATCGAGGAAGGCGTCAAACGGAAGCTTGCGGCAATCCTTTATGCCGATGTCGCTGGATACAGCCGGCTGACCGGCGCGGATGAAGAGGGAACACACAAAACCCTGAGCACCTATCTCGATGCGATCTCATCTCTCATCGAAGGCCACGGCGGGAGGGTGCTACATTACGCCGGTGACGCGGTCTTAGCTGAATTCGCCAGCATCGTCATCGCTGTGAGTTGCGCGATCGAAGTCCAGCGTGATCTTGCGACCCGTAATGAAAACCTGGCCGACGACCGTAAGATGCAGTTCCGTATCGGCATTAACCTGGGTGACGTGATCATCGACCGCGACGAGTTATACGGCGATGGGGTCAACGTGGCGGCTCGGTTGGAGAGTCTCGCGGAACCGGACGGTATCTGTGTTTCGCAAAAGGTCTTAGACGAAGTTCGTGACAAGCTGGAGGTTGGCTACGAGTTCTTGGGCGAGAAATCGGTCAAGAACATCGAACGGCCAATTCCGGTGTACCGGGTGGTGTTGACGCCCGATGCGGCAGGCCAAATCATCGGTGAACGAATTACTGCCCGCGTGGCGTCAAGGCGCTCAGTCCTGATGGCAGCCGCGGTGGTTGCCCTCGTGGTGGCAGGTGGCGTGGCGGTCTGGTTGCAACGCCTGCCAAATGTACCGCCGACTTCGGTCGAACGCATGGCCTTTCCACTGCCCGACAAGCCGTCAATCGCCGTCTTACCCTTTGACAATTTGAGTGGCGATCCCAGTCAGGAACATTTAGCGGACGGTATTACCGAAGACATCATCACTACGCTGTCGCAATTACCTGATCTATTCGTCATCGCCCGTAATTCTACCTTTATCTACAAGGGCAAGCCGGTGAAAGTGCAAAAAGTCGCCGCTGATCTCGGCATTCGCTTCGTGCTGGAGGGTAGCGTTCAGAAGTCGGGCGAAAAACTTCGGATTACTGCCCAGCTCATTGATGCGCTGAACGGTAAGCATCTGTGGGCCGAACGTTATGACCGCAAGATGGCCGATCTGTTTGTCCTGCAAGACGAGATTACCGATCGCATCGTTACTGCCTTGCAGATCAAGCTCACCGCAGGTGAACAGATACGCGTCCACCGCAAGCACACCCGCAGTCTGGAGGCCTGGAACCTCCTGACCAAGGGGATCGAACATTTTTACCGCCGCAATACAAACGACAATGCGCAAGCTCGCCGGCTATTCAACGAGGCCCTCAAGGTCGACCGCGGTTATGCTCTGGCTTACGCGATGCTGGCATGGACCAACTGGTTCGATGCCCAATTTAACTGGACCAATCGTCCGGATTTGTCGATCGAGCGTGCCACCTTCCTAGCCGAGAAGGCACAAGCTTTGGACGATGAGTTGCCAGATGTCTATGCACTGCAAGGTGCCGTCCACCTTTACAAAAAACAATACCAAGCGGCGGTTGCGGCCGGCGAGAAAGCCGTCGCCCTCAACCCAAACCATGCCACTACCACGGCACTTCTCGCCGTGATTCAACACAATGCGGGCCGGCCGAAAGACGGCATCCGCAATATAAAAAGGGCGATGCGCCTTAGTCCCTATTATCCAACGTGGTTCCTGGAGGAACTGGGTTATGCCTATCTTGATGCCAAACAACCCAAGGACGCACTTGCCGCTTACAAAAAATTCCTGGAACGCGAGACGTCTGGCTTACACGCCGCTCATGCCCATCTCGGACGAGCTCTCGCCTATCACGTCCTGGGGCGCGATGAGGCGGCCCGCAAAGCGGTGGCCAAAGGCATCGCCGCCGACCCCACGATAACGGCGACGCGATTTAAACGCGATAGCCTTAACCGGAACGACGATGAGAAAGAGCGAGGTCTCGCCATTCTGCGTCGCCTCGGCCTGCCTGAGTGAGGCTAGATTAATCTTTTGTCCGCTTTCGGGAATGAAGCGGGCATTGATAAAAATAATTTGTGTTTAATTTTTGTGTATCAAGATCGAGCAATTAATCATTTCCTGAAAAGTGTTGGTTTAATTTCTCGGCATTATCTCACAGGGATTAAAAGGGCAGGGGGAGCGACATCCATCGCCCACCATTTTCCCATAAATAATATCAAACAGTTACCCGCGATCACTTTTGTTCACAATTATATTTTCTGCGTCCGTTGGGTGAGGGTGGGCACCTTTGCACTCCAATAATACCATTGAAGCAGTCATCGAAACTATATATTTGGCAAAGATAAAGCTAAAAAATATGAGTGTTATTATTTTATCCTGCTGGATCGGACTTTGACGCCGGCAGCTGTATATGGAAGGCGGCGCCTCGCCTTGGAGCGGGTTCATACCATATTTGGCCGCCATACTCGTTTATGATCGAACGGCAGATCGGCAATCCTAAACCCAGGCCAGATTTTTTAGTCGAGATATAGGCTTCAAATATTTGTTCCTGAAGATTGGCATCTATACCTGGGCCATTATCTATAATCCCGAGAGAGATAAGTCCGTCCTCCGCCGATGTGCTGATTATCAACTCACCTGAACTGGGATCTAACGTTTTCATTGCATCAATGCTATTGCGGGCAAGATTTAAAATGACTTGTTGAATTAAAATTGGGTCACCCTTAATCAAGGGGCGGCTCTGCGCAAAATCGAGTGTCAGGTCAACTCGATTCAATTCGAAATCCGCCTTCAGCAATTGCATGGCATCGTTGACGGCATCGTTTATATTTATGACTTCCAATTTTTGATTATCTCTACGAATAAAGTCCCGTAAGCGTTGGATGACATTGCCAGCGCGAATCGTCTGTTCAGATGCTTTTTCTAACGCTTCTAAGACGGATTCCGAAATTGGATCGCCAACTTTAATACGCCGCAAACTACCGTCAATATAAGCCGCAATGGCTGCCAGAGGCTGATTAAGCTCATGGGCGATGCTTGTAGCCATTTCGCCCATCGTGGACACCCGGGTAACGTGAGCAAGTTGATCCTGGTGCAAACGGGATTCCGCTTCAATCCGTTTGAATTCAGTTATGTCTTGAGAAACAAATAAATTGCATTTTTGCCCCTCAAATTCGATGGTTTCACCACTGACTAGAAAATCTCGAACTGCTCCATCTTTTGCTCGGTATTGGGTTTCCATACTAGCGGGTGAATTATTTTTAAGCTGCTGCCTGATGCGATCACCAGCATCCGTGTCGACCAGCATGTCAAGTTCATAGGGCGATTTGCCAATTACCTCAGTCCGATTGTAACCAAGGGTGCTCAACCACATTTGGTTAACTTTCAATAATTTTGCGTCGTCTGAATTTGAAATTGACACCAGTGCCGGGCTGGAACTAAATAATTTATTAAAACCTTCTTGAGCCTCCGCTTTGGCGAGGATTAGCTGTTGAAACTGAGCGCCTATCTGCCGGGCCATAGGTGAAAATATAAACAAGACCTCAAGAATTAGAACGAGTAATGTCAGGATATAAACACTCCATTCCAAATTCCTCATAAACCGAACCGACATTTCAATGTCGAACTGCAACTGTTGAACAAACGCTTCCAATGACAACAGCATATCTTCGGTTTCTGGTCCTCGAAGATAATTGCTTTCCGCTTCTCCTAAAGGCGTATTCGTGCTGTAAGCGTTTAATATGCCGGTAATGTGGGAAATAAAGATACCAACCTTTGCATCCAGATTATGAGGCGCTTCAAAAATTATTGTCTTTGCTTCAGGAGAGAGATTGAACACTCGGCCTTCATCCAACTGGCCAGATTTCAATTGGGCGTGCGCACTGATGAATTCCCTAAACGAGTTTCCAAACCGAGATAAACTTTCCACTCTTTCATACGATTGAGTGTCGAACGACAGAAATTCAACCGCCCTCAATATTCGCTGTGACAACATGCGTTGCCGACCGGCTTTATTGAAGGCGGCAGTATGGTTTTCTTCCTCGGCTACAACGCTTAAGAAGGTAACTACCGATGCCGTAGCAAGCAGCGCAATCAGTGAAACAGCTATTGCATAGCGCCAGGTTACGCTTTTCTTGACTTGAAGCATCTTTAACACCACCGGGTTGGACGAGCGATTTCATCCTAGCATTTTTTGTATTCAATGAAACTAACTGGTAACTCAATATTCGTTACTAGCATAGTCAACGCCCACGATTTTCCTGTTATTTTATCGATATAACCTCTTGGTAAAGCCGCCGTTGACGCGATAAGATTTTTTGTCGAAGATCGGCATTGCTTCTACCGGGGGAAATCTAGTGACCGAAAATGCAAACTCTTTAAGTGAGGCTTTTTCCGCACGAACGCCAATTTCTCAGCAAATGGCGGAGCGCGCGGTTAAAGTCCTGCCGAGCGGCGTCACTCACGATCTTCGATATCAAGAGCCGCATCCGATCTACATTGAGAAAGCACTTGGGCCCCGCAAATGGGATGTCGATGGCAACGAGTATATTGATTATATTGGCGGCCACGGCGCGCTCTTGCTGGGCCATAGCCACCCGGAGATTGTCAGCGCGATTGAGGCCCAGGCCAAGCTCGGCACCCATCCGGGCGCGGCGCATCAAGCCGAAGTGGAATGGGCGGAAAAAATCTGCGCCTTGGTGCCGTCTGCCGAGCGGGTGCGGTTTACCTCGTCTGGTACGGAAGCCACCTTGATGGCGCTGCGCCTCGCGCGGGCGTTCACCGGCCGGACGAAGATTTTGCAGTTTACCGGGCATTTCCACGGTTGGCAGGATCATGTCGTTAGCGGTTATGAAGGACCATCTGACAACATACCGCCGCTTGGTATTCTGCCGGCTATTGCAGCGGAAAATATTGTCGTTGAACCTGGTAATCGGGATCAAGTAGCGGCAGCCTTCGCCCAGAATCCCGATTTTGCGGCTATTATCGTCGAGCCGACGGGGGCTCATTTTGGTGCCACGCCAATGGCAATAGACTTTCTCACTTTCCTCCGCGACATAACACGGGAAAATAAATGCCTGCTTATTTTCGACGAAGTGGTGACGGGCTTTCGTGTCGCACCCGGCGGCATGCAGGAACTGGCCGATGTCATGCCTGATGTGACGACGTTGGGTAAGATCATGGCCGGCGGGCTGCCGGGCGGGGCGGTGGCTGGCCGCTTAGACATAATGAACCTGCTCGATTTTCAAGCCACCCGTGAGGCTGGACAACGTAAGATTGCCCATCCCGGAACCTTCAATGCCAATCCGATGAGTGCTGTTGCTGGTAGCAAAGCTTTGGAAATACTTGGCGGTTCAGATATTTGCGCCAAGGTGAATGAGAAAGGTGAGCAATTCCGCCAACAACTCAATCAAGTATTGGCCGATCTAAAATTGAAATGGGCGGTCTATGGTACCTATTCAGGATTTCATCTGTTTACCAACTCACAAAATCGCAACATTGATTCAGTCAATTTTGACTCGGCAGAAATTCCTGGCCAAGAACTGGCGGCCAATGACACCACAGTTTTGTCGCCGCTGCGTTTGGCGATGCTCATCAACGGCATCGACACCAGCCCCCGTTTTAGCGGCTTTCTGTCTGCCGCTCATGGCAACGCAGAAATAGACCAATCGACCGAGGCGTTCCGGCGCGCCTTGGAATTACTCATCAAGGCAGGCATAGTTGAAGCATCATGACTGAAAAACTGATTAAGAACGGCAGAATAATCACCGCCACTGATGACTACACCGCCGATATCATGATCGCCGACGGTATCGTCAAAATGATCGGTCTCGATATTGCTGCTGGCGGTGACGTCGAAATCTTTGATGCCAGCGGCTTGCTGGTGCTGCCGGGCGGCGTCGATGTGCATACTCACCTTGAAGCTGAAGTCGGGGCGGCTAAAACCGTCGATACGTTCGAGAGCGGCACCATGGCCGCTGCTTTTGGCGGCACCACAACGTTGGTCGATTTTGCTCAGCAACCGCATGGCGGCGGCGTTATTGCCGGCCTCGATGATTGGCAGGCGCGGGCGGCGAAGGCTTGCGTCGATGTTGGTGCTCATATGATCATCACAACCTTCAACGATCAAACCTTGGTCGATATGAAATCGGTTTTACAAAATGATGGCGTCACCAGCTTCAAAATGTTCATGGTGATGCCGGGCGTCATGATGATTGATGATGCCGAGCTGTATCAAATCATGCGGATGACCGGCGAAAATGGCGGCCTCTCCTGCGTCCATGCCGAAAACGGGTTGCTGATTGATTTATTGATCAAGGAAGCAGTGGCCGAGGGGCGCAACGAAATTCTCAATCATCCACGGGTTCATCCGCCGGGCACCGAAGGGGAGGCGGCGCACCGGGCGATCCAAATTGCCAAGCTTGCCGACTCGCCGCTCTATGTTGTGCATGTATCGACGCAAGATGCGGTCAATCATATTGCCGAAGCGCGCCACGACGGGGTGCCGATTTATGCCGAAACCTGTCCGCATTATTTGTTCCTGACTGAAGACGAATACGACAAGCCCAATAACGAAGCCGCCAAATACACCATGATCCCACCCTTGCGCTCGCAAGCGCATCAGGACGCTCTCTGGCGGGGGCTGGCGAGCGACGATCTGCAAATCATTTCGACCGACCATTGCCCGTTTTGTCTGACTGAACAAAGCTGGGGCCTTGAGCATTCTAAAGCGCTCGGTAAGGACTCCTTCGCTCAGATGCCCAATGGCGCCCCCGGCGTCGAAACCCGCTTGCCATTAATCTATGATGGCGGTGTCCGCGAGGGCCGCCTGTCGCTCAATCGTTTTGTGCAATTGAACTCAACAACGCCGGCAAAATTATTCGGACTGTTTCCGCGCAAAGGTACCATTGCGGTCGGCTCGGATGCTGACATTGTATTGTTCGATCCAGAAGAAAGCTGGATCATCAAAGCCAGCGATCATCACAGCCGGGTCGATTACTCATTGTTCGAAGGCCGCGAAACCATCGGCCGGGTCAAAAAAGTTTTCTTGCGCGGTGAAATGATCGTCGATGGTACCGAGTGGCTGGGCCACGCCGGCGGCGGCCAATTCATCAAGCGCGGAAATTCCGGACAGGTTTGAGATTTATTTAGGCGGTGTCCTCAGCCGTAACTTCAACGACTTCATCTTCACCATTGACAGCCTGGTATTCTTCCAACATGCCGGGTAGCGTAAAAAGATATCGCAGAAGCAAATCTGTAAAACGATATAATTTTTCGGCTTCTTCGGGTTTAAATGGGTCAACTTCGTGCGACGCATCATTACCTTCGAGACGTACTTTGTGAGCCCATTTCGCTAGATCGGTCGTTATTTTACCATCTTCAGCAAGTTTATCGATGCGCTGAAAAAATGTGCCTTTAACCTTAGGAGCAATAATTTTGAGACCGACATCAACACTTTTTCGGAGCATGGCACCAGCCGCATTGGGGCCAGTTTTTAGATTGTCGATCGCTTCATTGAAAAATTGTTCGACGTTTTCAGGGAGATGTTCCGGCGCGTCAGGAATATCGGGCGTGGGATAAAATGCGGTTATTTGGAAATCGCCTGGGCTTTTATTTAAGTGTTCATGCACACGAACATCTCGGTGTTGTATGTTTGTCTCTCCAGTTCGCCGAAAAATAATAACAACTGGCCTACTACAAACGCCACATTCGGCATAAGAATGAACAAATTGATCGGGATTATCCAATTGATTATTTTCGTAGCGAACTTCGAAGGCCACTTGCTTTGTGCCACAATGCGGGCAGTCATGTGGAAATGAAGCCATTGTCTGTATCCTTGTTTTGAAACTCGCTTAAGCGATCCATAATGCATTAGCAGTTGTCTGAGAATGTGAAAACCAAAAAAAGTACGGTAATTCTGGACAGGTTTGACCGAAACACACTCCATCGTCACCCTGGACTTGATCCAGGGTCCAGTTTTTTGTTGGCTAAAACTCAGATTTTGGCTTTCTGGATTCTGGCTTTCGCCAGAATGACGGTTGCGGTTTAAGAGTTACTCCGGCGGGGTAATGCCGGCTTGCTGGGTGATGATCTGGTAATCCTCAATCTCGCGGTTGTTTTCAAAATTGAGTAGATTTTCCTTCCATTCGCGGGCGAGCTCTAGATCAGCTTCTGCTGTGATCAACTCGTCATCACGGGTCATGCATTGAGCAACAATTTCACCGGTCGGCGCGATGATTGCGCTGCCGCCGATTAAGCCCGCGCCGTCTTCGATACCAGCCTTAGCGGTCCCTACCACCCAGCAGCAATTCTGATACGCACCCGCCTGCATACTGAGGTGGTTATGGAAATCACTTTGCGGATTATCGTGCTCGGCCCAAAATGGCCGCGTTGGCGTGTTGTAGCCGAGCACAATCATCTCGGCACCCTTCATCGCCATCACCCGATAGGTTTCGGCCCAGCGGCGATCATTGCAAATGCACATGCCGATTATGCCGCCGAATGCTCTGGTTACTGGGAAACCCAGATTACCTTTTTCAAAATAACGCTTTTCCAAATGTTGCACCGAAAACTGAGGGCGATGGTCGGCATGGCCCGGCAGATGAATCTTGCGGTATTTTTGAACGATCTCGCCTTTTTTATCGACTAGAACGGCGGTGTTGTAATGGTGAGTCTCGCCTGCTTCTTCGACTTTCTCGGCGTAGCCTAAATAAAAGGCGATGCCGAGTTCGACGGCAGTATCAAATAAGGGCTGGGTGGCCGGCGATGGCAGACTTGGTTCAAAATATTTTTCGAGCTCAGCTTCATCTTCATAATAATTGCGGGGGAAAAACGTCGTCAGGGTGAGTTCTGGGAAAACGACAAGATCGCAACTTCGATCCTTGGCGTGCTTAAGATGCTCGATCAGACGCTTAACCACCGATGCCCGGTCGTCGGACGCAGAAATTGGTCCCATCTGAGCAGCGCCGACAGTGATTTTTCTTGGCGGCATTAATTGGCGCTCTGTTCGCGTCGCTTGGCCATTTTTTTGACCAAATTGTCGGCGATACCGGGCCGGCTCCACGGGCAGGCCGGCAGGCATAAGCCGCAGCATTTATTATCAACAAAATAGGGAATGCATTTGTCGAAATCGACGTACCACTTTTTATCACCCCGAACCATCTGTTTCTCGCGGAAGATCGCATCGGGCGGACAGGCGTTAGCGCAGATCTGACAACTTTCACAAAACTCATCTGAGCCGAAATCATCCGGTTCTTCGGGAGCCAAAGGCAAATCCGTCAGGACCATCGAGAGCCGGAAGTTTGAGCCAAAGTTGCGGTTGATCAGTGAGCCATGTTTGCCAAGTTGGCCAAGGCCAGCTTCGATGGCTGCCGGGATCATCAGGACGTCTTCGGTATTGGGGCCCATTTTCGGATCAGCATGCCAGCCTTGTTCTCGAATCCAATTGGCTAACAGTTTGGCGGATTTTGCCGCGCGCGCGTATTGCACCATCACCTCAATATAGGCGTCTTCGTGGGGCGCCGTATTGAGATTGTCATAGTCATGGGCGAAAGCCAGCATGATCGCCCACTTACCTTTGGGCTGGGGCCGGTCTTCATAGGTCCATTCCGGCCGGTACTCGCAGATACCGGCTTGGTCGGCGCCCGTTTCCAGCGCCATTTTTTTTACCAGCTCGTTCCATTCTGCAGGAGTTTTGTCCAATTGCTCCACTGCAATATCAACCAGCGGCAGGGCGAGCGGCTCTTCCCGTAATTTGCGCGATGCGGTAATCCGCTCGTTATCCTTGTCGCGATTATAAAAATAAAACAGCACATCAGTATGTGAGATCGAACCGTCAGCCCGCCAAAACACCGGGCGAGGGGCGTGCTTCTCTTGCTCGCCGATGCCGTTAATGGTGTTGCCCGATACATCCGGCCACAGCTTCATAACTTCTGGATTGGGTTCCCAGGGTGCGTCTTCGGTGGTTTTGCTGGCCATGTGGCGGAGTCTCCTTACTATTTCTTATCATACTAATTTGGATGATGAGGAATAGTAACCCCGAATTATAAACTTGGGTAAAAATTACCAAAATGGTAACTTTTCATTGACATGAATTCCCATTTTGGTAACATAATTCAATGAGAATAGTTTCGAGGGGGCGGTTGCGAGACTTCTGGGAAAAGCACCCGGATTCTGAACAGCCTCTAAAGGCCTGGTTTTATGAAACCAAAAAAGCAAAGTGGAAAAATCCTGCTGAAGTGAGAAAATTATTCGGCAGTGCTGATTTTGTCGGTGATAGAACTGTCTTTAATATTGGTGGTAATAAATACCGTCTCGTTGTTTTGATAGATTATGAGCGGCACGGTATACTCATTCGATTTATCGGCACACATAAACAATATGATAAAATAGACGTTAACTTGATATAACCTAAGGATGAAGTTTTTAAAAACGCCGATAGGAAAATTAAATTATGAAAACAGTAACAGTTCCAGTTATCAGAACGCAGGCGGATTACGAGGAAGCAGTGGCTCAGGTTGAAAAACTTTGGGGAGCAAAACCAGATACGCCAAAAGCCGAAAAATTAGATGTCCTGCTGACCCTCGTCGATGCCTATGAAAGCGAGCAATTTTCAATCGATGCTCCTGATCCGATCGAAGCAATATTGTTCCGGATGGATCAAGAAGGTTATGAAAGGCGGGATTTAGAAGCGTTGTTGGGAAAAAGCAGGGTCTCGGAACTGCTTAACAGAAAACGATCTCTTACGCTAAATATGATTCGCAAGCTCCATGAAGCCTGGAATATACCGGCTGATGTATTGGTTCGAAAAGTAGCTTAGTAAATAACTCAAGATAATCTCTATGGCCTCATCCTCTACCAAACATGTTGTTTATGCTGCGCTCGGCGGCAATATGCTGATCGCAATTACCAAGTTTGGCGCCTCCTTCATGACCGGCAGTTCGGCGATGCTCAGTGAAGCGGTGCACTCACTGGTCGACACCGGCAATCAGGCGCTGTTGCTGTACGGCATTAAACGATCCGGTAGGCCGGCCGACGAGAAGCACCCGTTCGGCTACGGCATGGAGCTTTACTTCTGGACGTTTGTTGTCGCTATTTTGATCTTTGGCTTAGGGGCAGGGGTCTCGATCTTTGAAGGCATCAAGAAAGTTCAACATCCGGAAGTGGTCACCGATACTTTCGTCAATTACATCGTTTTGGGCGTTGCTTTGGTATTTGAAGCTGTGGCCTGGTTTATAGCTTATAGGGAATTTGCCGGCAGCCAAGGCAAGCGCGGCATTATTCAAACCGTACGAGATAGCAAAGATCCTACTGTCTTTACTGTGCTATTTGAAGATAGTGCGGCGATGCTGGGTCTTTTGGTTGCTTTTGCCGGCATCTGGCTTGCTGAGTATCTGGATATGCCGGTACTAGACGGGGTAGCTTCAATTGTGATTGGCGTGATTTTAGCGATGACGGCGAGCTTATTGGCTTACGAAAGTAAAGGATTATTGGTGGGTGAGGGCGCTGATCGGGAAGTTGTGAGCGCCATCCGCGATATCGTCAATCAAGAGAGCGGGATCATCAGTATTAATGAAACGCTGACCATGCATATGGGGCCGGAGGACGTGCTCTTGAACCTCAGTATCGATTTTTCTGATAATCTTTCATCGCCGGAAGTTGAGGCGACAATTTCCCAGCTGGAAAGCAAGATTAAGTCAGAATATCCGCAAATTCAGCGTATCTTTATCGAGGCGCAAAGTATTGCCGGGCATTACCAGGATTTGAGCACCTCAAATAGCGATTCTAAGGGTAATCCCGATACGGAAACAGAATAGCAACATACCTGCGCCAGGGGTTGATTTTTTTTCTGGAAATAGTCTAATATGCAGTTCAACGCGTGAAACTTGGCAGAATGTCAAGAGTTATTAGGAGAACCGATATGTCCGCGCTTGACCTTTCGCACTCTCCTTCAATTGAAGCGGTGATAATTGGACTGCATAGTCGCGACCGTTTTGATTTGGTGGAAAGTGGTACTCTGGAAGATAGAATTCCGGCGATTGATACGTCTTCTTATGGACCTTCCTTTGGAGGGTTCGATGATGTCAATGCCGTCGAGTTCATATCCGAATCAGAAAATTCGTCGGCGGAGTTTGAAAACGTAATTTCTCTCGTTGCGCATAATTCCCGACTCGAAGCGCAAGAGCTCGGCGATCAGAATTCAGAAGATAAACCAACCATACAAGTTAAAAAGGGTATTGCTATGGTCGCCAGTCCATCTGAAATCGTTGGCACCGAGGATGCATTGGTGCGGCTTGATCAAAATGGTGATGGCCGGATCGATCAAGCCGAAGTTCAAAAAGGTATTCGCGCTGACGACGAATCAACGACCTTTGCCGCCCTTTCGCAGTATCAAAAATCTTTGGAGCTTTATCAGAAAATTAATGATGCTCATGAATATGCCCAAAGTAAATTGTTTAGTGACGAAGAAGTTAAAGTTGAAAAACTATTTGATGATGAGAATCTGGATCAGGATTTGTATCAAGAACCTCCACATCAGCAGCCTCAACCTGAGCAACATGCCGAGGTAGTTGTCTGATTTTAAAGTAAAAACATTATTGTTACTGCATTTAGAAATATTCTCAAATGCCGGTTTGGCGCTTACATTGTAAGCGCCTTTTTATTTGCCCTAACTTTGCTCAATTTCTGACCTCAGAAAAAATCGTATATTAGGCAACTAAATACTTGATTTTACGGTAAAAAAGTCAAATCTATTGAATAGGTAAACTGGGAAACGGAAAATCTTTATGTTAGGTGAAATATCCACCTTAAGATTGCTTGACACTACCCAAGGGCTGGCCTACACAGCGCTCACGAGCAAGCACAGTTTAGGGGGTGTAGCTCAGTTGGTTAGAGCGCCGGCCTGTCACGCCGGAGGCCGCGGGTTCGAGTCCCGTCACTCCCGCCACTTTTTGTCAAATATTTGGCTGTGCGCTGCACAAAACAATAGGGGCTAATTCAGAAAGATTCCCATGGAAAATCTGCTCGTCGAATACCTTCCGATTTTGATTTTCATTGGCCTTGCGGTCGGTCTAGCTGTCATCATTCCAATAGCATCTTTGATTATTGTTCCGCAGAAGCCGGACGCTGAAAAGCTTTCGGCCTACGAATGCGGGTTTGATGCTTTTGAAGATGCGCGGATCAAATTTGATGTGCGATTTTATCTCGTTGCCATTCTATTTATCATTTTCGATTTGGAAGTAGCCTTCCTTTTCCCCTGGGCGGTATCGCTTGGGACAATTGGTGTGTTCGGTTTCTGGTCGATGGTGGTTTTCCTCGGCATACTGACAGTTGGCTTTATATATGAGTGGCGCAAAGGCGCTCTCGAGTGGGAGTAAGGTAACGTTATGGATATTGATCAATCTTCCCAAAGTTCGCTAGCGCCCATCCCGCCAGGCGTTGAACAGGACGCATTATTGAAAAACGTGACGGATACGTTGGTCGATAAAGGATTTGTCGTTGCTCAATTGGACAATTTGGTAAATTGGGCGCGGACCGGATCGCTTTGGCCAATGACATTCGGACTGGCGTGCTGCGCGATCGAGATGATGCACGCCTATGTTAGCCGGTATGATTTGGACCGTTTTGGTGTCGTTCCACGGCCGAGCCCGCGGCAGTCTGATGTCATTATCGTTGCTGGAACTTTAACTAACAAAATGGCGCCGGCCTTCCGCAAAGTATATGACCAGATGTCGGAACCACGCTACGTGATTTCGATGGGTTCCTGCGCTAATGGCGGCGGTTATTATCATTATTCCTATTCAGTTGTGCGAGGTTGTGATCGTGTCGTACCGGTCGATATTTATGTGCCGGGCTGTCCGCCGACCGCAGAAGCTCTGGTGTATGGCATTCTGCAATTGCAGAAGAAAATTCGCCGCACCGGCACACTTTGGCGTTAATTGGGCGAAGGACTATAGAGATTTATCATGGCTGACGCCCAACCACATGTTCAACCCTTGTCTGATCTAGGAGAAAGTATTGCCGGTGAACTTGGCGATGCTGTTGCTTCGACCGAGATCATCAACGGTGAATTGGTTTTGCACACCAGCCGCGACGCTTTGATAAAGGTTATGACTTTTCTCAAAGATGATGTGAATTGCCAGTTTAAGCTTTTGATGGAACTCTGTGGCGTCGATTATCCAGAGCGTGAAGAACGCTTTGATGTTGTCTATTGCCTGCTTAGCCTGACGCAAAATACGCGAATTAGAGTGAAAGTATCGACCGATGAAACAACCCCGGTGCCTTCGCTGACGAGCGTTTATAGTTCAGCCGGCTGGTGGGAGCGGGAAGCTTGGGATTTATACGGTATCTATTTCTCCGATCATCCTGATTTACGCCGCATCATGACTGATTATGGCTTCGAAGGTCATCCTCTGCGCAAAGATTTTCCACTTACGGGTTATGTTGAAATCCGCTATGACGACGAGCAAAAACGCGTCGTCTATGAACCCGTAAAATTAGCGCAGGAATTCCGCAGTTTTGATTTCCTAAGCCCGTGGGAAGGGGTTCAGCAAATGCTGCCGGGTGACGAAAAAGCCGAAGAAGAAGGCGCTGCTGAAGAAAAAAGTGGTAACGCCTGATGTCTGAACAGCAAATCAAAAACTTCACCCTTAATTTCGGCCCGCAACATCCGGCGGCGCATGGTGTGTTGCGTTTAGTGCTGGAGATGGACGGCGAAGTTATTGACCGCTCCGATCCACATATCGGCTTGCTGCATCGCGGCACCGAAAAGCTGATTGAACATAAAACCTATATGCAGGCGGTGCCGTATTTCGACCGTCTTGATTATGTCGCGCCGCAAAACCAGGAACACGCTTTTGCCATCGCCGTCGAAAAGCTCGCCGGTATGGAAGTGCCGCCGCGGGGGCAATACATTCGCGTGATTTACGCTGAGTTGGGCCGGCTGTTAAACCACATTTTCAATATCTGCGCCTATGCCATGGATGTCGGTGCAATGACGCCCATGCTGTGGGGCTTTGAAGAACGTGAAAAGCTAATGGAGTTCTGTGAGCGGGCCTGTGGTGCCCGTCTTCACATGGGCTATTTCCGGCCGGGCGGCGTGGCTATGGATATCTCGCAGCGGCTTATTGATGACATCGGTGAATGGTGTGAAAATTACCCGAAATTCATCGCTGATCTCGAGACCCTGCTGACCGAAAACCGCATTTTTAAGCAGCGTACCGTTGACATCGGAGCAATCACACAGGAACAAGCGCTGGATTGGGGCTTTAGCGGGCCAAATCTGCGCGCTACCGGACTGGCTTGGGATATCCGCAAATCGCAACCTTATGATGTCTATGACAAAATGGATTTTGATATACCGGTCACCAAACATGGTGACTGTTATGATCGCTATCTTGTGCGCGTCTACGAAATGTACGAATCGCTGAAAATTGTGAAGCAGTGCATTGAACGAATTCCACCGGGTCCCGTCGCCTGTGATGATCATAAATTTGCGCCACCGAGTCGGGCTAATATGAAGCAGTCTATGGAAGCGCTCATCCATCACTTTAAGCTTTATACCGAAGGCTATCATGTCCCGGCTGGTGAGACTTATTCTGTGGTCGAAGCGCCGAAAGGGGAGTTTGGTGTTTTCTTGATTTCCGACGGCTCCAATAAACCTTACCGGTGCAAAATTAGAGCACCTGGGTTCGCCCATTTACAAGCACTGGATATGTTGAGCCAGGGACACATGTTGGCCGACGTCGTTGCCAATATCGGCTCGCTCGATATCGTGTTTGGAGAAATTGACCGATGAACACGCCCACTCAAAATTTTGAACAACCAACCTCGTTCGAATTTACGCCCGAGGTTATGGATATGGCAAAAGCTCATATCGCCAAATACCCAGCAGACCGCCAAGCCAGCGCGGTGATGCCGCTGTTGGATTTAGCGCAACGCCAACATGACGGCTGGTTGCCTCGTGCGGCAATGGACTATGTCGCCGACTTTTTGGGCATGCCTCGAATAGAGGCCTATGAAGTTGCGACCTTCTATACGATGTATAACCTTGAGCCGGTTGGCAAACACCACGTCCAGGTGTGCACCAATTTGCCGTGCTGGTTGCGTGGCTCCGACCAAATTGTCGAGGCGGCCAAGCGTAATCTTGGCGTTGAGATGGGTGAAACCACGGATGATGGGCTGTTTACGCTTTCCTCAATGGAATGTTTGGGTGCTTGTGTGAATGCACCGATGATGCAGATCAATGATGACTATTATGAAGATTTGGACGAGACCGTTACGGAGTCAATTTTGACCGAATTACGACACGGTCAGACGCCAAAAACCGGCTCGCAGATTGATCGTAAATCCTGTGAGCCGATCGGCGGCCTCACCAGTCTCAATAGCGATGCGGGGGGTGATTGATGCTTAAAGATCAAGACCGCATCTTTACCAATATTTACGGGCATCATGATCCGCTCCTGGCTGGTGCTAGGTCGCGCGGTGACTGGGATGGCACGAAGGAAATTCTCGCCAAAGGCCGCGACTGGATTGTTGATAACGTCAAAGAATCTGGTCTGCGAGGACGCGGCGGTGCAGGCTTTAGCACCGGCCTCAAATGGTCCTTTATGCCGAAAGAATCCGATGGCCGTCCCCATTATCTTGTCGTTAATGCCGATGAGGGTGAGCCGGGGACCTGTAAAGACCGCGAGATCATGCGTCACGATCCGCATAAATTGGTTGAAGGCTGCTTGGTAGCAAGTTTCGGCATTGGCGCCCATGCGGCTTATATATATGCCCGCGGTGAGTTCTACCGTGAAACCGAAGCACTGCAACGTGCCATTGATGAAGCTTATGAAGCCGGCCTGATCGGCAAAAATGCCTGCGGTTCAGGATGGGATTTTGATATTTATATCCACCGCGGTATGGGTGCTTATATCTGCGGTGAAGAGACGGCGCTGATAGAAAGTATTGAAGGCAAAAAAGGCCAACCACGCTTAAAACCGCCATTCCCGGCGAATGCGGGACTATATGGCTGCCCGTCGACAGTGAACAATGTCGAATCTATTGCCGTCACGCCGACCATATTGCGGCGCGGCGCGGTGTGGTTTGAATCCCTGGGACGTCCTAATAATACCGGTACCAAACTGTTCAATATTTCCGGTCATGTCGAACAACCATGCACCGTCGAAGAGGAAATGAGCGTTCCGCTCAAAGAACTCATTGAGAAGCATGCCGGTGGCGTGCGCGGCGGGTGGGACAATCTGCTGGCGATCATACCGGGCGGCGCATCGGTGCCGTGTCTATCGAAAGGCGCCTGCGATTCAGTGTTGATGGATTTCGATTCCTTGAAAGAACAGGGATCAGGGCTTGGCACGGCAGCCATCATGGTGATGGATAAGTCGACCGATATTGTCGCCGCGATTGCGCGCTTGTCGGCGTTCTACAAACATGAAAGTTGCGGTCAGTGCACGCCGTGCCGGGAAGGCACCGGCTGGATGTCGCGTATGATGACACGCATGGTGACTGGTAATGCCAACCTCGATGAAATTGACCTGCTCGAACAAGTCACCCGGCAAGTCGAAGGGCACACAATATGTGCGCTTGGCGATGCGGCAGCTTGGCCGATCCAGGGTTTGATCAAAAACTTCCGGCCTGAGATGGAAGCTAGGATCGAACAAGCTAAGAAAAACGCAGCGGCTTAGGATGGAAATGTAAATGCCGAAGCTAACAATTGATGGTGTAGAAGTTGAAGTGGATGCAGGGCTGACTGTATTGCAGGCCTGTGAGATCGCCGGCCGGGAAATCCCGCGCTTCTGTTATCACGAGCGGCTCTCTGTCGCCGGTAACTGCCGCATGTGCCTAGTTGAGATGGAGCGGGCGCCGAAGCCAATTGCCTCCTGTGCCATGCCGGTCGGTGATGGCATGGTCATCACCACGGATTCCGAGACCATTCGTCAGGCCCGCAAGGGCGTGATGGAATTCCTGCTGATAAATCACCCACTCGATTGCCCAATCTGTGATCAAGGTGGTGAGTGTGATCTGCAGGATCAAGCGATGGGTTATGGTTATGATCGCTCACGCTACGCCGAAGAAAAGCGCGCTGTCAAAGATAAGAACTTAGGCCCATTGGTTTCAACGGTGATGACTCGTTGTATTCATTGCACCCGCTGCATTCGATTTGCCACCGAGATCGCCGGCGTACCGGAACTTGGAGCGACGGGCCGGGGCGAGCATATGGAAGTCGGCACCTATGTCGAGAAAACGCTATCTTCTGAATTGTCGGGCAATATCATAGACTTATGCCCCGTTGGCGCGCTGACCTCGAAGCCGTATTCGTTTAATGCGCGGCCTTGGGAGCTCAAGAAAACTGAAAGTATCGATGTTATGGATGCCCTCGGCGCCAATATCCGGATCGACACCCGCGGCGCTGAAGTGCTGCGCATCGTGCCGCGTAATAATGACGATGTGAATGAAGAGTGGATATCCGATAAGTCGCGTTTTGCTTGCGATGGTCTGCGCCGTCAACGCTTGGATCAGCCGTTCGTGCGTCAAGACGGTAAATTGCAGGCAGTAAGCTGGGACGAAGCTTTTGCCGCGATTGCCGGGAAAGTCAAAAGCACCAGTGGCAATAAAATTGCCGCGATTGCCGGCGACCAAGCTGATTGCGAATCCATGTATGCATTGAAAAAATTAATGGAATCGCTGGGCTCGGCAAATATGGATTGCCGTCAGGATGGCGCTGCAGTCGGTGAAGGATCGCGCGCTGGCTATCTCTTTAATTCAACCATCGCCGGGATTGAAGACGCCGATGCTATTTTAATTGTCGGTGCAGATCCACGGCTGGAAAGTCCGGTGCTGAATGCCCGCATTCGCAAACGCTTCCTCGGCGGTAATGTGAGCATCGGCGTCATCGGCGAAGAAACCGATTTGACCTATCGTTATGACTATCTCGGCGCCGGTCCCGATACGTTGGCCGATGTTGCCGCAGGTTCCAATAGCTTTGCGCAAGTTCTTAAAGACGCTTCAAATCCGATGATTATCGTTGGCAGTGGCGTATTAACGCGGGCCGACAGCGCGGCGGTTCTCGGCACCGCACGCAAGCTTGCTGAAGCCACCGGGATGATCGCAGACGGTTGGAATGGCTTTAATGTCCTGCATACAGCCGCGTCACGGGTTGGCGGGCTGGATCTTGGCTTCGTGCCGGGCGAAGGCGGTGCCGGCACCAATGAAATTCTCTCCGGCAGCATGGATGTTGTTTACCTGCTGGGCGCCGATGAAATTGACATGGCGGCACTTGGTGGTGCCTTTGTGGTTTATCAGGGCCATCACGGTGATGCGGGTGCACATCGGGCGGATGTTATTTTGCCGGGCGCAGCTTATACCGAGAAAAATGCGACCTATGTTAATCTCGAAGGCCGCGTGCAGCGCACTCAATTAGCGTCCTTCCCGGTTGGCGAAGCGAAAGAAGATTGGGCCATTTTGCGGGCACTATCAGCTGAGCTTGGACAGACATTGGCCTTCGATAGCCTGGCTGAATTGCGGGACAGAATGACCACGGCGACACCAAGCCTCGGCAATATCGACGACATTGCGGCGGCGGAGTGGGGCGGCTTCGGCGCTGATGGCGCGATGAACAATGATGCCTTTGCGAGCCCGATAGAGAATTTCTTCATGACCGATCCGATCAGCCGGGCATCCCAGACAATGGCTGAATGCACGGCGGCTCGTGATAACTCCACCACAGCGAGGACCGGCACCCATGGTTGAGTTTTGGTGGACATATATCTGGCCGGTAATTTGGATTCTATTGCAGATCCTGGCAATCGTTGTGCCGTTGTTGGTGGGCGTCGCCTACTTGACTTATGCCGAGCGTAAAGTGATCGCAGCGATGCATCTCCGCCGGGGCCCCAACGTGGTCGGAGTGTATGGTTTGTTGCAGCCTATTGCCGACGGCATGAAGCTTTTTTTCAAGGAAACCGTTATTCCATCAGGCGCCAACCGCATTGTCTTTGTGATGGCGCCAATGATTACGTTTTCGCTGGCGCTGGTTGCCTGGGCGGTCATTCCGCTGGGTGATGGTTTGGTGGTCGCTGATATTAATGTCGGTATCTTATATTTATTCGCCATATCGTCGCTGGGTGTATACGGCGTCTTGATGGCAGGATGGGCGAGTAACTCAAAATACGCCTTCCTCGGCGCGCTCCGCTCGGCGGCGCAAATGGTGTCCTACGAAATTTCCATGGGCTTTATTATTATCACTGTGTTGATCGTCGCCGGCTCATTGAACCTGTCAGACATTGTTAATGCGCAGAAGGAAAGCGTCTGGTTTATTATTCCGTTGTTCCCGATGGCGGTGATCTTTTTTATCTCGACATTGGCCGAAACCAATCGTCATCCGTTTGATCTGCCGGAAGCAGAAGCCGAACTTGTCGCCGGCTATTTCGTTGAATATTCCTCAATGACGTTTGCCCTGTTCTTCCTCGGCGAATACGCCAACATGATCCTGATGGCCGGCATGACAACGATCCTGTTCTTTGGTGGCTGGTTGCCGCCGTTTGATATTGCGCCGTTCAATTGGCTGCCGGGACCGATCTGGTTCATTATAAAAATGTGTATGTTGCTGTTCATCTTCCTTTGGGTGCGCGCAACTTTCCCACGCTATCGCTACGATCAACTGATGCGCCTCGGCTGGAAAGTTTTCCTGCCGATTTCCCTGGCTGCCGTTGTCATCGTGGGCGGTGTCGTGCTGGCTTTTGATATATCACCGCTCGCCAATGCGGCAGCAAGTAAGTAGGGGGCGGAAAGAGAGCTGATTATGGGTGTTATTGATCGTGGCATAAGAAGCATTTTCCTCGCCGAGCTGGTCTCGGGGATGGCGCTGACTTTGCGCTATTTCTTCCGGCAGAAGGTGACGCTCAACTACCCATATGAGAAAGGGCCATTAAGTCCGCGCTTTCGGGGTGAGCATGCACTGCGCCGCTATCCGAACGGCGAAGAACGTTGCTTTGCCTGCAAGTTGTGCGAAGCAGTTTGTCCAGCCCAGGCGATCACTATTGAAGCCGAGCCACGGGATGACGGCAGCCGCCGGACCACCCGCTACGACATTGATATGGTGAAATGCATCTATTGCGGCTTTTGCCAGGAAGCCTGCCCGGTTGATGCGATTGTTGAAGGACCAAATTTTGAATTTGCTACCGAAACCCGTGAGGAACTGCTCTACGACAAAGAAAAGCTGCTCACTAATGGTGATCGTTGGGAAACGGAACTCGCCGCGCGGTTGGAAATGACCGCGCCTTATCGGTAAGAGGAGAACATTCAGCCGATGCTGAACGCGATTGATAGATCTGAACTTAAGGAGGCAATTGAATGATTATTCAAGGCCTAGCCTTCTATATGTTCGCAGCGATAACGGTTGCTGCCGGTGTGATGGTGATATCCGCCCGCAACCCGGTGCATTCAGTGTTGTTCCTGATTTTGGCGTTTTTTAATTCTGCCGGATTGTTCGTGTTGATGGGGGCTGAGTTCCTGGCAATGATCCTGGTGGTTGTCTATGTTGGCGCGGTCGCCGTGCTGTTCATGTTTGTTGTCATGATGCTGGATATCAGCCTCGCCGAGATGCGTGCCGGCTTCCTTCAGTATCTGCCGCTAGGCGCGATGATTGGCTTTGTCCTGGTGATGGAGTTGGGCATTATTGGGGGCAGTTGGGTGATTGCCGACAATGTTGATAAGAATTTTGTCGCCCCGATAGTTGCTATGAAAACCACCAACACCGAAGCGCTCGGCAATATGCTGTATACCCATTATGTCTATTACTTCCAGGCCGCCGGTATGATTTTGCTGGTGGCGATGATTGGCGCGATAGTGCTGACCCATCGCAAACGCCCGGACGCTCGTAAGCAGAATATCGGCGATCAAGTCTCGCGTCATCCGAGCGATACGTTAGAGATTAAAAAAGTTTCATCGGGGAGTGGGGTCTAATGTTAGAGATCGGCTTATCCCATTACCTCGTCCTTGCCGCCATCATGTTTACGCTTGGTGTGTTTGGTATTTTCCTCAATCGGAAGAACGTCATCATTATTATGATGTCGATCGAGCTTATTTTGCTCGCCGTTAATATTAATTTGGTCGCGTTCTCGGCCCATCTCGGCGATATGGTCGGCCAAGTATTTGCTCTCTTTGTGCTTACCGTGGCAGCAGGTGAAGCAGCAATCGGCCTCGCAATCCTGGTGGTTTACTTCCGTAATCGCGGCACCATCGCGGTTGAAGACATCCGGATCATGAAGGGGTAGATCGAGCATGTATATAGCAGCTGTTTTCCTCCCCCTGATCGGTAGCCTCATCGCCGGCATGATCGCTTTTGTGGCGCAAGGTGCTGTACGCGCCGAGGACACCGAACGCAAGAAACGCCTTGATCTAGCGTCACAACTGATAACTTGCGGCGCCATGCTGCTGGCCTCGGTTGCCGCCATCCTGGTATTTATCGCTGTTGTCGTAAATGGTCAAAACGGCACAGTTGAACTCTTCACCTGGGTTGATTCAGGTTCGCTCGAGTTCTCCTGGGAGCTGCGCGGTGACACATTAGCTGTCCTGATGGTGACCATGGTGACAGTGGTCTCGTCGATGATCCATATTTATTCCATCGGCTATATGTCGCATGATGGTTCCATACCGCGCTTCATGGGCTATATGGGTCTCTTCAGCTTCTTCATGTTGATGCTGGTGTCGGCCAACAACCTCGTACAATTGTTCTTCGGTTGGGAAGGGGTTGGTCTGTGCTCTTATCTGTTGATCGGGTTCTGGTATGATCGGCCTTCCGCCAACGCAGCGGCCATCAAAGCCTTCGTCGTTAACCGGATTGGTGATTTTGGTTTCGCGCTTGGTATTTTCGCCTGTTTCTTCTTATTCGACAGCGTCAGCTACGACACCATCTTTAGCGAGGCCGCAGCGAAATCCACGGCAACAATGAACGTCTTCTCCGGCGAGTTCCACGCCCTGACCATAATCTGCCTGCTGTTGTTTCTTGGCGCTATGGGTAAATCGGCGCAGCTTGGCCTCCATGTCTGGTTGCCGGATGCGATGGAAGGCCCGACACCGGTCTCAGCCTTAATCCATGCCGCAACCATGGTGACGGCAGGCGTCTTTATGGTCGCGCGTATGTCACCGCTATTTGAATATTCAGATGTCGCCCTAACGGTTGTGACTTTGATCGGCGCGTCGACGGCGATCTTTGCCGCGACGGTCGGCTGCGTGCAAAATGATATTAAGCGGGTGATTGCTTATTCGACAGTTTCCCAATTGGGCTACATGTTCTTTGCTTTGGGCGTGTCGGCTTATTCTGCCGGTATGTTCCATCTCATCACCCACGCGTTCTTTAAAGCCTTGCTGTTCTTAGGCGCCGGCTCGGTCATTCACGC
Organism: uncultured Rhodospirillaceae bacterium; assembly: GCA_913020445.1. Taxonomy (GTDB): domain Bacteria; phylum Pseudomonadota; class Alphaproteobacteria; order Rhodospirillales; family UBA2165; genus TMED23. The sequence continues at coordinate 23,431 of CAJWAR010000040.1, forward strand.
CATGTCTGACGAGCAAGACATGCGCAAAATGGGCGGGCTCTATAAACTCATCCCGGCAACCTACGTTTTAATGTGGATTGGCAGTCTGGCGCTCGCCGGTATTTGGCCGTTCTCGGGCTTCTTCTCAAAAGATATTATCCTTGAGGCCGCCTGGGGTGCACATACTGGTATCGGGCAATATGCGTTCTGGCTGGGCATTACCGCCGCCTTCCTGACGGCGTTCTATTCCTGGCGCTTGATTATTATGACGTTCCACGGCGAATCCCGCGCCGATGAAAAAACCTTGGCGCATGTTCATGAATCACCAAAGGTCATGATCCTGCCGCTGGTTGTCCTGGCGCTTGGCGCATTGTTTGTCGGCATCCTGTCAGTTGATTACTTCGTCGGTGAGCATACGGTCGAATTCTGGAAAAACTCCATCTTTGTGTTGGATACTCATAAAGCGCTTGAAAATGCGCACCACGTGCCGATCTGGGTCAAGTTTCTGCCGCTGGTCGTCGGCATTGGCGGTATCGCGCTGGCGTACCTCATGTATATGTTTGCACCAGAATTACCGAAGGCGCTGGCTTCCGGGTTCCAGCGGACCTACCAGTTCTTGCTCAACAAATGGTATTTCGACGAGCTCTACGACAAGATCTTTGTTAAGCCGGCGTTTTATCTGGGCCGGGGTTTCTGGAAGGCTGGCGATGGCTTGCTGATCGACGGTGTTGGCCCAGACGGGGTTGCTGCTGCTGTCCAGCATTTAGCGCGCCGCGCTGCCGCCATGCAAAGCGGTTATCTCTATCATTATGCATTTGCCATGTTGCTGGGTGTCGCTTTTCTCGTCACCTGGTTCTTGGTAGCGGGAGCTTAAGCGATGGAAAATTTGCCCTGGCTCTCGATAATCACTTTCGCCCCATTGGTCGGTGTCTTCTTCATCTTGCTGATCCGCGATGATGATAAAGAAATTGTCGCCCGCAATGCCCGCTGGGTTGCCCTCTGGATTTCGCTGATTACTTTCTTCGTGTCGCTTGGCATCTGGATCAATTTCGATAACTCAACGGCCAATTTCCAATTTGTTGAGAAAACTGTGTGGATGCCGGGGTTCAAAATTGGCTATCACATGGGTGTCGACGGTATTTCGATGTTCTTTGTGATCCTCTCGACCATGCTGACCGTACTTTGTATCGGTGCGAGCTGGATTACCATCACGGACCGCGTCAAAGAATACATGATTGCCTTCCTGGTGCTTGAAACCTTGATGGTCGGTATGTTCTCGGCGCTTGATCTCATACTGTTCTATGTCTTCTTTGAGGGCGTCCTGATCCCGATGTTTATTATCATTGGCGTCTGGGGAGGGGCACGACGGAACTATGCGGCGTATAAGCTGTTCCTGTTTACGCTAACAGGCTCGGTCTTGATGTTGTTGGCGATCCTGGCGATGATGTTCCAAGCGGGGACCGCCGAAATTCCGAAATTGCTGACCCATGATTTCCCAGCAACACTACAGCCCTGGTTGTGGTTGGCGTTCTTTGCCTCCTTTGCCGTCAAAATGCCGATGTGGCCGGTTCATACCTGGCTGCCGGATGCCCATGTTGAGGCACCGACGGCAGGTTCGGTTATCCTCGCCGGCGTGCTGCTGAAATTTGGCGGCTATGGGTTCCTGCGTTTCTCGCTGCCGATGTTCCCGCTGGCTTCCGCTGATTTCACCCCGCTGATTTACACCCTCAGTATTATCGCAGTGATTTACACCTCGCTGGTGGCGCTGGCCCAGGAAGATATGAAAAAGCTGATCGCCTATTCGTCGGTCGCCCATATGGGGTTCGTGACCATCGGTACATTTGCCGCCAACACTCAAGGCATCGAAGGCGCAATTATACAAATGCTTAGCCACGGTGTTGTCTCAGCCGCACTGTTCCTGATTGTCGGCGTGGTGTACGACCGCATTCATAGCCGCGACATTGATGCTTATGACGGGCTGGTGCACCGCATGCCGAAATATGCGCTGTTCTTTATGGTCTTCATGATGGCCTCGGTGGGCTTGCCGGGCACCAGTGGTTTCGTTGGTGAGTTCTTGATCCTGGTTGGTGCTTTCAAAGCCAACACTTGGGTCGCCGCTTTTGCCACAACGGGAATAATCCTGGGCGTTGCTTATATGCTCTATCTCTATCGCCGGGTTATTTTCGGTGAGATGACTAAAGAGAATTTAAAATCGATCCTTGATCTCAATCGCCGCGAGGTCGCCATATTTGCACCCTTGCTGTTGGTCGTTTTTGTCATGGGTATTTATCCCTCCTTGTTCCTGGATGCGATGCATGCCTCGGTCGAGAATTTAGTTGAACGCTATCAAAGCGCGCTTGCCGCCGCGCAGCATATTTCGGTAGTTGCGAAGTAAGAGGAATTTGAAGCTATGCCACTTGCAACTTTACCAACCCTAACGCCCGCACTGCCGGAGATTTTCCTGGCAATTGCGTCGATGCTGCTATTAATGTTGGGTGTTTTCTCGAGCGAAGAAAACAACACTAGGACGGTGTCTTATGCGAGCGTGCTGGTCCTGATCGTCGCCATTCCTTTTGTTGGCTTGGTAACCGAAGGGCGGACGGTAACGTTCGGCGGCGCCTTTGTGACCGATACCTTTGCTGTCTACATCAAAGCTCTGGTGCTGGTATCCGCAGCGACGGCTATTATCATGTCGAAGGATTATCTTAAAATCCAGGGGATCGAGCGCTTTGAATTCCCGGTGCTGATTGTGCTCGCGACCCTCGGTATGATGATGATGATTTCGGCCAATGATCTGATCGCGCTTTATCTTGGCTTGGAACTGCAAAGCCTGTCGCTTTATGTGATTGCGTCTTTCCAGCGCGACTCAGCACGCTCGGCCGAAGCCGGCCTCAAATATTTTGTCCTCGGTGCGCTGGCATCCGGCCTGCTGCTCTATGGTATGTCGATGATCTATGGTTTTGCCGGGACAACGAGCTTCGATACGCTGGCAAATATTTTCCATGATGCCCACGGCCATGTATCGGTCGGCGTGATTGTTGGTATTGTCTTCATGCTGGCTGGCTTGGCTTTCAAAGTATCCGCCGTGCCGTTCCATATGTGGACACCGGATGTCTATGAAGGTGCGCCGACACCGGTAACAGCATTGTTCGCTGTAGCACCAAAAATTGCCGCCATGGGGCTATTCATCCGGGTTATGGTTGGACCGTTCGGTGAACTCGGTGCGCAATGGCAACAGATTATTATATTTATCTCAGTCGCCTCGATGCTGTTGGGCGCTTTTGCCGCGATCAATCAGACCAATATTAAACGCCTGATGGCCTATAGTTCGATCGGTCATATGGGTTACGCCTTAATCGGTTTGGCTGTCGCCGGAACTGCCGGTGATGCGGCATTGCAGGCATTGGGCGTGCAGAGCATGCTAATTTATCTCGGTATTTATATGTTTATGAATATCGGTACCTTCGCCTGTATTTTGTTGATGAAGCGTGATGGCCGCATGGTCGAGGGCATTGACGACCTTGCCGGCCTGTCCAAATCCAATCCGGGGCTGGCCATGATTTTATCGATTTTCATGTTCTCGATGGCGGGAATTCCGCCGCTCGCCGGCTTCCTCGGCAAGCTCTATGTGTTCCAGGCCGCGATCCAAGCCGAGCTGTATGCTTTGGCGGTAATCGGCGTGCTGGCGAGTGTTGTTGGCGCCTACTATTACATCCGCATTATCAAAGTGATGTATTTCGATGACCCGGTCGATGAGCTTGATCGCGGTATTAGTTTAGAAATGAAAGCGATTTTGGTTGTTACCGGTGTCGTGATTGTCTTCTTTGTTTTCTATCCGGTGCCATTGTTGACCGGCGCAGAATCGGCAACGGCTGCACTCTTCCATAAGTAATCAGGCTGATGGTTAAACTTCCCCAAATGCCGCAAGGTTATGACTTGGTGGCAGTCGAGACGATTGGCAGCACCAATGATGAGCTTAAACACCGCGCCATCAAGGATAATGCTGCCGAAGGCCTGACCATTTGGTCACTTGAGCAAACCGCCGGCAAAGGCCGCCAACGACGCGAATGGGTATCAGAGCCTGGTAATATGTTTTGTTCGGTTTTATTCCGGCCTGACTGCGCCATGGCAGATGCTGCCCAAATCGGTTTTTTACCGGTTATCGCGGCAGGCGAAGCGCTCACGGAAATTCTCGGTAATTCGGTGCCACTTAGATTTAAATGGCCCAATGATCTGCTGCTAAATCGTAAAAAAATAAGTGGTACGCTGATGGAAGCCGGAGTCGGGCAAAGTGGTCTTGCCGCCTGGGTGGTGGCTGGCTGCGGCATTAATCTTCAACATTTTCCACCTGACACGATCTTTCCAGCGACCAGCGTTAAGGACGAATTAGCCCAGGATATAGAGGTCGGCGACATGGTGGCAGCATATGTGGCCAGACTAGCTGCGTGGTACAGCCGGTGGCAGGAAGAGGGGTTCACGCCGGTGCGGGATGCCTGGCTGGCGTCTGCCCATACATTCGATGAGCCCTTGTTCGTTGAAAGCGGTAATGAAAAACTGACCGGGTCATTTCGAGATTTGGATGAGCACGGCGCTTTGGTGATAGAAACCGATGACGGGCCTCGCCGAATTACCGTTGGCGACGTATACTTCAAAGAGAATGGTGGAGAAGAGTAAGTGCTGCTAGCAATTGATTCAGGTAACACCAATATTGTTTTCGCTGTTTTCGCCGATGACGACGAGGTCAAGGGTGAGTGGCGGGCGGCTTCCGATGTAAACCGCACGGCCGACGAGTTCGGCGTGTGGCTTGGCCAATTAATGGAGCGCGATGGTTTAACCCGGGACGATATTACCGCTGCGATCATTGCCACCGTGGTGCCGGCCAATCTTATCCATCTGCAGAATCTCTGCCAGCGCTATTTCGATTGCGAGCCTTTGGTGGTTGGCGATCCTGCTGTCGATCTCGGGCTTGAAGTTTTAATTGATAATCCCAAGGAAGTCGGCGCCGACCGGCTGTGCAATGCGGTGTCCGCCCACGAGAATTATAAGGGGCCGGTGACAATCATCGATTTCGGCACGGCGACGTCGTTTGATGTTGTTGATGCTGACGGCAATTATCGCGGCGGCATAATTTCACCGGGTATAAATCTGTCTCTCGAAGCGCTTCATATGGGAGCCGCACAGCTGCCCCGCGTAGCCATTGAACGGCCTGAAAAAGTTGTTGGAACAGGTACGGTATCGGCGATGCAGTCCGGTATTTTCTGGGGCTATGTCAGCATGATCGAAGGCATGACTGCACGCATCAAACAGGAAGTAGGCGGTGAGATGAAGATCATTGCAACGGGCGGGTTAGCGGCGATGTTTGCTGATGCGACAGACGCGATAGATCATTGGGAGCAGGATTTGACGCTGCGGGGACTGCTCGCTATTTACCGGCGTAATCAATCCTGATGGCGAAAAAGCAAGACGCCGAACTCCTCTTTGTGCCGCTTGGCGGTACTGAAGAGATCGGTATGAACTTCAATCTCTATGGTTATGGTGCGCCGGATGATCACGATTGGATCGTCATTGATCTCGGTATAACGTTTGGCGACGATTCGACGCCCAGCATTGACGTTATCATGCCCGATCCAGGGTTCATTGAGGAACGCCAGGATCGGCTCGCGGGGATTATTCTAACCCACGGTCATGAAGATCATTTAGGCGCCGTGCCGTATCTGTGGGACCGGCTGCGCTGCCCGGTTTATGCAACGCCGTTCACGGCAGCCTTGCTGCGCTCCAAACTCGAGATGGATGACTTGGCGCGGGACATTGAGATTATTGAAGTTCCGTTGACTGGCAAATTCGATGTCGGACCCTTTTCGATTGAGCTGATCACGTTGACCCATTCCATGCCGGAGCCGAACGCCGTTGTTGTGCGCTCGCCCTTGGGAACGATATTTCATACCGGCGATTGGAAATTCGATCCTGATCCGGTGGTCGGTGAGGCGTCTGATCTGGCTGCGCTTAAAGCGCTTGGTGAAGAGGGGGTGCTGGCGGCGATCGGTGATTCAACCAATGTATTCGTCTCAGGCAGCTCCGGCTCCGAAGCCGGCATTCTTGAAAATCTCTCTGAAATGATTGGCAAATGCGAGGGCCGGGTGGCGGTTGCCTGCTTTGCCTCGAATGTCGCCCGGCTTAAGACCATCTATGAGGCGGCGACGGCTAACGGCCGGGCGGTGAGTTTGGTCGGCCGGTCACTGTGGCGGATCAATGCGGCGGCGCGCCAGGTCGGCTACCTTGATGAGCTGCCGGCATTTTTAGAAGCCGAAGACGCCGAAGATATTCCGAAGGATCAAATTCTCTATATCTGCACCGGCAGTCAGGGTGAGCCCAGAGCCGCACTTTCCCGCATCGCTGCCAATGACCACCGTAATGTAAATCTTGGCGAGGGGGATACGGTGATCTTCTCGTCGCGGGTTATTCCCGGCAATGAGCTTTCAATCGGCCGGCTGCAGAACAAGCTGGTGCAAAACGGGGTTAAAGTCGTCGTTGATGAAGATGGTAATGTGCATGTCTCGGGACACCCGGCAGAAGACGAGTTGGTCGAGATGTATCAATATGTCCGCCCGCATATCGTCGTACCGGTACACGGTGAGCCGCGTCACCTTAAACGCCACGCTGAAATAGCCAAAAACTGTCAAATTCCGGAAACCATATTGGTCAATAATGGTTCAGTCGTGAAATTGGCGCCGGGTCAGGCCGGTGTTGTCGACGAAGTGCATGCCAGCCGCTTTGCCTTGGATGGACCGCGCATTGTACCGCTCGATAGTCAAGTGATCAAAGATCGCACACGCATTCTTTATAACGGCGCGGCTGTTCTGACATTGGTTTTGGATGCCTCAGGTAATATTGTGGGGGAACCGCAATTAACGACGCATGGCCTAATCGATGAGCAAGAAGCGCCGTATATGCTGGAGAAAATTTTTGAAGATGTTGAAGACGCGCTGATCGATATGAGTGATGCTGATATTATGGATGACGCCAAGGTAAATGAGGCCGCCCGCATTGCCGTGCGCCGCAGCTTTAGAGACAGTCACCGCAAACGGCCGCTGACGACCGTGCATGTCGTCAGGGTGCAGGACGAAGGATAAAACACATGGGCTGGGTTACGCTCGCTTCAATTTATTTTATCATCTGGTGGATTACCCTTTTTATGGTTCTGCCGTTCGGCGTCCAACGGCAATCTGATGGCATTGAAGGTCAGGATAGCGGCGCGCCGCAGAAACCCCGCATGCTGTTAAAAATGGGCATTAATACCGTGCTGGCGTTTGTCATCTGGCTCGGCGTTTTTATCGTTGACCGCTATGATCTGGTGACGCTGCGGGATATCGGCGTGCAGTAGGGAAGGTTATCATGCTCGAATTATATTATTTTGAGAATTCAATTTGTTCAGAACGCGCCTTGATGACGCTGGCTGAGAAAAGTGTCACCGATTGGGTGCCGCGCCATGTTCATCTGTTTGAGCACCAGCAATTCGATCCTGAATATTTGAAAATCAACCCCAAAGCCCAAGTACCGACACTGGTGCATGATGGCGAGATTATCCGTGAGTCGTCGCTGATCGCTGATTACCTGGATGATTTGTATCCCGAGCCGCCGTTGAAACCGCAATCCCTGACAGCCACAGCGCAGATGCGGGAATGGATTAAAGATACCGATGAAGCCGGCTATGAAGGCGTTGCATCATTATCTTTTGTCGCTGTTTTTCGCGCCAAGCTGCTGGCCATGCCGGAGGATGATCTGAAAGCTTATTGGGAGGGGCAGACGGTGCTGGAGCGCACGCAGCGCCAGCAGTCTTGCGTCTATGAAGGCTATGAGTCGCCCTATGCGCTCCGCGCCATCGCCACTTGGGAGCGGATCTTCAGCAAAATCGAAGACGTCTTAAAAGACGGCCGGACTTGGATTATGGGCGAGCAATTTACGCTAGCGGATTTGAACCTAGCGCCCTTTGTCGCCCGCCTCGATGGGCTGCAACTGGTTGAGCCTTGGCTGCAAGATCGTCCGCGCGCTCAAAATTGGTGGCAGGCGACCCAAGCACGGCCAAGTTATATCGAAGCCAGGGTGGGGCCGTCAGCAGATGAAACCGAAACCATGCGGATTGAAGGCGCCAAAGTTGTTGGCGATTTTGAACAAAAACGCGCTGAGTATTTAGCTGCTTACGGTTAACCCAACTCAATAACCCCTAAATTCACATCGCTCTCCGTGGTGACGGTCTGCTCAATCGGCGGGTGTCCATCAGCACTGATAATCAGGGTATAGTCCGTATCAGCAGTGAGGCCGTCGAATTCAAAATCACCAAAAGTGTCGGTCACAGTTGATTGCTCTTGCTCCGAGCCTTTTAGCACAACGCCAACACCCGCCAGACATTCTTCGGTATCGCCGTTTTTAATCACCACTTCACCAGTGATGAACTTTTTCGGCAGGCTTGCATAGCTGACCACTGGATTGAGTCCGAATTCCGGATTGAGTTGTTCATCGGCCCCTGCTGCTCGTGCCTTAGAGACGGCGCTATTTGCATCGTCGAGATCGCCAAACTGGATGGCACTAACCGGGCAGGCCTCGAAGCAGCGGGGCTGCTCGTCCTTTGACAGCAAGTGACTACAGAATGTGCATTTCTGAGCAAGATTCTTTTCCTCGTTCCAGAAAATCACACCGTAAGGACAGGACTCAGCTATCGCTTTCTGACCTTGGGCTTTTTCCGGATCGATCAACACAATACCTTCCTCGTTGCGGTAAACAACACCATCACTGGCAGCATCAATACATGGTGCGTCTTCGCATTGCTGGCACATGATCGGCGTGTAGGAAATTTTGACCTTGGGAAAGCTGCCGCGTTCGGTTTCTTCTACTCTGATCCAATTTTGTCCAGAGTCCGGTTGCGCCGCTGAGTGTGGCAGATAGTCGTTACCTTTAAACTCATCCCGGCAGGCCAGGAAACAGGCATAGCAGCCGGTACATTTATCGACATCAACCGTCATTGTAAATTTGGTCATGCTACGCCTCCCATCTTTCAATTTCGATGAGGCAGGAATTCGGCGCCATGCCAGGAACATTCTTTGACATCAATTTGGTCGGGGTCAGCATGGCAACACAGCCGCCTCGATCTATTGAATTAGGCTCACCCGGTTCAAGCGGATCATAAACGCCGGAAGATGCATAGGCATGGATAATACCGGGCCGCACCCGTCCGGTGATGACGGCGGCACATAACACGCCGGCCGATCGGTCGTTATAGAGCTTGACGATATCACCATCTTTGATGCCTCGCTCCGCCGCATCTTCCGGATTTATCCGCGCCGGCCAATAGGCATAGCCATCGATCTTGATACGATGGCCGGGAATATCATCCAATGACGGCGTGTGCTTGTCGTAATGGGTGTGGAAGCTGAAGCGGGGATGCGGTGATAGCAATTGCAACGGATATTTGTCGGCCAAGGGTGATTTATGGCCTTCCCAGCTATCGATATAGCGCGGGCTCACCGGGCGCTCCTCATCATCCGGGAAATGTTCGCTCAGGCTTTCCGAGGTAAACTCGATCTTGCCACTATAGGTGCCTAGCTGAGCTGCCTCATTGGTGGTCCGCTTGGGATTGCCAAGATCAGGCGTATCGCAATTTCGATCCTCTGCAAACCAGCGGAGGCTCGGAGTTGGTTCGTATTCGTCCGGTACGTTGATGATGTAATAGCCTTTTTTGTCGAACTCCTCCCAAGAAATATGATCGGGCAGGTCAGAAATTTCGAAAAACGCTTTGGCCCAATCTTTGTCGGTTTTGCCTTCGGTAAAGTCGTCACCGAAGCCCAGCCGCTCGGCCAGTTCAGAGAAAATATCGTAATCGGATTTTGACTCCCATAAAGGCTCAATACATTTTTGCTGGCGCACAATAACCCGAAAGTTACAGCCATTGCTGGCGTGCTGGGTATAGCCGTTACCGGTACCCCATTCGCCTAAGTCTTCTCGCTCCATATGGGTGCAGGCCGGTAGAATGATATCCGCCATCTTGGTCTCGCTTTGCCACCAGCAATCCTGATTGACGACAAATTCAAGTTTCGGGCTTTGATACATATCGACCCATTTGGTGGTGTCGTTCATGGTGCCCATGAAGGAGCCGCCATAGCGGTACCAGAGTTTAATCTCGGAGCAGCCTTCGGCGGGGTAGGTATAAGGGATAAACTGTTGCTCCAGTGACTGGCCGCAAAAGCCTTCGCCAAGCCAGCTATAAGGCGGGTTGAGAATGGCATCAGGTACATCCGGTCGATACAGCCGTTGCGGTGTCGGGTTTTCCGGCCGCCGGTCAGCGGCTTTCGACGTGCTCATACGGCCATCCGGATCGGCATAGCCCGGGAACCAGATCGAGGCATCGAAAGGTGCGCCCATGGTGGTGCCCCAAATGCTAACACCGGGTTTACCGAGACCCTGCATAGCTTGCAGCAAGACCATTAAGCGCGCCCATTCAGTACCAAAAGCTTGGCGGCAAGCGCCACCTTCACCACCGCGGGCGCCGGCCGAAAGTACCGTACGTTTTTTCGCCCATTGGCGGGCAAGTGCTGTAATCATTCGCGCCGGCACACCGGATTCCTGGGAGGCCCATTCAGGCGTTTTAGGTTTGTTGTCGGTTGAGCCCAGCACATAGTCTTTGAAATTATCAAATCCAACCGTGCGGCTTTCAATATAGACTTTGTCGTAGGTGCCTTCGGTCAGCCAGACATAGGCAATTGAGAGCGCCATGGCGGTATCGGTGCCGATGCGGGGTGCAATCCATTTTCCTTCCATCGCTGTCGCGGTGTAATTCTGGAAGGGATCAATAAAGACCATCTCGACGTCTTTTTCTTTAAGCCATTGCCGCCAGATTGCCGAATCCTGGCCGGTATAAATACCGCGCGTGCTGTCCGGATCATTTGACCAGTAAACAATCATCTCAGCGTTTTTGAGACTGTCTTCGAGCAAATCATATTGTTCCGGCATACCGAGCCGCCAATAAAAACCGTAGGTATGCGTGGCTCCCCAATGCCAGCCTTCCCAGCTATCGGGATTATCAAACACCGGGGTATAGCCGAGCTGATTAAAAAAGCGCCAGAACGGTCCCATTTTGTAGCCGACAATACCCCAGTTGTGATGGGACGATGTCATGCCCGAAACGGCAGACGGGCCATAGGTATCGGAGACCCGCTTGAGCTCACCGGAAACGATATCAAGAGCCTCATCCCAGCTAATGCGCTCGAATTCAGACTTGCCGCGATTTTGCGGATTGCGTTCCCCATTAGGATCGAAATCAACCCGCTTCATCGGATATTTGATGCGGTTCTCCGAATAAATCCGTTCCCGCTCACCGAAAGCAAAAGGCGAGATATTGAACTTCTTGGGCGGTGAATAGGTTTTACCATCGGCTTCGATCGACCACGGTTTAAAGTCATCGGGATCGGCAGCCAGGGGCCTGACGCGTATGATCTTATCATCCCGGACCGTGACCGACACCGGCCCGGCATTGGTAAGATTGGTATATGTGTGCTCAGCCATGAACAGCTCCATTTGCGAAAGAATCTCGGCGCTCATAGTGCCGGGGAAATCAACCCGCCGTCCAATGGTAGATCGCACCACTGCCATAACTCAAGGTTATGGGAGGATGATTAAACTAAGGGAGGTTGGTAAACTCCTTCTAATAATATTAACCACAATATTACTATTTGGAATACCAGAAAAAAACTTCCCTCTCCGACCGTAATAATTTTGGCTGGAGAGGGAAGGTCATAGGTATTATTTGGGCTGGTAGGTAATTAAATAGGTCCCTACACGGCCATGCGGACGCGGGACCGGTAATCTGTATTGGCCGCCGACCGTGGCGGTTCTTGACGGCGTTCAGCAGGGACGTAGGCCAGATTCCGCCGCCGTCTGTCGGGGCCAAAAAAACTTTTCGATTGCACGTAGCTGCGCGGTTGATCGACGAGGGCACAGATTCGCCGATATATGAGTTCCGCCGTAACCGGCTTGGCAAGAAATTCGGTAACACCGGCATCCCGGGCTTCACATATCCGCGGCAGATCATTGAAGGCTGTAATCATGACGATGGGGATAAAACGGTCATGCACGCTCTTATTCCGTCTGATTTGTTTAACCAGATCGATACCGTCCAATTTAGGTGACCAGTCAGTGAATATCACATCCGGTTTGGCAACCGTGTTAAATTGCTCGGATTCTTCAGAGTTCCTACGGATATCTACGTGCTTAACACCCAGCGCCCGGATAACAAACGTCAATAGTTTACGCATCGTCCGATGGCCGTCGACGACGGTAACGTTAATATTTTTCAAATTATAATTCTTCATCTTGGAATTCTCGAAACCCAAAATTTTGGCGCAAAAGTAATCCAACTCTATTCGCCTAAATTCGATGAATTATAACTTCTTTTACAGACTAAGGGAATACCCTAATTAAGATAGGGAAAACCTCAATTTAATTGAGGCTTTAATAATAATTTAAGACGGTCAAATCACACTAGCTTAAGGTTGTGATCGGGATCACTGCGCCGTATCCTAATCTCGCATAAACCTTAAACATTATTGGTGGAACGCTCAGGGATCCAGGCTTATGTCTGAAATAGATTTTTCGAATACTCGGTTACTCATTGCCGACTCCGGTAAGCAAAATCGAGTGGAAATCAGGAATATTTTATTCCACGAAGGATTTCGCGATATCACGGATACCGACGATTACAAATTCGTCCGCGAACAGGTTGCTGAAAACAACGTCGATTTATTGATAGTTGATCACGAGTTTCCAAAAGGCGATGTCTGTAAACTAATTCGGGAAATCCGCCACGATGAAATTGGCGATAATCCGTTTATCGTCGTTATCACCTTGGCCTTTGATCCAGAAAAAGAGGACATCATGCGGATCATCGATTCCGGATCAGACGATGTGATGTTGAAACCGATCTCGGCTGGCTCGGTCGTCAAACGAATTAAATTTTTTGCTACGGAACGTAAAAAATTCGTCGTCACGTCCGACTATATCGGCCCAACACGGCGTTCGTCGCACCGTCCCGGCACCGTAGAAATCCCTGAAATTGATGTTCCCAATCCGGTTAAAATTACTGCCGTTGACGGCAGGGAAATGTCCAACGTCCAAGATGAGGTCAAACTTTCAACCCGGGTTCTCAAAGACCAAAAAGTCGAACGGCAAGCCTACCAAATAACCTATTTGGTTGAGCGGATTATGCCGCTTTATTTCGACGGCAAGGCGGTGATGGACGTTACTGAGGATCTCGATGAATTAAAGGCGGCTACCGTAAAAATTAACGGCATGCTTAAAGATACCAAATATGGTTATATCGGCGAATTGTGTGAAACACTCATGACAATCGTTGACATAATTAGCCTTGATTATAATGAGCCGGATGAGCAGAGCCTCAAACTCCTGCCGGAGTTGTCCCAGTCGATCGTTGCCGCGCTACAGGCCAGTGATGATGAAGCCGAAATCGCCCATATGATCTCGAATTCGGTGCAGCAACGAACAAATTAATCTTAATAGCAAAAAATAAATTACCGCCACCGACGGAAAAGACTGACATCACCGTTTAATTCATTAACGTTATATTGAAACGGTGACAGTCGATTCATGCCTTCGATTACTGTAGGGTTGGCGACCGTCACCAGATGATAAAAACGAAAAAATATTAAAATGGGGAGATTTAAAATGAAACGGATATTTGCCAAAAATTTATTTTGCCTCGCGGCCTTCCTTCTATTAACGCTCGTCCCGCTGTCGGCCCATGCGGGTCCACCAGAATTACAAACACCAGCACCTGTGATCTACCTTGCTGATAATCTCGATGAGCAAGAAAAGTTAGGTTGGTGCATCGATACAGTCGGGAGAGGGTTCGGCGACAGACTGCATGCTCATTCGTGCAAGCCTTTTGGCGGCGATGTGCAATTTTATTACAACAAAATATCACGTCAGATCATTTCGGCGACCTTTGACGGAAAATGCGCGACGCTCTTAGCGTCACCGGCTGCTGGCGGTAAATTTGGCCTGCTCGACTGTTCGGCTACATCAGCAATGCAGAAATTCGATTACAACAAGCAGTCTTCTGAATTTCGCCCCGGTGACAATGGCGCTCTCTGTTTAGCAGTCGGCAGCTCAAGCCGGTCAGCGGGCCCGTTTATGTCGCGCAATCTCGAACTCGCAACGTGTAGTTCAACCGCGGCCAAGTTTAAGCAGTGGCGCATTAAAGGCGGTAAAAACTAAGCAGGCCATTCGAATTTGAGCTAGTTTTCGTAGTGGTTTTTCACCAGCCGGTCGAGTAGACGCACGCCAAAGGCGGTAGCACCTTCAGGCACGACCGGCTTATCTGTCTCTGTCAATACAACTGCGGCAATATCTATATGTGCCCAGGGCGTTTTACCGACATAGCGCTGCAGAAATTGCGCGGCCGTGATACTGCCACCATGGCGCCCGGCAAGATTTTTCATATCGGCAACTTTCGAGTCGATCATTTTGTCATAGGCCTCGCTCAGCGGCATCCGCCATAAAGTTTCATCAACTTCGATACCGGCTTGGGTCAGGCGTTCCGCCAATTGATCATTGTTTGAAAACAAGCCGGCATTGTGATTAGCGAGCGCCACCATTATCGCACCGGTCAAGGTTGCCAGATTGATCATAATTTTCGGCTTGAAGCGCTGATTGGTGTAATACAAGGCATCGCACAGCACCAACCGCCCTTCGGCATCGGTATCCAGGATTTCAATGGTCTGCCCGGACATTGAGGTAACAATATCACCGGGGCGCTGCGCATTGCCGTCCGGCATATTCTCCACCAAGCCGACGACACCAACAACATTGACCTTAGCTTTACGTCCCGCCAATGCCTTCATCAGGCCAATCACCACGCCGGACCCGCCCATATCGCATTTCAATTCGTCCAAGCCGGCCCTTGGCTTGATCGAAATGCCTCCGGTATCGAAGGTGACGCCTTTGCCGACAAAAGCGATCGGCTGTGCCGCTTTGCCTTTTCCTTTTGGGCCGCCATTCCATTGCATAACAACGAGCTTGGATTCGCGGGCGCTGCCCTGGCCAACACCGAGCAACGCCCCCATGCCGAGCCGGCTCATCTGCGCTTCTCCAAGGACTTGCACTTTGACACCAAGTTTTTCGAGCGTTTTTGCCTGCTTCGCCAAGGTATCCGGATAAATCACATTGCCCGGCTCAGAAACTAAATCACGGGTCAAAAATACACCGTCAGCAACTTTCCCGTGGCGGGCATATTTTTTCCGGGCATTGGCAAATCCGGAGCATTGCAGCGTCAGGGATTTGATACTTGGCTTGTCGGCGGCCTTCTGCTTGGTCTTATATTTATCAAACCGGTATGAACGAAGGGTTGCGCCGTAAGCGATTTCTGTCGCGATTTCGGCAGCCGTCATTTTAGCGTCAGTGACCGCATCAACGGCCACGGCGACACTGCCTTTTTTGGCCTGCTTGGTGCCGGCATAAATACGCCCGCCGAGGCGTTGCATTTCCAATTCAGTGACATCATCTGCTTTGCCGAGGCCGACAATCATTACCTCGTCCAATTTGGTGCCGGCCAGCGCCATGACATTCAGTGACTGGCCCTTCTTACCCTCGAAATTACTGGCGCGAATGGCCCGGCTAAGCGCACCACCGGACTTTTTGTCGAGTTTAACTGCAGAAGCGGAAAGCTTACTTTTCGCACCGGCGCTGACGACGACAACTCCCGTCGCGGGCAATCCTGGTTTGGCAAAGGTAATTTTCATGAGGTCCTCGTTAGAATTTTATGTTCCCAAATAATATTACGCTAAATTTAGATTTATTTTGAAAAACATTTCCTAACCGCGCATCCGGTAGGGGTGTTGCAAAGGGCGCCAGTCGGGCAGATCCTCGAACGGCACCTCGATGATCACCGGTCCATCA
>CAJWAR010000041.1 GCA_913020445.1 uncultured Rhodospirillaceae bacterium
TTTGAAATTAAGTAAAAAGCCTGCACTTGTTGCAGGCTTTTTTAATACGCCCAATGCTTTGGCAACTTTGCAGTGAAATCTCCCCCTAAACCGCTTGACTATGCGGGCTTGGAGCCGTAAAAAGCGCGCTCCAAACGCGAGGTGCCGCAAAACGCCTCGTTAATTTAATTAAGCTAAAAGGATAAGAACCATGGCTCGCCGTTGCGATGTCACCGGAAAAGGTGTTCTAACCGGAAATAATGTCAGCCACGCGCATAATAAGACGCGCCGCCGTTATTTGCCGAACGTTCAGAAAATGACTTTGTTCTCCGAGACTCTCGGCAAGGTTCGTTTGAAAATATCTGCCGATGCCTTGCGCTCGATTGAGCACAAAGGCGGCCTTGATGCTTTCTTGCTCAATACCAGTAATCTCAAATTGGCTCCGGAAGCGATCAAAATCAAAACCCGCATCAAGAAAGCCCAAGCGAAAAAAGCCGCTTAAGCGTTTTCTTTTTTGCCGTTTCAAGAGACCCGCCAGATGGCGGGTTTTTTGCGTTTACATCAATTCACACCTTTTTTAATATTTATTCATTACGATGTAACAACGATCTTCTATAGTATAGCTGATTGGCAAGGAGATTTTCTCTAACGCCATCCATGTTGACCACAGCGACTGTGCTAGAGCTTTTAAAAGTTCGCCGGTCCGGTTTGAAAGTTTAGATTCCGGCACGCGGCTGGAATGTAACAAGCGACCCTAGGAGGTTCAACATGACTAAGTTCCTGATCTCAGATGACAATACCGACGGTTATAAGCTTGAAGATATCTTGATGGCGGTACGCAAGGATATGCTGGCGCGCTGCGACAAGGTGGTCGACGACCATCGCACTGAAGCCCTTCACGTGATGAATAATAATATGAAAATTCTCGGTTTGCTCAGCGAATCAATCAATTTGGCGACCGATTCGACCAATGTGCTCAATCGTGCGTTTGGCCCGAGCAAATCAGCAGATGGTGGTGAGCCGCGCATCGGCAAAAGCTAGCAATTATTAATCTATACCCCAGCGCTTCCAAAGTTCTTTGAGCGGACCCGTTGTTTTGCTTTTCGGCAGGTTACCTGCAAGCTTTCGCAGTAACTGCCCAAGGTATCTCGCTGTCACCGCTGACGATTTCCGAACAATAATGCGATGGGAATAAACCTGATCCAAACGATCTGAAACCAGGAGCCTTGCACGGTGCTGGGGACTATCCAAAAGGAAGCGGGAAAGATAGGATTTAGTCACGACTGCAATGTCTACGCGGTCTCTTAAAACCAATTTAATACTGTCGCCATTATCATCGAGCAATAGCATGTTAAAATTGCTCGTAAGATATTTTGGATCAGCATTAAAATCGGCGAAGCCGTAGTGATAACCTCGCATGCCGGCAATCGTTTTGCCGCGAAGCTTTGAAAAATATTCTTGGGATCGATTTTGTTTTTTGAGCGTTATATAAACTTCACCGCCTTCCAAGAAGGTGTGTGTCGATTCAATCGGTAATCCCCGTTTCAGCCATTCCCAATTTGGATTTTCAAACATCATCATATCAAAACTGCCATTTTCAAAATCCTGATAGCGCCGCCGTGACGTGGTCGGGACAAAGGTGAAATGGTGTTTGGATTGTTGCTCATTGAGCAATTTGATGAGTTCTATCGTTAGGCCACTTGCTTTCATATTTTTATCAAGATCGACAAAAGGCTCAAACTCGTAACCACCGACCTTGATTTCTTCACTTGCCTGGACTTGGGTAAAAATAAAGAAAACCAAGAATAAGGTGGCGAAAATAAAACGTAGTTTTGACATTTGGGCTTGGGGTCCTGACAAAATTCAAATACATCACTTACAGTTAATATTAGTTCTAAGAACTATTTATTCAAACCATTTTGGGATTTTATGACTGCTTTCCGCCTCTCGCTCTTTTATGCCGCTTATTTCGCCATGATCGGCATCATGCTGCCGTTTTGGCCGGTGTGGCTGGAGGCAAAGGGATTAACACCCGCCAATATCGGTATTGTCATTGGTTCGGCCACCTTCGTCCGGGTGTTTTTTAATCCCTTCGTTGCGCATATCGCTGATCGTCGCGGCACGCGACAGCCCATCATCGCGCTGTTGGCGGTATTCGCGGTGATCTTTTTTGCTTTCTTTTTTGTCACCGAAAGCTTTTGGCCGATCTTGCTGGTGACCATTCTATTTAGTTGCTGCTGGGGGGCGATGCAGCCCCTCGGCGAAAGCCTGACCATGTTGAGCTCGAAGGCGAACGGCTTTGAATACGGCCGGGTCAGGTTGTGGGGCTCGCTCGCCTTTATTGCGACGGCCATTATCGCCGGGCGGGTGCTGAGCGATACCACGCCCGACGCGATTATGGTGATGATTTTTGGCAGTGTTGTCTTGATGTTTGCAGTCACGCTTTTTTTGCCGAAATTACGCACCAGTAAAGCCATGGGCAGCGGCTTTCCGATTGCTCCTCTGCTGCGCAATAGGGCGTTTTTACTGGTGCTTATCGCGGCAGCACTAATTCAATCGAGCCATGCTGTCTATTACGGGTTCGGCACCATCCATTGGCAAAAAGCAGGTATCTCGGACACGGTGATTGGTGTGCTCTGGGCGGAAGGCGTGATTGCCGAGGTGATCTTGTTTAGCTTTGGTGCTGCCGTGCTGCGCTACACCGGACCGATGCGGTTGATCATTCTAGGTGGCCTCGCCGGTATTTTACGTTGGCTCGGTACCGGGATGGATGACAGTTTGCCGGTGCTGTTTGTTTTGCAGGCGCTGCACGGTCTCACTTTTGGCGCAACTCATTTGGGCGTCATTCATTTCATCAGTGACAAGGTACCGGAAGAATTGTCGGCGACCGCGCTCAGCCTTTATTCGGCTGTCGTCATGGGGCTGGCGATGGGCTTGATGGTGATGGCGTCAGGTCACCTTTACGGCGCCTTTGGGGGGCAGGCCTATTTCGTGGTCGCCGGCATGGCGGCACTCGGCGGGCTATTGGCGTTTATTGTCCGCCAAAGCAACATTCAAATTATCAGCAATTAGTAAGTTTTGCGCGCAAAGATCATCAAAATGCGAGCATTTAAATAAATTCAATTAAATCAGAGGCTTAATGACGGGTGGTTCGGTCAATTCGACGATTCGATTCATTGTCGAACAGCTCGGTTAAATTCTGCATCATCGTGCCACCCAATTCTTCCGCATCATTGATGGTGACCGCGCGGCGATAATAGCGGGTCACATCATGGCCAATACCAATGGCGGTAATCTCAATGGGTGAATAATTCTCGATATAATCAATAACGTCACGCAAATGACGCTCGAGATAATTGCCGGGATTGACCGACAGCGTCGCATCATCCACCGGCGCACCATCGGAAATCACCATCAGAATGCGGCGTTGTTCCGGCCGCCCGATCAGCCGGTTATAGGCCCACAGCAATGCTTCACCGTCGATGTTTTCTTTCAGCAGGCCTTCACGCAGCATCAGGCCGAGGTTCTTGCGGGCGCGCCGCCACGGTGCATCGGCGGACTTATAAACTATGTGACGCAGATCGTTAAGCCGTCCAGGATTAGCGGGTTTGCCGGCGGTGACCCATTCTTCACGAGCTTGGCCACCTTTCCAGGCGCGGGTGGTAAAGCCCAGCACTTCGACTTTGACCGCGCAGCGTTCCAGTGTGCGCGAGATGATATCAGCACTCATGGCAGCCACCGAGATTGGCCGGCCGCGCATGGAACCGGAATTATCAATCAGCAGCGTCACCACGGTATCCCGGAAATTACTTTCGTTTTCGACTTTGTAGGACAGGGGGTGCATCGGATTGGTAACAACGCGCGACAAACGCCCGGCATCCAGGATGCCTTCATCAAGATCAAATTCCCACCAGCGTTGCTGTTGCGCCATTAATTTACGCTGCAAGCGGTTGGCGAGTCGGGAGACCACGCCTTGCATATGGGAAAGCTGTTGATCCAGTTGACCGCGCAGCCGGGTCAGTTCTTCCGGCTCACAAAGCTCCTCGGCGGCAATCATTTCATCATGGGACATGGTGAAGGCACGGTAGGATTCCACTTTGCCGTCCGGGAAATCCGGGCGCTGCGGCTGGCCCTGCATTGAAGAAGAGGGGTCTTCTTCGGTTTCCTCAGCGGACATATCTTCCATGTCTTCGAGGTCGTCCGGGTCGAGGCCCTCAAAGTCCATATCTTCGTGATCACCGTCTTCGTCGCCGCCATCCTGTTGAGCGTCTTCACTATCAACTTGATCCTGATCTTCAGAATTTTCCTGGTCGGATTCTTCACCCTGTTCACCTTCGCCTTCACCTTCGGATTCAGCCGGCAAATCGAGGTCTTCCAGGATATTTCGGATGGTTTCGCCAAATTGTTCCTGGTCATGGAGACAGGATTTAAGCTTGTTTATTTTACGGCCCGCTTTGTCTTCGAGCCAGGACCGCCAGGCTTCCATTAAGGGTTGGGCGGAATCTGGCGCCGGTAAACCGGTCAGTTTTTCGCGCAACAGCATACCAACCGCATCGGCAATTTGATGTTCTTCACGGTCAGTGACCAAATGGTAACCTTTTTCCCGGCTGCGAACTTCGTGGTAGTTACCCAGATTTTGGGCAACGCCGGTCAGCACACGGGAGCCTAGCGCTTCGACGCGGGCTTGCTCGGCAATATCAAAAAGATCGGCACTATTACCGCCCATCGGACGCTGGCGGTTATAGGTTTTGGTGTCGTTGTAGCGGAGCCGGAGCGCTGCCGCATCAGCTTCACCCCGTAGAACATGCAAATCACCCTTAGCAAATTGACGCGCCGGCGTCGGCAAGCGGGCCTGACTGCCATCTTCGGTTCGGGTCAGGCCATGCGCCCCCGGCGCAAACGCAACCGTCACGTCGTCACGGGCCGACACGGCTTTCACGGCGGCTTCGGTAACGCGTTTGATCAGGTCTTGGCTTTCCTGGTCTCCCGACATAGGAGCTCCTTAAATCTCTAAAGCTTTAAGAGAGAGTGACGTTGGCAGCCGATTCCGGCAGTTCTTCACCAAAGCAGCGCTGGTAATATTCGGCAATAACCGGACGCTCGACCTCGTCACATTTGTTGAGGAACGTCAGCCGGAAGGCAAAGCCTAAATCACCAAAGATTTGCTCGTTCTCGCCCCAAATAATAACCGTCCGGGGAGACATCACCGTTGACACGTCACCATTGATAAATCCGGAGCGCGTCAGATCAGCAAGTTCGACCATTTTCTTAACTCTTTCCTGGCCTTCCGCGGTGTTGTAAGCCGGAACCTTCGACAAAATAATTTCTTCCTCGGCGTCATGCTCCAGATAGTTCAACGTGGTGACGATGTTCCAACGGTCCATTTGGCCTTGGTTAATCTGTTGGGTACCGTGATAAAGACCCGTCGTATCACCGAGACCGACCGTGTTAGAAGTCGAAAACAGACGAAAATAATTGTGCGGTTTAATCACCTTGCTTTGGTCGAGCAGGGTTAATTTACCTTCAACTTCCAACACCCGCTGGATCACAAACATCACATCCGGCCGGCCAGCGTCATATTCATCGAAGACAAGTGCTGCCGGGTTTTGCAGGCACCAAGGTAAAATCCCTTCTCTAAATTCGGTAACTTGGTGGCCGTCTCTCATGACAATCGCGTCTTTACCGATCAAATCAATACGGCTGATATGGCTATCGAGATTAACCCGGATGCAGGGCCAGTTGAGGCGGGCTGCCACCTGCTCAATATGGGTTGATTTTCCGGTGCCGTGATAGCCTTGGATCATAACCCGGCGGTTATGGGCAAAGCCGGCAAGGATCGCCATTGTCGTATCATGGTCGAACCGGTAGGCGTCATCGACAATGGGTACGTATTCGTTGCCTTCGCTAAACGCCGGGACTTCCATATCGGTATCAATGCCAAAAACCTGGCGTGCCGATACGGTTATATCTGGTGTATCGAGTGGGAAAGTACCCGCTCCATGTGAAGTGGTTTCGCTCATATTATTCTTTCCGATAGCTAACTGTGATCAACGACCTAAACCCAGCCCGAACCTATTCGGGTAGCAGGCAATTCATAATCGTTTCATAGGCCTCGTTGATCTGTTTGAACCTTTCTTCTGACTTCTTGTCACCGCCGGTAACGTCCGGGTGGTAGCGTTTTACCAGCAGTTTGTATCTCGCCTTGAGTTCTATGACCGTCACGGAAACATCAAGGTCCAATGTTGCGAGAGCTGCTCTCTCCGCTGCAGATAAAGACGTTTTCGGCGCTGTATTTGCAGCATGTTTAAAAGATGTCTCTGCGGTAAAAAAACCAAAGGGATCATCCAAATTTTCAAAACCTGGTCCGAAATCACCTGGACCGAACGAAGCGTCGAAATCATATTGTGACGCTCTATTCCGCCGGTCTCCCAACGGCCAAGTCGGTCGATTCCAAGTCGTATCTGAGCGCACGAGTCGATCAACTTGTTCGTCAGACATGCCTTCATAATAGTTCCAAGACCTATTGTAAATGCGTACGTGCTCTAAACAAAACCAGCGATACTCGCGAATATACTCCCGTGATCGGGGCGCGCGATGTTCTGCCTCACTTTTGCAACCTGGCCAATCGCACATTTGGATGCTCGATTCACCCGTAGTGTCGCCTATTGGCGCAAAAATATTGTCGGGATTATAGGTCATAATAGTGTAATATGGGTGCAAAAATGAGCACTGGCAAGTACCGCCATTCTTCAATTTATCTCGCATTAATATCATAATGTGGAATTAATGTAAGATAGGCTATAGGAGGCACGTTTTTCTTGGGTTTTCCTATTCGGCAGACTTTTTACGAGAAAAAACTGGCCGTTTGAATGTCATTGAAATAAATCGAAATATTTTAACGCTTGAAATATGAGTACTCCGCTACCAAATTCATTGTAGTATCGAAATAATGGGGTGTTAATTTCATATAATATTGGGGGTTATCATTTAAAGTGGAAATTCTTAAAATTTAATATCTCATATTGTCATTTAACAACAAATAAGAGTAATACTGTTAAATGGCTTTTAAACTAAAAAAATGTTTGGCCGCGAGGGAAAAGTCAAACCAAAATTATTAACGAAAAAAGTAGAAAAATATGACACACGAATATGTACGCAAAAATGTGACCATCCACGGTCACCGGACCAGCATGAGCCTTGAAAAGGCAATTTGGTCAGGCTTGGAAGAGATCTGTGAACGTGAAGACGTTACTTTTAATCAATTGTGTTCCCTGATTGACCGTTCACGAGTAACCACCAGCCGGACATCCGCAGTGCGCACTTTTATTGTCAATTATTACCGCTACATCGCTGACAAATGTTCGGATCGGAACTGTATTAGCGGTAAAGTAGGTATCGGCCTTGAGACAATCGCGGTAAAAATCGATTAGTCCAAGACCTCGTACCTGCTACTCGGTTTCATCCCCTTCATAATAATCGGGCCAAAAATTCTTGACCACTGGACCGTCGGCGGTGAAGGCGTGACAAGTATCAATAACTATCGGCCGCTTTTTCGGTTTTTTTGTTAAGCTGGCCTTTTTCGGGACGATCGACTGATAAGCGGTCGTCGCTAAAGGCCCCATTAACAATTGATTGATATGGGTGCAACCTTTGATACCGCCGATGACTTTATGCACATTGCGGGTCCAGCCGGACGTTATTTTCATTCCTTTGAGCGCTTTGACACCGTCGTTAACGGCTGGGCAGATGTGAAATGGTCCAGCTTCGGTCGACGCCTCGGCATCCTGAACGATCAGGTCGGTATCGACGGTGAGACGAACGAACATATCGTGGACTGGTGTGCCGGCGCTAATCATGCCACGTTCCTTATTGTCGAAGGTATAGGTCTTGGTGTCGGTGATGCGGCCTTCAATATCCCACATGCCATCTTCACGCTCATATCCCACACAGCGCACTTCGCGGGTGTGAATATGTTTTCGTTTTACAGGTGGTGACAATGGCATGTTAAATCTCCTTAAGAACTCGCAATTTGATTTCCAGGGCGGTCTTAGGTGAATAAAGGTGATTGGTCAAATTGATTGGGGATGGGCGGCTTATTCGGCTGGTTGCGGCGGGGTGATGCGAATGGCAGTTATCTGATGACGTTGGCGGCGCATAATATCGAAGCGCAGCCCATAAAACATAAAAGCCTGGCCGACATCCGGGATACGCCGGGATTCGTGGAGGATTAGTCCAGCAATGGTCGCCGCTTCCTCATCTGGCAAGTTCCATTCAAACTGACGATTAAGATCGCGGATGGTGAAACTGCCGTCGACGATATAAGAGCCGTCTGATTGTGACCTGAGACCCGGCACGCTGACGTCATGTTCATCGGCAATATCACCGACAATTTCTTCCAATATATCTTCAAGCGTTACGACGCCTTCAAGACTGCCATATTCATCAACCACGAGGGCAAAGTGTTCATGACGATCACGAAAGGCCTGCAATTGATCGAGCAAGGGCGTCGTTTCCGGAATAAACCAGGCTTCCGACGCCAACGCCTCGATATCAATGTCGAGATCACCGTTATTGTCGTGGATCGCACGCAAGACCTCTTTGGCGTGGACAATACCGATGACATTGTCCGGCTGATCACGCCATATCGGCATTCTGGTATACGGACTGGCGAGTACCTGGTTGACATTTACTTCGGCTGGCTCATCGGCGTTAATCATCGCGACAGTTTTGCGGTGAACCATAATTTCACCAACTTCGACTTCCGATAAATCAAGCACGCTACGCAGCATGGCGCGTTCATGTTGCACTGTCTTGTTGTCTTCTTCTTCGCTTTGGTGCAGTTCAATGGCACCCCGTAATTCGTCGGTTTTTGAAACGAAGTCTTCGCCGCTGTGAAGTCGAACACCAAATAGCCGAAGCGCTATCCGTACCACCCATTGGGTCGCAAAGGTAATCGGTGACAGAATGAAAACCAGCGGGCGGATGATGGGCGCAATGCGCAACGCCGACCGGTCCGCATTTTGCAGCGCGTAGGTCTTGGGTAAAATTTCGGCAAACATCACCACCAGCGCCGTCATAATTATCGTCGCATAGGCGATACCGGCTTCACCAAACAATCCAATGAGAATGCTGGTGGCCAGCGCGGAGGCCAGGATATTGACCAGATTATTGCCGATCAGAATTACGCCAATGAGCCGGCCTCTACCTTCTTGCAGCTTGTTTACAGTCTTGGCCCGGCGATTGCCCTTCTGTTCAAGCTGATGCATGAGCGGGCGCGAGGCACCCGTCAGCGCTGTTTCTGAGCCCGAGAAAAAGGCCGATAAAACCAGTAACACAGCAATTGCGGAAAGCATGGTCAGCATCACATCATCCAGTTAATCTTGCTGAATAGCATTGTCAACGATCAGACGGGCATCCGCCATATCGGTATCACGGGCGACAAAGGCCTCGCCAATAGCGCGGGCAAGAATAAAGGTTACTTTGCCGTCTTCGACTTTTTTATCTGATTGCATATGATCGAGCAGCGCATCGGTGTGCCACATCACTCCAGCAATCTCGATTGGACTGGTCGGCAGGCCAACGGCAGCGTAATGCGCACGCACGCGCTCGGCATCATCTTGGGGGCATAATCCCAAGTGAGCCGACAGATCAAATGCCAGACAAATGCCGAGGCCGACAGCTTCGCCATGCAACAGTTTGTCGCTAAAGCCGGTTTCGGCTTCCAGTGTGTGACCAAACGTATGGCCAAGATTTAGTAAGGCCCGGCGTCCTTGCTCGGTTTCATCCTCGACAACAATCTTCGCCTTCGATTTGCAACTCATAACTACAGCTTGGCGCCGATGGTCCTTATTACCGTCGCAGAGATCATTGCCGGTTCGTTCGAGCCAAGCGAAGAATTCCGGATCATCGATGAGGCCATATTTAGCCACTTCGGCGTAGCCTGCGAGCATTTCGCGTTGCGGCAAACTATCCAGCGTATCAATGTCGGCGAGCACCAAACGCGGTTGATAAAAGGCACCGATCAAATTTTTACCGTGTGACGAGTTGATACCGGTTTTGCCGCCAACAGAACTGTCGACTTGTGATAACAGTGTTGTTGGAACTTGCACGAAATCGATGCCACGCAAAACGGCTGAAGCGGCGTAGCCGGTTAGATCACCAATGACGCCGCCGCCAAGCGCAATTAGCGTGCCTTTGCGGTCGATTTTCTTGGCCAATATTTGCTCAATGAGCTGTTCAAAATAGGTAATGCTTTTGGTTTGCTCACCCGCCGGGAGGACAATGCTTTCCGCAGTTAGTCCTGCCGCTTTCAGCGATGTTTCCAAAGATGCCAAATAAAGTGGCGCGACGTTTTCATCAGTAACAATGATTAATCGCTGGCTGCGGATGACAGGTTTTATCAATGCACCCGCCTCGGCCAGGAGCCCATTACCAACATGAATATCATAGCTGCGTTCACCCAGCTCGACGGTGAGAGTTTCATAGGAGGGCATTAGGCGTTTTGTTCCTTTTGTTCTTGGACTTGGGGTTCTTGTGCCGGCTGATGATTTTTCAGCTCCAGTATAATTCGCTTGGCCGTTTCCGGAGCTGGCTCGTCACTGACATCGACAGCAAAATCGGCCTTGGCGTAAACCGGATAGCGTTCATCGATCAAGCCGGCAAGTATTTCACGGCTGTTGCCTTGGTTTAACAACGGACGACCACTTCGCCGTTCAGTACGCCTGACCAGCAAATCAAGATCAGCGCGCAGCCACACGGCAACACCATGCTTGCTGATTTCGGCCTGTGTTGCTTCGTTCATGAAGGCGCCGCCGCCGGTCGCCAGAACAGCAGGCTGTTCACTTAAAATACGTTGAATGACCCGGCGTTCACCATCGCGAAAATATTCCTCGCCAAAGCGGTCAAAGATTTCCTGGATGGAACAGCCAGCTGCCAGCTCGATTTCGTTATCAGCATCGACGAACGGCAAGCTAAATGAGGACGCAATTATACGCCCCAATTTTGTTTTACCAGCGCCCATCAGGCCAACGAGGACAATAAATTTGCCTTGCAACCAGTCCGGCAAGTCGACTATTTCTTGGTTCATAGGTGTTATTTATCACGTTATTTCGTGTTTAGGTCAATTTGGGGCGTTATTTTGCCGAAAAATTGCCATAGTTTGAAAATAGTTTATTCCTAGAAAACTGCTATAGGGTGGTAACAACTGCTCTAAGCAATTAAAAGTACTTTAAATAAATGTGCCGCGAGTTTACGGAGCAATTGAGGCAATGAAAAGTTTGTCACGAATTATGGTTTTAGCTGTTGTGGTGTTGATCGCCGGAACCGCGATATTTTTATCGACTTGGGATATCCCTGCACCGATTGCCAAAGTGGAAAAAGTTATACCGAATGATCGATTTGAAAAGTAATAAAATACGCGCCAGATATGGTGTTTCGCTGGTGCTCGTTGGCATAGTCCTGAGCGTTGGCTTTGGGTCTGCGGTATCGGCACAGACTGCTACGCCAAAACCAACGTCACTGGCACCAGCAAAGGTGTTGGCACCGCCAACAATCCCGGCTGTTAAAATTCCCGGCCAACCGGTCGTGATGGCACCGCAGCCGCAACCTCAGTCCCAACCTCAGTCCCAACCTCAATCATTGGCGCCGCCGCCGTCAGCGCGCGTTTTGGTGCCGTTGCAGATAAATGTTGAAGAGCTCCAGAAAATCGATAGCGATTCCGTCGGCACACTGACTGAAGAGCAGGGTGGGTTTGGCATCAATATGTGGGAAGGCACATCCCGCAATTTGGTCGAAAAATTGTTTCCCAAATTACCGGTTAATTCGTCGTCGCGCACGATGCGTAGTTTGATGCGCCGCTTACTGCTGAGCACAGCTAAAGCTCCGGTAAACGCAAATCCGCTCGATAATCAATTGGCCTCCGCCCAAATCGATCAAGCGCCGGTTGCCGCGCCAAAAACGCCCAAACCGGAAGAAGAGGGTAAGCTTCTCGCCATGCGGATAGAACGGCTATCGGCGATGGGTGATGTTGCCGCGGTTGATGGCTTGTTGAAGGTAGCACCCAACCGGGATACCGATCACGCCCTGCTGCGCAGCGAAACCGATGTGCTTTTTCTGTCAAACGATAATGCCCGCGCCTGTCCGCTCGTGGCGTCGCAAATCCGCAACGTTGATACGCCGTATTGGCAAAAAGCGTTTATTTATTGTCAGGCGCTGGCCGGTGAACACGATAAGGCCAGTCTCGGTGCTGATTTGCTGCGCGAATCCGGTGAAACGGATGAGGTGTTTTTCGGCCTGATTGATGCGTTGACCGGCCTTGAAAAATTTGAAATCGCCAGTTTGACAAACCCAGCGCCGCTGCATTTTTCGATGATCCGGGCCGCCAAAGCGAAATTGCCGAAGGATGTCACCTCATCCAATAATCCGGCTGTGCTTAAAACTATTGCGACCAGCCCGAACGCAGAGCCGGCGTTGCGCATTGACGCGGCGGAGCGCGCCGAGGCAATGGGGGCGCTGGATACCGAAGTGCTGCGCCAGCTCTATGCGGGGGTGACTTTTACCAAGCAAACTCTCGACAATGCCTTGTCGCAAGCCAGCGCCGAACGCACCGCGCTAAGCCGGGCCCTGCTTTACCGCAAAGCTCTGGTCGAAAGCATCGCTTCCGCCAAGGCTGAAATATTAGCGCAGGTGTTTAAACTGGCCCGGGAAGGCGGCTTGTTCCAATCGACGGCGCGGGTCTACCATCGCATATTGAAAGAATTTCGGCCGACCCAGGATTTGGTTTGGTTTGCCCCTGAAGCTGCCCGCGCCTTGCTGGCAGCCGGTGACGGTCCCGCCGCCCAGATTTGGTTTAACGTGTTGCGCACGACCGGCATTATCAACGAAAAGGCAGCTGCGTTGCGTGATCAGCTTATGCCGCTTGCGCGCCTGACCGGCAATGTCTCCGATGAAGATTGGAGCACCACCAAACTTGACGGCTGGTGGAAAGTTGAAACCGCGACGAGCGAAGAGAAACCGGTTGATATCGAGCGCGCCCATAAACGTGCGACCTTGCTTTATAATCTGCTTGAAGCCCAAGGTGATCCGGTGCCGGCGCGCCGCTGGGAAGCGCTGCTGGATGGTCCGCCGCAATCCTCAACAGTGATGCCACAATCTGCTTTGTGGCGCTCGTTGAATAAAGCGACCGACGAAGTTAAGAAGGCCGAAACCGTGTTGCTGGCGATGCTGGCGTTGGGCCAAGCCGGACCGACCCAGGTCAATCCAACCGTACTGCGCCAAGTGGTGACCAGTCTCAGGCTGGTTGGGCTCGCCACAGAAGCCCGCGCCCTGGCGCTCGAGGCGGCGGTGGCGGCGGGGCTTTAAATACTACCATTTTTTGAGAAATTACTAAAAATGATGTAAGATCAGCGGATGGTTCGAATTACATCGATGATGGTTTTCGCAATCTTCGGCATTAGTCTGCTGGCCTTAAGTGGAAGGGCCCAAGCCGGCTCGACTTGTACCTGCAAATATTTTGGCCAGAAGCTGCAAGTCGGCACTAAAATTTGCATGAAATCCTGGAAAGGTCTGCGCGTCGCGACCTGCGGGTTCGAGCTAAACAACACATCCTGGAAGATCAGCGATCAGAAATGCCAGCAATCTGTGCAGCTGGGTATCAAAACCCCACAAATATCTGTTGCTGATCTCAATTTAATTCTGAAAAATAAAATATCTTTGAAATCCAATTAGCGGACCATGCAGCTAAACCAACTCGGCCATGTCATCCAGCCCGCCGGCGGCGCGTTGGACGGAAAACCACATAGAATCAACCATTTCAGTGCCGGAGACACCGACCATTGGTTGGCGTTTCTCGGTTCTGAAAGTGCCGCCATCGTGGCTCCAGGCTTCAACCTCGGCAATTGCGCAATCTAGCGCCGGGTCGGCGATGAGCCGCGCTTCACAGGCATCGAGACCCGTTGATACCAGCGCACAGGTGACCATCGTATTGACGTTACGCGGGTATTGGTGCGCGATACCTCTGACGGGTCCTTCATAAACGACCGTCTCACCATTTATCTGAGCCACATCAAAATCACTGTCAGCGAAATCAATATTGTCGGGATGTTTGCGAAAAGTAATGCGAACGCGCTCCCATTCTCCCGATCGCATCAGCAAAGCTTCGCCGCCGATCAAGGCGCCGGCGGGTAAAAACAATTTTGTGCTGTTTTCTTTCGCCGCTTTCTCCAGCTGGCCTCTCAAGTCATCATCAGCCAAGGCGGACACCGATAGCGGCATATAATTGGCGCATTTTAGGAAAGCCTCGCCATAGTTTTGGGTGAAACTCGGATGGGCGCATTCGACAATGAGATCAGGCTCGGTTTCCGCCACCTTGGCGAGATCATTAAGCTGAAGTGCCGGCGCTAATCCTGCCATCGCTTCGCTACTACGGTTATAGACAAATGCCAGGTCAAATCGGCCGGCACTATTTTGTACACGCTCGACTATTGCGCGACCGACAAAGCCGTAGCCAATGATGCCAATTCTCATACCCATACCTTCACGTAACCGCTTCTTTTACGTCTGATGTGAATTTCTGCCAGGCCGAGTCTGCCATGATATTTCCGATGATTTCCACGACATCCCAGACATCGACATAGCGCATATAAAGCGGCGTGATGCCAAACCGCAAAATATTCGGCTCGCGAAAATCCGGAATGACATTGCGATCGATCAGCGTTTTGCAGATGGCGTAAGCCGCGGGGTGATTGAAGGATACCTGACTGCCGCGTTGGGCGGTCTCTCTTGGGCTCGCCAGCTCTAAGCCGAACTTGGCGAGCTTCTCATCGGCCAGTTCAATAAATAATTCGGCTAACGCGACAGATTTATCTCTGAGATCTAGCATGCTGACATTATCAAAGCTCTTAATGCCGTTGAGGACACCACGCAGCGATAAAATTTGCGGCGAGCCAACCAGACATTTGTTGATGGAGTCGGATGCCTGATAGCCATCCTCGAAACCAAATTGATTGCGATGGCTAAACCAGCCGGTAACGACCGGCTTGAAGTTTTTGATCGCTGCCTGTGAGACATAGGAAAAAGCCGGCGCGCCGGGGCCGCTGTTGAGGAATTTATAGGTACAGCCCACTGCATAATCGACACCCCATTCATTGAGAGCTAGCGGAACGGCACCGGCAGAATGACATAAATCCCAAATTACCGGCACATTTTGACTATTACATTTGGCGGTAATACCGGCCATATCGTGCATTGCGCCGGTGCGGTAATTGGTATGGGTGAGCAATACGAGCGCCGTCTGATCATCAATGCTATCCATTATATGTTCGGGCTCGGCAAGGTGGAGCTCATGATCTTTATCCAAGAGATCAATTATGCCTTCCAAAATATAGGCGTCGGTCGGGAAGTTTCCCCGCTCAGTGATGACTTTGCTGCGTCCGTCATTTTGCCGCAACAGGGCCGCCGCCAGTTTAAAAATATTGATAGAGGTCGAATCCGATACCGTCACTTCACCAGCCGAGGCGCCGATGAGCGGTGCAATCGCATCACCAGCCTCGGCGGATAGAAAAAACCAGTCGGCATCAAGCCAACTTTTGATCAGGCCTTCACCCCATTCCTGTTCAATTGCCTTGGTGACATCGGTGGTGGTGGTTTTCGGCAGTGCGCCTAAGGAATTGCCGTCAAAATAGAGAACTTCTTCCGGCAGCGCGAAGCGGTCTCGGGTGTGCGTGAGGGCGCAATTTTGATCTAAGCGCAGGCATTTATCTCGGTCCATCGTGGTATCCGTTATCGTTTGGTCAGTAGGGCACAGTAATGGCGTTCACGGTGGTTAGCAAAGACTAACCAGCAGTCGCTACATTTTGCCAAATTATATTGAAAGACATCTGGAAAGCGCTAGGTTACCTACAATCTTTTGTGATTGCGGACATGAGAGCAGACATCAACCGGAGATGCTGGCGCTTGATAAATTCAATTAAATCTTTTCTCAAACGAAATTTGGCCTACCAGCCTCTTTTAAGTACTCAGGTTCCGCGTCAATTCCTGGCGTCGGTTGAAGATGGAATATTGCCGTATTGTCCACCTCCGGAAGGTGATTTGTTACATGAGCTCATCACGCAGCATGCCTGTGTGGACTGTCTGGAAATTGGCTTGGCAACCGGCAGCACCGCGATTTACATGCTTTATGCGCTGCAAAATAGTAAGGGCAGGTTGATCTCAATAGACCAGCCCAGCGGCGAGATGAACGACATTGGCATGGCCAATCTGCAAAATTCGGGAGTTGGGGCCAATCATCAACTCATTTTAGAGAATTCAGTAAATGTCCTCCCCGAGCTTTTCAAAAAGCACGAAACATTTGATTTGATATTTGTTGATGGCTGGAAAACCTTTGATCACCTGGCAGCGGAAGTTTACTACCTGACACGAATGTTGAGGTTGAATAAATTTATCGTTTTTGATGACGCGGCCATGCCGAGCGTCAATAAAATTATCAAAATGATGCTCAAATATTACGGCTACAGAGAAATCGACTACCTGCATTTCAACCAAACTTGGCGATTGCGGCTGTTTCAAATCCTGACGACAAAATCTTTTCGCCGGCCCTATCGCGCTTTACAGAAAGTAACGGATGAGGCCGAATTGCCGGTTACCCGGGATTGGAATTTCTTTGCAGATTTTTAAACGGTCAACAAATTTTAACCAAGCTCAGCTATACTTCCTTCATGTTGCGGAAAAAAAGAGCTCAACCCAAACCACCGCCGTCGCGGCAGGTTGACATATTTCTCGAAATGATGGCCGCTGAACGCGGTGCGTCGGCGAATACAATTGCCGCTTACGGTCGTGATCTTGGTGAATTTGGTGTCTTCATGATGCGGCGCAAACGTAACATTGAAGCGGCTGTTACTAAAAACATTCAAGATTATCTGGCCCAGTTGAAATCGCGCGGCAAGGCAGCGACGACGCATGCCCGCAAACTATCGGTGCTTAAGCAATTCTTTCAGTTCTTATATGCCGAACGTTTTCGCGATGATGATCCGTCGGCTGGAATTGATGCGCCGAAATTAGGCCGGGCCCTGCCGAAATATCTAAGCGAAGCAGAAGTCGATAAATTGCTGGCAGTCGCACATGGTCAGGAAGGCGCAACGGGCGCCCGTATCACCGCGCTGGTTGAGCTGCTTTATGCCACCGGCCTGAGGGTATCTGAACTGGTCGGCTTGCCGTTAGCCGCGATTTCCAGAGACGGTCAAACGGTGATTGTCCGGGGCAAAGGAAGTAAGGAACGCATGGTGCCGTTGAGCGATCCGGCGCGTGACGCCATCGCCACTTATTTGGAATTGCGGCCGGCCTTTTTGATCGCTGAATCACCGTCCAATTTTTTGTTTCCGTCCAAAGCTAAGGATGGGCATCTAACACGGGCCGGGTTTGCATTATTGCTGAAGGAATTGGCGATATCGGCAGGGCTTGAAGCCAAACGCGTTTCACCTCATGTGCTGCGCCATTCTTTTGCCAGTCACATGCTGGCCCACGGGGCGGATTTGCGGACCCTGCAGCAGCTATTGGGCCACGCCGACATCTCAACGACGCAAATTTATACCCATGTGTTGGAAGAGCGGCTAAAAACCCTCGTTACCCGCAGTCATCCGCTCGCTAAATAGACCTGTGAAGAGGTTATTTTTTGCGAAATGACGCTTTACGCGCTTCGTGAGCGCTAGTGAAGTTTTGTTGAGTTTGCTTCATGCCTTGGCTGAGTTTCGCCGCCGCCGCTGCTTCGGCCCGGTTGGCTAAATGCGGGCTAATCCACATCTCTTTCGGTGCTGCTCCTGAGGCCTTGGAAGTCGGGATCTTCATAATCTTGACCCCTTCGTTTTCTGCTATGCCGTTGAGTTCCTCGGCTTTAATTAAGGCGCTGCCAAAAGAGTTCTCGGGAAATTTGGCTACCGGCGCCCATTTACCCTCTTTCAGGATCATAATGCCAATAAAAAATTCTTCGCTATTTTCAGTCATGATATGTCGTCTGGTCTAATTCCTGTTGGATTTCATAATATTATATTTCAAATTTACGCTAGATTTATCGACGCAGTAAGACGCCAAGACTGCTCACCATAAATCGTGTCCTCTAACACGAATAATATGATTATTTTCTCCTAATTTTAAAGGGGAAAATTAAAAAAAATAGCTCAATGCACCCAAATTATACTGATTAGTGGTTTATGGAGTTAATGATGGCCTGAATGTTCGGCACCTTTCGTATAACCTCGGAGCTGGTTATAAGTCACAATTTGATGCTGGGTTAAAATGGCCGGTGTTTTTAGATGGGTTTCCAGATGAATTTGCCGCAGCTTGCTTCTTACTTTGGCAATTTTTTTGAGCTGAGTGGCGAGAGATTCCGGAGTAATGCTTTTATTTACGAACATTTGATCAAGCTCTTTTTCAAGCTGCACGAACTTTGTGCCAAATTCGATCGCCCCGGCTTTCATTTTCTTAAAAAGACTGTTGATCGCGGCATTTTGGTCTTTGTCGAGATCAATTTGGTTTGCCATTTCCAAAATATGGGCAGGTCCGGGCATGCCGTTGAGCTCAGCTGCTTTGGCGAACCCCCAGCCCCGGCCATTGAGTAAATCATCAACGTCTTTTGCCGAAAGTGACTTTATCTGGCGGCTTTCCTGCCCGGCGTAAGGAGATTTGGCTTTTTCGCTTGCCATGGTTCCAGTTGAAATCAACGCGAACAGCAGGGCGGTGAACGCGATAATTGGTGTGATATATGGTTTCATAATTCTCTCCGATATAAAGCGCTAAAAAAGGCCGGCTTGTTTTTGAATGTATCGAACATATTTCACGATGCTGGCGATAATGCTGTCATTGGTTTCGGGTACCGGTTTCATGTCGCCAAATTTCCAGTGATGAGCGCGGGCACCATTTTTGGCGGCGCGAAAAAAGGAGCCATCGCCATGATGACCCGGGTGGTAAACGCGATGCAGAAACGGCGGACCCTTTTTGGTGCCTTTGAGGTCAACTCCATGGCAACTGGCACAAAATTTTTCATACAGCATTTTATTGAGGTTTAAGTTTGCTGGCACCTCTGGCGATTTTGCGGCAGCAAGTTGTTCTGCCGATGCCGGGTTGAAAATAAAAATAAGCGCCAAGCCCAGCATTAAAGCGAAAAGTCGTTTGTTGTCTCGCTTGTTTAACATAATTGTCAATCCTATTTCCTGTGGTGCGAAACTAAATTTAAGCGTTCCAGTACCTGTAAGGTCAAATTACAATTTGGTAATTATTCAGCTGCTTGAATTGCCGTTTCCTTAGCATCTTCTTCCGGTAATCTCGCCCAGCCGAAATCATCAAAAATTGTATAAAGCGCCGGCATCAACAGTAAAACCATGAGCGTTGCTGCGAAAAGGCCGAAAGCCAGGCTGGTGACCAACGGGATCAGCACTTGCGCCTGCAGACTTGTTTCAGTCAATAGGGGCAATAATCCCATAATTGTCGTGGTCGAAGTCAGCAGAACGGCTCTAAACCGCATCCGGGAAGCATGGCGGGCGGCTTCTGCGGCGGTGTCGCCCGCACGCCGCTGGATGCGGATAAACTCCATCATCAGGATAGCGTTATTAACCACTACGCCGGCTAAGGAGGCATAGCCGACGATGCTTGGCATGGTCATGTCGAGGCCGATTAAATAATGTCCCCAGATCACGCCGATCAGCCCCATCGGTATGGCGACCATAACGATGAGCGGCTCGATATAGCTGCGGAATAAGAAACTTAACAACAAATAGACGCCGATCAGACCGAGCCCAAAGCCGCTAAATATGGAGCCCCGCGTTTTGGCGCCTTCGTTGACCTCGCCGTGGTAAGAAACTTCAATTGAGGGAAATTTTTTAGCGAATTTCGGCAGATAATTTTTTGTCATATCCGCCAGTATTTCACCGGTATTGCCGAGATTGGTATCGACATTGCCTTGCAGGCTCACCGTTCGTTTGCGGTCGATACGGTGAATGCGGGCATAACCGCGACCGCTTTCGAGGACAGCAACTGAATCCAAGGGGATTTGTCCACCGCCCGGTGCAGTGACGCTGAAATATTCGAGATCGCTGAGGCTGTTTTTGTCGTCCTTGGCGAGACGTACATCAATTTCATACGACTCTTTGCCGACTTGGATTTCACTGGCGGTTTTACCAAAGAAAGCCGAGCGCAATTGTGAGGCAATCATCTGGGCGTTGAGTCCGAGCGCGGTTGCGCCATCGCGCAGGTGCAGTTGAATCTCCGGCTTGCCGGGCCTGAGATCATCGGAAAGATCAATCACGCCCCGATAGGCGCCAAGCCAGCTTTTCATCTCGATGGCAGCGGCTTTGAGCTGGTTTAAATCATCCCCTTTGAGGCGGACGTCAATGGCGCGGCCCACCGGTCCTAACACGGGCTCGGTAAATTTAAGGGCAATGACATCAGTAAGTTTCCCCGTTTCCTGCCGCCAGCGGTTCAATACTTGATCGACATTCAGGGTGCGCTCTTCGGTGCCAAGCAAATCCACCGTAATCGTCGCGATATGCGGGCCGGATTCGTAAGCGTCAATATTACTATTAAAGCCGATGTTAATACTTTTTACCAAAGGCTGGCCATCCGGTTGCTGCGGTGCAACTTCATCGCTGATTTTACCAATAGATGCTGTTAGTTTTGCGACGACCTCGGTGGTGCGTGCGAGCGGCGTTCCTTGCGGCAACAGAATACGTGCCTGCACAACGTCGCCCTCAATATCCGGGAAGGGGCGAAACTTGAGCTTGCCGCCCGCCATCATACTGAGCGAAGCAATAAATATCATCACTGACAGACCAGCCGTGAAATAGCGCCAATTGATCGCCCAATTCACGACATTTGATAGCACGTGGTCGCGCAGCCAGTTAATGCCGGCTTCAAGCTTAAGACGAAATGAGGTTGGCTTTTTATCCTTGTTTTTCTCCAAGGATTCTTTGATGTGATGGGGCAATATGAGAAAAGCTTCGATCAGGCTGACACTGAGGGTGACAATTAAAATAATCGGCATCATTTTGAGAATGGCGCCGAGATTTCCTTTGATAAAGGCGAGGGAGCCGAAGATGCAGATGGTGGTCAAAAATGACGAAATAACACCAGGAGCGACTTGCTTGGTGCCTTCTATGGCCGCCTGTAGAGGAGCCAGACCTTTGACCATGTGGGCGGCAATGTTCTCGGCAATAACAATGGCATCATCGACCAACAGGCCAATCGCGATCAGCAAGCCAACCATGGTGATCAGATCAAATGATAGGCCGGCCAGCGACATCACCGCGATGGTGCCCATGAATGAAACCGGGAAGCCCATCGCTACCCAAAAGGAAAACCGAATATTGAAAAATAGCCAGAGCGTTAGGAAGACCAGGACCAGCCCTTGCGCGCCATTTTTCACTAGGAGGTTTAGGCGATCCCGGACGATTGATGATATGTCACGAGTCACATCAAAAGAAACGTCAGGCGGCGCGCGTTGCTTTTCTTTTTGGATGAAAGCCTTCACCGCATCGATAACTTTCAAGGTATCTTCGGTTTTGGTTTTGGAGACTTCCAGGATGGCGGCGCGCCTGCCATTAAAGATTATTTTATCTTCGGTATTCTCAAATAAATCGGTGATTTTGGCGATTGTGCCGAGCCGCACTTCCGCGCCCGATGCCGCGCCAACGACGATAAGGTCCTGAAATTCCAAAGGATTTTGACGCTCATCTGAAAACCGGACGAGCACATCGTTGGCTCCGGTCTCGATCGTGCCGGCAGGTAAATTGACACTTTGCTGGGCGATGGTGTCAGCGATATCGGAGACACTGATACCATATTGGCGCATGATTTGAGCCGGCACTTCGATGCGGATCTGATGATCGGAAAATCCTTTAATTTTAATCTGTGAGATATTTTCATCCGCCAGCATTTTGTCTTTGAGGATTTCGGCGTAAGCTTTGAGATCAGGCGTTGCCATTGGCCCGGTTACGGCGACCGAAGCGACAAAATCGATCTGGCCAAGTTTGCGAATGACCGGATCCTCTGCTTGGCTTGGGAAATTATCAATCGCTTCGACTTCGGTTTTGATATCGTTGAGAAAATCATCAAAGCTTTTGCCTTCGACCATTTTTACTGTCGCACTGCCGCGGTTTTCACGGGCGTCGCAACGGGTTTCTTCGATATTCTTGATGCTTTCGACAGCGTCTTCGATGCGCTGGCAGATCGCTTCTTCGACCTCTTCGGGTGTCGCGCCGGGATAGACGACCAGAATTTCCACGTCACGAGCCGGAATTTCGGGGAAGGTTTCCCGTTTAACCATCGGCGCGGAAAAAGCACCGATCAACAGCAAGCCAATCATCAACAAATTGGCGGCGGTAGGGTGGGCAGCGAAATAGCGGATCATTACAAACGATCCTCCCCATTGGCGGCTTTCCGCAGTGATTGGCCGACAGCAGCATCAACAACCGGGCTCAACAACATACCGTCGATCGCCGGTATGAGATCGCTGACAATCACTTGTTCGCCTGCATTTAACCCTGACGCCAGTACAGTCAAATTACCTTGAGCGTAAGCGATCTCGACCGGTTTGATCTGCAGGCGATTGTCTTTGCCGACAACATAGACGCGGCCATTATGGAGGGCCGAGCGCGGCAAAACGATTTTATTTTTTTGCGGTACGCCGCGAAGTTCGACCTCGACATACATGTTCTTCGCCAATGGCGGACGCAGGCCTTCGGCTGATAATTTATAAGGATTGTCGACGGCAACGATGACCCCAAGCGTACGGGTGCGGGGGTCCAATCGGTCACTTACGCGAACAACGCGACCGGGCCAGGAAACATTAAGATTGGCGCTGCGCAGCCGGACAATCGGTTTTAGACCCAAGATTTGCTCGATATTGGCGGAGGCCGAGGTTACTGAAAAATTCTTCAGCCGTGAACGATCCAGCAGCCGCGCCATTTTGTCGACCGGCAATTGAGCAGAAACTTCTGATATGTCGATGCTGTCGGCGACAATGAGCGTTTTGCCCTGACCAGCGAATTGCGCCAGTTCGATATTGACTTCAGCGATGCGGGCATCAAAGGGCAGGGTAATTGTCGTCCGCTCCAAATCCAATTTGGCATCCTTGAGCTTGATTTCCAAAATTGCGCGCTGAGCTTTTAATCGTGCGGCTTCGGCGGGCAGGAGATTTAAGCTGTTTCTGAGACTTTGCATGCTTTGACGGCGGG
The DNA here is from genome assembly GCA_913020445.1 of uncultured Rhodospirillaceae bacterium. Taxonomy (GTDB): domain Bacteria; phylum Pseudomonadota; class Alphaproteobacteria; order Rhodospirillales; family UBA2165; genus TMED23. The sequence continues at coordinate 23,196 of CAJWAR010000041.1, forward strand.
CGAGGAGGGTGCGTTCTTCCTGATCGACGGCAGCCTGGCTGACGGCGCGTCGTTTGAGCAAAGCCTGCTTGCGTTTGAGATCCTTTTCGTTGAGGGCAAGGCTGCGCCGCTCAATGCCGAGCGAGGCGTTGGTGTTTTTCTCACGCGTTTTAAGTTCCGAAATCTGGGCGTCGATGGCGCGGATGTCTGCTTCAGTACTTTGCTGGGCAAGCTGGTAGTCGGTTGGTTCAATTTTCAAAATGACGGTGTCTTTGGGAAGAATTGCGCCGGCTTTGAGAAGCGGGTGGATTTTAACAATTTTCCCGGCAACTTCGGCAACCGCTTCCCACACGGTGCCGGGAGTTACATTGCCAAAGCCAAGTGCGCGCGGCACCACGGTTAATTTTGGAACCGAGATCACCCGCACTTTTTTGGCGACTTCTTTTAAGGACTCGTGCTGGGGCGCTTGACGATTTTTCACCTGATACGCCATCAGCGCAACACCCACCACGATCGGCGGGATGATCAACAGGCGTTTCAATATCTTCTTTTTGTCAAAAGCCATGACTAGTTTCCTTCATTAGGTGAGCCCTCTGAGGCGCCGAGACCAATGGAATTTAAAACGGATTGGGTCGCGATATCGGCGATCATTGAAACGCGCTCAGGGGTGTAGCCATCCCACTCAAGACGTTTCCACAAAACTACCCGAGCGATACCAAACACGACGATCTGGCCGATTATCGCATGGGCTCGAATAACGCATTCCTCATCGTCGATTGGTTTTTGCAAAACCGCCGCGGCAATAGCGGTGATAGTCCGGTGAAGTGGCTCAATCCGGCCTTTATATAAAATATCAAAATTTTCGGAAGGATTGGCGTATTCACGCATCACCAGCGGCGCCCGCCAGCGCATAAAATCATCCTGAAGAAAGAGACGGAAGAGGTTGTTTGTCAGGCCGGTGATGGCCGGCACAAGTTTTTGCCGGTCCTCAGCGGCGGCCAATATACTCTCCTGAATTTTTTTGAGCCCAGGGCCGAAATACGGCTCGGTATCGATAACCAATTGTTCCAGTACCGCCCGGTAGAGGCCTTCCTTGCCGCCAAAGTGATAATTGATGGCGGCAATATTGGCGCCGGATTCCTTGGTCAATTGACGCGTCGAGACGCTTTCATAACCTTGAATGGAAAATAGCTGCAAACCAGCTTCCAGCAACTGATTGCGGGTTTCATCGCCGCGGTTTACAGGTATGTCCTTGGGCACGTTTCACTCCTCTGATTAAAGGTATTATAGCTTAAACAAGCGATTAAATCAAACGTTTGTTTTAAATGATGGAAAAAGCGGATGGTTACGCTGGTCGCATCAGTTAATCTTTCTCTTCAATCTTTGGCAGCTTGTCGGCCAGCACTGGCGCGAGTACGGAAATGCATACGATAACACCAACGCCAATCATGAACAGCCAAACCGGCGGTTCCTCACCGGTTGAATTGCCGAAATTCATACAGCCATCACTGCAATTGGTGCCATCGCCAAGAACAAATGTAACGACGCCTAAAAAGCTGAGTACAACGATCATGAGTCCGATGCCCCAAATGCGGCGGCGGCGCAAGTTGGCCTGGGGGCCAAAATCTTTGACCGGTGGTAGCTCTTCTAGTTCACTCATGTTGCAAGCTTTCCACTATTGTAGTCGTCTACTGCTTGCCTGATCTCCGAATGAGTATTCATGACAAACGGGCCATAGCGGGCAATCGGCTCGTTCACCGCCGTGCCTTCGCAATAAAGAATGCTGGCGCCAGTGTCTCCGGCTGTTACCTGAACATCGCCGTTGCCGTCAAATGTGATGATTGAAGGTGCAGCAACTTCCTGACTGTCACACGTAACCGCACCTTCATGAATGCAGAGAAATAGATTACGTCCATCCTCAGGCGCGATTGACCAACCAGCCTGGGCGTCAAGATTGACGTCAAGGATACGCACCGGCATCAAAGACTCAGCCGGTCCGGTTGCGTCTTCGTAGGTGCCGCGAATAACCCGGACCGAACTGCCGTTGTTCTCGACAACAGGAATTTGATCCGCCGGGATATCCTGGTATTTGGGTGCGACCATTTTATGCTCAGCGGGCAGGTTCACCCAGAGCTGAAAGCCGCGCAGCCGTCCTTCGATCATTTCCGGGATTTCTGAATGGATAATCCCGCGACCGGCGGTCATCCACTGCACGTCACCAGGCTTGAGCAAGCCCTCATTGCCGACCGAGTCTTTGTGACGCATCTGCCCTTCGAGCATAATCGAGACGGTCTCGAAGCCACGGTGGGGGTGATCCGGAAAGCCTGCGATATAAGCGTCAGGGTCGTCAGTATCCATGCGGTCCAGCATCAGAAAGGGGTCAACTTGATCAAGCTCCGGTGTGCCGATCATACGGGTCAGCTTAACGCCTGCTCCATCGGTCGTCGGCAGACCGGCATAGACATTGGCTATAGTGCGGGTGTTGGGCACGGCTTTAAGCCGCGCCGTGGCAGTGCTTGAATTTTTTACCTGAATCGCAGGGGCAGGGGGCGTTGCGGCCAACTTTGCCCCAGGTCGATGGGTCTTCCGGATCGATCACCGCAGCGCTTTCGCGCACCACCACCGGTGACGCCGGTAGTTCTTTGAGGCCCGTGCCGTCAAACTCATCATCTTCGTAGGCTTCGCCATCCAGCAGGTCATCCGAGTAACCAAACCCGGCCGTATCTTGGGTGATTTCAAAGGTATCGGACGTGCCGTGCATGCCCAGCTCACTGGGATCGGTGAGTTGTAATTCCATATGGGCGAGAATAATCGTGATCCGTTCATCGAGTTCGGTGAGCATACCGTTGAACATATCGAACGCTTCGCCTTTATATTCGTTGAGTGGATCTTTCTGTGCATAGGCGCGGAGGCCGATGCCTTGGCGCAAATGATCAAGCGCCAGTAAATGCTCTTTCCATACCTGATCAAGCACTTGGAGCAGCAGGTTCTTCTCGACATCGCGCATGACTTCCGGGCCCCAGGAGGCGGCTTTTTCAGCCATCTTCCGATTGGCGGCATCGTTAATGCGCTCAAGGATTTGTTCATCGGCAACGCCTTCTTCCTTGGCCCAGTCCGCAACGGGCAGATCAAGACCAAATAGCCGCAGACCCTCTTCATGGAGCGCTGCTGTATCCCATTGTTCCTGATAGGCTTTTTCCGGGATACATTGGGCGACGACACTTTCAACCACGTTATGGCGCATATCCGAAATCGTCGTCGAGACATCTTCGCTGCCCATCAATTCCTTGCGTTGTTCGTAAATAACTTTCCGCTGATCATTCATGACATCGTCAAATTTGAGCAGGTTTTTACGAATATCAAAGTTGCGGGCTTCGACTTTCTGCTGCGCTTTTTCGAGCGCTTTGTTAATCCAGGGGTGAACAATCGCCTCACCTTTTTCGAGGCCGAGTTTCTGCAGCATGCCGTCCATGCGCTCGGAGCCGAAAATCCGCATCAGATCATCTTCGAGCGAAAGATAAAACTTTGAGCCGCCGGGATCACCTTGGCGGCCGGACCGGCCACGCAATTGGTTATCGATGCGGCGGCTTTCATGGCGTTCGGTGCCGATGATGTAGAGCCCACCGGCGGCCAGCACGACTTCTCTGCCGTCGAGAACTTCCTGGCGCACCCGCGCTTCAATCTCTGAGCGTTTGTTCTCGTCGGTTTCGCCTTCAAGCTGTTGATTGAGCAGCATATCGATATTACCGCCGAGCTGAATATCCGTACCGCGGCCGGCCATATTGGTGGCGATGGTGACTGAGCCGGGAGCACCGGCCTGCGCAATGATTAGGGCTTCCTGCTCATGGAAGCGGGCGTTAAGCACTTGGTGTTTGATGTTATCTTTTTTCAACAGTGCCGCGATTTCTTCAGATTTTTCAATACTCACCGTGCCGACCAGTACCGGCTGGTTACGGCTCTGGCAGTCTTTGACCATTGCCATGATGGCTTGATGTTTTTCGGCTTCGGTGCGATAGACTTCGTCATCTTCATCAGCACGGATGCAGGGCTCATTGGTCGGAATTTCGGTCGATTCAAGTTTGTAGATTTCTTCAAACTCGCCGGCTTCGGTCATTGCCGTACCGGTCATACCGGCGAGCTTCGGATACATCCGGAAATAATTCTGATAGGTGATTGAGGCTAGGGTCTGGTTTTCGTTTTCAACTTCGACGCCTTCCTTGGCTTCAAGCGCCTGGTGGAGGCCTTCCGAGAACCGGCGGCCTTCCATCATGCGGCCGGTGAATTCGTCAATAATAACGACCTGACCTTCATGCACGATATAGTCGGTATCAAGCTCAAACAGTTTATGCGCCCTGAGCGCCTGATTAACATGATGCACCAGGCTGATATTGCCATATTCATAGAGGCTGCCTTCGGACAGCAAGCCGGCTTCGGCCAGTATTTCTTCAATGTGTTCATTACCGGCATCGGTCAGGGTGACGGCTTTGACCTTCTCGTCTTTTTCATAATCTTCTTCAATTAGTTTGGGGATGAATTTATCGACCGTATTATAGAGATCAGACGAATCCTCCGAGGCGCCGGAAATAATCAGCGGCGTCCGCGCTTCATCAATCAGGATCGAGTCGACCTCATCGACGATGGCATAGTTGAACGGCCGCTGCACCATGTCTTCCAACGTAAACTTCATATTATCGCGCAGATAATCAAAGCCAAATTCACTATTGGTACCGTAGGTAATGTCACAATTATAGGCTTCGGTGCGTTCTTCCTCGGTGAGATTGGGGACAACACAGCCAACTGTCAGGCCGAGCAGATTATAGATTTTGCCCATCCACTCGGCATCACGCGGTGCGAGATAGTCGTTGACCGTGACGATGTGCACACCTTCGCCGGAAAGCGCGTTCAAATACACCGCCATCGTTGAGGTCAGGGTTTTACCTTCACCGGTTTTCATCTCGGCAATCATGCCGCGATGGAGCACGATAGCGCCGACCAGTTGAACGTCATAAGGACGTTCGCCGAGGGCGCGTTTACCGGCTTCGCGCACGGTCGCGAAAGCCTCCGGCAAAATATCGTCGAGTGTGGCGCCGTCGGCGAGACGTTTTTTAAATTGATCGGTGCGTTCGCGCAACTCGTCATCGCTTAAATTTTCGACCGATGGTTCAAGCGCGTTAATCTGGTCGACAATGGAACTTAGACCGCGCACATAGCGGTCATTGGCTGTACCAAAAAGGCGCCGGGCAATGGCGTCAAACATTCAATTTCCTCAACAAATTCAATAAATAAATAGTCCGGCGGCGGGGAATTGCAAATCTCTATCTAACCCAGGGTTATCCCACTTCAAAACTGGAGCACAGAGATAGAACTCTGGCACCTTTCTGTCAACGATTGCCCTCGCAAAATTGTCAACTAATCGCAACAATGTGTGATGCGGAAAATAAGGGTTTTAGGATAGGATCAGGCAGTTTAAGAGTAGGGCCAATCTCAAAACCAGTTTTTGCTGCGACTAGAAAGGAATATTTATGACTTTATTTCACTCAGCTGTCACCCGGACATGTGTGCGAGTCGGGGGGCTCCTGATTGCGGCGGCCTTAGTGTTCGTGCCGGTTCACGGCGTGCGAGCGGCAGATAAAAAATTGGATCCCGTGGTCGCGATCGTCAATGGTTTTGAGATTCACCTGTCGGATATATCGCGGGCGCGCCGGCAATTACCGCCTCAGGCGCAGCAATATCCGATGGCGACAATCTATAATTTTCTGATCAACAATCTGGTCAATACGCGGCTGGTTGCCGCGGCGGCCCGTAAAGAAGGGCTCGATAAGCAGGAAGATGTGGTCAAACAAATCCGTCGGCTCGAAGAGCAAATCCTGCATCAGGAATATCTGGCGCAAAGAGTTTCCAGCGCGGTCACCGAAGAGCGTTTGAAAGACAGCTATCAAACCTATGTTAAGAATAATCCGGTCGGTGAAGAAGTCCACGCCCGTCACATTCTGGTGCAGACCAGGGAACAGGCGCTGGAAGTGATTGGCCGTCTCAACAAGGGTGAGGATTTTGCCGCCTTGGCGCGCGCGCTTTCAACCGGCCCGTCCGGCAAGCAAGGTGGTGATCTTGGCTATTTTACCGCCGGTCGCATGGTGCCGCCGTTTTCGAAAGCCGCTTTCGGCACCCGCCCCGGCACATTTACGACAAAACCGGTAAAAACTCAGTTCGGCTGGCACATTATCAAAGTCGAGGATAAACGCTCGCAAAAACCAAAATCATTCGAAGAGGTTCGCGGGCAATTGCGCGAAACCATCGCCAAAGAGCTTTCCGACGCCGTTATCGCTGAGCTCCGCAAAGCCGCCGATGTCAAAACTTTCGGCCCGGACGGGAAGTGATTAAGGGAAAGCTTGCATAAATCTTCGACAGTTTCATAGAGTTAAAGACCCTCCCCATCCCAACCTTCCCCCGCCCAATAAATTGGGGAGGGAAGGAGCTTATTGTTGCAACACATTCGATCTAATCCCCTCCCTCCTTGCGGGGGAGGGTTAGGGTGGGGGGATGAAAGTAGTACACCACAATTATGGAAGCTGGACTGAGTTTCGCTTTGAGGTTAAAAGGGCAGCGAAATTTAGCTTAGAGAAAAGCAATGACCGACATATCACCTTTAGCACCGGCAAGCTTTCCGGACATGCCCGAAATCCCCGGCGTTCAATTGGCGGCGGCGGCTTGTGGCGTGCGCTATGCGGGCCAGCTTGATGTGTTGCTGATCGAGCTCGCCGCAGGCACCGAGGTCGCCGGCGTCTTTACCCAGTCGCAAACCGCCGCGGCGCCTATTGATTGGTGCAAGCAAGCGCTCGGCAACGGTAAGGCTCAGGCGCTGGTGGTGAATTCAGGCAATGCCAATGCGTTTAACGGTGTTGCCGGTATTGCCTCGGTCGAGCGCACGGCGGCCCAAGCGTCCGAAATTGTCGGTTGTGCGCCTGAAGATGTTTTTATTGCCTCGACCGGAGTGATCGGTGAGGCTCTGCCCGATAACAAGATTACCGATGCGCTGGCTGGCCTTAAAGATAATTTAGGCTCGGATTGGCAGGCCGCCGCTGAGGCGATCTCGACGACCGACACCTATCCCAAGGGCTCGTTCCGGAAAGTAAAGATCGGCGACAAGGATGTTATCATCGGCGGCATTGCCAAAGGGTCCGGCATGATCGCGCCTGATATGGCAACCATGCTGGCTTTTGTTTTTACCGATGCCGCTATCCCGCAGAACATTTTGCAGCGGCTGTTGGCCAAGTCAGCGGACGAAAGTTTTAATTCGATCACGGTCGATTCCGATACCTCGACCAGCGATACGGTCTTGCTGTTTGCCACCGGCCAAGCCGAGCACGAATGGGTGGCAGCCGTTGGTGATGCCCATCTTCGGGAATTCCGGCAAGCCTTGGACGAAGTCATGCTCGATCTCGCCCAGCAGGTTGTGCGGGACGGTGAGGGTGCGACCAAATTTGTTGAAATTAAAGTATCCGGCGCAGCAGATGATGCGGCAGCCCGGAAGATCGGTCTTGCCGTTGCCAACTCGCCGTTGGTCAAAACGGCGATTGCCGGCGAAGACGCCAATTGGGGCCGGATTGTTATGGCGGTCGGCAAGTCTGGCGAAAAAGCTGATCGCGACAAGCTTTGCATCTCCATGGGTGGTGTTGAGATCGCTGCCACTGGTCAGGCCGTCGAAGGCTATGACGAAGCGCCGGTTGCGGAACACATGAAAGGCCAGGAAATCGATATCACCGTCGATGTCGGTATCGGCCAGGGCAGTGCCACCGTTTGGACCTGCGATTTGACCCACGGATATATTACGATCAATGCCGATTACCGGACCTGACCCCAGCTGCCTTGAGGCGGAAGTACGAGAGGCACGCCCGGATGTGCCGGTTATTCTTGTCGCCGCCATCGCGCTGATCGATGTCGATGGCCGCATTCTGCTGGCGCAACGGCCGGAGAGCAAAAGCATGGCGGGTCTTTGGGAGTTCCCGGGCGGCAAAGTCGAAGAGGGTGAGACGCCGGAGGTCGCCCTGATCCGGGAACTGCATGAAGAGCTCGAGCTGGATATCTCGGAAAGCTGTCTCGCGCCGCTGACCTTTGCCTCGCACGCATATGAGGATTTTCATTTGCTAATGCCTTTGTATCTCTGCCGCGTCTGGAAGGGCAATCCGACGGCGAAAGAAGGCCAGGTGCTTAAATGGGTGCGGCTCGAGAAATTCAATGACTACCCCATGCCGCCCGCCGATATTCCGCTGGTGGCCATTTTAAGAGATTTTCTTTAGGTGATCCAAAATCTGCTGATGAGGCCGAGCGGGACGCGGCCCAACCTGATCACATATGTGCGTCCGTTGAAGAACTCGGCGAGCTTCTGAACGCGATCTAGTCTTGCCTTTCGGCTATATTTCCGCCATTTCTATCGACCGAAAAATAAAGAGCTACAGGGTTATTAATGCCAGAAATACATAATGAAAAAGATACCGTCGCGGATACCATTACTGCCTGCTGCCTCATTATCGGTAACGAAGTTCTCTCGGGCCGGACCAAAGATGCCAATCTTGGCTGGCTCGCCGAACGGCTGACTAATATGGGCATTCGCATGTCCGAGGCGCGGGTTATTCCGGACGTTGAAGATGTCATTATTAACGCTGTCAATGAAGCGCGTGAGAAATACACCTATGTCTTTACGACCGGCGGCATCGGCCCAACCCATGACGATATTACATCGCTCTGTGTTGCCAAAGCTTTTGGTGTTGAAATTCACCGCAATCCGGAAGCCAAGGCATTACTGGAAGCCTATATCCCGGCCAAGCGGTTGAACGAAGCGCGGCTTAAAATGGCGGATGTGCCGGTGGGCTCGACGCTGATTCACAATCCGGTCAGCAAAGCGCCCGGCTTTCAGATGGGCAATGTTTATGTCATGGCAGGCGTGCCATCGATCATGCGGGCAATGTTTGACGAAATGGCGCCGACCCTTACCGGTGGCGCAAAAATGGAATCGATCGCGGTGGCTTCTTACTTGCCTGAAGGGGCCGTTGCCGCGCCCTTGGGAGATATCCAGGATGCCCACCCCGCTGTCGAGATCGGCAGCTATCCGTTTTTTCGCGCCGGCCATTTTGGCTGCACGTTGATCTCGCGCGGCACGGATATGGCCGAGCTCGAAGTGGTCGCCGAAGAAGTTCGGCAAATGATCATCAGCCTAGGCGGGGAGCCGATTGACGAAGATCTCATTACCCCGGCTGACGCTGACAATTCCAAAGATTATTAGGCCGTACCTCAGTCTTGTCCAATAAGCGGACGCTGGAAAATCATCCGCTTTCCCAAGTTGCAACTGTGAGTTATTCTCTTTCTAGGAACATGGAGGAGACCGTTTATGAACCGGGATATAATGCAGCCAATTACCGACGAGCAAATAACGCAGTATGAGGAAGATGGCGCGATCTGCATTCGCGGCCAGTTTGATGCCGAGTGGTGCGAACACATGCTCAAAGTATGTGAAAGCAACATGGAAAATCGGGCGGGCCGCCAACGTGAAGTCGATAATGATGATGATCCTGGATATTTTTATGTTTCGTCATATATGTCCCGCCAGGACAAAGATTTTGAAGACTATGTCTTAAACTCACCAGCGGCTGAGATTGCCTCCCGCTTGATGCGCCAGGATAAGGTGCGGTTCTTCTATGATCAGCTTTTTATCAAGGAGCCTGGCACGCTGGCGCCGACCCAGTGGCACAACGATCTGCCGTTCTGGCCGTTTGACGGCAATCATATTGCCTCGGTTTGGATGGCGCTGACACCGGTCTCAATGGCAACCAGCGGTCTCGTCTATGTCAAAGGCTCCCACAAATGGAATAAACTTTTCCAGGCGATCACGCCGGATGAAGACCCGGCATTTATCGATGAAAATATGGAGCGGTGCCCGGAATTTCACAAAGAGTTCGATAATCCGGACTATGAATTTCTGTCCTGGGATATGGCGCCGGGTGATGTCATTGTGCATCATCCTTTGGCGGTTCATGGCACCGGTAAAAACAGCTCAACCACCCAGCGCCGGGTCGCCCTGTCGTGCCGGTTCTATGGCGGGGACGCGACCTGGCTGCAGGAACGTAAAACCGGCTTTACCGTACCTGGCGCCGTGGAATCCGGTGCTGTCACCGGCGTCATGCCAACCGACGATACGGTCTTTCCGGTCTGCTGGCAGGCGTCTTGATTAATTCATAGAAGGCGTCAGCATTGTCGGAGAGTGTAACGCAGGCGTAGCCGCTACCGCTCATTTGACAAAGTGATACAATTCCTGATTGAATACACGCATATGTGAATATCATAGGTATTTATTGCACGTATAATTATTGAATTCTGTGGTTTCTGATAAATTGTACGTGGGTCGGCGAGGTGATCTGAATGAAGCGCCTTGTTCTGTTGTTTTCTATAATGGTTGGATTGATTGCTCCGGCAGGAGCGGCATCCCTAAGCATTTGGGGAGAGGTATTCGCGCCACTTAGCTACTACGAGAAGGGCAAAATCAGCGGGATAGCGAGCGAAATTGTCGAAAATATGGTTAATGACTCTGGTGTATCAGTTGATAAATGGATACTTGCGCCTTGGGCGCGCGCCTTCAAAACTGCGAAAGAACGACCAAATATATTACTTTACTCGGTAGTCCGAAAACCCGACCGAGAAGATCTTTTTCATTGGATCGGCCCGTTTAGCGATCGAAAGATATCTCTCTACAAATTGAAGAAGCGGGAGGACATCAAAATTTTCACCAAACAAGAGGTGATGAAATATAAAGTCGGTGCGTTGCGACAAGCGGCCGCAAATGAAACTCTAACATCGGTCGGGGTTGACCTCGATGAAACTCGGGCTCCGGAAACCCAATTCTTGAAGCTGGTTCGGGGGCGGAATGATCTTTCAATTTTCCTTGATGTAACACTGTTTCATTTAGCGAAAAAATTTGGCTATTCAAGCCGGGATTTTAAGTCAGTAATGCTGCTCGATGATTCGAAAAAATACTACATTACTTTGAGTAAAAACTCAGACCCGGAAATCGTAGATGCTTTAAAGAGCTCGTTCATTAAAATTAAGAAGTCAGGAAAACTCGACGAGATAATCAATAAATATCTCGGAGTTAAACCGGGTTCATAATTTAAGCCACGGTTGTCCCCGCCCAGGCCAGACCACCGACAATTAGAAACAATGCCCACTGAAACATTTTATAGACTGCTCCTGGCAGACCTGACGTGGTCGTGAGCAACAAATGGATGGCTCCCCAGGCGGCAAATTGAACCGCGATGTAAACGACGAGATATTGTAGTGCTGGAGCATCCGCCGCAGTAATCCCTGCGTAAAGGAGAACGATCGGCGGCAGCACGAGCGTTGCGGTGGACATGTGCCAGACAAACTCCATCACCCGTTTGGCTGTCGGATCAAAAGTGGCTTCGAGCATCGGCAGGAAAAACTGCTTGCGGCCGATGGTGCTATGCCCGACCAGCATGAAAGCTGCGACTAGACCGGACGCGATGAGAAGGCCGTTCAAGATACCGTACTCTCTGTGCCGCCGAGTTTTTTGAACCCGGTGGATTTGGGCGCGCCGCCCGAGAATTTTTTAACTTTCTCGGCGAACTCGCCAAAGAACGGTTGGCTCTGTAAATGCTTGAGGGTATCTTCTTCGTCCCACTGCCCGATGTGAATACGCCCGGTGCCGTCATTGCTGACATTGACTTGATAGCTGAAACGTCCGCGCAATCTGTCGTCGGCGTCAATCTGGCCGGTGAAGGTGTCAACGGCATCCTGCCATTCCGCTTCATCGTCGGCATACTCATATTCGATTACGATTCCAAACATTGTTGATCCCCTATTGTTTCACTGTCAGCCGCTCATACCTTCATGGCTGACATCTTGGCGACAGTATAGGGACTTATCAGATAATGATAAAATTTATTTATTAGATATCGTTATATTGATATAGTGAATATCTTATGGATTTGAATCTTTACGCCGTGTTCATCGAGATCATGCGCCATGGCTCGGTTTCCAAGGCGGCTGAGGCGTTGGCTCTGACCCAGCCGGCAACCAGTAATGCGCTGTCCCGGCTGCGCGCGCAAATGGGTGATCCGCTTTTCGTGCGCACCAGGAACGGCATGCTGCCAACCCACTTTGCGGAAAAGATATTGCCAAAGATTGAGCGCTCAATGGAGGTGCTGCAGAGCTTACCGGTGGACAAGGAGGTGGCGCTGCCGGCCATTGGTTCTATTGACCGGCATTTCAAAATTGTCATGTCCGATTTGGAGGAAACTTTATTCCTGCCTGAACTGATCGAGCAGATGGCGATAGAGGCGCCTCGAGCGACCATCGAGGTGCGTCAGTTCCAGCGCGTTGGACTGCAGGAAAGCCTTGAAAAAAGCCGCGTCGATTTTATCTTGGCCCATTTGGCTGTGGTAATTAAGAACGTCGTTTCACGAAATTTAACGCGGCAGGATTTCGTTTGTGTGACGCGGGCCGGTCATCCGCTACTTGATTACGGGCTTTCGCTTGAGACCTACACGTCGCTCGGCCATATCCTGGTGGCGCCCGATCTTGGCGGCCGGCGGGGCGTCATTGACGAGCGACTCAAACAGATGGGTGAAAAACGGACCGTGGTCTGTAGCGTGCCGCATTTTCTCTCAGGCTGTGCCCTGGCCGCCCAGTCCAGCCACCTGTTGACGGTGCCCCGTTTGCTAGGCGAGAAGGTCGCCAAGAATTTTGATCTCGATTTGCATGAACTGCCATTTACCATGCCGGGCTTCACCATTGGCCTCCATTGGCATCAGACCCGCGACAGCGATCCCGAACACGCCAGCTTCAGAAATTTCGTCATGGCGGCGATTGGCTGAGATTTTCAGTGGTGCGGCAGCGAAAGAAAAATCCACCCAATTCTCGTCTTGTTTTTTAGAAATTCTGCGATAGGTTAGCGCCATTGCCAATTGAGAAATTCATCAGCCCGCGTGGTGGAATTGGTAGACACGCAAGACTTAAAATCTTGTTCACGTAAGTGAGTTCCGGTTCAAGTCCGGACGCGGGCACCATCCAATTTTTCGAGTGTTGTTTTTAAAAGACTTTTTCATCATTTTTGTCTTACCTTTTTGACATCACCTTCAAGGTTAGACACTTTCGTTCTATCAATGTCCGCTTGCACCTTATCCATTGCACTGTCGGCCATCACTCTTTTACGTGCGCCTTTCGTATATCGCTGAACTTCTCGGAGTGTTTTCCAGCCACCAATTGCCATGATTTCATGATCGGAACATCTGAGCTCGGCAAGCCTAGCTGCGGCGGCTTTTCTGACACCATGAGCAGAGCAATGAGGTAGGCCGGCTTCAACGCATTTTTTCTTAAACCAGTTGCCTATGCCTCGTTCTGAAAACTGATTACCTGCATCCGTGACAACAAAGGTTAGGTCACCGGTGGGAGAGGCGTCCAAAATTTCTTTGAATTCATCAATAATGCGGATATCGATTTCAACAGGAGATACATTCCGGTTTTTGAACTGGACGTATTTAAGTCGGCCCTCTCTTGTTATGTGTTGTTTCCCGATGCGCCTAAGATCGGAGACACGTGCGCAGCCACCATATAACATCACCGCAAGCGCTAGGCGTGCCTTCGTGCCAACAGCAAAATGATTTTCAAATTGCGATACTTCGTCTGTCGTCCAGGCATGGAATCCTTGCGATCCGCTTTTAAGGTATTTGACGCCAAAGGTTGGATTGTCTTTTGCCTCTATATGCTCGTAGTCAATCGCGAACTCGAAAAGTTGCCTTAATGCTTTCAAGAGTCCGTTGGCCGCTTCAATTTTTTCAGATTTATTGTCACGTAATTTGAGGACGGCTTGTCTGTGCATTTGAGTATAAGGTTTATCGCCATGCTTTAAGCAAACCTCTTCCAACAAGTTGCTGCGGCGTTGACGAGTTGAAGACTGAAGGTTGGTGAAGTTCGCCGATTTTTTGTATTCCTCAAATAACCAGCGAAAAGATTGTGGCGTTGCTTTACTAATTGCATTGGGTTTGCTGGCCAAAACTCCTGGGGGCACCTTTCCATTTAAAGCGGCGTTATAGTCTTCCCAAAATTCAGTAAATCCGATTGGCTCACGCAGAGGCCAGGTTCCGAAGCCCGCACGCCTAAACTCCGTCCGGCGTTTGCCATGACGGTCGTTATATTGGCGAGTATATTTGGGCTTCTTAGGCACTACATATCATCCCAAGGGTTGTTGCTGTTTGCTTGCTTATGAGGCAATTCGTCAAAAGCAAAGTCAAGTTCTTGCGTGTCCCAAACTTCTTTCGAGTCTATCTGACGTGGTTTAGGCATCCGTCCATCATCAACCATTTCAGTAAATTTCGTTCCGCCTACACCAACGTAAACTGCTGCTTGGTTCTTTTCCAAACCGCGCGGCTTAAAGTTCAATGCTGGTTTTGGAGCGGTCATTTTTGCGACCCTATGCAACTTCTAGGTCGTCAAACCACGCCCGTGCGTCGGCTCTGCCGATAAGAACACGTCCGCCGCATTTACGCCGACACGGTCCTCTGCCAAGCGCCCATGCCCTATATAGGGAACGTGTAGATAAGTCATAGACTTTGCAGAAATGAGCAATGGTGTATGCCTCAAAAAAGTGTTCGTTGGTTGGCTGGTTCATTCGTTTCGCCATCAAAAAGTATCCTTATTAAAAGATCAACGCTTCCAGTATACATACAAAGCGTTTTGAATTTGTTACTTTTAGCCAAATTTATTTTGCTAATTGAAGCCAGTCATTGCCAAGTCTTGACCGATGTGTCCTTCGATAGAAACCTAACCCGGATTATGTCCGCTTTCGGAGGTAAAGCGGACGCTTTTTACCGACTACAGAAACGTCCGCTTTTAGCCAAAAGCGGACATCTCGCGATACAAAATCAGTTGGAAATTGTCTAACTAAACCTCAATCCAATCATCACCATTTTTGAGCCGATGTCCGATTGGGAAAGCCAATTCAATGGTTTGCTCGGCGAAACAACCTTCTTTGGCAGCTTCAACGAGTAGCGTTAATTCCTCGGTTGAATGATCGCTTTTAATATCGATATCCAGGTCTATCTTTTGCGGTCTTCCTGAATAGGGATTCCGCCCGATTTGATCACC
>CAJWAR010000042.1 GCA_913020445.1 uncultured Rhodospirillaceae bacterium
CACCGCCACCCTACGCCTTCGGCTTCGCTCGGTCCGCCTCCTATTGGCCCAGATGCTCAACCACCTCGGTCAATTTCATCACATCGGCGTATTTGTGATGCAAATCGAAGAGGCTTACTTTGTGGGCAATCTCAGAGCGGTCAAACACACATTCTTCGACGATCGAGATATGGAAACCGTTTGAATAGGCATCGACGACGCTGGAACGGACGCAGCCGGAGGTGCTCTCACCACATACAATCAGACTGTCGTGGCCTTTTTGCACGAGATGGGCGGCCAGGGGCGTGCCAAAAAAGGAACTGGCGCGCTCTTTACGAATGATGACGTCTTCAGGTTTGGGCGTGAAGGCCTCATGGATTTCGTAATCATGCTCGGTAAGCGGCGCAGCGGTGCGGCGGGTCGAGCGCACGCGATTGGGTGAAAAGGTGCCGGTTACATAATAGACCGGCAATGCGGCCCGGCGGCTGGCCGCCAGCAAATCAACAATGGGCTCGTTTGCCGCATGGGCATATTTCCCGCAAGTGCTGGGAAATTCGGCGGTAATTTCATGCGGCGGTCTGGCACCGCCTTTGTAGACCAGATTATATAGATCGATCGCCAGCACTGCCGGATTCTTACCTATATAGGTCTCACGAATATACGGTGCGTAAGTCGCGTAATCTTCGTCTGAATATAGTCCCTGCCAACAATGATTTTCAAATTGGTCCTTGCTTGCCACGATTTTACTCCTTGATCATCTTGCGGACTTCAAATTTTTGTACTTTGCCCATGGCGTTGCGGGGCAGATCGTCAACAAAAAGCACCTCTTTCGGATGTTTGAAGCGGGCGAGATTGTCCTGAAAGCGGGCCAGGAAATCGCTTTCTGAAAGCGTAACACCTTCTTTTAAGATCACCACGGCGAGCGGAATTTCACCCCATTTTTCGTCTGCCTTGCCGACCACGACGCCATCGACGACATCCGGCATTTCGTGGATAAAGGCTTCGATCTCAGCCGGATAAATATTTTCACCGCCGGAGATGATCATATCTTTTTTGCGGTCATTGACCCAAAGATCACCGTCTTCATCAAGATAACCAACATCGCCGGTCAAAAACCAGCCGTCCTTAATCGAGTCCCGGGTGGCCTCTTCGTTGTTCCAATATTCGATAAATATATTACCACCCCGCACCGCGATCTCACCGGATTGACCTTGCGGCAGATCGTTGCCCTGATCGTCAACAATCCGCATTTCCGAATGCAAGCCGGCTTTACCGGCGGAGCCCGGTTTAGCCAT
The DNA here is from genome assembly GCA_913020445.1 of uncultured Rhodospirillaceae bacterium. Classification (GTDB taxonomy): domain Bacteria; phylum Pseudomonadota; class Alphaproteobacteria; order Rhodospirillales; family UBA2165; genus TMED23. Next base: position 1,275 of record CAJWAR010000042.1, read on the forward strand.
CGCGCTTTCCGGGTTTTGGTAGATTACAATCGGGCCGGTTTCGGTCGAGCCGTAGACTTGAGGGGCCGGAATACCGCGGCTCTGCAACGCCTCAATTTGGGGCAGCGGCACCATGGAAGAACCGATGGCGACACCCCTGAGGCTGGAAATATCTGCCTCCGGCCATTCGGGCTGCGCAAAAATGGCCTGTAACGCCGCCGGCACCAATACGGCTAAATCCGGGCGCTCCTCGACAATCGCTTTTAAGGTTGCCTGCGGATCGAACTTCCGGTGCATGGTAACCGTGGCGCCGGCGTAAAAGGCCGGGACGGTCTGGATGTTGAGGCCGCCAACATGAAACATCGGCAACACTGTCAGAATGTGATCCCGCATGCTCATCTGGCAATAATGAAAGCTGTTGTAAGCATGAACTTGCATATTGTTTTGGGTCAGCACGGCCCCCTTTGGCCGCCCAGTGGTGCCCGAGGTGTAGACCAGCATAAACGGCATATCCATGGTCACGCCAGGATTGGTGTCATCACCTTCAGAGCCAGCGAGTTCGGCGGTCAGGCTGCGCCACTCAGCATCCTCAAAATCATTGGCAATCAGCGTGCAATCCGGAATATCGCCCCTGATGGTGTCGGCATTGGCGCGAAAGTCTTCATCCGAAATCAACAGCTTGGCGCCTGAATCCTGCAACATGTAGAGATGCTCGGGCGCTGTCAGACGCCAGTTCAGGGGCGAGAAAATAGCCCCCAAACGCGCGCAGGCAAAAAAGGTATAGAGCAGGCTCGGTGTGTTGGCGCCCAAGAAGGCGACCCGGTCACCGGGCGCAACGCCAAAACCGTGTTTCAAAGTCCGGGCATAGACACTGATCTGGTGATCAAATTCGCTATAGGTAATATCCTGCCCTTCAAAGCGAATGGCAGTTTTATTTGGCATAAAATCGGCATTTTTAGAAACCCAGAAAGATAAGTCGTTCACTGGTTCGCCCCCTTAATCGAATAACAAATTTTGTCGCCGGACTGATTGGCGATGGTAACTTCTGTGCCGGTGCGATACCAGCCATCAGCGGTCCAGGCTGCTGCAGTCGCTTTTGAATTTGCCAGCAAGCCGGCAGTGACAGATGGTCCTCGAACCTGCAGTTCTCCGGCTTCACCGTCGCCTAAGACCCGGGTTTCGACACCAGGAAGGGCAGCGGCGCTGCTGTGGTCTTGCTCCGTTGTCAGGACAGCCAGGGTGTCACTTTGGCCCCATAGGAGAACTTTATGATCGGCACCGGAAATCTCGATCCAGTCCTCATCTGTTGGTGTCGCGGTGTGAGTGGCGTTGGCAGGTTCAGTTGTCACCGCAGCGCCCGCGGCAAACGCACATTGCGCCAGTACCAGGCTCATACCGCCAACCGGCAGGGCCGATAGATCAATTTGGGCGCCTGGTGCAAGTTTCAATAACGGCAGCACATTCCGCATCGCGCTCAGCATATTCTGATGGGTCAGAATGCCGGCTTTGGATTGCTCGTTTTTGGCCATGCTGGCTGTTAACAATAATGGATCAGCCGCGACCTGGATAAATCCTGGCTGATCAGGCACGTCGGTCGCCACTAAATCACGATAAGAAACCGCACCGATTGGCACGTCACCTGTCGTATTTTCGCAGACGACGCTATGAGAACAGCAATGCCGCACATACTCAGCAATCTCGAAGCCACTTAAAGATGGATCGAGAGGTAAGAAAACGGCACCAAGCTGGGCAACGGCGAAATAGCTGATTAACAATTCCGGACCCATCGGCAGCAAAGCGGCAACGACATCGCCCCGCCCGACACCATGGTCTTTCAAACCCGCTGCCATTTGTTCTGCACGCTGGCTCAATTGGGCATAGGTAACCGTCTCTGCGGCTGAAATTATTGCCGGGTCGTCAGGATTTTTTACCGTCAGCAAATCGCCAAGCACCTCATCCGACCACAAGCCTTCAGCAATAAATTTTTTAACTTGTGACGGCATGATATGCATGGCCAGGCGCAGCGCCACCGCTTTATCGCTCAGGTCGAACTTTTCTTCCGGGTCCTGATAGCGGTCTTCCCGGTAGCGCAGCCCTCCGCCAAGCCGGTAAAGCTTGCGATATTGGTTGAGCCGGAACAGGCGGCGCTCGGTGATATTGCGGATGAAGGTGACCTGTTCGACCGCCAGCCCGGTTTTGGCCGCTATTTCCGGATCGTTAAGACCGGTTGCTTCGCGCTGTGCGAGCCAGGCCTCATGATCGAGATTACGGATCGGATCACCGCGGCGTGTTTGCTTATTCAGGCTGAGATCGAAGATCAGCTCACTATACGTGTCGATCATTTGTTCTGATACACCATAGGGCATCTTCAAGCTTCTCCCTTGCCAGCCGCTGCACGGGCGGCGGCGGCCCGGCGGATTGGATCGACGCTTTCGCTTTGCGTCGCGATCGGACAGACCCGCATACATTCAAAGCATTGCGCATTGGTATCGACGCCGGCCGTCGCCTTATAGAAAAAGGACTGCGCTTCGGCGCCATAAAGCGTTTCCTCGCGGGTAAGCTGGTCATCGGTCTCAAAGGCGCGCTCCATGATGGTCGGCATATTTTCATATTGCTGGCAGAGCTCAGCGCAGCGGTACATATCGAAATTCATTTTGGCGACTGTACCGCCGTCGTCCAATTCACCGCTCAAGCATTGCACTGGGCAGTATTTTTGACAGGGTGTTTGATCGGATTCTTTATAAAGCTTCACACAAGACGGCGCCGGACACGGATTGTCAGCCATCGGCTCGTCCGCCGGCAGCGGCATTTCAGTATAGACCGAGCCGTAATAGAGCATGCCGAATTCCGGGTGCAGCAGGATATCACCCGCCAGCGAGCGCGCACCGATACCGGCAAGCTCAGCGTGCAGTTTGAGGCTTTGCATCGGCAATCTCGCACCAAACTCCGGATCAACATGAGGCGGACAGTAAATTGACCGATAGCCGTAATGGGATTCGATATGAAAGGAGAGGCCGACAGCCACCCGGTAAATGCGCCCGACATTGGCGCCGACCGACGTCATAACCTTTGCCGGCGCCCGCCACGTACCTTGGGTCGGTCCGGTGACACCAATGGTGATAACCGAGGCAACTTTGGGCAAGAGCTCGCTGGGACCATGGCCGGCGGGAGCAAACTTCTCGACCACGGCACTGTCGGCAATGCCAAAGACCGCCGCACCCCGCTTTAAGGCGTAGTCCTTCAGTGCCGCTTTGGCTTCGTCAAAATCCGGTATGTTAGCCTCCCCAGAAATTACCTTGGCAGCCAATAACAGCCACGCAATAATTAGTTTAGGTTTAAACTATTTAACTGTGAATACTTTGTTTAATCAAGCACCGCTTCAATTATTATTAACTAGACATTCCTGGTATCCTTATTGAAAATTGGTTCTACCGGAAAAGAGGTACGATTTTTTTCATGAATAATTACTCGCCACCTGTTCAGAGTCCACTCGTTCGCAAATTTTTAAACGGCGAGATGACTTTCACCGTGGAGATTACGCCGCCGGTTTCCGGCTCCGGCACTGCAATGTTGGATAGACTTGGCCAGTTAAAGCCTTTCATTGATGCCGTAAACGTCACCGATGGTGATGGCGCTAATGTTGGTATTTCAAATATCGCCGCCGCATCACTATTAATGGCAAATGATATCGATGTCATTTTACAAATGAATTGCCGGGACCAGAACCGCATCGGCCTGATGAACGATCTGCTGGGTGCGTCGGCATTGGGTATCCACAATATTATTGCTGTGCGCGGCGATAATCCGGATACCGGCGATCACCCTAATGCCAAAGGCGTGTTTGACTTAAAAAGCCATGAGCTTATTCGCATCGCTTATGAAATGACGACAAGCGGCATTGTGCCGGCGCGCACGATGAAAATGAGCTCTGGAGGCATTCAGTCAAATTCAAAATCGATCAGTGAGCCGCCACAATTCTTTATTGGCACCATCGATGTGCCGTCACTCGCCGGCGACAACGTTTGGGCCGGCCGCCTCCACAAAAGGATCGCTGTTGGATTACAATTTGTTCAAGCCCAGCCTTGTTATGACATGGCACTGATACGCCGTTATTTAGGCATGCTTGAAGATCAAGGGCTGGCGGAAAGTCTTTTTGTTGTCGTCAGTAACAGCCCGCAAATCTCCGCCCAATCAGCTTCATGGGTCAAAGAAAATATTTGGGGCGCCGAAATTCCAGACGAGATTATTCAGCGCCTCAAAGATGCCAAGGACCCGCGCGAAGAAGGCATTAAAATCTGCCAGGAGCAAGTAGAAGAGCTGCTGACGATACCGGGGATTGCCGGCATCAATCTGATTGAACGCGACAATATCGATAGCATCACTGCCGTTTTAGAGGCTGTCGGCTGAAATTATTTACCTTTAGAGCCCAGATATACACCACAGAAAATAAGCGGCAGTCCGATCGCGTGGAAAAACTGGAAACGCTCGCCAAGCAACAGGATCGCCAAGACCGAACCGACAATCGGCAGCATATAAGACACCTGTCCGGCTTTGTTTGGTCCCGCCAATTCAACCGCCCGGTTATAACAGAGATAGGCAAAAACCGAAGAAATGATGGAGAGATAAAGCACGCTCCAGACCGTTTCAAAACGAAACGGCGTCGGTTGGATATAGATTGTCTCCCAAACATAGAGCGGAAATAGCATCACCATGCCAAAAAACACGGTGATGGCGAGGAAACTCGCCGGATGCATCTTTGGCCGTTTGGGCAGCAGCACGGTATAGAGCGCCCAGGCGCAGGTCGCGCCGAGAATTAAAAAATCACCCGAGTTAATCTCAAGCGTCAGTAACCGATCTGGTTCACCGCGGAGGATAATGGTAGCTGTACCGAGCAAAGCTATGACAAAGCCAATGCTTTGCACCAAAGTGATGCCTTGGCGGAAAAACACGATGGACAACAGAACAATAATGACCGGCCTCGAAGTATTGATCAGAAAGGAGTTGATCGCCGTCGTTGTCAGCAGGGCTTCGTAAATCAAGGTGTTATAGATGCTGATACTGAGGGCCGCGAGGGCCAGAACAATCAGCCAATTATGTTTAAGCAGCGGCAGATCTTTCCGGAGATGGGGCCAGGCTAATAAAACCAGGATCGGCAGGGCAACCACCCAGCGCCAAAAGGCAAGTCCAATCGGCGGAATAATATCGTTCACGCCCCGGGCGGTAATTGAATTGCCAGACCAGGCGAGCGCCGTCAGCACCATCAGCAGATAGGCGTGATTCCACATCCATTTCATGCGCTGGCTGTGCCCCGGCTAAAAACAAGGGTGAAATTATTGGCCGGCATATCAATTTGCTGGTCCAGTGTGAGGCTGTTAGCCGCGGCAAATTTCTTAAGCTCCACGACATCCCGCACGCCCCAAGCCGGATTCTGCCGCCGCAAGGTTTTGTCGAACTGAGCGTTACCCGCGGAATTGTGCCGGCCATCGCGTTTGAAAGGCCCATACAGAAAAAGCCTGCCATCTGACTGTAAATAGCGTCCCGCGCCTCGAAACAGATGCTCAGCAACTTCAATTGGAGCGATATGTATCATGTTGAGACTGATCATGGCGGTGAGCTCTTTCGGCGGCCGGCTCGGCCTGCCAAATTTCCAATCTTGATCTGTGACATCTAATAGAAATGCGCTCTCGATATTGGTGCAGGCGCTTTCCTGCCGCCACGCATTGATGCTTTGAACTTGTTCAGATTCTAAATCGCTGGGCCAAAAAGTTAAATTCGGCAAGGCCTTGGCAAAACCAATAACATGCTGACCCGAGCCACTGCCGAGTTCCAAGACGTCTCCCGTGGCGGTGTTTAAATGTTGATCTAAAACTTCAACAACAAATTTATGATTGCGATGAAAAGCGGGGGTGTCTATACGACCGTCGCTATTCAGTTCACCGCTTTCTGCATATCTCATGACAGGACCCAAATAATTAATTATTCTCTCCCCGTAGGGAATGCGAAGCGAACTATAAGGGGAAATCACCATGGAAGAAATGCCAATACAAGACATGCCACAGGAAATGAGTGACAAAGTCTGCGTGATCACGGGCGGGGCTGGGAGTATCGGTTTGGCGAGCGCCCGGCGCTTTTATGACGCTGGCGCCAAAATCATGCTGGTCGATCTTAGTGATGACAACCTGGCGACGGCCAAAGCGGGCTTTGGTGATCCCGAACGGGTGGAAATATGTCAGGCGGATGTTGCCGATGCCGAGCAAACGCAAAACTATGTTGCAGAAACCGTTGATAAATGGGGCAAGTTTGATGTGCTTTTCGCCAATGCAGGCTTCAGCGGGACATCAGCGCCGGTCACCACCTACCCGGATGAAATTTTTGATCAAGTGATGGCGGTAAATGTGCGGGGGTCTTTTCTTGCCTGCAAATACGCGCTACCGAAAATGAATGACGGCGGCAGCATTATTATCACGTCTTCCATCATGGGCGTCACTGCCAGGCCCGGCTCAATCGCCTACATTACTTCCAAACACGCCGTGATTGGTCTCATGCGGGGCGTCGCCAAGGAATCCGCACCGCGTAATATCCGGGTCAACGTGCTGGCTCCGGGACCGGTCGATAACGCCTTCCAGCTGGAAATTGAAGAACGCGCCAGCAAAGCCTCCGGCACGAATGTAACTGAAATGCTGAACCAATGGATTTCGCTCGGCCGCCACGCCCAGCCGGAAGAGATCGCCAACACGGCCTATTTTTTGGCCTCTGATCAAAGCAGCTTTTCGACCGGCGGCGTCTTCATGGCCGATGGCGGCATGCACATTTAACGGTAATAAAGGTACCTGGTACCTTTATTACAAAACTTTCCGCCACAGGATTAATCACGGCCCGCCTCGATCTCTTCACGCGCCATTTCAAGCTCAAGCCAGCGTTCTTCCGACGCGGCAAGTTCGGTTTCAGCTTGGGTCAACGCCGCCGCCGCTTTTTCGAAACCTTCGGGATCACGGGCGTAAAAATCCATATCAGCCATTTGGGCGTGAAATTTCACAATCTCTTGCTGCAATTTCGCTATTTGAACCGGCAATGTTTCCAGCGCGTGCTTGTCGTTAAATGACATGCGCTGATTTCTATTGGAATTCCTGTCACCAGATTTTTTTGCCTTAGCAGTTTTTTGTTTGGCCGGTGCTGGCCGAGCGCCCTCGCCTTTTCTTTGCGCCAGCATTTCTGTGTAGCCGCCAGCATATTCAATCCACGCGCCGTCTTTTTCTGGCGCGATCGTCGAGGTTACGATGCGGTCGAGAAAATCCCGGTCATGGCTGACCAGCAGAACCGTACCCTTATAATCGGCGATCAATTCCTGCAGCAAATCCAGGGTTTCGAGATCAAGGTCGTTGGTCGGCTCATCCAAGATCAGTAAATTCGAGGGCCGGGCAAAGGCGCGGGCCAGCATCAGCCGTCCCCGCTCACCCCCGGATAAGGCGCTGACCACCGTCGGCGCTTGTTCGGGCTGAAACAAAAAGTCTTTCATATAGCTGACGACGTGGCGCGATTGATCGCCGATAAACACCATGTCACTGCCGCCACCGGTCAGGGCGTCGCTTAAACTCCAGCTGGGATTAAGGTTTTCCCGGCGTTGGTCCAAGCTCACCATTTCGAGCTTAGCGCCGGACCGCACCGTGCCTTCGTCGGGCGCCAATTCACCGGTCAGCATTTTCAAGAGCGTCGTCTTACCAATGCCATTGGGGCCGACAAAGCCAACCCGGTCACCCCGCAACACCCGGGTCGAGAAGTTTTTAACAATTGGCCGTGCATCATAGGATTTTGAAATTCCTTCGGCCTCAAAGACCAGCTTGCCGGAAGATTTCGCTTCGGTTGCCGCCATTTTGACCGTACCATTATCGAGCCGTTGCTCGCGTCGTTGTTGGCGGAGGCCATGGAGGTCTTTCAAGCGCCGCACATTGCGTTTGCGTCTGGCTGTCACACCATAGCGCAGCCAATGCTCTTCACGCACAATCTTGCGGTCGAGTTTGTGGCGGTCGAGCTCTTCCTGTTCCAACACGTCATCCCGCCAAGCTTCAAAAGACTGAAATCCCTGATCAAGCCGCCGGCTCGCGCCGAGGCTCAACCAGATGGTCGCTTGCGATAAGTTTTCCAGGAACCGCCGGTCATGGCTGATCATCACCAGCGCCGAACGAATGGATTTAAGCTCATTCTCCAGCCATTCGATGGCATCAACATCCAAATGGTTGGTCGGCTCATCGAGCAATATAATATCCGGTTGCGGCGCCAGCACACGGGCCAAGGCAGCCCGGCGCGCCTCACCGCCGGAAAGCTGGCTTGGGTCTTCCTTGCCGGTCAAACCCAGTTGCGCCAACAAATAGGCCGCCCGGTACGGATCATCGCCCGGTGCCAATCCAGCCTCGGCGTAATCAAGCGTTGTCTCAAAGCCAGCGAAATCCGGCTCCTGCGGCAAATAGCGCACGGTTATGCCGGGCTGAACAAAAACTTCTCCGCTATCCGGTTCAATCATGCCGGCGGCGATCTTCAACAACGTCGATTTGCCCGAGCCGTTGCGGCCGACCAGACAAATCCGGTCGCGCTCGGCTACCGAAAGCTCGGCTCCCTCAAGCAGCGGCGTGCCGCCAAAGGTTAAATTGATATCGCGTAATATGAGAATGGGTGGTGCCATAAGGGGGGTGTTTAAAGGCGCTCGAACTTAAACGCAAGGCTCGCTTCCTAATTCCCCTCGGCGGTCTCGGGGGCGGCATCCGGGTTCCATTGACCGCGGCGCATGTGGGTAATTTTGACCGATTTAAAGACACCGCCTTGGCGTAGCGGCTCGTTGGCGGAAAATTCTTCCGCTTCTTCCCGGCTGGCCACATTAAGGATCAAGACCGAGCCAATGCGGGCAACACCGTCATCGGCCAGCAGCGCACCTCCCAAAACCAATTTTTCCTCGTGCTCGGCAAGATATTTGAAATGAGCCGGTTTATGTTGTTCACGTAGGGGGCCTGAGTTTTCAATATCTTCCTGATAAATAATATAGAGCATGGGTCTTATTCCTTCAGGGCAAAAAGGCCTTCGATCTCGACCGTGACATTATAAGGCATGGCAGCAACCCCAGCCGCTGTTCGAGTGTGCTTGCCGAGCTCGCCAAAAATATCATGCATCAGTTCTGAGGCTCCATTGACCACTTGAGCAACCTGATCAAAGCCTTCAATTGTCGCCACAAAACCGCGCAAATTAAGCACACGCTCGATGCGATCCAAATCGCCATCCAAGGCATGTTTGGCCTGAGCCAGCACATTCAGCGCCGACAGCCGGGCCGCCGCTTGACCATCTTCAAGGCTTTGTTCGCGCCCGACATGGCCAAAATATTTGATCTCGCCGTCAATTGCCGGCAACTGGCCGGAAACTCGAAGCGTATTATTATAAATCAGATAGGTTTCAATTTTGGCGGCTTTCGGTATCGCCGCGGCAGGAATTTCGATGCCCAGTTCCTGCAATCTTTGGTCAATTTTTCCCATGAGACAAAAATTCCTGTTGTTATGGTTTTAGTTTAAGTCACCTGATCAACTTGTCTAGAAATCAATCTTCTGCTTGGCTAAATCCTTTCAAAGCGCCCGGCAAACTGTTAGAGAGTCGGCATAAAAATATTTTGTTGGGGATAAGAGAAAATCACATGAAAGCAATTCGTGTCAGCGAAAAATCCGAGAGTTCAGATGATCTGAAGTTCGAGCTTAGCGATATTGAAACACCAAAAATCAAAGACGGTGAATGTCTGGTCGAAATTCATGCCAGCGGCATCAACCCGAGCGACGTCAAAGCATTGTTAGGCAAAATGCCGAATTTAACCTGGCCGCGCACCCCGGGCCGCGACTATGCCGGTATTGTTGCCGAGGGCCCAAGTGAGTTGATCGGTAAAGAAGTTTGGGGCACCGGCGGCGATCTCGGCATGGGCCGGGATGGCGCCCATGCGGAATTTAACGTTGTCGATGTCGCGGGTATTCGTGAAAAGCCCGCCAATCTGACTATGGCCGAAGCGGGCTCTGTGGGTGTCTCCTGGACCTGTGCCTGGCTCGGCATGGTACCGGGCGCGCATGTAGTGGATGGCGAGACCGTCGCTGTTTTGGGCGCCAATGGCAAAGTCGGCGAAGCGGCCATCCAAATCGCCACCGCTGCTGGGGCCAGTGTGATCGCTGTTGAGCGCACGCGGGATGATTATTTCGGCCATGCCACCGGCCCGGTTGATGTCGTCAATCTTGAAAAAGAGCCGGATGTTCGACTAGCCATCATGGACCGCACCGATGGCAAAGGCGCTGACATCATCATGAACACTGTCGGCAGCCCTTATTTTGACGCCGCCTGTAATTCGCTCGCCAAACAAGGCCGTCAAATCATTTGCACAACAATTGAGGAAGAGAATACGATTAACCTCCGCACCTTCTACCGCGGTAATTATCATATGATCGGTGTCAGCAATATGGATCATAACAATATTCTCTCTGGCGAATTACTGGAAGAAATGAAGACCGGCTTCGAAAGCGGTGCTTACAAGCCCTATCCAATCAAAGACGAAAACGTTCATGGTCTGGAAAATGCCGGCGAGGCTTATAAAATTGTCCTCAAAAGCATGTCGCGCGACCGCATCGTTATAGATCCGAAGGCTTAAATTTGAAGATGTCTCATTTTGCCAAAGCAGCCAAAAACGCCACGCCCCTTATCCCTTTAACCAAGGACCAACTCGGCAAATGGCGCAACAAACAAAGTAAGCGCGTTCAAACCTGGATCTCCAGCACGGGTTTTAAGGCTGGTCCGGGCACAACCTGCCTAATATCCGGCACCGATGGAAAATTGAGCAATGTCCTGGTCGGTGTAACCAAGGCTGCCGATCATTGGGATTGCGGCAATCTATCGAAAAACCTGCCCCAAGGCGTTTATAGCTTTGATCACAAGAAAGCGGCAGACATTGAAAAATGGGCCCTTGGCTGGGCTTTGGGCGCCTATAGTTTTGGCCGCTACAAAAAAAACCAAAAACAAACAAAAAAAGCCCGCCTGCTGCTGCCAAAAGACTGCGACAGCCGGTCTTTGGAACATACAGTTGAAGCGATTTATCTGGCGCGTGACCTGATTAACACGCCGGCTGGTGATATGGGGCCGGCGCAATTGGCCAGTGCCGCACGAGCACTGGCGAAAAAACACAAAGCGCCCTTCAAAGTAATTGTCGGCGCGGATTTATTGGCCAAGAATTATCCTGCCATCCATGCCGTCGGCCGCGCCGTTGCAACCAGAGACCAAGCGCCCCGTCTGATCGATTTTACCTGGGGCAAACGAAATGCACCAAAAGTGACCCTGGTCGGTAAGGGGGTGTGCTTTGACACCGGTGGGCTTGATCTAAAATCAGCCGGCGGCATGAAATTGATGAAAAAAGATATGGGCGGTGCCGCCAATGTGCTGGGGCTCGCCCATATGATTATGGCGGCCAATTTACCGATCCGGTTGCGGGTGCTCATCCCGGCGGTTGAAAACAGTGTTTCCGGCAATGCGCTCCGCCCCTTGGATGTAATCCCCAGCCGCAGCGGCAAAACCATCGAGATCGGCAATACGGACGCCGAAGGCAGGGTCATCCTGGCCGATGCATTGAGCGAAGCGGCCCGTGAAAAACCCGAGCTGATTGTCGATTTTGCCACCTTGACCGGCGCTGCGCGGGTGGCGCTTGGCGCCGAGCTGCCGGCCTTATTTACCAATGACGATAAATTCGCTGCTGCCGTTATCAAAGCCGGTATGGCGAACCAAGACCCCCTGTGGCGGCTGCCGCTCTGGCCCGGCTATCGCAAAGCCGTGGATGGCAAAACAGCCGATTTGACCAATGCGCCGGAAGGTGGTTTCGGAGGCGCAATTACCGCCGCACTTTTTCTCCAGGAGTTTGTCGAACCGACAACAAAGTGGGCGCATATTGATCTCATGGCGTGGAACCAAGCCACCAAGCCTGGCCGTCCAGAAGGCGGCGAAGCGATGGGTATCCGGGCATTTTTTCAAGCTCTCAGAGAGATATACACTTCTTAATATTATCGAAATGAAATTCGAACAAATTTTCTGGGAGTATTAATAAGCCCTTGGCTTTTGTTCGAATTTGAAATAAAAACGATACGCGTTCGTAACGAGATTGCGAAACAGGTGGTGTAAATATGGGTATTGAGCTTACTCCCAATCAAGCGTTAGACATTTGGTGCCGTGCTGCGGTCGATGGTGTCAAACGCGACGCGCCCGATCTTTCCGCCCGCCAGATGGCGCTTTTGCTGCTCGTCTATATGACCGAAGGACCCCATACCGTACGTGGCCTGTCCCAAACCCTCAACATTTCCAAGCCGGCCGTAACGCGGGCGATTGACCGTCTCTCAAAACTTGAAATGGTACGCCGCAAATCAGATGAAGCCGACCGCCGGAGCGTACTCGTGCAACGCACCGTTAAAGGCTCAATATTTTTGCGTGAATACAGTGAAATTGTGGCGTCAGCAGCAATGGCCTCAACGGCTTAATATATAGCTTAAATCGAGGGCGCTGCTTCGTGCCCGACTTTCTTAAACCGTGATAAATAGGCCGGTAATATCGCCTCCGCCGGTGTTGCCGTCACGCCAAGATCGGCCATGGTATTAGCGCCGTCTGCAACGACGTTATCGACTTCCAATTGCTTGACCTGATCATAAGTTAAAAGCGGCGCCGGAATTTTTTGCAGCACCCAGCCCCAAATCGCCAAATACCAGAACGGGATCGGCACCAATAGGCGCTTACGCCCAATCGCTTTGGTTAGCATTTTCATGATATCGACACTGCTATAGATGCTCGGCCCGCCAAGTTCATAGGTTTGACCAGCAGCGTCTTTTGCCGCCAAAGCATTAACAATGGCAGCCGCAACATCACCGACGTAAACCGGTTGGAATTTGGTGCCGCCATCGCCGTAAAAATCGATCTCCAGCAAGGCGTCATCGGTAAACCATTTGAAATTGGGTATGGCGGGACAGCCAAATACCGGCATGACCCAGGTAAAACGGGACAGCCCGGCAAAGAAATTGAAGAAATGGTCTTCCGGGCCGAAAATTACGCTCGGACGGATGATGGTAGCGCCCGGAAATTCAGCCCGGACGGCCGCTTCGCCGGCAGCTTTGGTTTGCGCATAGCGGGCTTCTGATTTTTCATCTGCGCCGATCGCCGAGATTTGCACAAAATGAGCAACCCCGGCAGCCGTCGCCGCCTTGGCGACATTGGCAGCGCCTTGGGTATGCACATTGGCAAAATTCTGCGCCCCCCATTCAGAGAGAATGCCGACTAGATTGACCACGCTTTCGGCCCCAGCGACGGCAGCAGCCAAAGTCGCTTCGTTTCGGACATCTGCGGCAAAGGGAACGATTTGACCAACCTCGCCCATGGTTTTGAGATAGCGGGCGTCTTCGGGATCACGCACGGCTACTCTGACCGTGGCTCCGTCAGCCGCGAGGCGGCGAACCAAATGGCGGCCGACAAACCCGGAGCCACCAAAAACCGTTACAATACGCTTTGCCATATTTAACCCGTTCAGTTTGAACCGCTGTTCAGTTCATTATTTCGTTACTAACTCATACAATTTCAAGGCTGGAGGAACAACCTAAACCGGCAGAAAAATTACGGGTATGCCGCCAAGGCCCGGATACCATATTGACAGTGCCGGGGCAGAAGGGTACGACCTCCCCTCGTTAAAACGCCATCGCATTGATTTGTGCAGATATTGCCCAGGTGGCGGAATTGGTAGACGCGCTGGCTTCAGGTGCCAGTGGCCGCAAGGTCGTGGAAGTTCGAGTCTTCTCCTGGGCACCAAATACTGATAATCATAGCGATGCAACCGGGCAAACTTATAGGATAAGCGCACATTGGCCATTCAACTCTATCAAGGTGATATTCCCGCTGATCTCGATTTTGGCGCCAGCATAGCCATCGATACTGAGACGCAGGGATTAAATTTGCAGCGCGACCGCCTCTGCCTCATTCAATTGTCAGCTGGCGATGGCGACGCTCATTTGGTACAGTTTAAAGCCGGAGAGTACGACGCGCCAAATTTGAAAAAAGTGTTGAACAATCCGGACAGCACCAAAATATTCCATTTTGCCCGATTTGATATCGCCGCCATTCAAAAATATCTCGACATTACCTGTGCGCCAGTATTTTGCACCCGCATTGCCTCCCGGCTAGCCCGCACCTATACCGATAAGCACGGTCTCAAAGATATATGTGACGAGTTGCTTGGCATCGAAATATCCAAACAGCAACAGCAATCCGATTGGGCCGCCGATGAATTATCACCCGAACAGCAGGATTATGCCGCCTCAGATGTGCTCTACCTTCACCAACTGATGGATATCTTAAAAGGCCGTTTGGATCGTGAAGACCGCACAGAAATTGCCGAAGCCTGTTTTAATTTTTTACCTCATCGGGTCGAGCTTGACCTCGATGGCTGGGGAAGTCTTGATATTTTTGACCATTAGGCGTGACGCTGGCGACCGGCAATTTATGAGATTTAATCAATTTTTAGCCAAACCTGTGTTTTAATTGGATAATTCCTGGTAATTTAGCCTTAATGCTAAATATCGTTAATTTGAATCGAGTTCTACATGAGCGACCGCAATACCGCCCGGAATAGTGCTCAAGACTTAGACAGTTTTGCGGCTGATATCGAACGCGCCAAACAAGTATTAAAACTTGAAGCAGATGGCTTGATCAGTCTCGCCGACTCGCTTAATGGCGCCTTATCGGCAGCGATCGATATTCTGCAAAACAGCAGCGGCCGGATTATCGTTACCGGCATGGGCAAAAGCGGCCATATTGCCAACAAAATAGCCGCCACCTTAGCCTCTACCGGCAAGCCTGCATTCTTTATTCATCCCGGCGAAGCCAGCCATGGTGACCTCGGCATGATCAATAATGATGATGCGGTTTTAGCGCTATCAAACTCCGGCGAAACCCCTGAGATTTCAGACATTATCGCCTTTACGCGGCGCTTCAAAATTCCGCTGATCGGCATGACCAGCGTCGCCAATAGTACGATGGCAGTTGAAGCCGACGTCGCTTTGATATTGCCGCCGGCTGAAGAAGCCTGCTTTATCGGCCTGGCGCCAACCACATCGACGACCATGATGATGGCTTATGGTGACGTTTTAGCTGTTGTCTTGATGGAGCGCCAAGGCTTCACCGCCGAAGATTTCAAATTGCGTCACCCCGGTGGCCGGCTCGGTCTCAAACTGCTCAAAGTTTCCGATATCATGCATACCGGTTCAGAACTGCCGATTGCCAAAGGCAGCGATCCAATGACTGAAGTCTTGCCCGAAATGACGGCCAAAAGCCTGGGGTGTATCGGCATTATGGACGATGGCAAACTGGCCGGCATTATCACTGATGGTGATATCCGGCGCCATATGGCAGATGGTTTCTTAAATTTAACCGCCGCGGAAGTTATGACCTCTGGCGTTAAAACCATCCGGCCCAACGCCCTGGCGAGTGAAGCTCTGCAAATCATGAATGAAGTAAAAATAACCAGTCTGTTTGTCGAGCAAGATGACGCTATTGTCGGCCTGTTGCATATTCATGACTGCCTGCGCGCTGGCGTAGCATAGGTACAGACAATGGAGATGGCGGGAACCCAGCCTTTGTCATCAATGACCGATAAAAATGGCGAATCACTGCTTACCCGAGCAACAAATCGTGCTGGCAAGAAAGCCCGTGCCCCTGGGATCAAGCGGCCCGCCGGATATAGCCGCTACGTTTCTTTCATGAAGTTTTTACTGCCCGCCATTGCGCTCGGGCTGCTCGCTTTAATTTTTCTGTGGCCACAAATTAAAGTCGGTGATAGCCGGTTTTCGATAAGTTTTAAGGGCATTCAAACAACAAATACCGATGACCCCAACATGGTCAATGCGCGCTTCGTTGGCACCGATAACAAAAGCCAGCCGTTCTCGATTACGGCGGATTTGGCGAAAAATATTGTGCTTGGCAGTTCGGCGGTAGAGCTTGAAATGCCGAAGGCGGATATCGGCATCAAGGACGGCACCTGGCTGGTGGTGACAGCAAATACCGGGCTTTATAATCAAAAGGGAAAAACGTTGGATTTAAATGGCGCGGTAAATCTGTTCCATGATTCCGGCTATGAGTTCAATACAGAAAAAGCGAATATCGATCTTAGCAAAGGCATTGCGACCAGCAATGTGAAGATTACCGGCCAAGGCCCGTTTGGCAATTTGACGGCTGAGGGATTCCGGATTGAGAACAAAGGTAACCGGTTTATCTTTACCGGCAAATCAAAATTGGTCATTCATCCGAATGCGAGAAAAAAATGAAGCCTAACAAACTAAAACTAATATCCTTCACCGTTGCATTTTTTGCGTTGGCGGGCGCGCCATCACTAAGCCCAGCGCAATCACTTGATCTCGCCACCGGAAAATCCGATCAACCGATCGAAATCACCGCCGATAACGGCATCGAATGGCAGCGCGATAATCAGGTTATGATTGCCACCGGTAACGCCAAAGCGACCCGCGGCACGGCCCATGTCGAAGCTGATACGCTCCGCGCTTATTACCAAAAAAGCCAAACTGGCGGATCGAACTTATCACGCTTGGATGCGATCGGGCGGGTTAGAATTTCTTCGCCGACCCAAACTCTAACCGGACAATCGAGTGTTTATGATCTCGACCAGGCGGTCCTCGTGGTAACCGGTAAAAAAGTAACGCTGATATCCGGTAAGGACCGGATCACGGCGACCCAGCAAATGGAATATTATGAAAAAACGCAAATGGCCGTCGCCCGGCAGAACGCCACCGCCAATCATGACGGTAAAATGTTGCGCGCCGATACGCTAGTGGCGCTCTTCACCAAGGATAAAAACGGCAAATCGCAAGTCAGCCGGGTGCAGGCTTTTGAAAACGTCCGCGTCGTCACGAAAACCGATTCTATTTGGGCGAGCAAGGGCATCTACGACGTCGCTGCTGGCATCGTCACCTTAAACGGCAACGTCCGCATCACCCGTGACGGCAATCAACTCAACGGCGATAATGCGATCATAAATTTAAATACCGGAATTAGTAAGCTGTTAACCGACCCTGGTGCAAAATCACCTAAACCCGGACAAAATGATTTAAATCTTCGAGAACCGCGGAGAAAAAAACGGGTTCGTGGCCTATTGGTGCCCAAGCGTAAATAACAACAGTGTGTGTCTAATTACTTTCAATTTTCCTCATGTTGTTTGCTTTCAGGCATCAAAGGTCTAAATTAGACCGTCCGAGGCACTATTAACTTGTTCCAGGCTCGGACCCATCGCATATATATATATATAAATGCGATATTTGGTAATAGAAACAACAGCAACAGCGAACCAAACTATTAAATATGACGAGCGACGAAAACACGCCATCTAATTTATCCGGTCAGGACGGACTGGCCTCGAATAAAATTCGAGCCGTCGCCGCTAATGAGTCTTCAGACTCCATTGCCAACAGTGACGTTCCGCCCCGACTGGTGGCGGATAATTTTCGCGGCCTGACAGCCGAAAATCTCGGCAAGAGATTCGATAAACGTCCCGTTGTACGTGGCGTCTCGATGGCAATTGAACGCGGCGAAGTCGTTGGTCTGCTGGGTCCCAATGGCGCCGGTAAAACAACTTGTTTCTATCTGATCACCGGTTTGATCCAACCCGATTACGGCACCATCACTTTGGATGGCCAGGACCTAACTGAACTGCCAATGTATCGCCGGGCGCGTTTGGGTATCGGCTATCTGCCGCAAGAGGCATCCATCTTTCGCGGCCTGACGGTTGAAAATAACATTCGGGCAGTGCTGGAAGTTGTCGAGAAATCACGTGAGCGCCGGGAAGCCGTGCTGGAAGCATTGCTGGCTGAATTTTCGATCACCCATCTTCGCCGCACACCCTCTTTAGCGCTATCCGGTGGCGAGCGACGCCGAGTCGAGATAGCCCGGGCCCTGGCGTCACGCCCGCATTTCGTCTTGTTGGATGAGCCGCTGGCCGGCATCGATCCAATTGCCGTAACCGATATTCGCGAACTTATTTCACATCTTAAAGATCGCGGCATCGGCGTTCTTATCACTGATCACAATGTACGTGACACCTTGGACATCATCGACCGGGCTTATATTATTCATGATGGCATGGTGCTCATGGAAGGTACCCCCTCCGATATTGTCGGGAATGAAGACGTTCGCCGAGTCTATCTGGGGGACCGGTTCAGCTTGTAGGGGTCTCGTAGATGGCGATAGCACCCCGCTTAGAACTTCGACACAGTCAGTCTCTTGTTATGACGCCGCAATTGCAGCAGGCGATCAAATTGCTGCAAATGTCGAATATTGATCTCGGTGAATTTGTTGAATCTGAATTAGCTGAAAATCCAATGTTGGAGCGCGATGACAGCAACGCGCCCGAAAATCATGATGGATCCGGCGAAAAAACCAGCGACAGTGACGACAGTAGCGGTGATGGGGGCGGTGAAGGACCGGATGGACTTGAAGCCATTGATATGAAGGCTAGCGATCATGTCACCGAGGATCAGGTCAATGCTCTCGACATGGAATCTTATGATAATGTCTGGGATGCCGAACCAGCGGCCGAGCCTCAGAGCACGATAGCCAATGAAGACGGCGGCTCGCTATCTGAATGGAGCGCCCCCGCCAGCAGCAGTGGCGGCACTGGGGGTAACAACCAGTTCGAGACCGCCGACTATTCGCTTGAGCAAACCCTATCCCAAGAAATTTCACTGCGCGATCATTTGATCAACCAGATCCAAATGGATATTTCTGATCCGACCGACCGTATTATTGCGCTCTATCTCGTGGATCTGCTTGACGAGGCCGGTCGCATCCCCGATGAGCTTGAAATTGCCGCCGAACGTCTCGGCTGCAGCATTAAGCGAGTCGAGAAAGTACTCTCACAATTGCAGGCGCTTGATCCACCGGGAATATTTGCCCGTAGCCTCGCCGAATGCTGGGCTATTCAACTGCGCGAGCTGGATCGGTTTGATCCGGCAATGGAGACGTTGCTTGAGAATATCGAGCTTCTAAAACAGCATGAATATGACAAGCTTTCAAAGCTCTGTAGTGTCGATCTCGACGACATCAAAGATATGATTGATGAAATTTGGGCGCTCAGCCATAAGCCTGCCGAAGCCTTTGATCACATTATCACCCAGCCGATTACGCCGGATGTAATCATGCGTTCAGGCCCCTCCCAAACCTGGCTGGTCGAGCTTAACAACGACACTTTGCCGAAGGTCCTGGTCAACAATCAGTATTATGCGTTGATCAGCAAATCGGTGCGCACCAAAGAAGAAAAACAATATGTCGCCGACAAATTGCAAACCGCCAATTGGCTGGTCAAATCGCTGCACCAACGCGCCACCACCATTCTCAAAGTGGCTACTGAAATCGTCAAACAGCAGGATGCCTTTTTTGCCAAGGGCGTCGAGCATCTTAAACCTTTGGTCTTACGTGATATTGCCGAAGAAATTGAAATGCACGAAAGCACGGTCAGCCGTGTGACCTCAAATAAATATATCAATACACCTCGCGGCATCTACGAACTTAAATATTTCTTCACTACGGCCATCAGTTCGACAACCGGTGGCGATGCTCATTCCGCCGAATCTGTGCGCCACCGCATTAAGGTCCTAATCGACGATGAAGCGCCGACAAAAATTTTGTCGGACGATAAGCTGGTCGATTTGCTGAAAGGCGATGGTATCGATATTGCCCGGCGTACGGTGGCAAAATATCGTGAAGCGATGAAAATACCCTCCTCGGTGCAACGCCGAAGAGAAAAAAAACGCGCGGTAAATTTTTAGTTTTTTAATTTTTTTAGCTGATTTCTGCTGTTATTTGATAAAATTTCAAGGATTTACTTGACACAATTGTCCGACCGCTTTAGGTTCCCGCCGTCCCGATCAGGTGATTGATATCAATTCCGATCAGCGGATAAAATTGATAATTTTTTAACAACGGCAAACTATCAGAAGTTGACTGTTTCGGCATCGCCTCTGTACTGGACTATGAAACTATTCCAACACACTCAGCCCTTTATTGGCACCTGTAAAAACGACGTTTCGGCTCATATAAAACTATATGGACCAAGCTATTGTTTTGTCAGTTGTCATGGCAATCGTGATGGAAAATTCATTCCGGTCGTTACAGTTAATTAACAAAGGATCGTTATGGAACTCACCGATCTACTAACACCGGAATGCGTTGTCGCCAACCTTAAGGCAACGAGCAAAAAACAGGCATTACAAGAATTGTCAAAGCGAATTGCTGAGGTTATCGAACATAACGAACGCGATATTTTTGAAATTCTGCTGGAACGCGAAAAACTCGGAACGACCGGTGTCGGTGACGGTATCGCGATTCCTCATGGCAAACTTGAATCCTTGGAGAAATTACACGGTTTCTTTGCCCGCCTTGAGCGACCGGTGGATTTCGATTCTATTGATGAGCGTCCGGTCGATCTGATTTTCTTGCTGCTGGCGCCTGAATCAGCCGGGGCGGATCATCTTAAGGCCTTAGCACGGGTTTCACGCCTGCTCCGGGACAAAGCCCATTGCGACAAATTGCGGGGCTCTGACAGTCCGGAAGCGCTCTACGCGCTAATTACCGAACAAGAAACGCACCGCGCCGCCTGACAGCCAATTTAAGCAATATTAAGAGGGCAACCGGTTAGTGGACACTGACCGGATAGAGGTCGTTCTGAATTGACACGGCGCAGGCCAAATCATATTCAGGCGCCACGCCGATTTGCTCACCATCGGCGGCAAAAATGCCGAAGGCAGGCTCACCGTTTTCTTCAACGGGTTTGATATAGGCTATTTCATCCAGTCCGAGATAGATAAATTCGCCACCGGAGAAATCACCGTTTAACTCAATGGCCGCGTTATCTGCTACCGGATCATCATATTGTGTCATGTTGAGACCTATTCTCGAATTCCTAATTATCTGCGATTTTCGGGTTTTTTGGGTTTTCTGGGTCCAAATCGATTGTCTTGGCGCTGGTTTTAGCACCTGATTGAACTTTCTCAATCTTAATTTTACGAACTTCCGGCTCCGGGATCGGGCGCGCCAGTTCAATATGCAGCAAGCCATCCTCAAGCCGTGCGGCACCAACTTCAATACCTTCGGCCAACACGAAGCTGCGTTGGAATTGGCGGGCAGCGATGCCACGATGGAGATAAATACGCGTGGCGTCATCTTCCGAATTGCGGCCGCGGATCACCAGTTGATTGTCTTCGGTGGTAACTTCCAGATCATCCATCGAGAAGCCGGCAACCGCTAGGGTAATACGCAGCTCTTCTTCACTGACCTGTTCAATATTGTAGGGTGGATAGCCTTCGGCGGAAGATTTCGCGACGCGATCCAGGACGCGCTCAAAATGATCAAATCCCAACAGCAATGGGCTATCAAAAATCGGTAGACGAGACATCAAACCCCTCCTCTAAAAGCGAGTTTTGGCTCGAAAAGGCCCTCGGCGGCACCTTTTAGCCAATTATTCGACAATTTATCGAACGCCGCCGCGATCATACGATCCATCGGCCATGCGTTTCAAACATAGTCTAATTATGCAGATAAATGCGCCCCGTCAAGGGTGCGTCAGCTAAAAGAGTTGCAGAATAGCGCGCTCAGACTGCGCCGTTACCTTAAGCGCTGATGCCGACAATTGGGTGCGCGTTTCCAGCGAAAGGGCGGTTGCAGCTTGTTCGTTCAAATCGGCTTCAATCAATTTTGCCTCACCTTCTTTGAGCGAGTTTATCAGCTTGTCATTAAATTCTTCACGGATCGACAGCACGTTTGCGTCAGATCCCAACGTTTCAGATGTCGAGCGAATTTGCGCCAAGGCGGCGTCGATGGTAGCGATATCGGTGATATCCAAATTGAGCGCCGCCGAATCCGAGGCGACGCCGTCGATTGTCACGCCGGTTGAGCCGTCTTCATTGAACCCTATCGTCAAACTGTCGGGAGATCCGCTGACCAAATTGGTGCCGCCAAAAGAAATGTCGTCGGCCAGTGCATCCAATTGCGCTTTCAGTTCATTGAAACGGTCACTTGCGAGCACCTGATCAGCCGCTGATCCGGCCTGCTCATGGGCCAAAGATGTCGCCTTCAGCTCATTCAACAAGCTCTCGATAAAGTCGAGGCCCAAGGTCGCCGTTTCAACCTTACTGATGCCCTAGCTGTTCGTGTCCTTGA
Organism: uncultured Rhodospirillaceae bacterium; assembly: GCA_913020445.1. Taxonomy (GTDB): domain Bacteria; phylum Pseudomonadota; class Alphaproteobacteria; order Rhodospirillales; family UBA2165; genus TMED23. Next base: position 23,502 of record CAJWAR010000042.1, read on the forward strand.
CCACCAGCAGGTCGGCAGCGCGATTGGAGAGGTCCTTGGCAACCGAAACCGCCAATGGATTATCGCTCAGCCGGGAATGCTTCTGGCCGGTAGCTATACGATTTTGGGTTTGCTCAGTTAATACGGAAAACCGCTGAATCGAGCTAAGCGTGCTATTTATGGCGCTCGATAGTCCTACTTCCATCCTTTTAAATCCTTCGATAGTTCTGCCGCCTTAACTTCGAAATCCCAATATTTCAAAGCCTTAGGCCGGTAACTTTGCGCCCAGACGTTTCCGCCTGTTTGCCTTTTCCCGATTTACTGGCGTTTTTATACACCAAACTGCCATATGGTGTCTGTGACGCAAATCACAAGGAGAAATGTTAAGTTCTCGCTATAACTATTTGATAATAAAGGAATTATTCATAGTTTTGCTTTGAATAATAACAGGCTAAAGTCCAAAATCGCTATATATAATGGTTGAAAAATCATTGCTCAGGTTTTCGTAAATAAACGATCCAATAAACCAGCGCGACCAGAACGCCACCACCGAAAATATTGCCCAAAGTGACGGGAATAAGATTGGCAATAAAGCCGTTCAGCGTAACGCCTGCCGCCCCGGCAAAATAACCTGCAGGTATAAGATACATATTCGCCACCGAGTGTTCAAAGCCAAGTGCGACAAAAGCCGAGATTGGGAAAATAATTGCCAGGATTTTTCCGCTTACCGTATGGGCGGCAAAACACAACCACACGGCCAGACACACCAGCACATTGCACAGTACGCCGCGGGTAAAGGCTTCGATCGACGGAATTGCCATTTTAGTTTCAGCGATTGAGGCCGCCGTCTTGGCAACTGCTCCACCGCCCGCCTCCATAACACCTGAAAGAGCGACAAAACCCGCAATCGCGATGGCGCCGATAAAATTACCGATATAAACCCAGAACCAATTACGCAGCAGCTGGCGGGAAGAAATTAGACCATCAGCCCAGCCCATGACGATGAGATTGTTGCCGGTAAAAAGCTCGGCGCCACCGACGACGACCAAAATAAGGCCAAGTGAGAAAGCTATGCCGCCAACCAGCCGGGTTAAGCCAAATCCCAATCCGGTGTCGGTGATCACGAAGGTGTAAAATACCGCGCCAAAAGCAATGAAGGCGCCGGCAAGTACGCCCAAAACCAAAGTCTGCTGGATCGATAAATTAACTTTGCTGACACCGGCATTTTCCACCCGCGCCGCAATCTCGGAGGGGGAATAGGCATCAATGTTTAGAGGTCCATCAACCATGTCTGCCACCTTTAAACTTTGACTATTTAGAAATATCCAAGAATAGCAAATAAACCTTTGATGACCATCATTGAAACCAAAAGAAGTTGATTTATTACCGGTTCATCAGCGTTCTGATTAACCCGGATAAGGCTAGGCGTGTTTGTCGCCGGCTAAATTTGCTGCTCGGTGGCGATCTCATAGATTTGGTTCCTCAGATCGACATACGGAACTGCGATATTTTCACCAAATATTGGATCCTCGGACTGGGCGAGATTGACTTCGATTTCCCGCCAATCCTCTGCCGACAATGCGCGCAGGGCAGCCGGGAAGAAGCGCAGTTCTTCAAGCATTATATGACTGCGAAAAAAGTCGATAAACTCGTTCGCGGCATCCATGAACTCAGCCCGCGGCTGCTCAGCATCAAGCAACACGTTTTTTAGCTTAATCTCAAACGCCGACGTTAATTCGGCAAGCTTCTGATGTTCGGTTTCAAGATCACCCATGAGATCGGCGGTCCGCGGATCGCGCAGACACAACTTTTGATATAGCAAATCCTCTTTGGGATGATGGCTCAGATCGGGAAATATTTTCAGATACTCAACAATTTTTTCGGCCAAATCATAATCCGGTTCCTCGGCCTTTTCGAAGAATTCAATTTGGCGCGTCAAAATTTCCAACACTCGAGAGAAGTTTCGATGTTCATCTCTTAATGCATCAAGAACTTTCACCATTAGGTTGCTCCTCGGCGCCGACCTCGCCGTCTCTTTTTAAGGATTGTACCTTAAGGAATTGTTCTTTGAACTACCTTGACGTTCGTCAATGCCGAACTTCCAGCTTGGCGCTATTAGTTAGAAAAATAGGCAATACGTAAATCCAGAGGATTGGCCGATGCAATATAAAGATATTCTTGTCCATGTAGATTCTTCCGAGCAATCTCAGGCCAGATTGGAAATCGCGACCCAGATAGCGGCTCAACACGACGCTCATCTGACTGGGTTATTTGTTGTCCCGGACCTCTATATCCCGGCGCTGCAAGACATGGCACAACTGCCGCCTGAATATATTGAGCAGCAGACCGCGAATGCCGAAGAAGAAGCAAAAAAGGCTGAGCTGAATTTCTACGATATCGTTAAAAAAGCCGATGTCGCTCATGAATGGCGCAAAGCTGATGGCGCCGCAGTCGATGTTATTCGTCTGCATTCAAAATATTGCGATTTACTGATTTTAGGACAGCGAAACCCCAATGCAGCCAACCATTTTGGCGACCTGCCCGATGGTGTCGTTTTAACCGTCGGCCGTCCCGTGCTGATAATTCCTTATAGCACCAAGATAAGAAATATCGGCGCGCGGGTAATGGTTGGTTGGGATGCGAGTGCACAAGCCGCCCGCGCTGTACATGACGCTATTCCGTTGATCAGTGGTGCCGAGAAAGTCGACATCATCGCGATCAATCCTAATGGCAGCGTTGAGCACGGTGATACACCTTGTGCCGACATCAGCCTGCATCTCGCCCGTCACGGCATCAAAGCTGAAGCCCAATCGATTACCGTAAATGATATCGGTATCGCCGACATTTTGTTGTCGCGGGCTGCTGATAAAGGTGTCGATTTATTTGTCATGGGCGCATATGGCCATTCGCGCTGGCGGGAATTGGTGCTCGGTGGCGTGACTGCGCATATGCTTGATCACATGACCATGCCGGTCTTGATGGCTCACTAAATAAAAATTCGTCAGCAATGGCAAAATTAACGAAATTTTCTAATAATAGCTTCGTGCTGATCTTTAAGATTGTCGATTGCGTTTTGAAACCGGATGACAATATGGTCAGGTGTTGCTTTGTGGAAAGCAAAATACTGGTGACTGCTTTTTAATTCAAAGGCTATTTCGTAATCGTCCAAATTATATTTTTCGGTTTTCAAAGCTCCCATCAAATTCTCCCATCCCTTGGCCGCCAACTGGATGCGGTCCGCTTCCAACATCCGTACCAACGAACGTAGTGTACTCACCCGTGTTAAATTTGATTCTTTTATCCCCGCAGATATTAGAAGATGTTCTCCAATATCTTTTATGATCGACCCAATGCGGTATTTTTTTGCCTCTTCAACTGAAGATATTCGAATTTTGGCATCACGCCGGGCTAACAGAACAATTTTATTGGTTTTAATAGGTCCAGCCCATTTAAACCCGAGGGCGTCTCTTTTTTCTGTCCGGGTTGTGCTGAATAATACTGTCCCGGGCCTGGATTGAAGATATAGATACCCCCGAGCCCAGGGTAATACTTTGATCACGAGGTTCGTCTGCCCAAGCTGCTGCCAGATGAGCGACAGAAGCTCAGGTGCAATTCCGCCAATTTTTCCATTTTTAACAAAATTTGATGGCGGGTTTTCTTCAGTTATGAACTTGAGATCTTTTAACTCTAATTCTGCACGAGCTCCGCTGAAAGGGACTCCGAACAAAATTGAACAAAAAATGAACAAAACGACTGCTTTTATTTTATACGGGCAACGCATTTATCTGGCTTCACTCAATGAAAGATTGGACGACAGAATTACACCACCATGATATTTTTGTAACATGGTGATCTCCTTTGTTCTTTCAAGGGGTGTTCACTAATGTTTAAACGAAGTGATCCGGCTCGAATTCCTGGACTAAAATTTCAATCTCGGGAATATGGACCGTACGGCCGGCAAATCTAGCCACCCCATCAGATTCCATTTTCTTAATCGTTCGCGACATCGATTCGGGCGTGGTGCCGATCATCGATGCCAGGTCATGGCGCGACAGCGGTAATTCGAACTCGGTTGGACCATCCGTGCTCTTTTCACCATATTTATCAATCAGCACCAGCAATAGATGGGCAAATCGCGCCCGCACTGAAAGTGTTGCGTTGTGAAGAATTTTTTCCTCGGCATTACCGAGCGACATCGAAACACGTTTGAGATAGCGCAAACCCAACGCTGGGTTATGTTCCAGCAAAGACCGGACGGTCGGCACGTCAATGACACAGATGCGAGTCGGCTCTAAAGCTTCGGCGCTGGCCCGGTAATCTTCACCCGCCAGCATGGCGCGGTAGCCAAGCGTGTCTCCGGGCGTTACTAAATAGAGCAGCACCGAATTGCCGTCAGCGTCCGTTTTGCGAACACCAACCATGCCGGTTTCCAAACAAAACACACCGCGGCAGGGATCACCTTCATGGAAGATTACTTCACCCGGCAGATATTCTTTGGTCACGCGCCCTTTATTGAGCAACTCGAGCTCGGCATCGTCCAGCACACACCATTCGGTCCGATCGCGCGCCTGACACGTAAAACAATTCAAAGAACCCTGTCCTGGATTCTGGTCTGCCATCATATTCCCTCGTAAATATTCGAAAGGAAAAAATACTTCCTGCGAATAACATTATGTTCAAATTGACCATCGTCAATTCAATTATTTTTCGGAGACTATAAAATTGCACCAACTTTCGCAATCGGTTCTTAGCAAATATGGCCAATACAGATCAGCGTTGTTCGAGATTTCTGAGATGCTCACAGGCAACCCATTGCCCGTCGGATAGTTCAGGTGCTCGTTCTACAGCCAATCAAGTACATAGTCATAACGATACCCATAGAAACAATAAGGATGTCACCGATCCTTCCAGTATTCGGGCTGCGGCAGTCAAATTTATTGAGAGATTCGGCATGGATGCTAAGGAACAAGCCGGTATCCGCGCCGGCGAAATGCTGCTGGCCGGCAATTATCAAAGCCGCACCAGATGGCAGTTAATTGGCAAAGAAATAGAACATTTGATGAAAAATGACGAATTTTCGCAAAAAACAGCCATCAATTGACAATTATCAAGGAATTAAATTTAAAAATCGGTGATGTTTATGGAAGTTAAGGGAACGGTACCGGAATGATCGTTAGATCATTAGAGACTAGGCAGATAGCAAGTAGGAGCAATTAGCCAAATGTTTGCCAAAGATATTATGACGGTAAATGTTATAACCGTTGATCCGGATACGCCAATCAATGAAGTTGCAAAACTTTTGATTGAGCGCCGTATCAGTGCGGTTCCTGTCGTCGATGGTGAAAATAAACTCGTCGGCATTGCCAGTGAAGGTGACCTCGTTCACCGCATTAGAGGCGATCATCAAGGACCGCGTTCCTGGTGGCTGAGCCTGATTGGTGATCCGCAAGACGAACCTCAAGAATATATTCGCTCCCACGGTAAAACGGCAAAAGATGTCATGACTAAGGATGTCGAGACTATCTCTGAATTTACTTCAGTTTCAGAAATCGCCGAAATTCTGGAAGTGAAAAGAATTAAACGCGTACCTGTTGTCGATGACGGCAAATTGGTTGGCATCGTGAGCCGGGCAAATATTATCCAAGCCCTGGTCGCTCAAAAAGATGCCGGCATGCCCAAAGTATTGCCATCCGATCAGGAAATCCGTGACCAGTTGATGAAAGAGTTTAATACGCATGCTTGGGCTAATAGCGCCACCATTAACGTCGTCGTCAATGAAGGCGTCGTGCGCTATTGGGGTTTTGTTGACTCGCAAGATGCCAAGGACGCCTTGCGCCTGGCCGCCGAAAACGTTCCTGGTGTGAAAAAGGTTGAATCGAATTTAGGAATTTCCGCTACCCCGACGGATTATATCTAACGATATAGTCTTACCGGGATAGCACTCCGGCGATCTGATCGCCAGTTGGGTCCTCCTACCGACCCAACGCATGTTCCCTGAGACTGATTGGGTCTGGTGATTTATTCACCAGACCCATTTTTTTAAGTTTTTATTTTTCGATAGACCTATTGAAAAAAAGCTTAAAACCGTCTATTCTTGCCAAAAGAACGCGTTGGCAAATCACCAGGATAGATAAGTATGGCTGAGAAGTTTGATCCCGAGGAAGTAAAGCAAGCGTGCGAAGGTTACGTCAAAAAGAAAGGCGCGTTGGCTTTTGGCCTGGCTAATCTGGAAACTTTGGAACGCATCTCGCCACCGGGTTGCGGACCATCTTCGATGTTACCCAAAGTAAAATCAGTATTGTGCGTCGGCGTCGGCGGCGGCACCCGCGGGGCTTGGTCGGCAGATGCCAAAACTCTGGCGTATATTGGTGATACCGAGACGATGGCCTATCGCATCGCCTATGGCTTGGCGTTTTATCTCGAAGCCAAGTTTGGTTACCGCTCGATTTTTGTACCGCCGGATATGGACCCGGAAAAAGGTGCCCGGGTCCCTATGCAGAGCATGAAACTCCATGCCGAGGTTGCCGGTATCGGCGCGCGCTCAATGGCCGGCGATATCCTGCTCCATCCGGAATATGGCATGATGTATTACGCTTCGGTTTTTACCGAGATGGAATTGCCGCCGGATGAGCCGATGCCAGATAACCCTTGCCCGCATTCATCCTGCGTCAAACTTTACCGCCAGTCGGGCCAGACACCGTGTATGCGGTTCTGCCCGGTAGAATGCTTGAGCGGCTCAATCGGGAATGATGATAAGGTCGCGGAGATGAATTACGACGCCCATGCCTGCGCCGAAATGTCGCAGCAATATGAAGCGATCCCAGGCGTTCTACTCGATACCCTTGATGCCAAGGACCCGATTGAACGCGGTATGGCCCTGCACGGCCCTGAAAATCAAGTGATTTGGTATAAACTTGCGATTGGCGCCGGTGAGCTCTTGGCGCTCTGTTACGAGTGTATGCGGGTCTGCCCAATCACCCAGACCGCGCCGCTGTCCAATCCAATCGCCCGTGGTGCTGGCATGCGGCAAAAAATTGTCGAGGCCGAAGCTGCCGCCAAAGCAGAACATACTGTTGAGCAAGCTGCGGAAAAGGGAGAATAGGCATGGCTTATGGTGTGACCCAGCAGATGATAGATACTTTCGGCGAGATTGTGTTTAAGCTCAGCCTCAATAAACAAACGCGGCGCGGCGATGCGGTACGGGAATTGGATTTCGACGCCTTAGATGCGGCGCGGGATGAAACCGGATTAACTGACGAGGAAATTACCGAGCGTATCGGATTACTGCCCGAACAAGTCGGTGTGGTGCGAGTCTTTACCGAACGCAAGCACCACAAGATTGATCAGCACCGCCGGATATATCACTTGGGCGGCGGCAAACGCTGGAAGAAAGAAGCCTATCGCAGCCCGGCGGAACGGCTGCGCTTTAACGAGGAGGCCATGATGCTCCGGGAAGCCATTAACTTTAAACCCGAACTGGCGGCGCGCTATATCGAAGACGGCTATTGGATCAATGAAACCCTAAATGGCTGGCTCGCCGATCACGCCCAGAACACACCCGACGCCATTGCCATTCTCCATCCTGGTGGCGAAGTAACCTACGCGGAACTCAAATCACGCGTCGATCATCTGACCAATGGTCTGCTTTCGCTCGGCCTGATGAAAAGCGATGTGGTTGCGGTGCAGCTGCCCAATACCTTGGATTTTGTCGTCAGCTATTTAGCCATCACGGCTTTTGGCGGTGTCATGCAAACCATTCATATGCCCTACCGGGACGCCGATATCGAATTTCTGCTCGGCCATGCTCAGGCACGCACCGTGATTTGCCTACCGGCGTTCAAGGACTTCCCGACCGCCGAAGTAATGCTGAGTATGAAGGAGAAATTAAGCGCCCTGGAGCACGTTATTACGGTCGGTGACATGGAGATTGAAGGCACATTAATGCTTGAAAGTCTGATGATCGAGGGCACGCCTGAGATTGACAATCCGCCGGTCGGTTCCGATCCGTTCTTGCTGCTCTATACTTCCGGCACGACCTCCAATCCCAAAGGCGTGCCGCTGACCTATCAAAATATGATGAGCAATGCGCGGGTCAGTGTGGCGGAGTTCAAGATGACATCGGTTGACCGCAATTTATCGGCTGCTCCGTTTAGCCATCTTTATGGGCTGTTTAATTTTCATGTTGCGCTCAATGCCGGGGCAACAAACGTCCTGCTGCCGGCTTTCACCCCGCCGGATTTGGCAAAAATGGTTGAAGCGACCAAAGCAACGACAGTATTTCTCGGGCCCGCCCACGCGACCGCGATGATCAATGCCGGACTAATGGACGCCCACGATTTTTCTTCCGTCCGCTTTTCGGTATTTTCCGGGGCGGCATGTCCGCCACAGATGATGGAAACCTACCGCGACAAAATTCCCGGCACCCGCATTAGCCAGCTCTGGGGCATGACCGAAACCGCGGGTGCCACCTATTGCCGTTATGACGATGCCGCGGACATTCCCGTGCGCTCAGCCGGACGCGCCTCTCCCGGCGATGAAGTGCGGGTGGTGTCGCCGGAAGATGGTAAGCCCTTGCCCGCCAACACCGAAGGCGATTTGCAGGTGCGCGGTTGTTCGGTCTTTCCAGGCTATCTCAACAATGAAGAAGCCAATGCCGATGCCTTCACCGAGGATGGCTGGTTTAGAACCGGCGACCTCGCCATTATCGATGATGACGGCAATATGACGATCACCGGGCGGACCAAGGACGTCATCAATCGCGGCGGCGTCAAGTTCAACCCGGCTGACATTGAAGATCTTATTATCCAACATCCAAAAGTCGAGATGGCGGCGATTGTTCCGGTACCCGATCCGGCCTTGGGGGAAAAAGCGTGCTGTGTTGTAACGCTGCTGGGTGAGGAAAGCGTCACGCTTGAAGAGCTTTGCACATTACTGGATGAGCATAAGATTGCCAAAAATAAATGGCCGGAACGTCTTGAGATTATTGATGAAATGCCGTTAACGCCGACCCGTAAAGTTATCAAAGGCCGGCTCATGGACAAACTGTAAGCGGAGCATGTGATGCCTGACGGCGCGGCTCGACAAGTAAAAAGGAAGGATAAATACCGGCGGCGCCAGACCGAGGTATTTGATGCAGCCGCGGCGGTGTTTGCCAGAAAAGGCTATCATGGCGCCTCAACCGGCGACATCGCCGCTGAGCTCGGCATTGCCCAAAGCAGCCTGTATTATTATTTCAAGTCAAAGGATGAAGCGCTCGAAAAAGTATGTTTGCAGGGCATTAAGGGCTATGTCGAGCGCCTGCAGGCTATCGTCACCGGCGATGTACCGGCAGATGTTAAAATCCGTGAAGCGATCCATAATCATATTGAACCGGTTAATTTCATTCCTGATTACTTCCGGACGTTTGTCGGCGAACTAAGATACCTGCCCAGCAACCGGCGCCAGAAACTCAATAATATGATCGCCGAATATAATGCGTTGTTTGAACAAATATTAATCGATGGCATTGCTGAAAAAACCTTTACCGCAACACTCGATTGTCATGCGTCGATGTTAATGTTGATAGCTCAATGCAACACAGTTCCTTTCTGGTTTGGCCAATTTGAACACTACAGTTCGACACAACTTGCAACCGTGTTGGCCGATAATTTTCTGCTGGGGGCATTGCCACGCAGAAATGAGTGAAACCCACGTATTATTCTGGCCTTGGCGAAACCCCCTTAATGGACGTATAGTAAGCCATTGAATGTAAATGGTTTGTTTTTTTCACTAGGTATCATGGAGTTCGAAAAATGCGCACAATCCTAACTCTTTTATTTATGTCATTTATCTTTATTGCCCCGACCTACAGCTTTGCTGCAGAAAAAAAGGATACTTCTGTTACCGACAAAGCGGTCACGGTGGTTAAAGAGAACCCAGGCGCATCGGTTGGCGTTGCCGCTTGCGGTGTAGCGGTCGCCTTTTTCCCGCCAGCATTATTGATCTGCGGTGGCGCAATTGCCGCTGGAGCCGGTGTCGACCACGTCAGCAAATAACTCTATTAAATATTGATAAGGGTCGGTGACCGGGTGTCACCGGCCTTTTTATATGAAAATATGACTGAAAAAATAGTCCCAAATAAATCTATACCGGCGGGCAAAGCGCTCCTATTCCTGACGATAATATTGGGGTGTTTAAACATGTTAGGGCCAATTGGCATCGACATGTTTTTGGCCGGCGTACCCAATATTGCCGAAGGGCTCGGCACCACGCCCAATCGGGTAATAGCTTCCATTTCTACGGTTATGCTGGGCAATGCGGTGGGCCAGCTCGTCCTCGGCCCGCTATCTGACCGCTTTGGCCGGAAGCCCATTATTCTGTTAACACTCATTATATTTGCCGGCTCCGCTCTGGCCTCAGGGCTTTCGCCGTCAATCGAGTATTTGATTATTTGGCGCTTTATCCAAGGCCTGGCCATATCGAGCGGCCGCATATTGGCCGCCGCTGTCGCGCGTGATTTATTTGATCGCGAACGGCTCGGTAAAATGATGGCCGATATTTTGTTTGTCACTGCACTCGCCACCATCATGTTTCCCATCATCGGCGGCCAGATCGCCCAACATTTACCCTGGCAATGGCTGTTTTTGACCATGGCTCTATTTGGTGCCGTGGTATTTATGTTGTTCACTTTGTTCTATCGGGAAACCCTTGAGCAGCGGAATCCGCAAGCCATTCGGCCCGGCTATCTTCTGGTTAAATGGCTGGCGACAATCCGGAACCCGGTTTTTGTCAGATATGTTTTATGCAGCTCGTGCTCGATGGCCGGCTTTGGCGCTTTCCTCGGCACCTCGCCAACCGTGCTGCGCGGCGCCTTTGGCGTCAGCGCTGTCACTTACGGCTTTCTATTTTCAATCATTGCCGGCTTCTTTCTGATCGCCACCTTTATCGGCGGACGATTTATTCTGGTCATTGGCCAGCAGCGTCTCATCGCCATCGGCGTGCTGACCATGCTGGTCGGCGGGATTGTTTTAACGGCACTGGCGATAATTGATGTTCGCCAGCCTTTAGCCGTTATCATGCCGTCGGCGTTTTATGTCTTAGGCTTGGGCTTGGTTTTCCCGCAGACCAATTCACTGGCGCTGCAGCCGTTTCCGCAATCCGCCGGCACGGCTGCGTCACTCATGGGGTTCATCACCAATTTAGTTTCCGCCGGTGTCGTCGTATTGCTCGCCGCCATGACCCATACCACAGCCATCAACCTGGCCGTGGCAATTTTGCTCAGTGGTTTGCTCGCCTGCCTGACTTATTTTGTCATCATCCGCCCGGCAGAAGTGAGCCGCTAGCCGAAATTTGAGCCGCCATTGACGTGCATGGTCTCACCGGTCATGAAACTTGCTTTGTCCGAGATGAGAAACAGCCCGGCCTCGGCAATTTCCTCGGGCTGGGCAAAACGGCCGAGCGGAAAGCGCTGTTTCATGGCGCCCCGCTGTTCTTCACTGTAGTTTTCAATCATCGCCGTTTCGGTGATGCCGGGACTGACGACGTTGACGCGCACACCGGCGGGGCCAAGCGAGCGGGCGAGCGAGCGGGTGAGCGCAATCACTGCCCCTTTCGAGGCGACATAAGCCGGGCCACCCTGACCCTGGCCACCGGTCACACCATAGAGCACCGAGGTCGACGTACAGAGCACGATGGCCCCTTTACCCTGTTCGATCATCGGCTTGGCAACGGCTTGGGTGATCAGAAAAGTCCCGGTCACATTGACCGCCATAATGCGATTGCATTCATCAGCGCCAAGCTCGTCCCAGCGCGCCGAAGAATGCGCCGCCGCCCAATGAATGAGGGCATCGAAGCCGCCAAATTGCTGGATGGTCTCAGCGACGACCTGCTCACAAACCGCCGGGTCAGAGACATCGCCGGCAACCAGGTGCAGATTGGCCTCATCAGCAGGAAGATTCTCGGCAAGATTCTGGGAAAGATTCTGAGCCATCAGCTCGCCCTGGATATCAAACGCCGTCACCCGCGCCCCTTGGGCCAGTAATAGCTTGGTACAGGCCAAGCCAATGCCACTGGCCGCCCCGGTGACAATAACACGCTGATCAGTCATATATAATTTCCCCGGCTGAGATAAATAGACGAGGTCACCCTAGAATATTCCATGGGGATGTGCCAGAGGTTGGGGGAGATCATTTAAGGATTAAGGAGATCAGAAATCATTGTGTCTCACTAGAC
>CAJWAR010000043.1 GCA_913020445.1 uncultured Rhodospirillaceae bacterium
ACGGCGGCGGTAACGGCGGCGGTAACGGCGGCGGTAACAATAAATAATGATCGAACGAAGCGACATCAAATTGACCGCCTTAATTCGCAATCTGATCAACAATATACCAACTATTGTGATCTTCACCTTGGTGGCGGTGCTGTATTTATCTGGTAGTTTTACTTTTATTGAACAGAAATTTCAGGATGAACGATTCCGCTTTGTTCAGCGTGATGCTTCGGCCAACACCGTAATTGTGGCCATCGATTCATTTAGCTTAAAGGAGCTTGGGGCGTGGCCATGGCCACGGCGTCTCCATGCGCGTTTACTTGATAGTCTTAATGCGGCGGGGGCAAACCGGATTGCTTTTGATCTCGATTTCAGCTCGCCTTCAAATCCGATCGATGACAGCGCCTTTGAGAACGCATTAAAAAGAGCGGCTGGAAAAGTTGTTATGATCGCCTTTCAACAATATCAAACGGTTAATGGCGCCAGAGTGTTTTCCACTAATTCACCGATCAAAAATTTTCAACAATATGCTGTAACTGCCGCGGCGAATATCCGCTCCGATCGCGATGGCATTATCCGGCGTCAGGCAATCTATCAAGAGATCGACCATAAAAAAGTTTTGACAGTCCCAGCGGTTCTTGCACCGTCAGCAGATATCACCAGCCCGGTATTTTCAATTGATTTTGGTATCAGGGTAAATTCGATACCGGTTATTTCCTATGCTGATATTCTGCTAAATCGCGTTGATTTAAGATCGATAAAAGGCAAAAACATTCTCATTGGCGCCACCGCCATTGAGCTCGGCGACCAACTCGCCGTGCCGGTGTACCAGTCTCTGTCAAGTGTTTATGTTTTGGTGGAAGCGATAGAATCGCTGGCGCAGAACCGGGCAATTATGCATATCAGTCCCTTCGTAATCCTGTTCATAATCGCCTTACTAAGTTTTTATTTTGGCGCTAAGTTTCGTAATTTACCATGGCGAAAAGGTTTCGTTTTATTGTTATTTTCCATCGCCTTCATCACCGTCAGTTCTGTCCTGATCTATGCGGTGGCGCCTGTCTCAATCGATACAATTCCCTTAGTGACAATGCTCATGACAAGCGCTTTGGTCGGCTGGTTCTGGCAGATCGATATTCAATCGCTTGCCGCATTTCGTTCGTCTATGGCACTCGAAAGCCAAGATAACTTTACTCAGCACATTATCGAAAACGCTTTTGACGGGATTTTCGTTTTTACCGCCAACGGCAACATCGAGTTTTTCAACGACGCCGCAAAAAAACTATTCGGTTATAACGCGGAAGAAATTTCGGGCAAAAACATCAGTTTTGTAATGGGTGAAAAAGGCAAGAGTATCGAGCCTATCGATCCATCGCATTTCCAGCCCGGCGAATCTGAAACCATCGGCATCAAATCTGATGGTCTGACTTTTCCTATCGAAATTTCAATTTCGAAAATCGAATCACCGATCAGCAAACACACCCTGGAACGCCGGCGGGTTCCGCGCGTTTCCTATTTGTGTACGGTTCGTGATATCTCCGAGCGCAAAGCCAGGGATGCTGATTTTAGTGGCCGCCACACCGAAATGACGGAAGCCAACCGAATAATTTCAATGAGTGAAATGGCGGCTGGTTTGGCGCACGAAATCAATCAGCCAATGACCGCAATATTTGGCTACCTTGAGGGTGTGAGACGTCGCCTTAAAAATATTTCAATCGTGCCAGAAAATATTGTAGAAGCCATCGACAAAGCGCTTAGCCAAGCCGAACGAACGCAGGAAATTATTCGCCGGGCGCGGGGGGCAACGCAAAAAATCGAACTTAACCGATCTGCCCTTGATTTAAATACTATAGTTGAAGAAGTCGTTGATCTGCTCAAATTCGATATCTCGCGCTATGGCGTATCTATTCACTTGGATTTAGCGCAACGTCTGCCACTCGTCCAAGCAGATGCTGTTCAAATTCAACAAGTCATTATTAACCTTGCCCGAAACGGTATGGAAGCGATGACGGAATTGAGCTCAATGTCACGTTATCTGACCATCGAAACGAATGTCGATACCGAGGGATATGTTCAAGTTAACGTGAAAGACAATGGCCCCGGTTTTGCCGAGGATATAAAGGATAAATTGTTCTTCCCCTTTGCGACGACAAAGAAAGAGGGAATGGGCATCGGCCTGACGATTTGTTCGACAATTATTGAAGATCATGATGGCAAGATATCGATAGGAAAAGAGCCTAACGGTCCGACAGTCTTTTCGGTCAAACTCCCGCCACTCAGCCTGGCTAGTTCAGCGCCGGTAACGCCAGCGCTGGGTGACGATTTGCCGCAAAAGGTAAATAAGTGACAGGTAATTAAGTAGACGTAAATTAAGTGCCTGGCACCTAATTAACTTTTTTATCTATTTCAGCCCAAATCCGAGACGCCGTGTACGGCATATCAAAATGTTCTATGCCATACGGCGACAATGCATCCATTACAGCATTACCGATAACCGCCAGTGCCGGCACCGTGCCGGCTTCACCGCCGGCTTTGATCCGAAGCGGGTTGCTATCAGACGGCACCTCCATTGTGCCGATGTCAAACATCGGAAATTGATCGGCGCGCGGCATCATATAATCCATGAACGTGCCGGTTAAAAGTTGACCCGAGTTTAAATCAAAGAAAGCGCATTCGCCCATCGCCTGGCCGGCCCCCATCACAATACCGCCGTGCGTTTGACCATGCACGATCATCGGGTTCACAGCTTGGCCGCAATCATCAACGATGCTGTATTTGCAGATCGTCATCTCACCAGTGTCAGGATCAATCTCAATTTCAGCCGCCGAGGCGCCATAGGGAAAGCAATTGATCCGGCCTTGTTGAAAATATTCCGCCATTAATGGTTCGGTGTTCCCATGAAACTCAGCGTGAGCGGCGGCAACAGCAAGAATATCGGTTTCCTGTCCCGTAGCTTCGATGCGGAATTTGCCATCAGTGAATTCAATTGCACTTTCATCCGTTTGCAGCAAATGCGCCGCCACCGCTTTGGATTTCTCTATAATCTCCTTGGAGATTTCATACAGTACATTTCCCATCATTCGCATTGAACGATCCGAATGGGTGCCGCCACCGCGCACCAGCTTCGAAGAATCTCCCGAAGCCATCGAGATATTTTCATAGGGGATACCCAGCAACTCACTTAGCACTTGCGGGAACGTGGTTTCATGTCCCTGCCCGTGATTTTGCGTACCGGCAAAGATTGTCGCTTGACCATCGGTGGAGATTTCAACCCGGCCCATTTCAAACGGTGCGCCGACCGGCGTCTCGACAAACGGCACCAAACTAATGCCGCGCAATTTTCCGTTCGCTTTGGATTGCTCCCGGCGGGCGGCAAAGCCCGTCCAATCCATAATCTCGGCGACGCTCGAGAGCGCTTCCTGGAAACCGCCAACATCATAAGTGAGACCCATCACGGTCGTGAACGGCATGGCATCCTGCGGGATCAAATTTTTAAGTCTAAGCTCTTGGCGATCCATGCCGATCTTCCGAGCCCCCATATCGATCAGGCGTTCGAGGGCGAAATGAATTTCCGGCCGGCCAGCCGCACGGAATGGTAAAACGGGCACGGTGTTGGTGAGGTACGCCTGCATATCCAATGACGCGTTCGGGATATCATAGGTCGTTGTCACCAGCCGGGACGCATTGGCAGGCGGCGCATAGCAGATTGTATAGGCGCCGAGGTTAATCAAAACCTGCAGTTTATAGGCGTTGATCGAGCCATCTTGGTTAAGCCCCAGTTCACCATTCAGCAGCATATCGCGGCCTTGCCAGTCACTGATAAAAGCTTCGATCCTAGAACTCGTCCATTTAACCGGACGCCCCAGCCGTTTAGCAGCCCAAGCCAGCATGACATATTCCGGCCCGACATGACCGCGCGAACCAAACGCACCACCAACGTCCG
This sequence comes from uncultured Rhodospirillaceae bacterium, assembly GCA_913020445.1. GTDB lineage: Bacteria > Pseudomonadota > Alphaproteobacteria > Rhodospirillales > UBA2165 > TMED23. The sequence goes on from CAJWAR010000043.1 coordinate 3,929, forward strand.
GGCAAATGACTTGAACTTTATCGGGCTCAGCCTTCAGCGCACTGGCGATCATATTCTGGTAGCGATGGACGCCTTGATTGCCGGCAGTAACGATAAAGCATTCTTCAGCCGGGTCGTACTCGCCGACGCCGGAACGCGGTTCCATCTGAGAGCTGACCAGCCGCGGCACATTGAAAGAACCCTTCACAACAACATCGGAATCGGCCAACGCTTGATCGGTCGCCTCAGCGTCACCGCGGTAATGATGGATGGTGATATTGCCGGGCGCAGCTTCGTTAATTGTCGGCGCATCATCGGCAGCGGCTTGATGGACATCGACAATTGCCGGCAGCTCTTCAAGCTCGGCCGCAACAAGCTCGGCCCCCTCTTCCGCCGCAGCAACTGTTTCAGCGACAACAAAAGCGATTGGTTCACCGACGTGGCGGACTTTATCGAACGGCATCGGCCACTGGCTGAATTGGATCGCCACCGGGTCCGTGTCATCAAAAGCGGGTTTGGTATAATCTTCCGGCGCGGCTTCAATCGCCCGGTGGATGACCGGACCGTAGCCATCGGCTTCAAAATCCTTGCCGGTCAGCACGGCGACCACACCGGGCGCGGCAGCTGCATTTTCAGTGTTTATATTTTTTATAATGCCGTGGGCGATTTGACTGCGGACAAAAAAACCATAGAGCTGGTTTGTTTTATTCAGGTCATCTGAATATTGCCCCTGCCCTTGGATATAGCGCAAATCCTCATTGCGCAGAACGGATTCACCAATTTTCCGAACGCCGGTGCCTTCAATTGTCGAATGATCGTCGCCGGACATAAACTCCCCCAAAAAGCATACTGTTCTTCATTCGTTGGAATGTATTCTCAATGCCCAGGGCAATATGTCAAACAGCATAATTGCACCGGCATTCGGCGCCGGAAAATCCTCTGTCGTGGAAATCCCCTATATTCTAAAGCATCAAAAATACACTATATATGGTGATATAGAAAATACTAACCACAATATTCTGTTTATCAGATTGGAAGCCGTCATGATTAAATATATCGCTAAATTGTTGAGACTTAAGCGACGCCGGACCCCTGATGCACCGATGATCTGGCTCTATCCGGGCTCTCTCAAACAACAATAAGCCAAATACCATTTCTCGCCATTTAATTTATATTGATTCACTGATTCGTAACTTTTGACACTTATTATCTCTTTTCAGAACACAAAAACATAATAAGGAGGAGAGAGCAGAATGCGCTACTCTATTCAATACCAGGAAACTACAGGTGAATGGGCAATCTTCGATACTGGTGGAGGCTCTGGCCTGGTCGGCAGATGCCGAACAGAAGAGGACGCACTCCTCGAAGCCCTCAAACTAGAAGAAAAGTCCCGTGTCAGCGGTTACCATCACTATGATAAAGATCGACTAACCGCCTAATTCACCTGACAATTAAGGGCATCCGCACGCGCAATCCCTCGTTCCCCAAACGACAACTCCCTCTGGTGTGTGGATGCCCCCTTTTTTACCACAATTCTCTATTAACTCTTCATTAAGAATCGATTCCTTATAGTTGGGATTCGTATCAAGAAATGGTACTGGAGTTGCTATGAAGAGCATAACACTACGCATTATCGCCATGAGTTTAACGATCCTGCCGTTTGTTTTAGCGGGATGGATATTCACCTCTTGGTTAGCTGGATCCGCCCTCGCCGCAGTCGAACGTGGCGAATTGGTGGTTATCGACCCGCCACAAAAAATCTATGAAATTAGCCACCGATTAGGTTTTAAAGTTATTAAAACAACAGCCTTGATGGCGCTCGATATGGAAGCGGTCAGTTTACGCATTCCCAAAGGCCATCACCCCAAATCAGCGGCTATATTGCTGAGAAATTACGTGCCGGAACTTGTGGTTGATGGCTCAAGCTTCAATCGGAAGCATTAGGCAAATGATTTGATGTGAACGGCCAGCCGAACAGCAAGGCTGCAAATCGTCAATGTCGGGTTGGCCCAACTGTTGGTTGGAAACACCGAACTACCGGCAATAAACAAATTATCGACGCTGTGCACGCGGCAATTTTTGTCGACCACACCTGACGCCGGTGTCTCGGACATTCTTGTTGTTCCGGTATGATGGACACCCCCTCTGAGATCACTGGGAAACAGAGAAATACTCGTGTTCTCGACCCAGTCATCTAATCGCGTTCGTGCGACATCCAGCTTGGCAAGCTCCGCTGCAATCGCCCGTACCAGCACATCGACGGTTTTTCGGTCTAGTTCCGATGCCTTCCAAGTGAGCTTGGTCTGCGGTAATCCAAGCACATCCCGCTGATCGGATAGTTGAACCCGGCTTTCAGGGTTAGGTACTTGTTCAGCTTGAAATTTTAAGGCTAGCCGCGTCCGGCGTTCGCCGTAGCGAAAAAACCGGTTATACGTGTTCATGACCACGTCATCCAAATCAAACAAAATATCTTTCAGATCACCGGAAAGGTCTTCGGGCAGGCGGTTTTTACGATAGGCGTGGCGCAGGCGAATGGCGGCCATCATGCCGTCACTGAACATCGGCTCGTGATCAACCATAAACGCTGCACTATTCAGAATTTTATGCGTTTTCTGATAATCCGGAGACATTTTAATCAACAAATGGTAACGCGTACCGTTCGAACTGGGTGGCGGTAAATGAGATTGATTGTATAACTTCAGCCGTTCATCATCTTGATCACCAATGATTGTTGCAATCGGCGCAACCGGATGATCCATAAAAAACCGGCCAACCAAATCCCTGCCATTGCCCAACCCGTTTTTCTGAACGTTATTGGAATAAAGTAAAATTCTGGCGTTCTCGATGCCACCACAAGCCAAGACAAAATGTTTTGCTCGAATGGTTCTGGTTTTGCCCGTCAGTGATTTAATTTTTAGACTTTGAACGTGATTGGCTGCTGGGTTGGCGTCCAAATTAGCGGCATTGGCATTCAAAATAACGGTTATATTGTCTGAGTTTTTTAGGGCGTCACGATAAATTTGCCCAAATCTGGGCTGCGACGAAAACCGCCAATATCCAGTTTCAAGTTTACCCGGTGAAAAATCAATTTTCTTCGCCCGGTTGGCCTCGCCCAAAATACGGTCATCATAAATGAGCTCTCCCACATTACAGATTTTTTGAGCCGTTCGATAATGCGGCACCAGATCATTCAACGCGATTGGCCACCCGCTATGGGGAACCCAACTGCGTTTCTCAAAATCGATATCGTCGAGCAGCGTGCATCCACCAGCCCAGCAATTTGAACTGCCACCGAAATAGCGCAATCTGGAGCCATCCAATCCGTTCGGCAGATCGATGCCGTTACTCTCCCCTTCATATAATTCCTGGACATCGGAATCGGAATCAAATCCGCCACTTTCGACCATGATGACTTTTTTATTCGTCTCGTTTAAAAACTGCAGCGCAAAAGACAAGGCCGCCGGCCCGTGCCGACGACGCAAATATCGCCGTCAATGGTTTTGGTGTCATCGATCTCGTTCAAATCAATGAACATTCATCCGAGCCCGGTTTCTAAATCGTGCGACAGTGCGGTGAGAGCGCAGAGTTGCGCCTCCATATCAGCAAATACCCAGCCTTTGTAGGTAACAATTCGATCCGCTTCAAAATCGTCACGTATGAAATTGGCGATTTGACCAGGTTTAAAAGGTGGCGTGTGCCCCAGACGTTGAGATACTTCTTTCAGCAGCGCACCACGCCGGCGATAGTGTGGCCTATCGTTTAAGTAGTCTTGCGCAAACGAAGCGATGAAGGATCGGTCATTAAAGTTGTAGAGCTCATCTTCAAAAAAGATTTTAAAACTTTCGTTTCCAGATGAAATATTTGTAATTTCTTTTTTAACAATCCCGGTCTTTGCCGGACGCCGGTGAGGCCAAATATGCGCCAGCAATGGCAATGAAACTCCGCCAAAAATCAGTTTTTTTATAAATTCCCGCCGGACAATCATATCTGCCTCGATCACACTTCGTTGAATTGCTTAATATAGGTATTTTCTTCTATATTCCAACCATGGCAGAAGCCGTAGTTGGTAGGAAATGGGAGAATCAGAATGATTGAAGGCATCGGTGGCTCACAAACCACCCAATTGCACGCGTTGAAATTTGAGGCGCAAGCCCAGCAAGAAATAGCGCAGCAAGTCGAAAACCAGACCAAACAGACGATCCAAAAGGCCCAATCGTCTCAGGAGGAACCAAACAATAAGCCGGATCATCGCGGACAAAATGTTGATGTTTCAGCTTAACAAATAAGTACTTCATTCAACAAATTGAATGACCAAAAAAACCCCGCAGTAAAAATACTGTGGGGTTTTTCATATCGCTCTGCAATACAGCCGATAAATTTTATAAAACTGATCGGCACCGCATAATGTTTCGGGTAAGTTTCTTCAAAACATATCAAATCGCTGATGGTACATGACTGAAAATACAGCTACCCCAACTCGCTGGAGCATCATATTTATCGCCCTCACCGCTGGCGTGATCGTCGCCGGTTATGTGGGCAAGACCCCGCCGGCAATCCCTGGTATGCGGGCCGAATTATCGTTGAGTTTGATCATGGCGGGTTGGGTCGTTTCCATCTTCTCGGCCTTAGGCTGCGCAACCGGCATGATGGTCGGCGGTGTCGCCGACCGCATTGGCCGGGTGAAAATGATCCTCTATGCCTTAGGCACTCTAACAATAGGCTCAATACTGGGCGCTTTTGCCCAATCCGCCACCGTATTGTTGCTCTCCCGGCTGATCGAAGGCGCGGGTTATATCGGCACGATGGCCATTCTCCCCGCCTTAATCGCCCGTCTTGCATCAGCTCAAGATCGCGGCCTCGCGGTCAGCTTGTGGAGCAGCGTAACCCCCTTAGGAATGGCGATTACAATGGTTGCCGCACCTTCAATTATTGAACCGGCCGGATGGCGGGGCTTATGGCTGACAACAGCCGGTTTAACTTTATTTCTTTTGGTGCTGTGCGGATTTTATTTTCGCGGCATTGACGCCATTACTCCAAAGAACCGGGAACCTTATTGGAATAATATTAAGAAGACAGTTTCTACGCCAGGCCCCTGGCTTATTTCGCTTTGTTTTTTGACCTACACCTTGCAATGGATAGCAATCATGGTCTGGTTGCCGACCTTCGTCATTGAAGAGCGGGGATTAGGCCTGGGACTAGCCGCCACTTTGGCAGCCGCCGGTGTAATTATTAATATTTTTGGTAATTTGTTCGGCGCCTGGCTGGTTCACCGGGGTGTCGCCCGCTGGCTGATGATCACCATCGGCACCAGTTTTATGGGCGGAACTTCGCTGTTGATCTTCCCGGATATACTGCCTGATTTGATACGCTTTGGACTGGTGCTGGTTTTCTCCTTCATGGGCGCTTTGCAACCGACCACGTTACTGGCCGGCGCACCGGTTCACGCACCTTCCGAAGACCAGCTTGGCGCGACCAATGGGCTGTTGTATCAAGGCTCTCAAACCGGCCACCTCCTAGGCCCGCCGGTTGTTGCCTTTGTCGTCACCTATACCGGGACATGGGAATTTGTCGGCTGGTTCTTGTTTATCGGCACGGCGCTGAACTTAGTGATGGCCCAGGGCATCCGCGTGCTGGAAAAACAATAATTTCCTGGCAACTAGGCAGTTTTGACCGGGCGGTTTTTGGCTAGTTCGCGGCCACATTGTATGTTCCCTAAGATTCTGCTTTGGAGTCAGCAGGTTACATCCTGCTGCCAACTGGCCGGGAACTTGGCATGGGACTTGCGAAGATACCTACACCACAAAACGAATGAAAAAATTAACCAAAAAAAGAACTAGGGCTAACAATGATAAAAAACTTACTCGGCATCGACAAAATTAAGAAATTAGCATTCACCGGCAAAGGCTTAAACGGAAAATCAGCAGAAATTCACGTCGCCTCATTTAACCATCTGCAATGCCCGGATATTAGTCGCGCTCCAGCGACGCATCTCTCATTATGCGGCACTTCCGAAAAAAAATTAGGCTCGCCAAACAGCCTCTTTCCCTTGAAAAATCGCAAGCAACGGAAAAAGGCTAAACAGAACCATCAGCAAATTAATAGCTGGCTGAAATTGGTTAAAACCCTGTCCCAATTTGGCGCCAAAGGTCAAATTGCCGGCATCAACAACTTTATCAATAATTTGGCCAACGTTGCGGCAATAGCGTCCTACGGCAAGACCAATAATTGGGCGGCGCCGGTACGATATTTCCGTTGCGAAGATCGCTCTGAAAAATATGCCGTCGCTAAGTATCTATCCTTGCGGCTTTTGGGATTTCACGCTGAGCGCCTTCGCGTCGTCTGGCTGCGGGCCAAGGGCGGCAAACCTCAACACGCAGTTTTAATGGTTCAACTCACAGATCAGTCTTTTGTGCTCGATAGCCGGACAAATAAAATCACCACCGATGACATGCTGCGAAAAGAGCAGCCAATTTGTTCCTTGAACGGCAGTCAATTCTCAGTGCATTGGGATGCTAAGAACCCCCAAGGTGCTAAAAAAGCGATTGAGCATCTCAATAAATATGCCCACCGCATGGCCGGGCGTTCAAAGTTGTCAGCTGCTGCTTAGGGTTTCCTTGCCTTCTTGATGGAGGACATGAACCCGTTCGTCGGTCTCCGTAAAAGCACTGACAATGGGGCCAAGATTATCCGCCATTTGGCGCGGATAGCTAATCGCCATGCCCGAAGGTGTGCGAAACAGGAGCGAGCTAATGAGCTGCGGGTTAGCGCTCGCTATTTTTACGAAGCTGTCGACCATGTTGAAATTAATTACATCGTGAAAAACATAGACACAGTCCTCACTCGCCACGGCTTTGCAAACTTCAAAATCCTTGGTTTGCTGGTCGGGCGTGTGGCCGCCATCGATCAGGACAAAATCAATCGCACTGTCAAAATTATCGCCGACAATCCGTGCAACATCATTAGGGCTTATTCCTTTGACCGCCACCAGCTCCGCATCGATTTGCTCAGCTAGTATATTGGTCACTTCCAAGCCCAGCGCTTCATCAGGACGGGGACACTTATCAATCGCCACGACACGCGAATTTGGGCACATCAGCCCCAGCGCCAGAGTCGTCCAGCCAAAGGAATTACCAATGACAAAGATGTTTTTGGGCTGAACCACCGGCATCAGGCATTCAAGAAAGCTAAGCTCCGCCATTGCCAGTCCGCCACCGCGGCTCATCTTGACGCCGTCTTTGAAAATATAGGAGAACGGAATATCAGCCAGATTAAATCCGGGAAAATGTAGCGGCGAGAGCGAGCTTTGCACCTCATAGCCATTGCTTTCATACAATTGCACCAATTTGATGAACGCGCTGCTCATCCAATTGCCCGCCCGACTTGTTCAAGCGGTTTCGAGCTGATGAGAATAAAGGCTATCACGCAAGGCTCGTTGCCATGATTTTCCCAATTGTGGATGGTGCCGCGCTGCACCAGTACATCACCCGCCCTTAGATGAACTTGCTCACCATCATCCAAGCCCATATCAATCTCACCCGACATCACCACGGCATAATCGATTGATTCAGTCCGGTGATTGCGCGGTGATACCCCCGGCGCAGATTCAACAATTCTGAAAACTGAACCATTTTCAATTGTTGTACCGATCTCCCGAGCGCCCTTGTCCTCACCATCTTCAACAATCTCGACCGGTAAATCTGTGGTGGCCCAAATGACGTGTGAACTATGCCCCGGATGGCCCGAGCTGACATTCGGCACCAAACCATCAATCATGACTTTGGCTTTGCCATGTTCGTCATGGCCCGTTACGACTCTCCGAAATCTAGGTGTCATGAGGTTCCCCAATAATTTTCTATTTCTATGACTATAGCCTGCCAATCAAATTGAACCAACAATTTGAACCGGCATGCGGCCTTTGCCTAGACATTGTGATCCACCCTTATGGCTGTTCGGTAAAATACAGCTCGTAAAACCTCTCATAGTTTTGTATTAAAGATAGTAGCGCCAGCGGTATGCTGGCGTTAACTATTTTGGACGCCTTTCATGCTATCATGAGGGTTCGTTTTAAGCGTTGAATTGAGGCCGACAATTAGCACTGAATTTACAGAATCTGAACGGAACCGCTTTCGCAATTTGCTGGAACTTGCCAATGGCAGCAAATACCAGGGCGAGCGTGAAAATGCGCTGGCGGCGGCGACCCGAATTGCCAGCAAGCATGGCATGACGTTGGACGAGGCTGCCCGCTGGACACCCAGTGAGAAACCGGTCCCGGTAAAAGAATTTTATCAACGCCCACGCAACGCCGCTGATTTTCAATATGCGCCTAATACTCAGCAGGACGCCGACGCCGAAAAATATCGTTGGAAGGCGGCGATGGATCGCGCCAGAGAACGGGGGCTTGATAAGGCGGAAGAAGCCAGAAAAGAAGCCCAAGCAGCCGCTAATCAACGCCGCCGCAATAGCGGTTCGCGACGCGATCCCGTTAAGCATGCCACGATTTTACTCAAAGAGACATCTCTGCCTTTCGAGGAAATTGCCGATATTACCGGTCTCGATGTCTATCAGATTGTTGGTATGAAGTTGAAGGCTCGATCAGCAGCTTAAAACGGTTAAAATACAATATTTTCTTAAATATTAGTAAGTTAGCCTACCTGTTCTTTAGACATTGGCTGACAGTTTGCCTACTCGCCTACTTTGCCTGCATCACATGGTATGAAATTTTACTTGTCTGTTATTCTAAGATGCTAGTAGCATTATGAATGTGGCAGGAAATTGATTTAAATTACGGGCCAATTTAAAGAGAAGCTTGCGAAACACATAACAAAATTTTGTCTTTTTCTACGCCACATTTGGGAGGTGGGGCTCACATGGCCCCCAATGAAAGGTAAGAAGTAGAAAGGACACGTAATGGCTACCGGAACCGTAAAATGGTTCAACCCGACCAAGGGATACGGCTTCATTATCCCTGAGGACGGCGATAAAGACATCTTCGTACATATCACCGCCGTAATGACTGCAGGATTGCAAGGCCTCACGGAAGGACAAAAAGTTAATTACGAAGTGGCTGAGGAACCAAAAGGCTTGAAGGCTGTAGATATCGCTATAGCCGAATAATAAATTATCGAAAGAGACTTTTAAAAATTACTAAAACTAGGGAACCCGCTGAAATTCTTCAGCGGGTATTTTTTATGAGTTAATCTTCAGGATCAGCTTCCATCAGATCTGACTGCCGCCGCAATCGCCGCGATGCCCACAGCCAATAGGTTAGACATAGCGCCGCTGCCCCTAGAACAGGTGCCTGCACACCCAATACATCACCTAAAGAACCAAGGATCAGCGCACCAAGCGCCGGAAAGCCAACTGCCATCCCTGTGCTAAGACTAATCACGCGGGCGCGTTTGGTGCTATCCACCGCATTTTGCACCAGACTTTGTGAGGCGACCGCCATTATCACCAGAGAAAACCCTAAAAATGTCATGCAAGCCAGGGCCAGCGGATAAATATTGGTGGCGGCAAATACAAACATTGCCATTCCTGAACCCAAAATTCCGAGGGTTAATAATCTGGTTAGGCCTTCGGTCCGCCCTCTGATCGCCAGCCAGGTGCCACCTACCAAAGACCCCATTCCCGACGCACCAGCGAGGGCAGCAAAACCACCCTCACCCAGCCCAAATATTAAGTCCGAGAAAGCCGGCAAGAGATCGATATAAGGCCGCAGGAGCAAATGCGATGCGGCGGTCAAACTAAGCAATGCGAATATGCCAGGATGATTAAAGGTGTAGCGCATACCTTCCACCATATCGCCAAATATAGTTGAGCCATCTTTTTCTCTGACTGGTCGCGGCTCTAATTTCATCGCGGCGAGCGCCAACGCAAAGGCGAAAAATGTCAGCGAATTAATGAAAAAAGCCGCCGGCGTATCCCACAGTTTGACCACCACGCCGAATAAAGCCGGGCCGATAAAGGCGCCGACATGAAAGGTCGTCGTATTCAGCGCAATAGCGGCAGAAAGATCTTCCCGGCTTACAATATGATGCACCAATGCCTGACGGGCAGGTAGATCAAACGATAATGTGATGCCTTGGATGAGGGTTAGTACCGTGAGCAGTTCTACCGTCATCGCGCCATTATAGGTAATGATGGCTATGGTCAGCGCGTTGAGCGACGAACAAGACAGCGCTATAAACGCGATTTTACGCAGACCATGGCGATCAGCAACGGCGCCCGCAAATGGCGCAATAACAGCAATCACAAAAGTCGCCGAAAAACCAATAATACCAAGCCATAACGGAGAATGAGTGAGCTCCCAGGTGAGCCAACCAAGCGCCAGCTTGTGCAGCCAAAAGCCCAAGATGGAAACCGCGCCCCCCATCCAGTAATAGCGGTAATTGCGATGTTGCAGGGCTCGACCGATACCGCCGAACCTTGATTGAGCTGCCATTGTATTTTGTTCTTTTTAATTGTTGGAGCGTGTTGTTAACCAACAGTGTCACCTGGAACGCGATTATTCAACCGGAGTTTCCAGGCAGCGTTTCTCACCCGGAATACAAGTTTTAATTTTTCTTATTTTAAAAAATGTCGACATTTAGGCCAACTCCCTATTAAATAGCCGGTACTAACAAAGGGAGGAAATTCAATGAACAAAATAATAAGTCATAGACTGCTAATTACCGGCGTTACCGCCATTGCGATGGCAGCAACTATTTCGATGGCCTCAGCAGAAACCATTAAAATTGGTGCTTCAGCACCGAAGACCGGTCCGTTGGCGGGCGGCTCGACCGTCACCTATTGGCCCAATGTAAAGCTTTGGGTTGAACAAGTGAACGCCCGCGGCGGGTTGAAACTCAAAAGCGGCAAAGCAAAGATCGAGTTGATCGAATATGATGATCGGACGAACCCCGGTGAAGCGATCAAAAATATTCAACGGCTTGCGACCCAAGATAAAGTCGATTTTATTCTGGCGCCCTATGGCACTGGATTTAATCTCGCAACCGCACCGATCTTCGCCAAGTTTAACTATCCGCTGATCACCCACACAGCAATTACCGATAAGATCGGCGCGCTAACAAAGCGTTATCCAAATATTTTCTTTACCCTTGGAACGACAACTTCTTTCTCAGTATCGGTTGTCAATATTTTGAAACAAATGCGCTCAGCAGGCAAAATCGGCAATCGCGTTGCCATGGTCAACGTCGCCGACGCCTTTGGTATTGAAATGGCCAACGCTGCCCGTCCGGTATTCAAAAAAGAAGGATTTGAAATCGTTTATGACAAATCCTATCCACTTGGATCACCAGATTTATCACCCGTTATTAGGGGTGCCAAAGCATCTAAACCTGATGCATTCGTCGCCTGGTCATATCCGCCGGATACCTTTGGACTGACCGCTCAAGCAAAAGTTCAAGGTTTGAATGTGAAGGCTTATTATACAGCAGTGGCTACTGCCTTCCCTGCTTTTGGTGGAAAATTTGGTAAGGCTGCGGAAGGTATTCTTGGCGCCGGTGGCATCAATCCTGATGAGGCGGCGATGAAAGCATATTTCGCGGCGCATAAAAAAGTAACTGGAAAAACGCCGGATTATTGGGCCAGTGGCATGGTCTATGCGACGTTCCAAATCCTCGAAAATGCAATTGAGGCGGTTGGCACCAAGGACCGGAAAGCCGTAACGGCATATATCAAGAAAAACACCTTCAAAACCGTTATGGGTCCAATCAGCTTTAAAAACCAAAACAACGAAAAATATTGGACAGTTGGTCAATGGCAAGGCGGCAAATTCTACGGCGTCAGCACGACCGGCCGCCCTGGTGCAAAATCAGTAAAATTGAAGCCTAAATGGTAGAATAATTTTTAAAGTCCCCTGGTGTGGTTAACTAGATTACGCCAGGGGCTTTATAAACTGCTACCTTACTCATATGGACATTCTTATAATTGGCGTGCTGCTCGGCGGTGCCTATGCGCTTATGGCGATGGGTCTGCAATTGCAGTACGGCGTTGCCCGGATTATGAATCTTGCCAATGGTGAGATGCTGGTCGCCGGATCTTTTGCGGCGTTCTGGATTTTCACCAGCGCAACATACAGTCCGGTATTATCAATTGCCGTGGTCGCCCCCCTTGCCTTCACCGTCAATTGGCTGATTTATAAAATTTTTATGCGCCCGCTGGTTAAACGGGCTAAGTCTGAAGGGCAGCTGGAAGTTGACAGTATTCTTTCTACCTTCGGTCAAAGCTTTATTCTCGTTGGTCTCATGCTGGCCTTGTTCGGCGGTGAGTACTTTAGTTATGCTTATCTTGAAAGGCCGTTTGAAATTCTCGGCCAGCCTTACGAGCTTAACCGCGTCGTTGCTTTTTTATTCTCGATCGTGCTCTGCGGCTGCCTTTATTTTTGGCTAAACCGGACGCGCGTCGGCCTGACCCTTCGCGCCGTTTCGGTGAACGCCAATGCCGCCGGCCTGGTTGGTATAAATGTACCCCGGGCTTCCGCGTTGGCTTTCGCAATAGGTGGGGCCGTAACCGCATCGGGCGGCGCCCTGCTCAGCATGTTTCTGACATTTGACGCCTCGGTTGGCGTGATTTTCACCATGAAGGCGCTGGTAATCGTCATCATGGGAGGGGTTAGAGATATCCGCGGCACGATCCTTGTTGCCTTCGTATTAGGTCTAACCGAAACTGCCGTAGCCAGCCTGATCGATCCGGGCCTTACCTTGGCGGCCGCCTATTTTCTGTTCATCATTATTCTGTTGTTTCGGCCGGAAGGCCTGTTTGGCCGGAGGACAACATGACGCGCCTGGAGTTGTACGGTCTTTTGGCGGGTATTTTAATTTTTACCGTCGCCGCCTTTTTACCGATTTTCAATACCGGCTACGCCCTGTCGCTTGGTGTGACCATCGCCATGTATACCGTCCTTTCGACATCCTGGACGCTGTTTTCCGGTCCGACCCATTACATATCGCTCGCCACGGCAGCATTCTTTGGCCTCGGCATGTATGTTGTCGGCGGCGGTCTTGAATTGTTGCCGTTTCCGGTATTGGTGCTGATCGCAGCTTTGGTCGGCGCCGTCCTCGCCGGATTTGTCGGTCTTGCCACCCTTAGATTGTCTGGCGTCTACTTCGTTATTTTCACCCTCGGCCTCGCCGAACTTATTCGCCAACTCATGACCTGGGGACAGACGACGCTGGGCACCAGCAGCGGCCTTTATGTGCTGACCAATATTGATGAGAAAATAATCTATTGGGAGCTCTTAGTCCTAGCTGGCTTTGTCTATCTCATAGGTTGGTGGATTAACCGCTCAAGACTCGGCTTCGCGCTCCGGATCATTGGCAATGACGAAACCGTTGCCAAGCACAGCGGTATTAATACGGCTTTGGTGAAAGTGTTTTTGTTTATGATTTCCGGCTCTGTTGCCGCCACCACTGGCGCTTTGCTGGCGCCGCGCTGGACTTATATCGAGCCGACAATTGCGTTTAGTCCGATGCTGTCTTTTCTCGTTGTTATTATGGCGCTTATTGGCGGTGCGCATCGCCTATGGGGTCCGGTTTTTGGCGTCGTGCCGTTTGCTCTGGTGTGGGATTTAATCACCGCCAAATTTCCCAATCAGACCGCGCTCATGCTGGGCATTGCATTTTTGCTTATTGTCTATGCCATCCCCCATGGCTTTGTTGGGATCGGTGAGAAATACTGGGCCAAGTATAAACACTGGAAAGTAAAAAATGTCTGATATCGCCGCACTTTCCATCCAAAACGTAACCCGAAACTTTGGCGGTTTGGTCGCCGTCGATCAAATGTCGTTTGAAATTCAAGAACACGAAGTCTTGGGTCTGATCGGCCCGAACGGGTCCGGCAAGACGACGATGTTGAATTTGATCTCAGGCTTGCTGAAACTCAGCTCAGGTAAAGTTGAATTGTTTGGCAAAGAAATCTCCGGGCGCTCTTCCAACCGGATTGCCCGCCAGGGCATCGCCCGCACCTTTCAATTGGTTCGCATGTTACCGAGCATGACCGTAATGGAGAATGTCTCCGCCGGCGGTGTATTTGGCCATCGAAGATATTGGGGTGATAAACTCGAACGGCGCGCCAAATATATGGTGGGCCAAGTCGGCTTAGAGGGCCAAGAGCAAATGCCCGTCGGTGCGCTCACCTATATTGATCAAAAGCGGGTGGAATTGGCGCGCGCCTTGATGTCTGATCCGCAACTGCTGCTGCTCGATGAATGGCTGGCTGGTCTTAATCCGTCGGAAATGAAAATTGGCATCAGCTTGATCAATGGGCTCAGATACGAAGGCCGTACAATAGTCGTCGTCGAACATTATATGGACGCCATCAGAAGTCTGTGTGATCGTTGCGTGGTAATGAATAGCGGCGCTAAAATCGCCGAAGGCTCACCAGAGGACGTGCTAAGCGATCCGGAAGTGGTCAGAGCTTACCTCGGAGACGATGATGCTTGAATGCCGCAGCCTGTCAGTATCGTACGGCCCCCACCGCGCCTTAGACGGTGTATCGATCAATATCGAACCAGGAGAAATCGTCGTCATCCTAGGCGCTAATGGCGCCGGTAAAAGTACGCTGCTGAAATCGATTGCTGGGGTCATTGACTATGATGACGATGATGACGAATTCAACAGCGAAATTTTGATGGATGGCGCGTCAATCTATGATTGGGACCCGCATGAAGTCGTTGAAGTTGGATTATCAATGGTCCCGGAGGGCAGAGATTTATTTGGCGAATTAACCGTGATGGAAAATCTTATGCTCGGCGCTTACCCTCGCCGGGCGCGCGGCGATGAAACCGCTAATTTGGACCGCGTTATGGCTGTTTTTCCCCAGCTGGCCGAACGCCGGTCCCAGATCGCCCGCACCATGAGCGGCGGCGAACAACAGATGGTCGCGGTCGGACGCGCCATGATGTCAGCGCCGTCAATCTTGATGCTTGATGAGCCGTCGCTGGGCCTATCGCCGTTGCTTTGCACTGAATTGTTTAAAGCGCTTGTCGAAATACGCCGCTCAGGTGTCGGAATTTTACTGGTCGAGCAAAATGCCAAACAAAGTCTCGCCATTGCGGATCGCGGCTATTTGTTGGAAACTGGCCGCATTACCGGCGAAGATACGGCTGAGGCATTGGCCAACGATCAAGCGGTACTGCGGGCTTATCTCGGCGGTGCCACCCTGATGAATACAAGCGCCGCCAAGCGGCTGCCAACTGCCGGTATTCTTAAAGGTGATATCCGCAACCTTATTAATCGCGCTGAGCAACGGCAAAATGACCACATAACATCCTTACGTTCGCGGAAAAACGATCCGCCAAAGCAGGAATAGGAGATAGCCATGAACAAGATATTTAACGACATGTATGTTGGTGGCAGGTGGTGGCCGATTGAGAAAACTTTCTCTGACATTAATCCTTCCGATGATACGGTTTGGGCCGAAGTGCCTGATGTCGGCATCAAGGAAGTTCGTAGCGCCATCGATTCCGCTAATCACGCCTTTGAGAAATGGTCGGAGCTGCCTTTCAACCAGCGTGCACACTACATGATTAAAATCGCTGAAGTCTTCGAAAAACGGAAGATGGATGTCGTTAAAGCTTTGCGCGCCGAGGCCGGCGGATGGTTTGGCAAAGGCATGTTTGAAGCGATGTATATACCGGAAATTTTTTATGCCGCCGCGGCGATGAATTATCAGGCGATTGGCGAAGTCATCCCCTCTGATTCCGGTAAACTCTCGATGGCCATCCGGCGGCCAATGGGCGTAATTTCCGTTATCAGCCCGTGGAACTTTCCGACTCTTTTGACCTCCCGTGGTATCGCTTTTGCACTCGCTGCCGGCAATACGGTGGTGCTCAAACCCTCGGAAGAAACCCCCTATTGCGGCGGCCTTTTGTTTGCTGAAATTTTTGAAGAAGCCGGTGTCCCGGGTGGCGTACTCAATGTCGTCACCTGTTCCAGAGACAATGTTTCGGAAGTCGGCGAAGAACTGGTCGAGAATCCGCTGGTTAAAGGAATTTCCTTTACCGGATCAACCGCCGTTGGCCGGGAAATTGCTGCCCGCGCGGGTGCTCATTTAAAAAAATGCTGCGTTGAGCTGGGCGGGAAAGACGCATTGATCGTTTGCGAAGACGCTGATATGGACCGGGCAACGGGTGCAGCTAATTTCGGCAGCTTTATGCATCAGGGCCAGATTTGCATGTCGGTCGAAAAAATTCTGGTGCACGAAAGTGTTATGACCGAGTTCCTTGATCGCTTCAAAGAACGCGCTGGCAAACTCAAAGTCGGCGATCCGACTAAGGAAATGGATCATATCATCGGGCCGTTGATCAATGACCGGCAAGTGGCCCGCGTCAAGGGGCAAATCGACGATGCGCTCGAAAAAGGCGCCAAGATTGTCTTGGGTGGCAAGGTCGAAGGCCGTTATGTTGAGCCAACCATCATGGTCGATGTCACCCCAGATATGAAACTGTATCAAGATGAAACTTTTGGCCCGGTCGTCCCGGTAATTCCCTTTGCGACTGACGAAGAAGCCATCGCCATCGCCAATGACACTGAATACGGCCTGTCATCCGGCGTGATTACCAAAGATGAATATCGCGGACTGGAAATTGCCCAGAAACTGGAAACCGGCATGTGCCATATCAACTGTTCTTCAGTTAATGATGAGCCTCACGCACCATTTGGCGGTTCAAAATCTTCCGGTGTCGGCCGCCATGGCGGGCGCTGGGCGACGGATACTTTTACGGAAACCAGATGGATCACGCTGGAACGCGGTGGCCGGGGTTTCCCGCCGGGCTTTTGATTGAACTGCCTTTCTATCGATCTTTTTAATTTTGCGGCAGCGTGTCAACCGGCGTTTCCAGCCGCGCGGCATGGCGGTTGACATGGCGCACGGCAAAGAACCAGATGAAAAGACCGCAGATTGAGGCGCTCGCCAATGACAACTGCAGGCCATAAAGTTCCGATATATATCCCAGCAACAGCG
Organism: uncultured Rhodospirillaceae bacterium; assembly: GCA_913020445.1. Taxonomy (GTDB): domain Bacteria; phylum Pseudomonadota; class Alphaproteobacteria; order Rhodospirillales; family UBA2165; genus TMED23. The sequence continues at coordinate 20,870 of CAJWAR010000043.1, forward strand.
CACCTAGCGCCGGCAGTGCGGTCGGCGGGATAATGCTCAACGCCATGATCCGGCCCCGATTGGAGATCTCTGTCGTGTTGAGCAATAGCGTCTGCATACAAGAACCATTGATCACAAAGGCCGCACCAACAAAAAACAGGCTCACAACAGCAATCCAGAATACTCCTGAATAAGCAAAAATAAATATCGCCGCCAAAGCGAGAAGAATGCTCTGGTTGAGGATGGTGACCAGCCCCGACATTTTACCGCGCATGCTCATGGCGACCCCACCAACAACAGCACCGATCCCGGAGGCGCCGGCGAGCATTGAGAGGCCGTCGGTACCTCGGCTAAAAACATCTTCGGCAAATCCAGCCAGCAGGTCACGATGCGGCGCCATCAATAAATGCAGCGCGATTTGTGTGTAATAGAGCGCCATCAGCGGTTTGTTGGAGAGCGTCATTTGCACGCCTTCAGTCATCTCGTGCAATAAACGATGGATCGGCTCGGTGGATTTCTGCTCTGCCGGTAGATTCAAAATGATTAGACAGTAAACGAAGAACAAAAATGACAGGCCGTTCAACACAAAAGTGCCGGCGATATCAAACAGGCTGACCACTAGCCCGAATAACCCTGCTCCAATAAATGTCGAGGCATGCCCGGCGGTTGCGTTGAAAGCGATGGCAGACGAACGTATGTCGACCGGCACCATATCCGGGATGAGGGAGTTAAAAACCGGAATAGCAAACGAAGCCGTGATACTGTAAACCAGCGTCAAGGCGACAATGAGTTCAATTGTCAGCATTCCGGTATATGTCAACACGGCAAAAACAAAAGCATTCATTGCCAAAATAGTCTCGGCAATGATCGCGGTACGGCGAATGCCGAAGCGATCGGCAATCGCGCCCGAAAATGGCGTTAGTGCCGCAATCGGAAAAAGCGACAAGAAACCGATTGCACCCAACCAGGCTGGCGAATGGGTAAGCTCCCAGGTGAGCCAGGCAATTGCCAGACGCTGCACCCAGCCGCCCGAGCGCGACAAAAAATTACCGGTCCAAAAAATCCGGTAATCGCGGATCGCCATGATCGCGCCGATATTCCCAAAAGCCGAAGAAGAAGTCATGGTTAGGGTGATCCAAAGTTCCGAGCACGCCTTTAGATATCCTAAACTTCTGGTTGTGGAAAGGTGCGGTTACAAAATGCCCTTCGCTAAATTATTATTTGGCGGCTCAGTGGTAGTTTCAGACATACGAATAATTCTCCCCGATTGATCCATATGCCAAACAGCGCTAGCTTAAGCCCATGCATATCGACATTATATTCGACACGATCTGTCCCTGGTGCTTCATCGGCAAGCGGCGGCTGGAGGAAATGCTGAGCCGGCGTCCCCATCTCAACACAGAAATTTACTGGCACGCCTTTTTGCTCAATCCGGATATGCCACCGGAGGGCACGGATTTCCATGGCTATATGCGCAAAAAATTTGGCGGCGATTTGCGCTCTGAACGCTTGTTTAACGCGATCAATCAGGCGGGAAGATCAGTCGGTATTGAATTTGATTTTAACCAGGTTAAGCGCACCCCCAACACGATTGATTCCCATCGACTGGTCCGTTTTGCGGCACGCCAAGACCGCGCGACAGAAATGGTTGAGACGCTCTATCAAAGTTATTTCCTAAAAGGCCGCGATATCGGCAATCGTTCCGTGCTGATCGATATTGGCGTTTCTCAAGGGTTCGAGGAGCAGGCTTTGCGCGATTATCTCTATAGCGATGAGGACGTCGCCGATGTCCAGGAACAAAACCCCCGCTCCCACCGGCTGGGTATCAGCGGCGTACCCGCCTTTATATTCGAACGCCAATTTTCGATATCAGGCGCGCAAGACCCTATCGTGCTTGAGCGAATGCTGAATATCGCCGAGGAAAAACAGCGGGAATTTTTTGAAGCCGGCATTCAACCGGTCTAATTTTAGGTAAACACCCCATGAAACCAACAGACTTTCTCACCATCGACGACCTTAGAGCGCGCGCCAAAAAACGTATCCCTAAACTGGCCTTCGACTACCTCGACGGTGGTGCCGGCAGCGAAGCGAATATCGCGCGCAACCGCCAGGGCTTTGAAGATATTGTGTTGTGTCCGGAATATCTGCGGGATGTCTCCGAGCGTAATCAGCAGGTGACAATTTTTGGCCACACCTATGATGCGCCCATCGGTGTCTCGCCGGTCGGGCTCGCCAATCTGATCTGGCCCAAAGTTGATAGCTATTTGGCGGCCATGGCGAAACAACGAAATGTGCCCTACACCTTGAGCGCCGTCGGTACGACATCGATTGAGCGGATCGCCGAAATCGCACCAGATCACGCCTGGTTTCAGCTTTATATGCCGGGCCAGGAATACATCTGCTTTGAATTGCTGAAGCGCGCCAAAGCAGCTGGATATAATGTGCTGGTCGTCACGGTTGATATCCCGATACCTTCAAAGCGCCTGCGCGACCTGCGTAACGATTTTACGATGCCGTTTAAAATGACACCTAAAATTATCTGGGATATTGCCCGCAAGCCAAACTGGGCGCTGGCAACTCTCGCCAACGGCAAACCCCGCTTTGAAAATATGGCGCCCTATATTGATGACGCCGCGGCAGGTAAATCTTTGAACGCTGCGCAAGCCTTGCAGGTATCCCCCAAGCTAGATGAAGATTTAATGCGGCGCATTCGAGCAGCCTGGGACGGCCCAATGGTCGTTAAAGGTATTTTGTCTCCGCGCTCTGCCGAAGCCGCCAAACGCATCGGGGCCGACGGCATTATTGTTTCCAACCATGGCGGCCGTCAGTTGGACAGCGCACCCTCAAGCATCGAAGCCCTGCCCCGCGTTGTCGATACGTTTGGTGATAACATGACCATCATGCTCGATAGCGGCGTGCGCACGGGCGGTGATATCGTCAAAGCCTATTGTCTGGGCGCGGAATTCGTTTTTTCCGGTCGCTCCTTCGTCTTTGGCGTTGGCGCCTTGGGTGAGATAGGCGGTTCTCATGTGCTTGACTTATTTGCCAATGAAGTCGACCTCACATTGGCGCAAATCGGTTGCACGAATATGGCGCAGCTCGGCGCGGAATATCTATGGAAGTAACACACACACGTGATTTTTACCTCAAAAGCGGAATAAAAGGCCTGATTTGGGCATTTATCTGTTGTAGAAGTTCTTTCTGAAATAGATATTCATCGGGTGAAAAACATATGAGAACATTGAATTTACTTATTATCGCTTCTTTCAGCGCATTTGTTTTAGTGGCTGCACCAGCCGCTAATGCGGGCCCCGGCCTTAGCCTAACTGAAAGCGTCAAAGCCGGATTACTGGCGGCTCAACCGGTGCTCGGTAAAAAAGTCGGCCAGGAGACTTTCGACGGTAAACCTGTTCTTGTTACTTTTTTCGCCAGTTGGTGAACCACCTGCCGGGCGGAGTTCGTGCAACTCCGTAAATTTTTAAATAATGGCGGAACGGAACGGGTAAAAGTGGTTGCAATAAGCTGGACCGAAGGCCGGTATGGTGATGATTCGCCGTCACGCTTGCGCAGCATGGTGCGAACTTTCCACCCGGCAATTCGCGTTATTCACGCCAGCCCTAAAATCGAGAAAGATTTTTCTCCACTGGTTTATGTCCCCGCTAGTTTTATTTTCAATCGGCAAGGCAAAGTCGTTCATGGCGATGGCAACCGTGAATATCTTGGCACGGCGCGCCTTACCAAAATTCTCGACAGTATCAAATAATCTATCATCGACAAAAAAAGCCCGCTGATCGTTGAGCGGGCTTTTTGCATTTCTAAACTCTAAAATATCAGGCGAGTTTAGTTAACCAGGGGGGGAGGAATTATTTTTTTGTTTTTCGATTACCTGCAGTTTCTCACGAGGGTGTAACAGGCAGATAAAGAAACAAAGACGAATATGTGAATAGGTGTAACATGAATAATATTTGCGAATTTCCCCTATAGTTTCAGTTATTTAACTTCGTATTTATCTTGAAAAAGCCTTCCTCCTTTTCTAACCTAAAGAAAAAGGGAGGCACCGATGTCAGATTTCAAACTCACCAGCAACAGTTTTAACGAGGGCGATACCCTCGCCATGGATCATATTTTGGCGGAAGAATATGGCTTCGGCTGTGCCGGCGGCAATCAATCGCCCCACCTCGCCTGGACCGATCCACCGGAAGGCACCGAGAGCTTTGCCCTAACCATGTATGATCCGGACGCGCCAACCGGCAGTGGGTTTTGGCATTGGGTGGTCATCAATATTCCGAAAGATGTCCGGGAATTAGCATTAGATGCCTCGAAGAACGGCCTGCCTGCCGGCGCGCTTGAAACGCGGAATGATTTTCCAGCACCCGGCTACGGCGGACCCTGCCCGCCGGAAGGCCACGGCCCGCACCGTTATATCTTTACCTTGCATGCCGTCGGCACCGCAGAATTACCGGTGACACCGGATTTATCGGCGGCCATCATCGGCTTCAATCTGTATTTTGCCACAATTGAAAAAGCCGTGCTGACGGGAAAATTTGAAAAATAGTTTCGCTTAGGCGGCGCTAATACAGCTATGCCCATCGACAACAACATTGCGTTTTTCAGCCCATTTATCGCCAAGTGCGGTCAGTTCATCGTCAGTCAGGAACTGTTCGGCCATGGCAAATAGCGCCATCTCTTCTTTTTGAAAATGGCCAAACGCCAGATCAATCAGTTGCCGGATAAGTGCTTTCAACGCGTCAACATCATTTTCATCGCGATAGCTTTTCAGGATTTCATCGATACTTTGATGCTCGGTACGCATCATCTCAAGCGGTCCCATTCCAGCAATATGCGGATCAAGCTCGGGAAACAAGAAATTGTCTTCGATCTCGGCATGAGACAACAACGTGCGCTCCAATACCGAAACTGAATTCTTAATTATTGTAATGTCCTCGCTGTTGCTAATCGTGTCACGCACAAAGTCGAAAATGACATAGAGAACGGCGTGTTCGCCTCTCAGGGCATCGGTTATCTTCATCTTTTATTCCTTAAGACTAATTCTAAAGTAGCTCAAGGTATAAAAGCGCAGAAGCTACCCGTCCTTAACTTTTGTTACCTTTCGGCTGATTAGCCGCCCGGTTTCATCGCCTGCCAGACTTTCTTGTTGGTCTCGGCGGCCAGATAGTCATGCTGCTGCTCAAGGCAGGCGCGCATGGTGACGGTTTTGCCGACCCTATAATCTTCGCGGCAAGTCTCGGCAATTTGCGAGGCTTTCACATGTGCTTTTGGCGTCAGCCGGCGGGACTTGTCATTGGTGACTTTGGCCCAATTTTTTTCAAACGCAACATGGTCGTCGGCGAGATCATCCGGCAGACGGTTAATGACCTGATTAAGATGACGCGTTGTCTCCATTCTTACACGATCAGTGGCAAAGCTGTTTCGTGCAACATGACGGAGCGGACCGATATATTGGTCGATTTCAAAGCGCGACAAGGGCGCTTCATCACTAGCTTTTGGCAGCGGAATGGCAGATGCCATCGCACTCACTGAAATCGATGCAGCCGCTTGATTGTTATGACCAAACTTCTGTAGTGAACTTTCAGGCAGACTAATGACGACCGAGGTATAATGGCGCTGCGCCGTCAGCGAAATTTTTTGCGCCACTGCGATTGATTTTGTGATCCCGTCTTTGCCAGTGACATTTAAACTAATCTGCGTGCCCTCCCCGGCTTTATAAGCCCGGCCCGGCATCGGCGCCCGGCGGTGCTCCTGCAAACAAACGGTGGTGATCTCAGCTTTGCAAATACCCTCAACGCAGGTTAGCGGCACCGGTTGCGCCGTCGCCACCAAGCCTAAAATTTGCGGTGCCGCCAGGGCGGGCGCGGATATAGCAATGAAAGTAAATGCAGAAACAATAGAGAATAACTTAGCACGCATGGTTTTCTCCTGTCGCAGCGAATCGTCATATACTTAAATAATACGCTGAGACGGTGAAAAATCGAAGTAACTTTTTTGGCAATTGAAAACTGGATGCGCGGGTCACGCCCGCGCATGACGGCAAGGGTTAAATAATTAATCGACAGTCGATTAATTATTTAGGCCGCGATATCGGCGAGTTCTTTCATCAGATACTGCACGCCGCCGAGCCGAGCCGGGGCATCATTCCAACTCCGCATGAAGACCAGCTTATGATCGGGTCGCAGCTTTGAAGTGCCGACTTGCGAGGTAATAAAGGTAACCAAGCCTTCCAGATTACTGAACTCATTGTTGCGGAAGGTGATCACCGCGCCTTTCGGTCCGGCTTCAACTTTCTCAATACCAGCTTCCAGGCACAGCCGCTTGATGGCGACTGTTTCCAGCAAATTCTCGACTTCCGCCGGCAGTGAGCCGAAGCGGTCAATCATTTCGGCGGCAAAGGCATCGATCTCAGTCCGGTCAGTCAGATCGGCAATCCGCCGGTAGAGGCTCAATCGCACACCCAGATCGGGCACATAATCGTTCGGGATCAACACCGGGATACCGATATCAATCTGCGGGCTCCATTTTTCCGCAATTTCGTCTTCAATATCACCCACCGATTTAGCTTCAGCGACCGCTTCTTCCAGCATTTGCTGATAAAGCTCAATGCCGACTTCTTTGATATGGCCCGACTGTTCGTCGCCGAGCAAATTACCGGCGCCCCGAATATCTAGATCGTGGCTGGCGAGCGTAAAACCGGCCCCTAATGTATCCAACGCCTGCATCACCTCGAGGCGTTTTTGCGCGGCTGCCGATAATTTGCGTTTGGGCGGCAGTGTGAGATAGGCATAACCGCGAACTTTCGAGCGCCCGATGCGGCCCCGCAATTGATAGAGCTGGGCCAAACCAAACATATCAGCACGGTGCAGGATGATCGTGTTGACCGATGGCAGATCAAGACCGGACTCGACGATATTAGTCGCCAGTAAAAGATCATATTTACCGTCATAAAAAGCGCTCATGACGTCCTCGAGCTTGCCGGGAGACATCTGCCCGTGGGCCATGGCGATCCGAAGATCGGGCACCAGCTCCTGCAGTTCTTCCTCGGCACGGCCAAGATCGGCAACCCGCGGACAGACGTAGAAAATCTGACCGCCCCGGTAACGCTCACGTAGGATGGCTTCCCGCACCACCACCGGATCATAAGGCAGCACAAACGTCCTGACGGCCAAGCGATCGACCGGCGGCGTGGTAATTAGGCTTAGTTCTCGAACGCCAGTGAGCGCCAGCTGCAACGTACGCGGGATCGGTGTCGCCGTTAGGGTCAACACATGCACGTTGTTTTTCATCGATTTCAGCTGCTCTTTGTGAGCCACGCCAAAGTGCTGCTCTTCATCGATAATCAAGAGCCCGAGCCGGTCAAACTTAATACTTTTGGCGAGCAATGCATGGGTGCCGATGACGATATCAACCTGACCGGTCTCGAGCCCCGCTTTGGTGGCATCGGCATCTTTTTTCGAAACCAGACGGGAAAGTTGCCGCACTTGGACGGGGAAATCGACGAAACGTTCTTCGAAAACCCGATAGTGCTGACGCGCCAGTAAAGTGGTTGGCACAACGATGGCGACTTGCTTGCCTTCCAAAGCCGCCACAAAAGTCGCCCGCAAGGCAACTTCGGTTTTACCAAAACCGACATCGCCACAAATCAGGCGATCCATCGGCCGGCCACTCGAGAGATCTTTGACGACATCACCGATGGCACGTTCCTGATCATCGGTCTCGGTGAATTGAAAGCTCGAGCAGAATTCATCGTAAACACCGGATTGCGGCTCGAAGACTTCGCCCTTTTTTAATTCACGTGCGGCGGCGACGGCAATGAGTTGATCGGCCATGTCTCGAATACGCTGTTTAAGCTGAGATTTCCGGGCCTGCCAGGCGACGCCGCCGAGTTTGTCCAGGCGGATCGTCTCGCTGCCTTCGCCGTAGCGCGAGATCACTTCGATGTTTTCGACCGGCAGAAAAAGTTTATCGCCGCCGTCATAAATCAACAGCAGGCAATCATGCGGCGCGCCGGCCCCGGTAACGTCCAGCGTCACCAGCTCATCATATCGGCCGATGCCGTGCTCGGCATGGACAACCAGATCGCCGGCATTGAGGACGGACGTTTCGGCAATAAAGTTTTCCGGGCGAATTTTACGGCGCTGGGGTGAGCTGAGCCGGTCGCCGAGAATATCCTGCTCGGTAATGAGCGCCAGTCCAGGCGCGGTAAAACCGTGCTCCAACTCCAAAACCGCCATGCGCACCGGCGCCGACGCATCACTTGAGGCGGCAATATCATGCTCCTTTAAAATACCCAAAAGGCGTTCGGCCGAACCTTCGGAAAAAGCGCCGATGACGATGCCGCGCCCGGCTTTGGCCTCGTCCAGAATGTGCTCACGCAGGGCATCATAAACATTAACGTCCGGCAAGGCGCGGGCATCGGCAAAATCGCGGCCCAGCTTACCGCCGGCATCGCTGCTGACGCCATCAGACTCAGGTGCTGAAAATGGCTGCAGGTTAAGCTGTTTCCGGTCTTTTAGCGCTGCCTTTAATTCTTTTTTGGTGAGATATAGCCGATCTACCGGCAGCGGATTATAGGTTGTTTCTGAAACCGCTAAGCCTCGCGCTTTCATATCCGCGCGCGCATCGTAGCATTCACCGATGAGTTCCCAGCGGGCATCGCTGGCTTCATCAGCTTGGTGATCAAAGGCAATCACTGCATCCGGCAGGTAGTCGAGCACTGTTTCCAGCTCTTCATGAAAGAGTGGCAGCCAATGCTCCATGCCTGCTTGGGTGTGGCCTTCGGAAATTGCCTCGTAAAGCGGGTCTTCACTTGAAACCGCACCAAACAGCGCCCGGTAAGCGGTGCGGAACCGGCTAATGGCGTCCTCATCCAAGGAAATTTCACTAACCGGCTTAAGGTTAAAGCTTTTCGCTTCGCCGGTAGTGCGCTGACTAAACGGCTCAAACCGTCGGATACCATCGAGATCGTCGCCAAAAAAGTCGAGCCGCAACGGTTCTTCAAAACCCGGTGGAAAGAGATCAATAATGCCGCCCCGAATGGCATATTCGCCGGGCTCCATCACGGTTTCGCACCGGCCATAGCCGTTTTGCAGTAAAAATTCGAGCAAGCGGTCACGCGACGTCTCGGCACCCTTGCCGAACGCTTTACTGGCGCCTTCAAAGGTCTGGCGCGCAGGAACTTTCTGCAATAATGCGGCAACCGACGTTAAAATGATTCGCGGCTGCATAGCGGTCGCATCAACAAATTTGGTTAACGCATCGATGCGGGAGGCGACAATATCGCTTTTCGGCGACACGCGGTCATAGGGCAGACAATCCCAGGCCGGTAATTCAATGACCTCAACGCCACCGGCGAAAAAACTCAAGCTCTCCCGAACCGCCGCCATCCGGCGATCATCCCGGGCGACAAAAAGTACGGTTTTTTCCGCTTTAACCAACTGGCTCAGCACCACGCCATCATAGCCTTCCGGCACACCGCCAATCAGCATATCAGTATTATTATCCAATATTTTATGAATATTTAACAAAGACTTATAGGCTTTCTTTAAACTGAATAATTAATCCCATAATTTCGTTGTCATAGGTCTCTGGAATAGCTTCGCGTCCTAATATCCAGTTCAGCAGATCAGCGTCCGGCGCGTCGAGCAAAATATCAAAATCCTCCAGCAAATCTGCACTTAAATTCGGTAATTCCTGCTGCGCAAATTCGCCGATCAGTTTATCGGTTTCCTGCATGCCTCGATGGGTCGCTTTATAGAGCAATCGTTTACGGAGAGTTTCCATCCTGCAGTCCAATGAACTATCTTTAGGGAGCCAGTTGAGCAGCTAAGGGTGTAAACCTTTGCAGGCGGTCTGTCAGCCACGATTTATTGAGAACCAGGATATTATGCGGCCAGAAATACTATTCCCGATATTTTCACCTGTCACCAAGCTGACAGGTGTCGGGCCGCGTATTGCCAAACTCATCGAAAAGCTGGCCGGCGAGCATGTCAGCGATCTTCTATGGCATCTGCCAAGCGGCATCATCGACCGCCGTTATGCGCCTAAAATTGCCGAGGCGCGGATCGGCGAAATTGCCACAATGACGGTGACGGTGGATCAGCATTTACCCCCAAAAACCCGCCGTCTGCCTTATAAAATACTTTGTTCTGATGATTCTGGAAGTCTGACATTAGTGTTTTTTCATGCCCGCGCCGATTATCTGCTTAAAATTCTGCCGGAAGGCGAAGAACGCGTGATTAGCGGCGCCATTGAAAGCTATGGCGATGGCGTCCAGATGCCGCATCCGGATCACGTTGTTGAAGTGAAAGACCGCGCCAGCATTGAGGCGATTGAGCCAGTCTATCCACTGACCCAAGGATTATCTCTCAAGGTTTTATCAAAAGCGATCAAAGGTGCGTTTGCATTAATGCCTGACCTGACCGAATGGCTGGATGGGCCCTATTTAAAGCAACAAAACTGGACGAGCTGGAATGATGCTCTCACCCAAGTCCATGCGCCCCAAGATGAAACCGATCTCGAACCTGAAACCCTGCCCCGCCAACGCCTGGCCTATGATGAATTACTTTCTAATCAATTGGCATTGGCATTGGTGCGGGCGCATATGAAAAAGCAACCGGGCCGGGGGATTGAAGGCACCGGCGAGCTTAAGCAGCGGGTCACCAGCGCCCTGCCCTTCGAACTGACAAACTCGCAAACAAACGCGGTCAGCGAAATCGCCGAAGATATGGGCTCGGCCAGTCGCATGCACCGCCTGCTGCAGGGTGATGTCGGCAGCGGCAAGACCGTGGTGGCACTGCTTAGCATGTTGCAAGCTGTGGAAAGTGGGGCGCAGGCGGCCCTGCTGGCGCCAACGGAGATATTAGCCCGCCAGCATCTCGCGACCATTGAGCCCTTGGCCGCAGCAGCCGGCGTGAAAGTAGCGTTGTTGACGGGGCGCGAAAAAGGTAAAACCCGGGAACCCATCCTCGAAGGCTTTGCCAGCGGTGAAATCGGTCTTGCTATAGGTACCCACGCGTTGTTTCAGGAAGGCGTCGAGTTTAACGATCTGGCGCTTGCCGTTATTGACGAACAACACAGATTTGGCGTCCATCAACGCCTAGCGCTGACGTCCAAAGGCAAAGCTGTTGATGTGCTGGTGATGACGGCAACACCGATCCCGCGCACCCTGACGCTCACGGCTTATGGTGATATGGAGGTCTCCCGCCTCACTGAAAAACCGGCTGGCCGCCTGCCGATTGATACCCGCACGGTCGCCATTGATCGCCTGGATGAAGTTGTGCAAGGCGTCACCCGCGCCCTCAACGTAGGCACCAAGATTTATTGGGTGTGTCCGCTGGTTGAAGAATCTGAAAAAATCGATCTCGCCGCTGCTGAGGACCGCTTTGCCCATTTGCAGGCTGTGTTCGGCGAGCGCGTTGGCTTGGTCCACGGTAAAATGAAGGGCAAAGACAAAGATGCCGTGATGGCGGCTTTCTCCGAAGGCAGCGTTGATATTCTGGTCGCAACGACCGTGATCGAAGTCGGCGTCGATGTGCCTGCCGCCACCATCATGATTATCGAACACGCTGAGCGCTTTGGTCTGGCGCAATTGCACCAGCTCAGGGGCCGCATTGGCCGGGGTACCGAAAAATCGACCTGCATCCTTATGTTTCCGGCAAATCTCACCCAAACCGCCCGCAAACGGTTGGAAATATTGCGCGAAACCGAAGACGGTTTTGTCATCGCCGAGGAGGATTTACGATTGCGGGGTGCCGGCGAACTGCTCGGCACACGGCAAAGCGGCTTGCCGGAGTTCAGGCTGGCTGATTTGGCCATACATGCTGATCTGATCGCGACGGCCCGGGATGACGCTAAGCTAATCTTGGAAATGGATCCTGAACTTGAAAGTGAGCGTGGCCAGCAACTCCGCGTGCTGCTTTATTTGTTTGAACGCGACGCGGCCGTGCAATTCCTGCGCTCGGGGTAAGAAATTAATAACCTCGAAGGACGCCAAGAACACGAAAAAGACAAGAAAATCAGTTAATTTCGGTATAGATGGAGGATGTCCGCTTTCGGGAGTATAGCGGACTCTTATTACAGGTAGCTATAATGTCCGCTTATAGCGGTGGTCTCAATTGATCGACGCAACACTTTATCTTAAACGAAAAGATGGAGTGTT
>CAJWAR010000044.1 GCA_913020445.1 uncultured Rhodospirillaceae bacterium
CTTTTATGTCCAGATAGAGATAGTGAAGTGGCATACGTCTATCCAGAACCCAAATCTGTCGATATACCAGTCAAAATCCCAATAATTTATAGTGATGAAGTTGAGTTTTCAGAGGAAGAAAATAATGTAAAAGTTGATGTTTGTGTTAGTGTTAAATCTGGCAAATATGAACTCTACGTTGCCAACGAGTTTGTGGCAGATTTTGATTTAAAAGACGATGCTGTCGCTGTAGCAGATGATTGCTGTCAGTATTATTCTGAGGAAAGAGTTGCTGAGCACCGTGCAAGGAATGAGGATCCAGATCGAGACTTTAGGTCGGGCTGGGCACTCATGGAGGATGGCGAGCATTTTTTTGCATGCCGCCAATTTTTAAAAGCGGCTGAAAGAGGCCATTTAGAAGCACAGTATATGGTTGGATGGATTCAAACCCAGCCAGAATGGATGGAATCGGATAAAGAATACTGCGATCCCGAAGATGACGAATACCCCGGCCATTTTGATGCTGGTATCAAATGGTACAAAATTGCTGCAAATAATGGGCACAAAGCTGCGCAGTATGGAATAGGTGAATCACTTGCCGAAAGGTACGTTTACCTAAGAAAAAATCCAGTGACGCCATACAGCGAAGAGTGGGGCAGTGACCCCGATCCAGTCGAGGCATATATGTGGTTGCGGATTTGGGGCATTGAACGTTATTGGAGCGAAGACCGAGAGGGTAAACTGGCGGTGCTCGATCAGCTTAAAAATTATATGACCCACGATGAAAAAGAATTGGGGGAGCGTTTAGCCAGAATCTGGTATGAAAAAGGTGCTTCACATCACGATTTAAGAATTACAACTACGGCTCCAATAGAATAAAAATCGATATTCTGCACTTACCAGCTTGCCTAATTTTACAGAATCACGCTACCAGAGACCACTACGCATATGCGTCATGGAGTTAAATTGGCTGGACGAGCAAACAAATGGGATAAGCGCTGTGGGGCTAAAACCCGCCAGGGCCGCCCCTGCCTACGCCGCCCGGTAAAAGGCAACCGCCGCTGCCCCAATCATGGTGGCCTCAGCACGGGGCCACGAACCGTTGAGGGCAGGGCTAGGATTTCTGCGGCTCAGAAGAAGCGGTGGGCTGCTGTTAAAGCACAAAATTAGATTTCATCGCAAATTAAAACCGAAGATTAACGGCAGACAAATTATGGAGCGGTAGACTTCGTTACTTATGGGGGCTAAAATTGATTGGTAATCTTGATTTAGTAGAAAAATGGAGGTTTAACGATGTCGCGTCTATACCAACTTGATCACCTGCTTTTCCCAGTTGAAACTCATCCAGTTTTTGTCGAAATCGGAGATTTGACACAGCGGTATCGTGTGCGGGCTACGGGCAAAAAAGCAATCGTCAATATGGCTAATAAACGTGTTCTTAACTTAGTTGGTCCTAGCTACCGGATGGTCGCCAACAAAGAAGCCCTAGACTGGGCATATCAATGCTGTAAGGCGGTATTCCCAGAGACTCAACAAGACGAATGGGAAGTCAGCGGAGTAAATGCCCCGTCGACATTTGGGTATTGCCATATCGATCTTACTCATAAAACGAATGCGTTAGATTTTGAATATCTTATGGTAGGAGAACGACCGGAAGTGCCCGAGGTGTTTGGCCCATTTATTCGAGTAACGAATAGTTATAATGGTCAGAGAGCACTAAATTTTAACATCGGTTTTCATCGCAAGATTTGTAAAAATGGGATGGTTGGCCCCGATGTTATCGTTTCCTTTAAATTTACCCACAATAAATCTGATATTGGTGAAGCACCGAAATTCGATTTTGAGCGTAGTCGATTAGATGAAATGAAAAAATCATTTTTAGAATATTTTGATGTTCTCCGTAACTTTCCTGTTAATAAATCTCAGTTTTCAACTTTAGCTCGAGCAGTGCTTTTGCTAAAGCAGCCAGAATCGCCAGACGACCAAACCGACGAAGATCCAAAATGGGTTGCATTGCAACAGCACTTAAATGAAATGTGTGAACGGTATGCTACCAATCTAGGCGAGAACGGATACGCTGTATTAAATGTCATTACTGAATTTGCCTCACAACCTCTTGACAACCTGTACGTTCGCCGGGATGTACACAGTCTCCAAAAACTAACGGGAGAATGGCTGATTAATTTCAGTGAGCGATGCCAACAAACCTCATTTTCATTGGATGAATATCTCGACGAGTTGAATAATGTAACACCGACAAATCAAGTAGAGTCTTCGGAAATGGTTCAGGGAAGAGAAGTAGGCTAAAAAATCAGCTGCCCAGAAGAAGCGTTGGGCTATAGCTAAAGGAGTGGCCTGAAATTAACTGGATCTTGGCACCAATCTCATCGGCTACAATATGCCTGTCGCAATGTGCGCATTGCGCACCATGGGACACAACCGTTCAATGATAGGGGCACACCCAATATAGTTAAATGGTTTTGCTGCCAACGCGCTCGTTGTCATTCATTATCTATCAGTAACTTCAGCTGCTTTATACTAATCTCACCACTTGCCAAAGCCGCCTTAGCATGAAGGCGCAGTGCTTTGTCGTATAATCTTCGGCATGCCCCACCACAGAACTTTTGTGGTTTGCCCCCACTGCTTCTAGGGAGGTAAGGATTTAAGCACCATTCACAAGGTTTCATACTCATTGCTTGGCTTTCACGGAGCCAGAAGACGCCCAAATTCCAGCGTCACCAGCGTCAGTACTGTCAGCTTCTGTAGGTTTTTGAATATTTTTACGATCCGATTCTTTATCAAAACAAGCGATTTCTGCCTCTCCGTAGGTATTGTGTGATGGTGAAGTAGAGATTATTTCTTGATTCAATGGCGCAATCTGTGCCGTTTTAACCGACGCTATTGACGAACCTGACGGTAAATCCACCGTGTTATCTGGTTCCGATGATATGGTGATAATTCTACTTCCCGCGCTACCTTTCCGGTGATGTTCTATATTGATTCCCACTTTCCTGAGGAATGTAGCTACCCGTGTCACTTTGCTGGATAAAGAACGCGGCGTTGATGGCCAAGTTTTTGTCTTTTGTATGGCTTCACCAACTTCCTCACTAAGAACATCCAATAATTCCGAAGCTGTGCCCGACCAATTCCCTCGCTTTATCATCAGTACGCGGATTGCAGAACCTACCGGATCTGCTTCAATCACCACATCAATAGCTTCTGCACGGTTTTGATTATATGCATGCCAAAAGGTACCTTCTGGCCAAATTGCGCTTTCGCAAGCAGTAGCCCAATATGCAAAATCTGCCATTCGAGGTGAGCGTTCGAGATGCACCTCTGGCAATTGCTTTAGCCCACGGACCACAGCATCCAGCAACACACCAAGTATTTTGGGGCGTTCTGCCTTTATGTTTTTCCATAGGTTTTTTTCCGGCTTGCGACAATCTTCCGGAATAGGTTTGAGCGTGAGGAATATAGCTCGGTCAGCCAAATCTGGTCGCGTTACAAAATCTTCTATGCCATTGAGCACGATAGGACGCGAAGCATCAAAAAGTACTTCGTCTTGATCGGTATAGAGTTGACGAACAGCAAATCCTCCGCCGGTCGCTAGCCTGCAAAGTGTATCTGAAATCCAGGCAGGTAACCCCGACACATTGTCAAATGTAAGAACATGGCCGTTATTGGCAGCTATAAATAAATCACGATCCTCACGGGGCAGTGCCCGAAGAGGTGCTGTATTTGGGTCCAGGATACATCGCATAATCGCAGAAAAAGTTGATTTAGCCGATCCTTGCTCGCCAGCTAAGACCAGAACAGGATATGGGCCTTCATCTCGAAGGACAGCAATCATCCACGATACCACCAATACAAAATCAGTATCACTACTAACATTTAGAAATGGGCGGAGCTTATCGATTGAACCGCCTTTTTCAGGTTCTGGAAGTGACTGCATTCCAGCAGTTCGTCGAAAACGAACCGGTGGATTATCAATAATGTTCCATCCATCGGGCGCAATTTCAACCGCTTGCCAAGCATCGTTGCAGAGATCGAGGTAAAGGCGACCATCCTGGCTACCAACGCGAACAAATACATCCAGTTCTGGACCATCAAAACGTGCTTTGGCCTCAATCACATTAAGGGCGGTCTGAATGGCCTCATTATTTGGTGCGCCTTCATTTTCAAGGTAATAACGCCGTGCCAACCACTGCTTAAATCCCTTGCTGCGAATAAGCCACGTCTCACGATGTCCGTTAATTTCAACGTCGGCATAGCCGGTCCCGTCTGGCTTATGAAACAGGTGAGCATCTGATGCGATAGCAATGAGTATATCGGCCTGTTTTGGACGCTGACTTGCTTCTTCCTCATTCTCTTGCGATAGCAATTTGTCCAGTTCGCCAACGCGTATTCCATGCTCCTTGATACGCTGACGTACAACTTCAAATTTTGCTCTATCCCTTAGCTTTAACGCAGCCAGTTCGACCAATGCCTCAGGCGTGAAGGCCGCCCCCGAATCGTCGGCGGAATTAACAACTATGGCTTCAATCGGATCGCTGAATTCTTCTGCCTCCGCAACAATTTTTTGAATATCGTTTTCATTATTGTTGCCCATCACCGGTCACCCTTACTATTAAGTGATTCACTTGTCAGAATGTCGTTAAAATCCTGGCCTGATGGTGGGCTGGCAATCTTTACTGCATAACCTTCATTGGTCCATTTTTCAGCAGCAACTAGCGCTGCTGCATTACCGGCTTCATCGTTGTCGGCGCATATGATAACGGTTTCGACAATAGATGGTTCAGGGAGGATCAAGTGCTTCAGGCCACCAGTTGATAAAGCGGCCCAAACCGATAGACCGGTAGCTTGCTGAACAGAAAGAGCTGTTTCGATACCTTCTGCGACGGCTAAACTCTTCGCTGCAGGGCCAAGACGAACGGCCCCACATTTCACCGGGCCAAGCATTTTTTTATTTGGGGTCACCAAGGCTTTGCTATCTCCTGAGTGAGATAAATATGTTCGCTGAATGCCACATACTTTTATATCCGGATACGTTGCGATGGCAGAAATCATGACCGGATAGAAATTTCCATCATCGTGCTTTTGATCAGGTAAATATCGAATGGTTGATGGTATCGGTCCTGTGATCCCACGTTCGGCCAGGTACCGTTCCACAACGGTTCCCCGTACATCATGACCTTGCCTCCAAAGTTTAAGAGCGGCCTCAGTATTATTGCTCTTAGACCGAAAATTTGGTTCAACGCTCGATCTGGTTGGCAAACTCTGATGGTTTTTAGGTGAAGGCCAGATTCCACAATCTAATAGTGCCTGAATGACATCATCTTGGGAGCAACCAGCATGGCAGTATACCAAAGTCCTGCCATCAGAATTTTTGATAGATAGAGAAGGGTTGCGATCACCGCGACCTCTTCCATGTCCGGGAACAGGACAGCTGGCTATCCAACCGCCTTGTACTGAGCGCGTATGGCCGAGGCAGCATGCTAGTGTTGCTGTGTCGATAATCATTCCCCGGCCTCCTTATTGAGGGTTGTGATGTGCTGTGTACCAATATCACTGGTGGATGTTCGCCGTTTGCTTTCAAGCCAAGCATCGAGGTCTGCGAGGTCATAGACAACAACGCGACCTAGCTTCATGAAAACGGGCCCCTCGCCCGTTAGGCGATATTTTTCGAAAGTTGATTTTGTGGAGCCGCAATAACGCGCGGCTTCAGCCGTACGAAGGCGGCGTGTGGAGGTAACTTGCATAATGGGTACTCCAAAGTTGTAAAAGAATGCCTATGTGACATTCGGCAACTTTGGATCAGTTACGCGAGTTACGCTCGTAATCTCGACTGAAATTATTCTGAATTATTTGACTCTTGCGCTTCCAATATTGATAGAATCTTTTTGAACCTCTCCACTTTTTTCTCAAAACTATCTTTATAGTCGGGGTGGTTCCGCCATCGAGAAATCGATGGCTCACTTTTGCCTACCATCGCTGCTAAATCTTTGGATTTTATTTTTGGGTTTTGAGCGACTATCTGGGCTGCCATTTTGAATTCATGTGTATCATTTTCATTTAAGGCCTGACGATGGCGGTCTACATTTAGAAGCTCAGCCAAAAGTAAAGTTAGAGTTTCGCCCGGTTTTTCAACCACCTCTAACAATGAAATTGCCAAATCTGAAAGCTCAGCGCGGCCGACCGAATTGTCGTCATCCAATATTGGTGTTTTATATTTGTCACGTTTTTCTCTGAGAAGACGATTTTTAGCTTCGTGGTTTCTTATTTGTTTCAGCTCCTCCCGTGCCCATTGGGCTGCTTCTTCCGTTAAATCATATACTAAATCAGAACTATTACGATTAAGCTTTTTAACATCAGATTTAAACTGAGCACCTGTAAGAGCCACCCTTGCACCTTCGGCAGTAAATCCAGCTTTTTCTTCTAAGATTTCACACAGTGTATCCATCCGATGCATAAATGAATCTAGAGATACATCGAGCTTGGTAATATCTTCAAAGTCGTCCCCATAAACCATCTTGGGGGTTACTATCGTGGTCTTTTGATCTGGTTTAGTCATCTCCGCCCCGCTTCTTTAAATCCAAAACTTCTGGCTCCGTTTTGCCTTCCATTGCCTCTGCAATGGTTCCAGCAATGCGGTCTGCTGCGACCCTTGTTGGATCATCAGCTAAGTGAGCATACCGGGCAGTAGTCTTGGGGTCAGAATGCCCCAGTAGCTTGCCAACCATTTGCAACCCCATTCCGGCACTCGCACCAACGCTGGCGAAAGAATGGCGTAGGTCATGGATACGCACGTCACCAAGCCCCGCCTGTTCACGAATACGGCCCCACGCCTTAGGCAAACCAACATAGTGCCCTTTGCCCCTCATTGCAGGGAACACATAATCGGAACCTTCCTGGTTTGACATGATTGCCAACAATTGCAATGCGGGGGCACCCAACATTACTGTTTTTTGCCCGGTCTTTGAATCTTCCAATCGTAAACAGCCAAACTCGAAATCTACCTCGCCCCACTTTAGAGAAAGGATCTCAGTTTTGCGGCACCCGGTTAGAATCAGTAGTCGGATAGCGCCAACAGCCAGTTCTTCGCTTTGCTCTACCGCGTTGAGAACTTCGCCTAGGTCTGCAAGTTCAGCAGGTGACAAAAATCTCTCTTCCTTTTTATCAGGATAGCGTTTAACGCCACGGACTGGATTATCAGGCCTAACGCCTTCAGCAATGGCAAAACTCAGAATGCCCCCCAGCAAGCCAACCGTGCGCGTTGCCGTACCCTTGCCGCCAGTAACTCTCGCAAGGCCCTGCTTCCCTGTTTTTACCGTTGCCGTTGTTTTGCCCTTAGCAATATCGGACATAAAGCGGCGAATATCGTTAGGCGTTAAATCTATTACCCGCTTGCGGCCTAACAGGGGTTTTATGTGGCGCTCAATGCGTCCTTTGTCCGTGGCTATGGTTGAGGCTTTCTTGGTTTCGCACCCATCTTCCAAATAAAGGTCGCACAATTCCCTGACTGTTATCGCCGCTCTTTCGGCAGTCTTTGTTGATTGCGGGTCTTTACCGTCGGCAATGTCACCCAGAAGACGCTTCGCCTCTGTTCGCGCTTTATCAGGTGTCCAAGGCGCTCCATGCTGGCCAATGGTAAAACGTCGCGTTGGGCTGCCTCGCCCCCCAGTTCTGTATTGGACAATGTAAATTCGATTACCCGCTGGTGTCACCTTCAAACCAAAGCCTTTTAACTCCGTATCCCAAATAAAGGCGTCGCGCTTCCCAGACTTGGCGGCATCAACAGTTCGTTTGATAATTTTCGCTTTCATGCTTACCTCTGCCTTTGTGATTGCTAGCAATCATATAGCAATCACCAGCAATCACACAAGGAGAAACATCAAGAAACGTGATACTATTTAAATGGTTGATTTATAAGGTTATTATGATCTAAGGAAACACAGTATTAGATTAACGTCCGCCCTCCGAAGGCAGAGGTCACAGGTTCGAATCCTGTCGGGTGCGCCAGTAAAAAGACCCGTCCTTGGATGAGTTTTTTTAATGGCTATCTCATGCAGGGTTCAACCCGTTCGACGCCAAGGAGCAGGACACACAGTCCTGCGACGCAGACGCGGCGGAGCTTTAGCGTAGTCAATCCTGTCGGGTGCGCCAAACTCTCCATTAGATCAGCGCCAAACTGGTGCTAAAATATCCAACGACGGTCACATCTGGCCGGCGATTTCCGGGGTCGGCAGCAGCGTTCCATAGGCCGCGCAATCGGGCCGGTTATCCGCGCTGCTGGCGAGTTGTTGCAGGATGTGACGGGCGGCAGCGAGGCGTTCCGGCGTGTCGGCCCGGTTGAGAAAAAGAATTTTGGCGGCGCCTGATGGGCAGCCCTTGGCGAGACCGTCCGGATGCCGGAAGGCCTGGACGATGGCCGCAGCGGTAATCGGCTGGCCCGCCGTATCGTCGGTCAGGTGTTGCCAGATTTCCGGCCGAAAAAGATGGTCGCCGGTTAAAGGCTGGCCGATCCCGTTGAGACCGGCAACGGCAATCAGGGCATCAGAGGCAGCCGGCACCACGGGTTCATGGGCGGCTGGCGCTTTCAGGGGCCGGCGGGCCGAGCCGTCCGCTTCAACTAAAATCCGATCGAACAGCCCATGGCGTTTGACTTCGTCAATGATGGCCGGCTCAAATCCAACCAGCCGTTGGTCATTGGATTGCTCGTGATGGTAAGCGATGACAGCCGGTGCAGTGCCGGCCTCAGAGATAATATCCGCCGCCGAATTGGCGCTGAAAGACGGCCATGGCCCGGTGGCTTCATCGGTCGCAATTTTTGTCGTGGTGGTCACCAGAACGCGCTCGCCGGCGGCCACGAATTCCCGCGCCAGGGCGAACATCAGGCTGGTCTTGCCGCCCGCCCCGATGAGGGCAATCAGCCGGGCCGAAGTCAGTCCCAAACCGTCAATTAAGATCGTCCTGTCCCCCAGGTTGATTGTGGAAGCGCATTATACCTTCCAGCACCGATCCTGAAAGAGCCCGGGCTTTATCGGAAATGGTGGTGCAATAGACGGCCGCGCCCCGGGGATCGATATCACCTATTTTGAGACCGTCGTCAACCGCGGTGCCGGGCCGGATCAAGCCGCGCAGAACACCATCAATTTCGGCGGTTACCGCTTGGCCCGCAACCTCGCCGATGACATCACCGGCCTGGACCATCGCGCCGATATCCAGGTCCGTTTCAAATATTCCCGCTGCCGGTGCGCGGAGGACACGTTCGCTGGTGTAGCCACCGATGCCGCCGGGCACGCCGGTATTGGGTGCGGCGCTACCGGTCTCAATGATGCGGCCAAGATTATGGCCCCGGTTGGTCTCAATCACGAGATGGCAGTCTTTGCCCGCTTCGAAGCCGGGGCCGAGCGCAATCACCAAGGATGCCTGATCGATAGATGTGCCCAGGTTCTGCTTCGCCAGGGTCGCATCAACCAGCACATCAGGGCTGAAGCCGGTGATTTCCTGCCAATCACTGGTCAGCACAACAGCGATATTTTGATCCCGCCAGGCGGCTTCGATCTCTTCGGCCCGCTCGGCCGTGCGCGCCGCCACCCCTTCGACGCTGTGAGAGCCGTCCTCAAAGGCCGTGCAAAAAGAGACGGCGCGGCGTACTGCTAGGGGATTGGCAAGTTCCAGCATACAAATCCGGTGCAAATTGGCCCGATGCAGCCGCCAGGCAACAGCGCTCGCCATTTCGCCGGCACCACGGATTAAGATAAAGGGCGATCTGTTCATATCAGCAAACTCATTTGGCACTGGTGGAGTGGAGGGAATTCAAGTCATTCTCCTCATCGACGTCAAGAAAAGGTTCTTCCTGGTTGAAGACTACGGCCATCGCGCGGTCGGGATTGGCATCGATAATGGCCCGGGCACCGGTATCACCGCCGAGCGCCAGAATATCGTTGAAAAATACGTCACCGAATATCACCGGATTGCGCCGTTGGTTTTGAAAGGACGGGTAACAGATATCGTGATCAGTGGATTGATACGCTTTAATCAGGCTGTCAATGATACCACTATCCAGCAATGGCTGATCTCCCATCAAATACATCGCTGCTGTAAAATTGGCCTGGACTGCCTTTAGTCCGGCGGTGACCGAGGTGCTCTGACCGTGCCGGTAGTCTTGATTGACGATGATTTCCAGGCGGTCGTTCTTCGCTAAATCGCCAAGGGCGGCCCGGATTGGTGCCTGATCATGGCCAAGGACAATCACAATCTGCTCCAAACCAGACGCCAGGGCGGTCTCCACTACCCGGTGGATGATCGCGACGCCATCCAGTTCAGCCAAAAGTTTGTTGCCGCCAAAGCGCGTCGACAGGCCGGCGGCAAGAATTATACCGGCGATCGAGGATGGCCGTCCGCTCATATTTCCTCCGGCTGATCCGCCTTACTGGTCTGCCGCATCCTGAGGAGTTGCGAGACCACGCTGACAGCAATTTCCGGCGGCGTGTTATCGCCGACCTCGGGGTCGCCAATCGGACAGATTATGCTGTCGATGAACGTGTCCGGCAATTTATCTTCGTGTAGTTCCTTCTGGACGATACGGGCTTTGGAGTCGCTGCCGATCATGCCGACAAAAGGCAAGGACAACCCAGTTTGGTGGATTTTTTTCAGCACCGGAACATCCGACGAATGCCCCATGGTCATTAAAATCACCGTATCGGCCGGATTAATCAGATCGACACCATCTTCAAAGTGATCAACTTGATGCGCTTCGAGGCGTTCACTTTTGGGCAGCTTATCGAGCCATTCCTGCCGCGTATCGATGCACAAAACGTGGCATTCCAGCTCTATTAAAATCCGGCACAATTTCTGCGACACATGACCGGCACCGAAAACAACGATGTTCCATTCGCTTTCGGGGCGGAACACCTCGAAATACATCGCCACTTCGCCACCACACGTCATGTTGACGTCTTTCTGGATGTTCCAACGGGCGAAGAAGTTTGGCTCGGTCCCATTGGCAGTCAGCAATTCGGCAGCCTTGTCCCGGCATTTGATTTCCAGCTTACCACCACCGACAGTCCCGAAATGCAGGCCGTCGGTGGTGAAAATAGCCTTCGCGCCGACTTCTTGCGGAATGCTGCCCCGGCCATCGACAATCGTGGCGACGCAAAACGGCGTGTTGGCCACTTGCAGTTTTTCGATCTCACTTTGTAGTTCGGCATACAGCATTAAAAATCTATTCCTCCCGGATCAGCCGTTTGCCCTTGCCCTCGAACCGGGTGAGGCTACCGGCATCGACAATTTCGAGGTCGGGCGTGAGCTTAATTCGGGTCTTGAAAGTCTCAGCCAATTCTTCGCAGGCCTGTTCAAGCTTGGCAGACTTGGTGCTTGGCGCCGCCGGTTCGACGATGATTTTCAGATGCTTGCCGCTGCCCATCCGCGGCACAATAATCCGGTACTCCAAAGACAAGGCGGTGATACCATGGAGGATGTCCTGGATTTGCGACGGGTAAATATTGACCCCGGCATAATGGAACATGTCATCGGTGCGACCGAGCACCCCACCCTTGAGCCGCAGATTGGTGCGCCCGCATTCACAAGGCTCACGGTCGAATTTTACCAAATCCTTCATGCGGTAGCGGATCAAGGGAGCGCTTTCACAAGTTAAATTGGTTAGGACCAATTCACCGGGTTTGCCATCTGGCAGCGGTTTCAGAGTTTCGGGATCGAGAACTTCAGCAATAAATAGTCCTTCGGAGACATGAGTGCCCTGATGACGAATACATTCATAACCGAAATTGCTGATCTCGGTGGAGCCGATATCATCGAAAAGTTCGGCGCCCCATAATTCCTCAAGCGCCTGCTTGGTTGCAGGAACGGCCGCACCCGGTTCACCCGCCGCCACCAGTTTTTTAATTGAGGAGCCGGCCAGATTAATTCCCAGAGCGGCCGCCGTTTCGGCCATATACAGGAGATAGGATGGGGTGCCGCAAACCACCGTAGCCCCCCAATCGACCATCGATCTTAGCCGGTCTTTAGTGCTTTGGCCGCCGCCTGGAACAATCATCAGGCCGGCTTTTTCCATCGCTGCCTGAAAGCCCCACCAGGCGATAAACAAACCGTAATTGAAAGGCACAAAGAGAATGTCTTTCTCAGTCAGGCCATAGCCGCAGCGGAAATGCATGAACTGCTCGTAGAAATTCTCAAACCAGTCTTTGCGGTTTAGCATGATCCTGACCGGTACACCCGTGGTGCCGGAGGTCTGAAAGACCCGGATCGCCTCTTCCGGCTGGATACAGCCAAAGTCACCCCACGGCGGATTTTCAACCTGACTTTGCTGGAGCTCTTCTTTTTCGGTCAGGGGAATGCGGCTGATATCCGCCATGGTGCGGATGTCGTCTGGTTTGATCTGCGCCTCATCCAGCTTGCGCCGGTAAAACGGGCTACGCACATAAACGTGGCTTAATTGGTCACGCAATTTACCTAATTGATGCGCTTCCAATTGCGGCCGGCTCATACATTCCAGTTCTTGATCGTAATAAATTACGTCTGCCATTCTGATGCCCCCCCGGGGCGGTTATTCAGCTGCTTTTTGCTGTCTCTCCAATTCCCGCAAACCTTTAAGTATCTTCTCCGGTGAAAACGGCGTCGAATGGAGCCGCACACCGGTGGCGTCATAAATCGCGTTAGCGATTGCCGCTAGAATGCCGGACACCAAACCTTCGCCCACTTCCTTGGTACGATAGGATTGGCCAACTTCGTATTGTTCAGTAATCACGTCAGCGTCTTCAGATTCCGCCATATTATGGATCGTCGGCATGCGGTAATCGAGCCAACTCGTGTTCAGGGTATAGCCGTCCTTAGTCAATATCTCTTCCATGAAGGCGTGACCGAGTGCCATCGATACCTGACCATCAATCTGACCCTTAACCAGGCCCGGATTAATCGGGAAGCCGCAGTCATGAACCGTCAACGCCTTCACCAGTTTAGCTTCACCGGTATCGAGATCGACTTCGACCTCGGCAGTTTGAGCGCTGTAAGCGTAGTTTTCAGTCCACCGGCCTTTGGTTGTCGCCAAGCTGGGGTGATTGGGCTCATCCCGCATGGTGCGCCAGAAGCCTTCACCAATCACTGTATCACCGTGATGATTGGCGACACTGGCGGCGATAACTTGCTGATAGGAGAGCCGGTTGTCCGGATTGCTTTGGCTGATGATTTCCTTGTTATCAAGATAGAGATCATCCGCCGTGACGTTCATTTGCTCAGCGGCTACGCCTAAGAGTTTAACCCGGGCATTGGTCGCCGCCTGACGGGCTGCATTACCGGTAACATAGGTAAGACCACTGATCCAGGCACCGATATCCTGCGGTGTCGTATCCGTATCTGATGAAACGATCTTAATGTCATCCATCTCCAGGCTGAGTTCTTCGGCGACAATTTGAGTGATGATAGTCTCGGCTCCCTGGCCGAGATCGATTGCACCGGTCAGCACAACGGCCGATCCATCATCATTCATTTTGATGATTACGCCGGAGCCATTGGGATAGATCAGGGTACCGCTCATATACGCCGAAATGCCGATACCGATACCGTGGCGGATTGAACTATCTTTGGGTGGTGACTTCCGGTCACGACCGTACTTCGCCACCAAATCGGTTTTTTCCGCGGCAATTTTAATACAATCCTGAAGCCCCGCCTCATGAGTGTTGTCTTTGTTGGGCAACTCCTCATCGGCAACACGCGCATTGCGCAGGCGAATATCAATTGGATTAACACCTATTTCCTCGGCGATTGTGTCGAGTTGGGACTCGATAGCGAAACGAACTTGCGGGCAGCCATGACCACGTTGCGGTGCCCGGACGGTGTAATTGGTATAGACCGAGTAACCTTCATATTTAAGGTTGGGCACGCGATAAGGCGCCATCGTAAAGCCCCAGGCAAGAAAGACCACAACCACCCCGCTGCCCCGATAGGCACCGGAATTGTTGATGATGCGTAGCTCTTGCGCGACTAGGGTGCCGTCTTTCTTGACGCCAGTTTTGATCTCGACCACCAATGGTTGGCCGTGCCTATAGGCGGAGAAAATTTCTTCGCGGCTGGCAACAAAGCGGACCGGACGGCCCGTCAGCATCGACAGACGGGCGGCGCAGTACTCATGGGAATAAAGGTCAACTTTACCGCCGAACGCACCCCCAACATAGGCTTTGTGTACCCGCACGGAGGAATACGGCAGATCTAATACTTTAGCCAATTTGGCGCGCTTGTTGAAGGCACCCATCGACGATGTCCAAACGTTCAGTTTGTCGCTTTCCCATTGAGCTACGGTCACTTGCGGTTCGAGGTAGCCATGCGTCCTGAGGTGGCTTTCATAGCGATCTTCACGGACATAATAAGAATCCGCGAAACCTTGCTCGACATCACCCCAACCGGATTCAGTCTTGCCGCCAATGTTGGCATAGGATTCTTTCTCTGCGACCTTGGGGTGGCTCGGATGGATTTCCGGTGCGCCTTCCCGCATCGCCTTATGCGGATCAAACACCGGTGGCAGTATTTCGTACTCGATTTCGATCAGCTCCAGCGCCGCTTGCGCGGTTACCTCGTCGATCGCAGCAACGGCAGCGATCTCTTCGCCGACATGGACGACGCGGTCTCGGGCCAGTACTTCCTGATCCGCCGGATAGCGCGGCGTTTCGACAAAGCCGTGCTTGATGCCTTTGGTATCCTCGACCGTGATCACACCTTTGACGCCGTCCAGGGCCTTAGCTTTGCCGAGGTCAATACTGACGATTTTGGCGTGCGGGTGGGGGCTTCGCAAAATCCGGCCGGTCAGCATTCCGGGCAGTTTGACATCCTGACAATACATCGCCCGTCCGGTGACTTTATCCGGACCGTCCTTGCGTTTTACGCTTTTGCCGACATGCCTCAAATGGTTCATGAGATTAAATCCTTTATAGCAGGCGCGGCTTAACGCCTTGATCGGAAGCCTGCAAAATCGAATCGACAATCGAATTGTAACCGGTGCAACGGCAGAGATTGCCTTCGAGGGCCTTATTGATGTCGTCGCGTGTCGGTTTTGGATTTTTCTCCAGCAAAGCAGTTGCCGACATCAGCATGCCGGGGGTGCAGAAACCGCATTGGGTGCCGCCTTGATCGAGAAAGGCTTCCTGCAGGAAATTCAAATTGTCGCCATCGGCCAAATCTTCGACGGTGCGGATATCCTTACCTTCATTCTCAACCGCCAAGGAGATGCAGGAGAGCGTCGGCTGGCCATCGACCAGCACAGTGCAGGCGCCGCAGGTGCCCGATTCACACCCATCTTTGGTGCCGGTAAGGCCGATTTTGTCGCGGATCGCCTCCAGCAGCATGACCCGGGGTTTAACGGTGATCTCGTGGGTTTCGCCGTTAATCGACATTTCCAAAACCCGGGAGCGGGACTTTTTGCCGTTCACTGTCGTTCTGTCTGTTATCTGATCCATTTAATCAGCTCCTAACTCTTATCCCGGGCGCGTGCGATGGCCCGGACCAATGAACGTTCGGTATAAACTCTGATATTTTCCCGCAGATACCCCTTATTAAAGCCGTGATGAGGCAAGGGTGATATTTCCTGGCTGGCAGCCACCGCGATTAGGGGTGGGTCCAGAACTGCGCTCTTCATCGAAATTTCAGTAGTAGTTGGGCGCAACGGGCCTTGGCCGACAGCACCATAAATAATTTTAGCCCAGCTGCAGGTCTCCCCGTCTTCGGCTAATTGCAGGGCGATGACGATAATGGCAGTGCCGAAATCAAGGCCGCCCCGAACCGTTGTTTTGTGATAGCCCCAGCCAAATCGCTCCGGCAGCGGCGGCACGATAACCGCCTGGACGATTTCCGCGGCACCTAGGGTAAAAGGGTTCAGGCCATCGCCGGTAAATAAATCAGCCATCGGTATCTCGCGGGTGCCATCGGGCCCGAGAATTTCCAGCGTGGCATCGAGGGCGATCAATACCGGCGCAATATCCGACATGTAAACCGACCAGCAGGTGTTATGGTCGTTTCCCGGGAACGGGAAGCAGCAATCGCCACCGCGCTTGTAGCAGGGCTCGACAAACTGATAGTCGTGTTTTTGGTTGTAATAGAGGCAGCGCGTTTCCTGACATAAATTACCGCCGAGAGTTCCCATCACCCGTACTTGATTACCGGCCACCGTATGAGCAGCCTCGGCCAGCATTGGCAGTTCGCTTTTGATCAGTTCGTCATCCACCAGGTCAGATAATTTGGTAAGGGCGTCAATTTTAATCGAGCCGTCGGCGCGTTTTTCCGGCGCTGCTGGTTCAATACCGCTCAGGCTCACCAGCAGGGACGGTGTGACGACCTCAACCCGCATATTGGGCATAAGATCAGTACCGCCGGCCAGCAGCCGCGCGCCGTCGCCAGACTCATTTAAAAGTGCCGTTGCCTCCTTCAAGGAGCCGGGTCGTTCATATTCGAAATCGTATAAAATCATGATGTTAGCCCGTTCAGACCGCCCAATTAGTACACATAATTATTTTACGGGTATTACGATACTCAAAATTAGTTGGATATTCAAACTATTTTTTACTGTCGGTGTTACTATTCGCCGGTTTCGGGCATTAAATAGGGACCACTATCCAAAGTGCCGGCCAAAGTTTCATGTTGGGTCTTTGTACTTTTACTATCGGCAATTTCCGGCGCGCTGACGATGGCATCAATTATTTGCGCATAACCCGTACAACGGCAGAGATTGCCGGCAATCGCTTCAGCCGCCTCTGCTTTTGTCGGGTTCGGATTTTCATCAAGCAAAGCCTTGCCTGACAGGATCATCCCCGGGGTGCAGTAGCCGCATTGCACGGCGCCTTTTTCGACAAAGGATTGTTGCAGGGGATGGAGATCATTACCGTCCTTGACGCCTTCGATGGTGGTGATTTTTTTGTCTTTGCAGGCGACCGCCAGCGTTGCGCAGGACAGCATCGGCCGGTTGTCCACCAAGACCGTGCAGGCGCCGCAGGAACCTAGCAGGCAAACCTCTTTGGTGCCGGTAAGATCCAATTCTTCCCGCAGGACTTCCAGCAAGGTTTTGTTCGGCGCCAGATTGAGCTCATGAATTTCGTCATTGATATGAAGACTAAGTGGCTGTTTCATGAAATCTGGCTCCCGTTATTTATGGCTTGCTCGAAAGCCTTTTTGGTAAACTCGTAGATCATCTGTTTCCGGTGGGCGCGTTCACCGCCGGTATTGGCGAGTGGCAGGGCAGCTTTTTTCGCCAACAACGCCGCTTCTTCGATCAGCGCGTCATCTAATGCTTTGCCGTTCAGGAGTGGCGGAATTTTTTTGACCACAAGGGGCTTGCTGGCGACGCCGCTGATGACCAGGCAGACATCTTTTACTAATTTTTTGGCACTTTTATCCGGTCCGTTGAGGCGAAGCGTTAAGGCGACGCCGGCGATGGGATAATCGATTGAATTACGTATGCGGTATTTTTGGTAAACCCCGAATATGCCGGCCATTTGCTTTGGCACGAGGACAGAGGTCAAAATTTCGTCCGGCGCTTTCACATGTGGCGCAGCACCGTCTCCAGTATAAAATTCGCGTAAATCCACGTGCCGTTCGCCGCGGGCGGAAAGCAAGGTGATCCTCGCGTCCAGCGCAACCAGGACCGGCGCTAAATCAGCCGAGAAGACAGCGAAGCATTTCTTGGCCCGTCCCGAAGGTGCCGCCTTGCAGGTTTCGCCGCCCAATTTCAGACATTCCTGATCACACGCCTGCCAATTTTCTGACTGGTTATAATAATAACAGCGCGTATCCAGACAAATGTTTCCGCCGACGGTCGCCATTTCCCTCAATTGGGGGGAGCCCACCGCATGGGCCGCCTCGGCGATAACCGGGAAGTGTTGCAGAATCTCGGCGTTGGTTTCCAGTGACCGGAGTGTCGCCAAAGGCCCGATTTTCAAACCCTCGGTATCATCCCATTCGACGTCGCGAAGATGAGGTATTGCCTGCAAGGATATAACAACATCGGGTGAGAAAATTCCCTGCCGCATCGACGGCAGCATGTCAGTGCCACCGCTGATCACCATGCTCTGGGTGCCGCTGTCCATCAACAACTTGGCTGCCTCATGGATTGTTTCCGGTTCCAGATATTGAAAATTTGGCAGTGGCTGCATGTTAGTTCGCCCTCTCTTCTAATCCCTGCAAAATTTTGCCGGGCGTTATCGGCAGGCTTTTAATGCGGACGCCCAGCGCGGCATCGACAGCATTGGCAATCGCCGGCGCCATATTAATAACCGAGACATTGCCGACCCCCTTGGCGCCGAAGGGCCCGCGGCTGTCGAATTCATCTACCGTGGCGAACTCGACTTCGGGTATATCGACGGCGGTCGGCATGCGGCATTCCAGAAAACTCGGATTTTTCACCTGCCCGTCCTCGATAATGACGTCTTCAAAAAGTGCATAGCCGAGGCCCGTCGTTAGGCCGCCGATGATCTGACCTTTCAGGCCGGCTGGATTGATGACCGTGCCGCAATCGTGGACGGCGGTGGCTTTGATCACCTTGACCTCGCCGGTTTTCGCATCAATCTCGGTTTCAACAATGTGGGTGGCGAAAGTATAGGTCGAGAACATTTTCGACGCCGCGCCCTGGACAATATTAGTGTCGAACGGCTGCTCGGTCGGGTTAATCGATGCCTTGCCGATGATCGGCCCGCCTTTTTTATACTGCCCGCCGCCGAGCAGTTCGCGGAAATGCAGAAACCGGTTGTCCGAACTTTTATCGAATACCTTTTTGTCTTTTATCTCCAGGGCACTGACGTCCACTTCCATGGCGTCAGCCGCCGCTTCCAGTAATTGAATTTTGGCGTCTTCGGCCGCTTTTTTGACTGCTAAGCCCGTCGTATGCGTGCCCCGGTCGCCAAAAATACCGACATCAAAAGGCGTTAGATCGGTGTCGCCAATGACCACGTTGACATCGTCCGATGAGATGCCAAGTTCCTCGGCCGTGATCTGGCCCATCACCGTCCTTAGCCCCTGCCCCATATCCATGGCACCGGTGGCGACGCTGGCGGTCCCATCCATATTTAATTTGACGATGCTGGAGGTCGCGAATCCGCCACAGGCAAAGATACCGCAAGCCACGCCGAGCGCCCTGTTCGGAGCCAGCTTCGGCGATTGCCACGCCACCATATCCCGGGCTTTTTCGAGTGTTT
The DNA here is from genome assembly GCA_913020445.1 of uncultured Rhodospirillaceae bacterium. GTDB lineage: Bacteria > Pseudomonadota > Alphaproteobacteria > Rhodospirillales > UBA2165 > TMED23. The sequence goes on from CAJWAR010000044.1 coordinate 19,170, forward strand.
CCTTGACCCTGACGCTGTGGAGCTTCTGCCCGGTATGGAGGCTGTCGCCGGCCACCAGACAATTTTTCAAGCGCAGTTCAATCGGATCGATATTCAATTCGCGGGCGATCCGGTCCATCTGCGATTCACGGGCGAAATTTGCCTGCGGCGCGCCATAACCGCGAAAGGCGCCGCCCATCATTTTGTTGGTGTAGATGGAGAAAGCTTCGACCCGTGAATTCGGTATTTTGTAGGCGCCCGACGAAGAAATAGCCCCCAGCCAGACAGCATTGGGGGTTGGCGCATAGGCGCCGCAATCGTAATAGAGCTTTACGTCCGAGGCGATTAAAGTGCCGTCTTTTTTAACCCCGGTTTTCATTTTTAGAACACCAGAGTGCCGGGTTGTCGCCGAGGTAAACTCCTCTTCATGGGAAAAAGTCAGGCGCACTGGTTGCCGCGTTTTCAACGCCAGTGCTGCTGCCGTCGGTTCGGTCAAAGTCCGGTTTTTACCGCCAAATCCGCCGCCGACATGGCACGGCATAACCCGGATTTTAGAGATTGGTATGCCCAGCAGGGAAGACAAAATCGCTTGGTTGATGTGCGGCCGCTGGGTTGTGTTGTAGATTATCAGCCGGCCGGTTTCATCGACGTCGGCCACCGTCGAATTCGGTTCCATATAGGAGGGATGCTGCTTCTGGACCTCGTAGGTGTCCTCAAAAATAAAGTCAGCCGCGGCAAAACCTGCCTCGATATCGCCGGTATTAATATTCGACTGATAATTGACATTGCCCGTCATGGCGCGCTCGGTCCGCTCAAACAGCGTCGTATATGCTGCGAGATCATCGTGGATGACCGGTGCCTCAGGCTGCATGGCCTCCAGCGGATCAAACACTGCCAGCAGTTCTTCATATTCAACTTCGATCAACTCGACCGCCCTCGCCGCCGTCTTTTCGTCGACCGCAGCAACGGCTGCCACCGCTTCGCCGATATAGCGAACCTTATCTTGGGCAAACACACCCATATCCAGAACAAGTGCGCCATATTTACCGTCCGGCATATCCGCTGATGTCAGGACGGCCTTAACGCCATCGAGGTTTTTCGCTTTTTCGGTGTTGATCGAGATAATGCGGGCGTGGGCAACTGTACTGCGCATCACCCGGGCCCAAAGCATATTCTTCAAATAGATATCTGTCGCGAACCGGGCGTCGCCAGTCACCTTGGCGATGGCGTCAGTCTTGGAAGTGGTTTTGCCGATAACGGCAAATTCGTTTGATCTCGTCATATCCCCCCCAGGGTAAAGAGACTAAAGATATCGAATAAGAAAAATTACCATAATTCGGCAAAAATTGCAAATTATATAGGTACCTATATAATAATTAGTATTAATTGAGAGACGGCTTAATCGCGGAGATTGCCGATGATCCGGCGGAGCGTTTTGAGGAAAGCTTCGGTTTCTTTTTTATTGAGCCCGGCGATAGCGCGTTGATTAGATTCGTGCGCACAATTATATATTTCCGCTGCCCGGCGGCGTATTTTGGCAGCCAGATAAATGCGGTATTTGCGGCCATCCTTGGCGTCGCGCCGGCGGGTTATAACGCCGTCCTTTTCCATTTTCCTCAGCATCTCGGCGACGGAGGGCTGTTCAATATTGGCTTTTTGACAGAGATCGGACTGAGTGAGACCATCCTCTTCAAGCAGCCAGACAATCAATGGAATCTGCCCCGGTTTGATGTTTAGTGATTGAAGGCGGCTTTTCAGATCGGCCAAGGAGAGCCGAGCGACGGAATTGACCAAATAGCCGAGCGAAGCCTCTATATCGTAAGTATCGGACTTATTCGAAGGCGCCTTTCGCCCCCTTTTATGCGCTGACTTTGATGCCATGGCTGCTTCTCCCTATTGCCGGGATTGTTAGCCATCTGCTGGATATTGTAAACCTCAACTAGTTGTTCCCACTTCCAGCCCAAAATAAAGACTTACTATAGTTTGATATTCAAACTAAAATCAGCGGGTGATAAAAAACAAATTCGGAAACGAGATTAGATGACGAAAACCAAAACGCTCGACCAATTGCCGGTACGCTCTGCCGATGATGCCCTTGATTACGGCAAACTGCCGAGCTATCTCGGCTATCAGGCCCGTCAGGCGCAAGCTGCGGTGTGGCGGGACTTTCCGCGTCTGATGGAGGGCATTGGCGTCACGCCCGGCGAATTCGGTCTGCTGACATTGATCGCGGCCAATCCCGGTATCAATCAGATCAGTCTGGCGCGGGTCTATAAGCTCGATAAATCAACTCTGTCTTACGCCACCAATCGATTGGTCAAAAGCCGCCTGATCAAACGCCGGCGCGATGACAGTGACCGGCGTCATTACACTTTGTGGCTGACCTCAACCGGAGAGACCAAGCTGGCCGCCGCCACCGCTAGGGTCGAAGAGCAGGAACGTATCATGGACCGGATGCTGGCGCCGGGCGAGCGGGAACAACTGCTGGCATTGCTCAAAAAAATCTCCCACGCCTTCGAAGAATGACGGCCAATACAGTGGGACAAACCACGGATAATATTTAGATCAAATAGGTTCATACAGGACAGCAATATAATATCATCGTGTTAAGCTTCCTGCTCCGGCTCAAACCCGGCTAGCTGATAGGCGCCTTCGGGATGAGACGATTCGCCACCGGCACCGCGCCGAACCATTTCCGTGACCCAAATCTCGTCCCACTCTACATTGGCTAAATTAACATCAGTACCTAGTTCTTTGACCATCCAGGCGGTAACCTTGTGCTTAAATTCCTTGTTCACACCAGGCAATATGATGACCGGCAATTCAAAAATCACGTCTTCCATTGGAAAACGGTCAACAATTGCCGCTATTAATTCTCCCCTGATTTTATCGCCAGAGAAAAGCTCATAAGCCTCGAGAAAAACTTTGGCAGCACCGGCCTCGAAACATACCTCAAGATCAGCCAAAAACTGATCATCATCCAAAACCCCTTCTTTCTTGCCGACCTCTCCCAATACGCGGAGGCCAAAATCTTCAACCGCGCGCTTAATGGTCTTTTTCTTTTCAGCGAGGCTCCAATTTAACAGATTGTCCGAAACTTCCACCGCTGAGAATCCGAGCGCTGCCATTTCCTCGAAGAACGGGTCTATATTGCCCTGCATGTAAGCGAGCTCGGTAAAAAGCCCGCCTTGCGAGGTGCTGATGTCGTCACCGCGATAAATCGCCAGCTTCTTCTCGACGGTTGTTCTGGGCATTATGCCAACGATGGAGCCGGCAATTTTGGCCATGTCGATATAGTAGCCTGATGTTTCAACGACGTCCGTCTGCAGACCGACCGGCAATCCCCAGTCGATCATCATGGTAATTCCTTTGCTGCGCGGCTTAGCCTCCCTTTGCGGTAAAGGTATCGCTGTAAAGGCAGTTTCAATATCCATAACTATCTCCCCTGAGAAAATAGTTGTCAGAACAAGTATTTTTTGTCAAGATTTAAAAAATCGTTTCAGGATGAGGAAAAATTGGCGAAAAAATTTGATATCAGAAATCGAACTGGTTACCGGGTGCAAATTCTCGCCAACAAAATGATTTTGTGGTCGAGCCGAACTTATGCACGGAAATTTAATGTCGGCGTCCAGGAATGGCGCGTTTTAAGCATTCTTGCCCGGGAAGGCGAAGGAACAGCAAAAATAATCTGTGATTATTCTTTAATGGATAAAGGTAATGTCAGCCGCGCCGTCAAAAGACTGGTCAATGACGGCTGTCTGAAGGAGCGACCCGACAAAACCGACAGGCGCAGTACGGTTCTGGTGCTCACACCCAAAGGATATGACCTCTACAGCCGTATCAAGAAAGTTTCTGATGCCAGAGAAAAACAATTTATGACGTCGCTTTCAGGAGCGGAGCAAAAGGCATTGCCAAAAATACTGACCAATCTGGAAGGCGTGATCGAGGACTTGCTGCAGGAATCGGAGAAGGTTTAATCACAATGGCAGGTGAAAATACAAATATTGTAGATTCTGTATTAGTTGGCGAAGTCTGGCCGGCAGCGGCACCCGCCGAAGACCCGGTGCTTTATGGCCAGGCCCAGTTGTCGCCGGACGGCGCGTTTGAAGTGCGCTCTTATCAGACTTTCACCCTCACCTATACAGTTGGGCGTTTTGGTCTCGATGACAATGGCAGCATTCGGGTGGTGTTTCGCTTTTTTGGCGATTGGGGCGGCTTGCAAATGGAGGACCCCGCGGCGCCCAACTACGTCACCGCAATTACCAGTCTCGGCACCAAACCATCGCTCAATTTTCAGCGGATTGGTCATTCAAGACCGTGGATGAAAGCCCTGACGGCCGGAATTTCCGGCGGCTATTTGTCTGAAGGCGACACCATCACCATTACGTTTGGCGACACCAGCAGCGGCTCGCCCGGTTTTAAGATGCAGACTTTCGTTGAAAGCGGTTTTGAATTTAAAGTGCTGGTCGATGCCTGTGCAGTTGGTCATTACGTGCCGATCATGGACAAGCCGGCGATCTCGATTGTACCCGGTCCTCCCGCCGAGTGGCGTGCAACTCTACCGACTTTGCGACGTCCAAATGAGACTTTCCAACTCGGCATTAAAGCCGAAGACACTTGGGGCAACCCGTCTGATCAAGTTGAAGCCGAGCTACGGCTTGAGCCCAGCCTGCCGGTGAAAAATTTGCCAGCTGCGGCAGCCTTCAATACAGGCCAGAAATCGCTGGTGTTTGAGAATTTGTCGGTCGCTGAAGAAGGTGATCTGCGCATACGAGTAATCAATGCAGAAAGCGATGATCTGCTCTCAGAAGCGGGTCCATTAATCATTGAGGAAGGTAAATACGGCGGTTATTGGGGCGATCTCCATGGTCAAAGCGGTGAAACCATCGGCATCACCAATTCCCGGGAATATTTTGATTTTGCCCGCGACTTGGCCTTCCTTGACGTCATCAGCCACCAAGCCAATGACTTCCAGGTCAACAATGCGTTCTGGGAATTTCTCAACGAACTGACCGCCGCCTATAATAATGAAGGGCGCTTTGTCACGTTTCCGGGCTATGAATGGTCGGGCAACACCTCGGTCGGTGGCGACCGCAATATCTATTTTCGCGAAGAAGGCCGCCAAATCAGGCGCTCGTCCCATGCGCTCCTGCCGGATCAGTCCGACATCCACACCGATGCCAATGATGCGCGGGAACTCTTCGCAGCCCTCAAAGACGAAGATTGCCTCGCTTACGCTCATGTCGGCGGGCGCTATGCGGATATCGAATTTGCCCATGATGCGACGATCGAAACCGCAATGGAAATCCACAGTGCTTGGGGCACGTTCGAGTGGCTGCTGACCGATGGCTTTCCACTCGGTCACCGCTCCGGCGTTGTCTGCAACAGTGATGGTCACAAGGGCCGGCCTGGGGCGAGCTACCCTGGCGCGTCGATGTTTGGCGCCTATGGCGGGTTAACCTGTTTTTATACCGAAGAACTTTCCCGCGACGGTATTTTTGATTGCCTTAAAAAACGCCACCACTATGGCACCACCGGCAACCGGCTCCATCTGACTGTAGATGCCGAATTTAAGGGCGGCGGTAAACTATTTGACCGCGATCCCAATGTCTATGACGACGCCACATCCAGCGACGTTACGTCAGCGATGATGGGGGACATTGTGCAAACCGATGATGCCAATGTCACCGTCAAAGTCGTAGTGAACTCACCGACGCCGATTGAGCGCATTGAAATACGCAACGGCACCGAAGTCGTTGAAACTTTGCGGGGCTATACCGAAAGTGATCTCGGCAACCGGTATCGGGTGATTTGGAGTGGCGCTGAATATCGCGGCCGCGGCCGCAACACCAGTTGGCTTGGCGAGGCAAACTTCAAAAATGCTAATATTACCCGTATGGAAAAGATCAATGCCTGGAACCACGAACGCTTATTGGAAGTCGACGGTGATAACAAAGTCAAATGGGATGCCATCACGACCGGCAATTATGGCGGCTTCGATGTCTGGCTCGAAAACGTTAAAAATGCTGAAATTAGTATTGAAACCAATCATGGCTCGCTCGCTTGTCCTCTAGCCGAGATGGGTATCGAAGATACCGTTCTTGATTGCGGTGGATTGGAAAGAAGGCTTAAACTAATGCGCCTGCCGGAACAGAACCCGCATCGTGAGCTTACGCGAGAGGTGGAAATAATTTTAGCTGCATCGGGCGACAATCCATTGTGGGTGTGCGTCACCACAGAAGACGGCTTTCAGGCCTGGAGCAGTCCGATTTTTGTCTTTAACTAATTAACAAATTAATGATAAGGTTGTATCAACAACTAAATAATATGAACTTAATGATCAACAAGGGAGACTTAATATGTCTGCATTATCTAAAATGACTACACGTCTTGCTGTGGCCGGTTTTGCTGCTGCGGCCTTTATGGCAACATCCACCGCCCAAGCTGAATGGAAACCTAAAGGCCCGATCAGCGTCATGATCGGTTTTGCTGCGGGTGGCGGCACCGACACCCAAGCCCGTCTGATTGCCGCTGAATTGGAAAAACGCAAAGGCTGGAAAATTATTCCGTCGAATGTCTCCGGCAGAGGCGGGTCTGTTATGGCGCGGAAACTTAAAAAACTACCGGCTGATGGATTGAGCATCGGCATGGCGGTAACTGAGCCATTTGGCTACGGCATGATTGCCACCAAGAAAGCCGGTTATTCTTTGAAAGATTTCACCTTTATCGCCACAACAACCAGCTCGCAGATGGGCATTGTCGCCAAAACCGACAAAGGCTGGAAAACCTTTAAGGACGTTATTGCCGCGGCTAAAAAAGGTAAGGTGTTTAAATTTGCCGGCATGAGCCCAAAACATGCGGACATCAATTTTCTGATCGAGCAAAAATATGGTGTCAAATTTAACACTGTCATTCTGCGCGGTGGCCGCAAAGTGATGAACGCCATTACCGCCGGTGACGTCGATATGGGCTATGGGGCAGGCATTCAAACCAAAGCCGTCAAAGCTGGCAAAATGGTCAATCTGGCGTCTGGTCTTGGCGTCCGTCTCAAAGTTTCACCAAATGCCCCGACCTTGGTGGAACTTGGAATTCCGCATGATATCGGTGCTAAATTTCTGTTTATAGCACCGGCTGGTATCCCTGCTGATGCCCGCAAAGCTTTAGCTGACTCGATTGGCGGCATCATCAATGACCCAAGCACCAAGGCGTCGCAATTCGTCACCAAAAATTATGGTGGCCCTGACGTCGTCACCGGCGCCAAACTAGACGCGTTGATGCAGGCTAATGTAGATGATTCTAAAGTTCTGATGAAAGTCATGAACTAAATCGAAAATGGGGGCCGGGTTTTTCTGGCCCCCGTTTATTACCGGCCATGAATAATCAACGGTGGACGATTGGCTTAGCGGTATTTTTTATAATCGCTTCAGCCTTCACTCTTTTCGTCTGGATACCACTTGATATCGAAACCGGCGTCATTGAGACGTTCCGCCGGCGCGTCAACATCGGTGATGCGATGGCGCCGACCGTCATGGCTGCCGGGATTCTGGTCGTCTCTATTATAATGGGCGTAATGGCAGTCCTGCGTCCTGTAGAAGATGCCAAAAGCCCGGAAGAAGGTCTCGACCGGCAGAGTTTTGCTTTTCTGTTACGTTTGATTATTGCACTGGGAGCAGGTCTGGCTCTCATGTTCTATACCGGACCGTTAGTAGTTGATCTTATTAATGCAATGGGCGGTGAGATTGGCACCTACCGCCTACTCAAAGACACAATCCCCTACAAATTTATCGGCTACATTATCGGCGGATTTGTTCTCGTCTTTGGCACCATCCGGGTCATTGAAAACCGTTTCTCTTTAACTGCCGCTTGGGTGGCGATTATTGCTGTATTGGTTTTAACGTTCCTTTACAAAGTGCCCTTTGACAATCTCCTCCTGCCACCAAACGGTGATTTCTAGTGGGACTGCTAGATCACATATGGCTCGGTATCGTCACCGTTTTTACTGCCGATCCGGTTTTCAGCGTTGCCGGTCTGCCGATCTCGATCACCATTGTAATGGTAATCATGGGCTTCTTTTTTGGCATCTTTGTTGGCGCGACGCCGGGCATCGGCGGCCCATTTGCGATGTCTATTTCCCTACCCATTCTGATTTCCATTTTTGGTTTTACCCCGGATGCGCTGCTGCCGGTATTGGGATTTCTGGTCGGTATTATGAAAGGCTCAACTGTCGGGGGAGCAGTGCCGGCCATCCTATTTAACACGCCCGGCACACCGGATTCACTGATGACAACGTTGGATGGCTATCCGCTGACCAAAAAGGGTCAGCCCGGCAAGGCCCTCCGGGTCGCGCATTTTTCATCCGTTTCCGGCGATACATTTTCCGACATCGTGCTGATCACCTGCGCGCCTTTCCTCGCCATCCTGGTTGAGAAATTTCTCGATTTTCCTGAAAAAGCCGCTTTGATCATTCTGTCGCTGGCTTTTGTCTCTGCCGTTGTTGGCTCAAACGTCTGGAAGGGATTGCTGGCGGCTCTGCTCGGCCTGTTCATAGCCTATATCGGCACCGGCGAAGATGGTTACCCGCGGCTTTCAATGGGCAGTGATAATCTAGCCAATGGATTCCCATTAATCTCGGCGGTGCTGGGCGTGCTGATCCTGGGCGAAGTATTTAAAGCGTTTGAGGATATGTGGCGCGAGATGCGCGAAACTTCTGCCATCACCAATGTCGAGGTTAAAGGCGACAACAAACTTCACTGGCATGAAATTCGCCGCATTCTGCCTTTTATTGGCATCTCGGCCTCTATCGGCACCATGGTCGGCGCGTTGCCGGGAATTGGCAACACGCTGGCGGCAACGCTGGGCTATGCAACAGGGCGCAAAGTTCACAAAGATGATCCGCCATTCGGCGAAGGCGCCATCGAAGGCATTGCCGCAACCGAGGCCGCCAATAGCGCCGTCGCCGGCGCCAATCTAATTCCAGTTTTATCGCTGGGCATCCCCGGTAATATTTCCGCCGTCTTCATCCTTCTCGCGACAGAAACAATCGGTGGGTTTAATCCGGGGCCCCAAGTTTTCAGGCTGGTGCCCGACCAGATCAACCAGGAGATGGTCTATGCATTTGGTTTGTTCACGACGATGATATTCGCCAACGGACTTAATTGGACTTTCGGCGGCGTCTTTATGCGCTGGATGGGGATCATGATTAAAATCCCTAAGCAGCGCCTGCTACCGATAGTTCTCTTGCTTACGCTGACAGCAATTTATGTGCAGCAAACCAGTATATTTGCCGTTTATGTGACGCTTGGGTTCGGTTTTCTCGGCTATTTCATGCGTAAACTGAAGCTCTCGGTGCTGGCATTTGTCATCGCCTATATTCTGGCCAATAATTTAGAAGAATCCATGCGCGAGGCTTTTGCCGTCACGGGCGCTGATCCGTGGTTCCTTTTCGCCGGCCCGATTTCAATTTCGTTCATCGGTCTGGCCATAGCAGTTGTTGTCTTTTTTGCCCGCAATCAAAAGGATTTAAGTTAAATTATGAAGCCGCAAAATCTACTTTACATCATGTCGGACGAGCACAATCCTAAAATGCTGGGTTGCTATGGGAATGCCCAAGTTAAAACACCTAATCTAGATAAGCTGGCAGTACGCGGCACGCGCTTTACCGCACATTATACCAATTCACCAATTTGCATTCCGGCCCGGGCCGCCTTTGCCACCGGGCGCTATACCCATGAAACCAAATATTGGGACAATGCACTGCCCTATGACGGTGAGATAAAGGGCTGGGGCCATCGCCTGCAAGATGAAGGCTACCGGGTTGAATCAATCGGTAAGCTGCATTACCGCCATGAAGATTTACCAACTGGTTTTTCCAAACAGCATCAGCCGATGCATGTCATGGATGGCATTGGTCAGGTTTGGGGCTCGATCAGAGATCCGCTGCCGGATGAACGGCCGGCCAAGATGCTCAATGAAATCGGCCCGGGCGAGTCCAATTACAATCGCTATGACCGGTCAATCGCCGATGAAGCTTGTAGGTGGTTGCAAGATGCCGCCAAGGATGATGGCGACAAGCCATGGGTGCTGTATCTCGGTTTCGTCGCGCCGCATTTCCCCCTGGTCGTGCCGGAGGAATATTACAATCTCTACCCCTTGGATCAACTGCCGCCGCGCAAGCTTGATCCGGAGCAAGATTATGAGCGCCATCCCTGGATCCAGCGCATGGACGATTTCCAGCAAGTGGACAGAAAATTGACTCCTGAAAAGAGACTGCAGGCCGTCGCCACTTATTTTGGTCTCTGTACCTTTATTGATCACCAGATTGGCCGCGTGCTGGTTGCGTTGGATGAAGTTGGCCTGGGGCAAGACACGCGGGTAATTTATACCAGCGATCATGGTGACAATGTCGGCACCCGTGGCATGTGGGGTAAATCCAATATGTATGAGGAAAGCGCCGGCATACCTTTGATCATTGCCGGCGAGGGTGTGCCGGAAAACCAAGTAAGCACAACGACAACCTCGCTGCTCGATAGTTACCAGACGATCATGGATGGTGTCGGGCTGGACCTGACACCTGAGGAGCAGGAACTTGACGGCGTCTCCTGGTTTAACCTGGCCAATTCACCAAATGATCCGGACCGTATTGTCTTTAGTGAATATCATGCGGCTTCATCACCGACCGGCGCCTTTATGCTGCGCAAAGGTAAATACAAGTTCATTTATTACGTCGAATATGAGCCAGAGCTGTTTGATCTCGAAGCCGACCCGGAAGAAACCACGAATTTGGCCACCGAACCGGATTATGCTGATGTGGTAACAGAGTACGAAAATTATTTAAGAGAAATTTGCGATCCTGAAAAAACTGACCGGGCGGCTAAAGACGATCAAAACGCCTTGATTGATAAATTTGGCGGCCGTGATAAAGCGCTCCACACCGGTACGCCCGGGGCAACGCCCGTCCCGGGTCAATCACCAGAATAATGTAGAAGATAGTCGGGCCTATCATCAATTAAGTGAGTTTCAGGTCTTGGTATAATAGGCCCACTTTGGTCGGTGGTCATAGTCAATAGCGATCTGCCGATAAATAAAGGTTTGCAGAATTACTAAATTGTCAAAACAATCTTGCCGCGGGTGTGGCCGGTGGCCAGTTGGGCGTGGACTTCGCCGACCTCTTCAAGCGGATATGTTTTATCAAGCGTAACTTTAAAGGTGCCGTCCTCAAGCAGTCCGGCAATTTCGGCCAGCTGTCCGGCGTCAGGACGAACCCCCATCCCGGCTCCGCGAGCATTGTTTTTTTCTGCCTCGTCTTCCGGCACCGGGCCTTTTAGGGAGATCAGCAAGCCGCCTGGTTTTAAGCAGGGCCAGGAGGCACTTTCACGTAATTCAGGCGGCAAGGCATGGAGCACCACATCGACGTCCGAAACCTGCTCACCAACAGGGCGCTCGTTGTAGTCGACGACTTCATCGGCACCCAATCCTTTAACAAAATCAAAATTTTGAGTTGAAGCAGAACCAATGACATAAGCCCCTTTGTGTTTGGCAATCTGGACAGCGAAATGCCCGACCCCGCCGGCGGCGGCGTGAATAAGAACGCGCTGCCCGGATTGAAGGTTTGCTGTGCCGATCAGTGATTGCCAAGCAGTCAGCGCCGCCAATGGTACTGCCCCGGCTTCTTCAAAACTGAGATTGCGTGGGATTAATACAGCTTCATCAGCTGCAACGGCGGCAAACTCAGCATAGCCACTGGCAATTTGCGGGAATCGCGAGAGGGCAAAAACCTTGTCGCCAGTTTGAAACCGATCCGATTTGGTTTCGCTTACCGTGCCGGCAACATCCCAACCTAAAATTACCGGTAGTGATTTCTCCAACATATCCCGCAAAGGACCGCCAACGCTACGCGCAACATAATCGATGGGATTAACACCGGCAGCTTTGACGTTGACCAAAATTTCGCCATCAGCGATTTCCGGCGTTGGTACGTCTTCGGCCAGCAAGACTTCCGGACCACCAAATTCGTGCATTACCATTGCTTTCATATACTTACCCTCCCGTTTTATCTAAGCCGTGCCACCAGCTCCTCATCCAGCAACATGCCCATTATATTCAGCGGCTAACCAATGCCTCAACGATTATGATTGCCGAGAAGGCTTCGGATTATTTATTTGGAAAAGAGCCTCTGCCGCCAGCAAGAATACCTCACCCTATCGCCAATCATCGATTGAAACAGTAAAGCCCTCGCGATGTTCGCCGGCGATCATTTTCCATGCACCTTGGGTTTCACCGCCGGTGACGACTATCGAGATATCTTCCGGCTCATACATTCTCACGAACTCGTCGGGTTTTGCTTTCAGCCGGCCGGCGTAAGGCTCGACGCCGGCAACAGCCAAGGGATGTTTAAGGGTTTGTATCCATTGGTCGTCCCAATACTCACGGGCCGGTAAAAGCGCATTTTCAGAACACCAGGCAGCCAGTTTTTCTTTGGTGTCAAAACCGAGCTCGACAAAACCTCTGGCGACAATCGGGTCCATGACAAAGATCGGCGCAATATTTTGTTCGCAGGCGGCAAGGGCGCGGCGCATTTTCTCCTGCCAAGTCTCGCGCGGACCATAACCAGCTTGGGTGTACCAGCCGCCAAAAAAGACGCTGACCGTACTGTCAGTCGGCTCGAACCCTTGTTGGACATGAAACGGCTGCCAGGGCGAACGCTCCTCGGCTTCGGCAAAACATGAGCTGTAATTATACCAATTGCCCAGCGTCCCCATATAGGTGTCGTCCGGGACCGAGCCACCCTGCAGATTAATTGATAATAAATTATGCGCCCGGCCAATCGTCGAATTGGCATGATTGTAGGGTCCCATCACACCGATGCCGTCATTCATGCCTATTTCATTTCTAATCGGCCCATTGACCAGGGAAATCGTGGCGAAAGAATTGGTGCTGCTGGAACGCGCGGAAACACCGCTGGCGGCAAGCGCCAGAATAACCGGAAAATATTCGGGCTTGGCACCTGCCATCACTGCATTAACCGCAACCTTCTCGACATCGAACTGCCAAAATTCCCGGAACATTGTCGGACTGAGGCGGCCGACAATCTCGTCCGATGCGTGGCTGGTGCCTGCAAGCATTTGCGCCACGCGCTCTTCGGTCGGCAAAATGACTGGTAAATTATCAGTCCAGTGATTCTCGACAAATAAAGCCTGGAGTTTGTCTTCCGTATCCGGCTCCATCAAGCGCGGTGTCGTTCGCTCAAATGTCACGCCGTTGAGATCATTATCGTTAAGCGGATGAGACAGCCCTTCTATCACCTCCTGCATGAAGGGGCGATTGCTTACCGGGTCTTCACCTTCGACATAAGCTCTCAGATCGGTTGGTGATTTATCGACAATGGGTTGCGGGACGTAAGTTTGGCGCGTTGTCGGCATACCATTGGCATAGGCCACCGATTGCGCCAGTCTGGCGAAAGCATCGGTATGAACTGAGACAGTTGGCACACCACTTTCCTCTAATGACATGGCGAGCCCGACGACCGTCGGACTGCAGGTGCTTCATAAACC
>CAJWAR010000045.1 GCA_913020445.1 uncultured Rhodospirillaceae bacterium
AATAAGCCAGAGTAAATTGAGTTTGGAATATAAATCGGTTGTCTTAAGGGCTCCAATTTTCGATGATTGCTGAATGAATGACAGCAGCCCCCAAAATCTCGGGAATCTTTTCGACTCCCAACCGCTTGAGGGTCAGCACGCGCTGATCACCGGCGGCTCGCGCGGCATCGGCGCCGCAACCTCCAACGCCTTAGCCGCTCTGGGCGCCAGCATTACCTTGCTCGCCCGCGATGTCGGCAAATTGAAACAGCAAAGCGATCATCTGCAGGCCGAATATGACGCCAAAGTGTTTTATGCCAGCGCTGATATGACAAATGAGCAAGACATCGCCGACTCATTTGCCCAAAGTGTGGCGGCCAACGGACCGATCAATATTCTGGTCAACAATGCCGGCATCGGCAAAAGTGCGCCCTTCCATCGCATGGACCTCGATTTTTGGCAGGCGACCCTTGATCTCAACCTCACCGGCACGTTTCTCTGCACCAAGCAGGTTTTTGACGACATGCGGGAACGCGGCTATGGCCGCATCGTTAATATCGCCTCGACAGTCGGTTTGCGCGGCTATCCTTATATTACCGCCTATACAGCGTCCAAACATGCGGTCGTCGGCCTGACCCGCTCACTCGCTTTGGAGGTCGTCAAAAAAGGCGTCACGGTCAACGCGGTCTGCCCGGGCTACACCGAAACCGATCTGGTTGCCGAAGCAATTGACAACATTGTCGATAAATCCGGCCGCGATGGCTCGGAAGTTAAATCTGAAATTGAAAATATGAGCCCGATGGGCCGCATGGTCACGCCGGAAGAAGTCGCCGAAAGCATCGCCTGGCTGAGCCTGCCCTCCTCCGCCTCGATCACCGGCCAATCCATCGTCGTTGCCGGCGGCTCAGTAATGTAGCGTAAGGGAAACTAAATGCCTGATACAACTTTTCTCGACTGGCCGTTCTTTGAAGATAGCCACCGTGAGTTCGCCGCGGACTTATCAGCCTGGGCGGAAAAAGAAATCGCGCCCTTGCAGGATGATGATCATCATACCAACGAGGCCTTGGATGCCTCGTTTCGCAAGATCATTGATAAACTTGGCTCGGCGGGCTGGCTTAAATATACCGTCCCCGCAGCCTATGGCGGCGCGCTCGACAATTTGGATGTGCGCTCGATTGCGCTCGCCCGCTCGATCCTCGGCTACCATACCGGACTGGCTGATTTCGCCTTTGCCATGCAGGGGCTGGGGTCCGGCTCGATCACATTGTTTGGCTCAGAAGAACAAAAGCAAAAATATCTGCCGGAGGTTGGCAGCGGCAAACGTATCGCTGCTTTTGCCTTATCAGAACCGAGCGGTGGCTCGGACGTGGCAGCGATGAAGGCCACCGCCGAGCTCGATGGCAATGAATATGTCATTAATGGTGTCAAAACCTGGATATCCAATGCCGGGCTGGCGGATCAGTATGTGTTGTTTGCCCGCACCGGCGATGCGCCAGGGGCCAAAGGTCTCTCGGCCTTTGTCGTCGATACCGATACGCCTGGCCTCACCGTCAGCGAACGCATTGATGTCATCGCACCGCATCCATTGGGATCGCTCAAGATGGAAAATTGCCGCATTCCGACCAGCGCCATGCTCGGCCAGTCCGGTGAAGGCTTTAAAGTTGCCATGGCGACGCTCGATATTTTTAGAACCACTGTCGGTGCCGCTGCCTTGGGATTTGCCCGCCGCGCGCTGGATGAAGCCATTGCCCGGGCCAAATCCCGGGAAGCCTTCGGCCAGAAGATCGGCGATTTCCAGATTATTCAAAGCAAAATCGGTGACATGGCGGTCAAGATCGATGCGGCAGCGCTGTTGGTGTTCCGCTCGGCCTGGGTCAAGGATGTGCAGGATATTAGGGTTACCCGCGAAAGCTCGATGGCCAAGCTCTACGCCACCGACAGCGCTCAGGAAGTGATCGACGAAGCCGTGCAGATTTGGGGCGGCATGGGCGTGGTCTCGGAAATTCCGGTCGAGCGGCTGTACCGCGAAATCCGCGCCCTCCGTATCTACGAAGGCACCAGCGAGATCCAAAAACTCGTCATCGCCGGCCAGGCGATGGCGGAGTAGTTATCTAAATCGTCACCCTGGACTTGATCCAGGGTCCAGGAATTTAGAAGTTCTGGATTCTGGCTTTCACCAGAATGACGGTGAAGTTGCTCACCCCGCGAACAGCTTATTCAATTCTCCATGCGGGATGGCGAGATCGGAGAAATCGAGGCGGCCGTTTTCTTTAAGCTGCCGCAATGTATCCCGATAATAACCGAGTGTGGCGCGGGATAGCATGCCACCAAGCGAGATGCGTTTAACACCCAGCGCTGCCAGTTCATCAACCGTATAGGCACCAAAGCCGGCGACGATATTGAGTGGTCCGTCAATTTCATTTACCAACGCAGGAATATCGTCGGTGACACCCGGGCCAATGACAAACGCGCAATCAGCACCGGCGGCTAAATAGGCGTTACACCGACGTACGGTTTCAGCGCATTTTTCTTCTGACGATAGAGACCCCGAAAAATAGACATCGGTGCGGGCATTGATAACAGCAGGTACGCCTGCTTGATCGGCAGCATCGCGCGCCGCCTGGATGCGTTCAACCGCCAAATCAAAATCGTAGACAGTCCCCTCTACGTGATCGATACCATCTTCGAGGTTGAGCCCAACGGCACCAGCCGCAATGGTGATCCGAGTGGTTTCAGCGCAGTCTTCAGGCGCATCGCCATACCCCGCTTCCATATCAGCAGTCACAGGCACCTCGACCCGGGCGGCAATAGCCCCAACGACGGCAACCATTTCATCACGCGTTATCGCTTCGCCGTCGGGCAAACCAAGTGCAAAAGCGACACCTGCGCTGGTCGTGGCGATGGCAGGAAAGCCCTCCTCGGCGGCAATGATAGCTGTGCCGACATCCCAAACATTCGGTAATACCAGGGGAGACTCCCCCGAGTGCAAGGCTCTTAAAGTCTCCGCTTTCTCGATCTGTACGTTCTCATTCATTCCGTCACTTCCTACTCGTTAATCTCAGCATGCGTGGTTGGTTTATTCGCCTCAAGTAACTCTGCCTGGCGGGCGTTTTCCTGTTCGGCGACAGTGAAAGCCTGGTCTTTACCGCGGAGATATTGATCTGGCCAGGTTTGTCCGTCCCAGCCATAATGCGCGGCGGCATGGAGGGTGAAAAACGGATCGCTGAGATGTGGCCGGGCAAGCGCCACCAGATCGGCGCGACCCGCTGCCAGGATGGTATTGACCTGATCGGCGGAGGTGATATTGCCGACAGCAATGGTCGGGATATCGGCTTCCAAGCGAATTTGCTCACTGAGATGGGCTTGGAACATGCGGCCATAGATCGGCTGGGCGTCAGTGGTGGTTTGGCCGGCTGACACATTAATGATATCCGCCCCATTCTCATAAAACAATTTGGATATCTCAACCGCCTCATCGCCCGAAACCCCCTTATCGCCGACCCAATCTTCCGCCGAGATACGCACCGAAATCGGTTTGTCATCCGGCCAGGCCTCACGAACAGCCGCCAACACTTCCAACGGAAAGCGCAGGCGGTTTTCTAAGCTGCCGCCATAATCGTCGTCCCGAGTATTACTGACCGGTGAGATAAAGCTTGAGAGCAGATAGCCATGGGCGGCGTGCAGCTCGACCATATCAAAACCAGCTTCCGCGGCCATACCGGCAGCGCGGGCAAAATCATCCCGCACTTTATCCATATCGGCGCGATCCATCGCCTTCGGCACTTGGCTGTCCGGTGTGAACGGAATCGCAGAAGCTGACAAAATCGGCCACGCTCCCTCCGCCAAAGGTGCGCCGCCATCGACCCAGCCGAGATTGCACGATGCTTTGCGCCCGGCATGGGCCAGTTGCATACAAATTTTTGACTTTGTGTTGTCATGCACGAAATCAACAACGCGGGCCCAGGCGGGGACGTGCTCGGCTTCGTACATGCCGGCACATTTAGGCGAGATACGGCCTTCCGGTGAGACATCGGTCATCTCGGTAAAGATCAGCCCGGCGCCGCCTTTGGCATAGCTGCCGTGATGCACCAGATGCCAGTCATTAACGGTACCTTCATTAGCGGAATATTGGCACATGGGTGCGACAACAACGCGGTTCTGCAACTCCACATTACCGATTTTATAGGGCGTGAACATCGGCGGCGGCGGGTTGTTTGAAGGTATTTCAAAGCCCTGATCCTGCTTCACCAATTCCGCATACCAGCGATTAATGTCGGCACCATAATCCGGATCACGCAGGCTGAGATTTTCATAAGTAACTGCTTTATTGCGGCTCAGGAAATTAAATGCGTATTGCTTAGGCGTTAGATCATTATAGCGCCGCGCATGTTCGTACCAGCCGAGGCTCACCAAGGCGGTTCGTTGCAGGCGGGCGACCTCGTCTTTGCGTTGGACCTCATATGATTGGATGGCGGCTTGAATGCTGTCTTCTTTGACGATTGCATCTGATAGCGTGATGGCATCTTCCATGGCGATCTTGGTGCCGGAGCCGATGGAAAACTGCGCTGTATGCACCGCATCCCCGATCAGCACGATATTCTCATGCGACCAATTTTCCGCCGTCACAACTGGAAAGTTTCGCCAAATCGATTTATTGGAAAGCAGCGGATGACCGCCGAGCTCATCGGCAAACATATCCTCGAAATAGGCGATGGTTTCCTCTTCATTGGCTTGATCTAGCCCGGCTTTTTTCCAGGTGTTTTCGTGAGTTTCCAATATCCAGGTCGAGCCAGCTTTGCCCACACCTTGGCCATATTGGTAGGCGTGATTGTAAAACCAGCCGTGTTCATTTTCTTTAAAGATAAAGGTGAAAGCATCAAACTTTTGGGTGGTGCCGAGCCAGACAAATTTGGTCTGGCGATAGTCAATGTTGGGTTTGAAGTGATCTTTATGGGCTTCCCGGACAAAGCTGTTGAGACCATCGGAGCCCAACACCAAATCGGCGTCCCGCACTTTATCGAGATCATCGATGATGGTTTCAAAATTTAATTTAACACCCAACTCGGCGCAGCGTTTTTGAAAAATGTTCAACAGCGTCATCCGCGCCATGCCGGCAAAGCCGTGACCGCCCGAGCGAATTCGCTCACCGCGATAGCGCACTTCGATTTCATTCCAATAAGCGAATTGATGGCGAATTTCCTGATAGGTAACCGCGTCCTGCCCCATGAAGTTTTCAAGCGTTTCATCTGAAAACACCACGCCGAAGCCAAAGGTGTCGTCGGATCTATTTTGTTCAAAGACGGTGATGTCATGATCGGGATTGGCAAGCTTCATCAGGATTGAAAAATAGAGGCCGCCCGGTCCGCCACCAACAACGTTAATTTTAAGAGGTTTATTCATATTCATGTTCCCCAAGATCATTATGGGATTTTTTTAATTGATTTGGTTATTGATAAGCATGCTATTCTTTAGCATCAAATCAAGCCTAAACATTGGGGGGCGGAAGTGTTAGAAAACTGCGTCGACTGGCCGGTCGAATTTGCGGATAAGTATCGCGCTAAAGGCTACTGGCAGGACATCAACCTTTATCAACATTTCTGCCAGCTGGTGGAGCGCTTTGGCGATCAGGACGCCCTCATCTTTCAAGATCAGAGGCTGTCTTTTAGTCATTTATTGCAACAAATCGACAATGCTGCGGCAAATTTATTGGCTGCCGGTCTGGTGGCCGGGCAGCGGGTTGTCTTCCAATTGCCCAATTGCCCGGAATTCCTCGTCACTTTTTATGCGCTACTGAAAATCGGCGTCATTCCGGTGATGGCTTTGCCGCCCCACCGCGAAACCGAGATCACCCATTTTGTTAATCATGCCGAGGCAGTGGCTTATTTCTTTCCGGCTAAAATTCGTGATTTTGACTACCGCGAAATGGCAGCGAATGTGCGCACTGAATGCCCGAGCCTAAAACATCTTTTTGTGCTGGGCGAGGCACAGGAGGACCAGCAATCCTTGTCTGATTTTTTTACCGGCGCAGCATCAGCCAGCCCCACCTCACCTGTGGCAGCTTCTGAAGTGGCTTTTATGCTATTATCCGGCGGCACCACAGCACTGCCGAAGCTCATCCCCCGGACCCATAACGACTATCTGTTTAACTTGCAGCAAGCGGCCATCACCGGCGGCTTGTCGGATGGCGTAACGTTCCTGGCTGTTTTACCGATGGCGCATAATTATACGCTGGGCTGCCCGGGCTTTCTCGGCGCGCTGGCCTATGGTGGCCGCGTCGTTATCGCGCCGGCTCTTGATCCAGAGACCATATTTAGCCTGGTCGAGCAGGAAAAAATCAATGTTATACCGGCAGCGATCCCGCTGATTGTCAATTGGCTGAACTCTGATATCCCCGAACTCTTTGACCTGTCTTCGCTCAAGATCATCACCAATGGCGGCGCCAAACTGCAGCCCGAATTGCGTCAGCACCTTGAACAGAAGTTTAGTTGCACATTTCAGGAAATTTACGGCACCGCCGAGGGATTGCTGAATTTTACGCCGCTCGATGCGCCGGATGACGTCAGGCACCACTCTTCCGGCAAGCCACTATCCGCAGACGATGAAATAAAAATTATCGATGACGAGGGCAACGAACTCCCCGAGGGCGAACTTGGCGAGCTCGTGGTCCGAGGCCCCTACACCATTCGCGGTTACTACAATGCGCCGGAAAATAACGCGAGTGGATTTACCACGGACGGCTTTTACAAAATGGGTGATCTGGTGCGCCTGAAGGATGGCTATCTTTATTGCGAAGGCCGCACCAAAGATATGATCAATCGCGGTGGTGAGAAAATCAGCTGCGATGAAGTTGAAAAACACATGCTTGCCAACCCGAAAATAAAAAGCGCCAGCCTGGTCGCCATGCCGGACCCTGTTTTTGGTGAA
This sequence comes from uncultured Rhodospirillaceae bacterium, assembly GCA_913020445.1. GTDB lineage: Bacteria > Pseudomonadota > Alphaproteobacteria > Rhodospirillales > UBA2165 > TMED23. The sequence goes on from CAJWAR010000045.1 coordinate 6,904, forward strand.
AAAGCCTGCGCCTTTGTTATCCTCCAGCCAGATCAGAGTATGGATTTGGAAGATTTAAAGACTTATCTGCTGGCTCAAAAAATTGCCAAGTTCAAGCTGCCGGAGCGGTTAGAGCTGACTGACAGTTTTCCGATCAGCCCGGCGGGGAAAATTCTCAAAAAAGAACTGCGCCAAATTATCGCCGATAAGTTAGACGCTGAAATGAAATAACTTAATTGAGATGAAATTTGCCGTCTGGCCGAAACGCCTTAAAGGCAAAAGCGAAGGTGACGTCATAGGGGAAATCTTTACCGTCTTTGGTGACGATGACATTGCCGATATCCCTGCCGTCGGCGATCCGCTGTTTGTCATGAATTGAATTTTGCCCCGCCACCCAGCTCATAATTAAGTCGACCCGGGTCGACTTAATTTCCACTTTTTTCTTTGTTCTCAATAGCTTAAGTGGCCAGGCCTCGTTGCCGATAACAATGACACGATCCATGGCCGTGACACCTTTCGGCAAGGGATAGCGGTTAAAAACCCTGGGTGCCGAGCTATCCATATTCTTATACGGCGTCAGACCATAGGGCCGTGCGCTTTTATCATTGGGCACCAGCAGTTTGCCCTCAGGCGCGCGGGCCCTGAATTTGGCCAAAGATTCCAGCCGTGCCGGCAGCAGCTTCATCCTGGATGACGTCAGATCACCGATAATTGCTTCGCCGGTAAATTGCTGCCACCAAGAACCGGTCTGATGATCATACATCACCATATCAAAATGGCGAATGCGCCCGGTATTGCCGAAATTCAGCGTTTGCCCGTTAACGCGCCGGTCAAAAACGACGCCGGAATTGCACAGCGGACAATAGGAGATCAGCACCGGCACACCGCCAATCACTTCATTGACAATCTCGTGCCAGAGCAGAATGCGCAAGGGGTAAGCCCGGGCATCACCTTTGATCATGATGCTCAGCACCGGCTCAAGCGGCCCCAGCTCTTGGTCCGCCGCGGCAGCAATATATTGCGGATTGTGGATCGGTGGAATTTGATCGCGCCGCGGTCCATCGGTAACGATCTCACTAAAAGCAATGGCGGTTTTCTTGAAATTGGTCTCTGGGAATTCGGTCAGCCATGCCGGGTCCGGGGTGCCCTCAGCCAAGACGCTGAACGGCATAAAAATCGCCAAAATCGCTAAAATCAATCTCATGCGCAGAAGTTTCCGCCCTTCCATTCCATAAGGCAAATCACCACTTGTCATCTCGCAGTCAAATTTGGGTGATCACCGGGCAATATTATTGCTATACTCCATCTCAACACGGAGGATGCGACATGCATAAGACAGACCTACCACAATATGCCATTGACGGGGCCATACGCCGGCGCGGCAAACTCCATCAATTTGAAGAGATCGAGCCAAGCAAATCGGCCCTTATCGTGATCGATATGCAAAATGCCTTTCTTCAAGTTGGCTCGCCGGCCGAAGTGCCGGTGGCGCGCGAAATCGTGCCGAATATAAACGAGCTGGCGACCGCTTTTCGCAAAAACGGCGGCACCGTCGCTTGGGTGCAAATGACCCAAACGGAAGACAGCCTGATTGATTGGTCGGTTTTTTACAACGGCGTTAACAATCCAGATCGCGCAAGCCGCATGATCGGGGTGTTAAGCGAAGGCAGCGAAGGTCATGCAATCTGGCCCGAATTAGACGTAGGTGACGAGGATTTGGTCGTGCAGAAAGATCGTTACTCGGCGTTTTTGCCCGGCGCTTCGGATTTGGCGGAAGTTTTGGAACACCGCGGTATCGATACCGTAGTGATCACCGGCACGCTGACCAATGTATGTTCTGAATCCTCCGCGCGTGACGCGATGATGCGAAATTTTAAAACGATGATGATATCGGACGCCAATGCAGCACCTACCGACGAGGAGCACATAGCCTCCCTGGCCGCTATTCTTCAGGTATTTGGCGATATTTATTCGATGCAGGAAATTATTCAGCTGCTGGAAAACGGCCATAAGAGTGAGACCGTCGCCGCGGAATAAAATGGCTAAAAATAATCCTTAGTTGCGATTTTCCGAAGGCGCTGTAATATCTGTAGTTAGAAATGAAAAATAGGGAGTCGCCGAGGCCGTGAACCACCGGTTATTTAAAATAGTTTTTGTACTTATTGCCTTAACCTTTAGCACGGTTGCCGAGGCGACAAATAAGGAAGGCGCGACGAAATTCGTCAACGAACTCAGCAGTCAGGCACTCAGTGCGCTAAAAGCAAATGGTGTACCGCTGGATCAAAAAGAAAAAAAGGTCCGGCTAATTCTATCGACAAATTTCGATCTTAACCTCATTGGCCGATATGTCTTAGGCGCGGCCTGGCGTAAAGCTTCAGCCGACCAGCGCGGACAATATCAAGCGCTTTTTAAAGAGTTTGTTCTGCGTACCTATTCACGCCGTTTTGGCGGCTATGCCGGTCAGAAATTTGTCGTCACCGGCGCCAAACCGATTGGCAAGAAAGACATCCTCGTATCAACCAAGATTTCACGCCCAAGCGGACCGCCGATATTAGCCGGTTGGCGCGTGCGCGAAAAAAATGGCGCTCACAAGATTCTTGATGTCGTTGTCGCCGGTGTGAGTATGGTGGTAACACAGCGATCAGAATTTCGCGCTGTCATCAGTAAACAGGGTGTCGGTGGTCTCATCGAAACCCTGCGAATGCAAGTCACTAAATTTTCGGCTCAAAGTAAGTAGGACTCAGTCAAATGTGTATCTTGATGGAAAAAGAAAGTTCGCAGGGTCCAGAAATCCTCTCAACAAAATCTACGGGGATTTCGATGGGTAGAAATAATAAATTAAAAACGCCTACCTTGCGCAAATTTGTCATCGGCTTGAGTGTTGTTGGCGGCATGTTTATTGCCACCGCCACGCATTCACCGGTGTTTGCCGACTTCCAAGCCGGCTGGGATGCTTATCAGAATGGTAATTTTGCTAAAGCATTGAAAGAATGGCGGGCTCTTGCGAGTAAAGGTGACGCCAAGGCTCAGTTTAATTTAGGCGTTATGTATGACGAAGGGCGCGGCGTAAAAGAGGATCGCGGCCAAGCCATAAATTGGTGGCTAAAGGCGGCTGAACGAAACAACAAGGAAGCGCAGCATAACCTTGGCATGACCTATTTGTTCGGTGGCGGCGTTAATATCAACTATGAAAAAGCCGTCGGCTGGCTCAAAAAAGCATCGGCGCAAGGCTCGGCCAGATCACAATACTCGCTTGGTAAAATGTACTCTGAAGGTCTGGGTGTTAAGAAAGATAGAGCAGAGGCCTTTAACTGGATCATGCGCGCTGCCAAATCCGGTGTGTTTCAAGCGCAATACAACATCGGCAAAATTTATCGTGATGGCAAAGGCGTTGATCGCGATATCAAAAAGGCGGCCCAATGGTTCCTAGCGGCGGCCAAGCAAGGCTATGCCAAAGCGCAAAACCACATTGGAATTCGCCTGGCGCGTGGCGAAGGTGTCGAAAAAAACGAGGTTGAAGCGTTAAAGTGGCTCACGCTCGCGGCGAAGTCAGGCAATAAACTGGCGATACAGAACCGCAAAGCCTTGGCAGAGAGCTTGTCACCCGAAATCGTTGCTCAAGCCGAAAAATTAGCGCGCGAATGGAAGCCTCAAAAGAAATAATATAGTTTAGAAAAAGCTTTCCATATACCAGTCGAGATCATCTTTTGTTAGCGGATATCCGCCGTCGCTGGTCGGGCGCATGACCTTTTTGCCGCTAAGGCGGCCGATCTTCTCCTGAATCTTAACCGCCATTGACATACTCAATCCGGCTTTCCAAACCAAGGCCGTAATTGCTTTTGAGCTTCCGGTATTAAGCATTTTAGATACGGTATCTTTTGGCAGCTCAGCCAATTGTATCAAAGCATATCGCACGTAGGAGGTATCGCTTTCAACCAGAGCCTTGTCGATCAACTCTTCATTCAATAAGCCTTTTTTGTGGTCTTCCTCGACTCGCTCAATTGCCGGCTTCACGCCATCATCAACATCTTCACCAAGTTCACCTTTTTCGATACGTTCACGCACGGTTTTACGAAGTTTTTCGACCAAATCCTTTTGCCTGGAATTTTTTTCAATGAGCCTTTCCATCAGGGCCGCACTAACAAATGTCGCAATCCGCATCACCGTTCGCACCGGCAAGCCATCGCGATAAACCATCGCATTGTGCCACTCATTATTATCTTCCGCCTCTTCTGAAATTTTATCGAAGGTGCGCTCACTGATGACAGAGGTTGCATTTTCAAGCAATGCTTTAGTCGATTCTTTGTCCTTTTTAGCAACCACCGCATCGACTACGGGCTCACTCACATTACGCCTTTTAGCAACTGCGACGAGGGCACGTGCTTTCATTCCTCTGGCAATTATTTCAAGCAGATCAGCTTCGCTGAGCAATGGTGAGTATTCGAGAATTGGCACTGAAACAATGTCTTCCAAATCTTCGGCCAAATGGCGCACAATCCTTTTCGGCACGTTCGACGCACTTTTCAATTCCTCGGCGATAATCGCTCGAACCCTCGGCAATTCGTCGTTGGCGAGAATTTCCAGCACTTCCAATGCCATTTCGGTCAATTGCTCATTTTCTTCCGGATCAAGTTCCGGCACCAGACGACCAATTTTAAAGGCAAGTTCACAGCGAACTTCTTCATCTGGATCTTTTGAAAGGATGATATCTGCTTGAAGGGGTGTTCCCCGGTTTTCCGCCACTTCCCGACGCACTTCCGGCGCATCATCGGTGGCAAAAAAGTATAGAATTTCAGGCTCTAAGTCTTCATGAGCCGCTAGTTTTTGACGTTCAGACACGGTCCCGCTAGAGGCAATTTTCCGCGCCTTCTCATAAGCCGGCTTTTGCCCAATCCCCGGTTTTTTACGCCGCTTTTTTGTTTTAGTGCCAAATACCCAATTTAACATGATATTTTATATTTGACCGTCTTTACGGGTATTTTCAAGTCTCTTATTTCCATTTGAGCATTCTAATAATTGATATTCATTGAATCATACCTATAATTTTGTGTTACGTAACAATACCCAATTTGGCGATTTTATCGGCTGTAATTAAATCTTTGAATCAATTGAAATCAGTCCTTGAAATATTAAAATATATCCTCAAGTTAGAGAAGATACACGTTTTGATTTATAATATTGTAATCGATAAATACGATTTGAATTAGGTATTGGAAGTGGAATCTCAAAAGACAATTCTAGCAGTTGATGACGACCCATATGTATTAGATGTCGTAAAAGATTGTTTGGATTCTGGTGGTTACAAGGTGATCACTTGCCCCAATGCCGAGTTGGCTTTGGATCATTTGCAAAATAATCAGGTCGATTTAATTGTCGTCGATTTGGGTCTACCTGATATGGATGGTTTGGAACTAACGCGTGCCTTCAAAGCTCAATCGGAAGCTGGCGTGATAATTCTCAGCGGACGTTCCGATACCACTGAAAAAGTAGTTGGTTTGGAGCTTGGCGCGGATGATTATTTGACCAAACCATTTGAGCCGCGAGAGCTACTGGCCCGCACGAGAAGCGTTCTTCGGCGCTCCGAATTAGTAAGTTCAGCGGCATCTGCGGATGACGGCACAAGCTACGATTTTGATGGCTGGAACCTCAACGTTAGCCGCCGTGAATTTGTAAATCCCGATGGTGACCATATCGACCTTACGAGTGGCGAGTTTGATTTTCTCAAGGTATTTGTCGAACATCCCAATCGGGTGCTTTCGCGCGATCAAATATTAGAAATAGCCTATACCAATGACAGTCCTGCTTATGACCGGAGCGTCGACATTCGTATCGCCCGGCTAAGAAAGAAAATTGAGCAGGACCCTAAGGCGCCGCAGTGGATTAAAACCGTACGGAATGCGGGTTACATCTTCACAGCTGCGGTTTCGCCAAATAATTAATACTCAATTAGCCGACCACCAGAAACGGCAATGAAAATACGCCGGCTACCCGGGGTCAACTATCGAAATGACCACCTTGCCACGGGCGCGGCGGGATTCCACATATTCGTGGGCGTCAACGAGTTGCTCCATCGGGTAAACCCGATCAATCACCGGCTTGATTTTTTCTTGTTCAATCAATTCAGCGATGTTCGCCAAAGCGCTGCCGTTCGGTTGCATGAAAGACCACGCAAACTCGCGGCCTAATTCAGCCTGTACTGATTTACGGTCAGCCAATTGAGCTTCATACATTTCGACGCCTTTGTCGTAGCCGTGCTCGACCGTCAGCGGCATCAAGGGCGAGATAATCGAGACATAGCGCGCCGCGTTTTTGACTTTGAGTGTCGCCAAAATCGGCTGTTCCATTTCATAGCCCAGCATATCGAGCGCCACATCACAGTCTTGAAGCCTGCCTTCAAATCCGTCTTTGGTGTAATCAAACACCTCATCCGCGCCGAGCGATTTTACCAGCTCAATATTCTTTGTGCTGCAGGTCGTTGCGACAGTTGCCCCCCAGGCCTTCATCCATTGGATCGCGAGGGTCCCGACACCACCCGAACCGCGCGGCAGAAAAACTTTTTGGCCGGCGGTGTTTTCGGCTGTAAGCCCCGCATGATCCACCAACGCCGCCCAAGCAGTCAAAATGACATAGGGAAACGAAGCCGCTTCCAAATGGGTCAGATTACGGGGTTTCAACGCAACGAAGTTAGCTTTAACGGTAACATAATCAGCACACCCGCGATTTGACGGAGAGGCGTAAACTTCATCACCAATAGTGAACTGGGTAACATCCACGCCAACTTTATCGACCACGCCCGACACGTCGCGTCCCATGATGATCGGCAGTTCAAACATACCGTGTTGCTTGAAAAATTCACTGCCATAGCCACTGCGAATAGCGCAATCGATATTGTTGACCGCACCGGCATGCACGCGAATGCGAATTTCATCCGGAGCGGGCTCAGGCTCGGGCGCGTCTTGATTAAAGTTTAGCACATCCCGCGCGGCGCCATATTCATGAATTTCAACTGCTCGCATTTAAGATATCCTAAGGCCGCTCAAAGTTGATAGAGGGCGGGATCACCCGGAAATTCCTGGCCATTATCATCACCAATTTCCAGCGCAATCAAATCATTGAGCTGCCGGTTCAAGGAAAGAATAAGCTTCTGATCGAAAGTATCACCTTGGGCCAGATTGATCATTTCATTAGGATCAGCGGTGATATCGTACAGTTCCAACTCATTATGAGCCGTCAAAGTCGCCCAATCATCCGGGCGATGATGTTCAGATGGCTTGAAATAGCGCGCGAATTTATAGCGTCCGGTGTGAATGGCTCTGAACAAGGCTGGGTCATCCAGTGGTTGAGTTGGTTGATCCTTAGGCGGCGGTGGCGGCGATGGGCCGTCATGAGGTTTTATCCGGTCCAGCAAGAATGTGCGCGCCGCATCGGCATCAAAGGACAACATCAAGACGCCGAAATACATTAGAATGCCGCGCTGCGACCGTTCACTTGTGCCGTTCGGCTGTAAGGCTGGCGACAAATCAACGCCTTTAAGCTCTGGATAGTTCTGCGCAATCTGATCAAGGCTCATACCACCAAGCGATAACGAAGTCGGCGCAATATCCAGCGCCGAGCCAAGTTCTTCTGTCGTGCTTCCCCCTTCAATATCCGGATGAACCACCGTAAACGGCACCCGCAGATTTTCCTTATACATCATCGGACCTTTTTGGCTCATACCGTGGGCACCTGCCATCTCACCATGATCAGACGTGTAGATAATAATCGTGTTATCCTCCTGCCCACTTTCGTGAAGCGCATCCAATACGGTGCCCAAATGGCGGTCAACATCACGCAGGCAATTGAAATAATAGGATCGAAAGCGCCGCCAGGCCTCCGGGTCTTCTCTGAGCGGGCCGCCAAAAAAGTAGTCGTTAAATAACTGAAAATTTCGCTGCGCCCAGGGCTTGGTGCTGAGATCATCGGCAAAACTATCGGGCAAAGGCTCATCCCAAAACGTATCGTAGGGCGGCCCAACTGGTGCCGGCTTCAAGGTCGAGATCAAACCCGGATGAATGCGTTTTTCCTCCATATCGCCGGTCGCATCAAAAAACATGATGTCATGGGGATTTACGAAATTTACCGCCAACATCCAAGGTTGACCGGCTGATACATCCGGCGCGCGATTTTTCAGCCAATCCGCCGCCTCACTGGCGATCACGCCGTCTTGACGATAGCCCTCCCAGCTTTCTCCCCAATGATCACCGTCAGCGCTGTAATCGGCAAAACCGTATTTCTCCAGCGCATTTTTGGTATTCGGCATAACAATTGGATTTTGGCGCGGTGGCAGATCAGCACCACCTAAATGCCACTTTCCTTTATAGGCCGTGTAATAGCCGGCTTCGCGCATCATATGACCGATGGTTTTGACCCCCAGCGGCATATCGCGCTGGGGCGGTGCGTCGGTGTTAGCAATAACACCGGTTTTGCTGGTATGCAGGCCCGAATAGATAACTGAGCGTGACGGCGTACACGGCGCTGTCGTAACATGGTAGTTTAGAAACTCGGTGCCCCGCACCCGCAATCTTTCATGGGCGGGCAGATCCAAACCTTGCGGTAATTCAGGGCGGGCACATTCTTGATCAGAGACAACGAAAAGAATATTTGGCTGTGTTGTAGTCATAATTTATGATCACATGATCGCATCGAAAAGGAAAGGCTGACCCCAAGACGAGCCAGCACTGAGGAAGAGGACAATATTATGGCCGTTGTTGTAAAACCCGCCGTCGAGCGCGGCAAAATAGCACCCTTCAAAATGGGTCATGTCGCCCTCAAAGTGCGCGATCTGGACCAAATGATTGAGTGGTATGCTACCGTTTTGGAAGCTGAGATTTCCTACCGGAACAATGAAGTCGCCTTCATGGCGTATGACGATGAGCATCACCGCATCGCTTTGGTCAATTTGCCGGATTTGGAAAGCCCGGCTGAAAACGCCACCGGGATGGACCATGTGTCATTTTCTTATCAGGATTTGGGCGAGTTGTTGGCGTCTTATACGCGCATCAAAAAAGCCGGTATTGAACCCTTCTGGTGCATCATCCATGGGCCCTCGACTTCGATGTATTACAAAGACCCGGATGGCAATAAAATTGAGTTGATGATCGACAATTTCGAAACGCTCGAAGAATTGGTCGAGTTTTTCGATGGCGGCGCCTATGAAGAGAATTTCATGGGGATCAACTTTGACCCGGCAGAAATGATCGAAAAATATGAGGCTGGAGTGCCGATAAAAGAAATCACCAAACGCCCGGCGCTGCCCGAAGGCATGTCACCGTGGGATATGCTGAAAACTTGATAAACAAACCACTGAGGGCACAGAGGACAAAGAGATAGAATTAGGTGATTTACGGAAAACCGGTATTTTTAGTATGCCCTCCCAAAAGTCTGCTCTACCCCCGAAAGCGGACATATTCTGGATAATGCTAAAGAGTCCGCTTCTGACCCAAAGCGGACATTCTAATTTACAAGCTTCTGGCTTAGTTTTGGGGGTAGGTATTCAGGTCTGAAGCCATTCCAACCTTCTTCTGGAACAGCCTCCGGGTCGTTGATCTCCGCTTCAAATACGACATCACCTTCTGGTGTCACTTCTTTGAATACCATGCTACCGACGCCCATAGGCGGAAACTCAACGCGAGAGCCATCAAGGGCATGCTTTAGACCCGCACAAGCAATAAATCGGTTGCTGTTAGGCATTTCGCAAATACCACTAACATAATGAGAGTACGGTAAATCCGTGCCACCGTAGCGCCACGTTTCGGTAGCCGTTCTCGCCTGTTCATCAATGGCATACGCAAGCCCAAAACTCTCTCGCTCCTCAAGAGGTTGAAGAGGCTCCGGAGGAATACCTCCCGATACACCATTGTCAAATAGCATAAGTTCCCCAGTCGATAAAAAGCTTGGGTCATGTTGGTGGTAAAATGCACGGCCACCTTCTATTTTCAACAAACTCTCTTTTTGACTGCCTTGCCAACCAACAGTTGCTCCCAATATCCAAATTAGTTCTCCGTCCTCAGTAATTTTTACCAATGCGTCCTGATGCCGGAAGGACAATATTATGGCCCCATCTTTGGGGTCCAATATAGCACTATTGCCATGGCTCCAATCCATTGTTGCGGACCATCCCTGATGAACATAATAAGGTCCTTCCGCACCATAACTAATGCGTGTTTCATCCAATAAATCTGCAGTTGAAATTTCTCGCTCTATTTGACCCTGTCGATCAAAGATAACTACCGTGTCGGCCATGAAATGCGTAAAATCACCGTGCGGTTGCTTCAGTTCTTTGTGTTCAATTGACAGGGATAAATATCTCCCCGGTGCTATTTCGCAGATTGTGTGATGCAACTTTAAAGTATCGAGAGGGACACCTGTTGCACCTTCTGGAAACCTTGGCGCACAATACCATTGATGAATAAGCGTTCCATCTAGATCGATTTCCATGGCTCGGCCATCAGTCGCCATTACCAATAGTGTATCCGACAACGAACGCCGACAATCCATAATGCCAAATTCAAATAAACGATGCCAAACGATCTCGCCCGATTGACCAATTGCAATAATAGCTTCTAGTTCGCTAGTTTTGTTCAGAGACCGTGTATTACGTCCGACAGTCATTAAGACAACGCCCTCGCTGCGTCGGCTTTTGTCCAATTTTTTAACGTCCAGTGACGGCAATTCCATAAATGGCCCTCCGGCAAAATTAGTATTTGTCGGATGCTAACGAATTTTTTTGGTTCTGTCCGCTTTTGGCTAGAAGCAGACCCTTTGCACCATTGAAATCAATGCCTGCTCTCCGGTGTAAAGCGGACAATAGTGAATATCATTATATTCGATTGCCACCTGACCAACTTTCCCTAGAATAGGATTCAAAACAATTCACTTTCAGAGGATGCAAGTAAATTGATCTAACAATTTAGCCAATTCACGCTCGATCCGGATGTTACGAAGAGCCTGGAACAGAAACAATGTGGCGAAAATGGTAGAGGTATTAACCGACAATTTAATAGAAGCAATGGAAATGGCTCCAGAGGCAGTCGTTCTTTGGGATGCGGATGGCCGCCTGGTTATGTGCAACGATAAATACCGTGATTTATTTCAACATTTTGCCGAAATTATAAGGCCGGGTTTAAATATTGAGGAATTGCTCAACCGGATAAAAGCAAGCGGATTACGCATCGTAGAAGAGGGCGAACCGGCGGATTGGCATGAAGCCGAGCTAGCATTGCGCGACCGCAATTACCTTCCTGATGTGGTAACCCAATATGACGGTAAATGGTTTCAAATAAGCCGCAAAAAATTGTCAGATGGCAGCATCATCGCCTTTCACACGGATATAACGAATGTTAAAAAAAGTGAGGAAAGATTTAGAAAAGTTTTCCTGTCCAGCCCGGCGCTTGTTTCAATATCTACTGTCGATACAGCCACCATTTTCGATGTCAATGACGTTTGGTTGAAAACCCTGGGCTACGAGAGACACGAAGTTATCGGTAAAACACCATTTGAACTTAATTTGTTAGTTGATCCGGAAATTCGGTCTAAGGCGGCCGGAAGCCTTGTTCAGGACCGCCATGCGAACGTCCAGACTCAGTACGTTACCAAGAGCGGTGAAATTCGCGATTTTCTCGTCAGTGGAGAGCGCATCGAGTTCGAGGGTTATGATTGCTATTTGTTCATTTCCCAGGACATAACAGAGAAACGCAATCAGGAAAGAGAACTTGAGCTGGCAAAATCTCAAGCCGAAGCGGCGAATAAAGCAAAGTCCAATTTTTTGACGCATATGAGTCACGAATTGCGGACACCTTTAAATTCAATTTTGGGATTTTCGCAGTTAATCAGTAACGATAAAAAACATAAAATCGATGATGCAAACTCCCGCCGAATCCAGATTATCTTAAAAAGCGGGCAACACTTGCTACACCTGATCGAAGAGTTGCTGGATCTCAGCAGTGTCGAGGCTGGGAAAATTTCGGTAAATTTGAATCCAATTGGCCCGGCAAACGCTCTGAGTGAGGCGGTCGCCGGCTTGGAAGCGCAGGCCGGGGAAAAAAATATATCAATAGCTGTTGATCCCCAAGTTCATTCACTGCCTTCAGTGCAGGTCGACGAGGTCAGATTGAAGCAGGTTTTTCTAAATTTGTTGTCAAATGCAATCAAGTACAATCGGGACGGCGGGGAAGTGGATGTGGTGTTTCAAATACTCGAAAGTAGTAAATTGCGAATTGAAATCCGGGACACCGGGATTGGCATAAATTCAGATCGTTTAGTGTCGATCTTTGAACCTTTCAATCGGCCCTGGACCATATCGCCGCAGATCAGCGGTTCCGGTATCGGCCTTTCAATCACCAAGCAGCTGGTCGATTTAATGGGGGGTAGTGTTGGCGTTACTAGCGAGGAAGGAATTGGTAGCACCTTCTGGGTCGATCTTAATATTGTCGAGGACATTAGCGTTGATGATGAGATTCAAAATGCACCTTTCAAAACTGATCAATTTTCGATTGGATTGTCCGATGGCAATACGAAACAGATATTATACATTGATGATGATGCCAGCAGCATAGAACTGATGCAGGATATTTTTGAAGATATCGATTTTGTCGAACTTGTAACGTCCAGTGATGCGGAATGTGGACTACAAATCGCCGAGGAAGTTGCACCAGATCTGATCATCATGGATATCAATCTTCCAGCTATGTCAGGATCGAAATTGCTCGAAAAACTGAAAGAAAATGAACCCACCAAAAATATTCCAGCAATTGCTGTGTCAGCAGACGCTTTGCCCGAACACATTAAGAATGGCCTGGAACAGGGATTTGTAAGTTATTTGACCAAGCCGATTATTTTGAGCGAACTACATACCGCGGTTGAAAAATTTATAAAATAACTGTTATTCAAGCGACAACACCACTATGTTTCCTCCCTCCTTGCGGGGAAGGAGCAGAAACGCGCCCCAGCCGACAAAAAAAGCCCCGCTGATTTTCACCAGCAGGGCTTTTCGATATTACTTATATATGTGTTGAAGTGTTATTCGCCGGCTTCTGCGACCGCCTCTTCGGCGCTCTCGCCGCCACTGGCATCTTCGATTGCCGGCGTGTCACTCAGATCACCCGCGAGCTCTTCATCACGATCCGCCGCCACTTGGCGGAAATTGTTCATGACGGAGCCCGTGCCAGCCGGGATTAAACGACCAACGATCACATTTTCTTTGAGACCGACCAGATTATCCCGCTTACCGGAGACAGCTGCCTCGGTGAGCACCCGGGTGGTTTCCTGGAACGACGCCGCGGAAATAAAGGACGATGTCTGCAAGCTCGCTTTGGTAATGCCCTGGAGCATCGAATTGCCCGTTGCGATTTTACCTTTTTTGGCTTTGGTACGCTCATTTTCGTTTTCAAATTCGATACGATCAATGAGTTCACCAACCAGATAGGTGGTATCGCCGCCATCGGTAACTTCAATTTTCTGCAGCATCTGACGGACAATCACCTCGATGTGTTTGTCATCGATCCGCACACCTTGCAGACGATACACATCCTGGATTTCGTCGATCAGATAATTCGCCAGAGCTTCAACGCCCATCACTTTCAAGATGTCATGCGGCACCGGATTACCATCCATCAAAGCATCACCGCGTTCAACATAGTCTCCTTCTTGAACGCTGATGTGTTTACCTTTTGGAATCATGTATTCCATTGGCTCTTCTTCTTTATCGTCAGGCACGACGACAATACGGCGTTTATTTTTGTAATCCTTACCGAATTCGATGCGGCCTTCGTTTTCACTGATGATCGCATGGTCTTTCGGAATGCGGGCTTCGAAAAGTTCCGCCACTCGCGGCAGACCACCAGTGATATCACGGGTTTTAGAACCTTCGCGCGGAATACGCGCCAGTACGTCACCGGCGTTCACTTTCTGGCCATTTTCAACCGATAGAATAGCATCCACCGACATGAAGTAGCGGGCCTCAAGACCGTTACCAAGCGTGAGAACATTATCTTTGGCATCACGCAAAGTAACCCGAGGGCGAAGATCAGCGGCTTTTGGCTGCTGTTTCCAGTCAACAACAACGCGGCTCGAAATACCAGTTGCCTCATCGACGACTTCCCGCATTGTTACACCTTCTTCAAGATCGACGAAATTCGCGATACCTTCTTTTTCGGTAATGATCGGCAAAGTGTACGGATCCCATTCAGCGAGTTTCTCGCCACGCTCAACTTTCGCCTTATCTTTGGTCAGCAGCTTGGCACCATATGGAATACGATGACGCGCCCGTTCCCGGCCTTTGTCATCGATCAACAACACTTCGGCATTTCGCGTCATCACGATGTTAACTTTGGCACTGTTTTTAACGACACTGCAATTGACCAGCTTAACTTTGGAATCCGCGTTAGCTTCAATGGCGGATTGCTCGGCACCACGTTGCGCCGCGCCGCCAATATGGAACGTCCGCATGGTCAGCTGTGTACCCGGCTCACCAATCGACTGAGCAGCAATAACACCGACAGCTTCACCCATATTTACCGGCGTTCCTCGAGCAAGGTCGCGGCCATAACACGCGCCGCAAACGCCCGATTTGGTTTCACAAGTGAGGACCGAGCGCACCCGAACGGATTCGACTTCTGCCGCATCAAGCGCTTCAACGGCAACTTCGTCGAGAAGCGTGTTTTTCTTGATCATCACCTTATTGGATTCGGGATCAATTACATCCTCAGCAACGGTCCGGCCGAGAATACGATCACCTAAGGTAAGGATCACATCGCCACCTTCGATCACCGCGTTAACAGTGATGCTGTCTTTGGTGCCGCAGTCGACTTCATTGATGATGCAATCTTGCGCCACGTCAACCAGACGACGTGTGAGGTAGCCGGAGTTCGCGGTTTTAAGCGCGGTATCAGCCAGACCTTTACGCGCGCCGTGAGTTGAGTTGAAGTACTCAAGCACAGACAGCCCTTCTTTAAAGTTCGAGATGATCGGTGTCTCAATGATCTCACCAGACGGCTTGGCCATCAGACCGCGCATTCCAGCCAGCTGTTTCATTTGAGCAGCCGAACCACGCGCACCGGAATCAGCCATCATGTAAACCGAGTTGACCGGCTTACCAGTTTCGATTTTCTGAATTTCAGCCATCATCGCATCGGCAACGAGATCGGTACAACGCGACCAAGCATCGACCGCTTTGTTATATTTCTCGCCTTGTGTGATCAGACCGTCGAGGTACTGACGTTCGTAAGATTCAACGAGCTGCTCAGTTTCATCAACCAGCTTCACCTTCGAATCCGGCACCACCAGATCGTCTTTACCGAAGGAGATACCGGCCTGACAAGCATTACGGAAACCGAGGCCCATGATCCGGTCAGCAAAAATAACCGTCTCTTTTTGACCACAGTGACGATAAACCTCGTCGATAACGAAAGAGATATCCTTCTTGGTCAGCAAGCGGTTGACCAATTCGAAGGGCACATTTGGATGACGCGGCAGCAATTCGGCCAGTAACATCCGACCTGGGGTTGATTCAACCCGGCGGGTAACCGGTTTGCCGTCTTCGTCCACGGTTTCATAACGCGTGGTGATTTTGGCTTGCAGACTAACCACGCCTTCATTCAAAGCATGCTCAATCTCTTCACCATCGACCAGCATCATGCCCTCGCCCTTCTCACCTTCGCGCTCCATGGTCATGTAATAAAGACCAAGCACGATATCCTGAGACGGCACGATGATCGGTTTACCATTGGCCGGGCTGAGGATGTTATTGGTCGACATCATCAAGACGCGGGCTTCAAGCTGGGCTTCAAGCGACAGCGGCACATGGACCGCCATTTGGTCACCGTCAAAGTCAGCGTTAAAGGCGGTACAAACCAGTGGGTGAAGTTGGATAGCTTTACCTTCGATCAGGACCGGCTCAAACGCCTGGATACCCAAGCGGTGAAGCGTCGGCGCCCGGTTCAACATCACCGGATGTTCACGAATCACTTCTTCAAGGATATCCCAAACTTCAGGACGTTCCTTCTCGACCATGCGCTTGGCAGCTTTAATGGTCGTCGCCATAGCATATTTCTCGAGCCTGGAATAAACAAACGGCTTGAACAGCTCGAGTGCCATCTTCTTCGGTAGCCCGCATTGATGGAGCATCAGCTCCGGACCAACCACAATCACTGAGCGGCCGGAATAGTCAACGCGTTTACCCAGCAAGTTTTGGCGGAAACGGCCCTGCTTACCTTTGAGCATATCAGACAAAGATTTGAGTGGACGTTTGTTGGCGCCGGTAATGGCGCGGCCACGACGGCCGTTATCAAACAAGGCATCAACCGATTCCTGCAGCATCCGTTTTTCATTACGGACAATGATTTCCGGTGCGCGCAATTCGATCAGCCGTTTCAGACGGTTGTTCCGGTTGATCACCCGGCGATAGAGATCGTTCAAATCAGACGTCGCAAACCGGCCACCATCAAGCGGCACCAACGGACGCAATTCAGGCGGAATAACCGGCACCACTTCCAGGATCATCCATTCGGGACGAGCGCCGGAATTAATGAACGCTTCAACTAATTTGAGACGTTTGACGAATTTTTTGCGTTTAGCTTCGGAATTGGTTTCTTTCAAATCTATGCGCAATGATTCGAGCTGCTCCTCAAGATCAATTTCTTTGAGCATTTCACGGATTGCTTCGGCGCCGATACCGGCCTGGAAAGCGTCTTCACCATACTCTTCCACAGCATCCTGGTATTCTTCTTCCGTCAGCAACTGTTTTTCTGCAAGCGGCGTCAAACCAGGTTCCGAGACCACATAATTTTCGAAATACAGCACGCGTTCCAAATCTTTAAGCGTCATATCGAGCATCAAGCCGGTACGCGATGGCAGCGACTTCATAAACCAAATATGAGCCGCCGGCGCAGCCAGCTCAATATGTCCCATGCGGTCACGGCGAACTTTGGTCAGCGTCACCTCGACACCGCATTTTTCGCAAACGATGCCTTTATACTTCATACGTTTATACTTGCCGCACAAACATTCATAATCTTTGATCGGGCCAAAAATACGAGCGCAGAAAAGTCCGTCACGCTCGGGCTTGAAGGTACGGTAGTTAATGGTTTCAGGCTTCTTAATTTCGCCGAAAGACCAAGACCGGATACGCTCCGGGCTGGCGATGCTGATCATGATTTGATCAAAACGTTGGGTAGCCTGAGCTGGTTCAAAAATCCGCATTAACTCATTCATGGATATTCTCCTTTAAAACCGTTGTTATCGAGGGTGACTTAGAAGCTGCGCTGTTTCAGCTCGACATTTAAGCCGAGTGAATGCAGTTCTTTAACCAACACGTTGAAGCTTTCCGGAATACCGGCTTCAAACGTGTCGTCACCCCGGACAACGGCTTCGTAGACTTTCGTTCTACCTGAAACATCGTCCGATTTTACAGTCAGCATTTCTTGCAATGTATATGCAGCGCCATACGCTTCGAGCGCCCACACTTCCATTTCACCAAATCGCTGACCACCGAATTGCGCCTTACCACCCAGCGGCTGCTGTGTGACAAGACTGTAAGGGCCAATTGAACGGGCGTGGATTTTATCATCGACCAAGTGATGGAGCTTCAAGATATAAATGTAGCCAACCGTCACTTCGCGATCGAAATATTCACCCGTCCGACCGTCAAACAGCTTAACTTGACCAGATCTACTAACCCCGGCCTTATCAAGTGCTTCGTTGATATCTACTTCATGCGCGCCATCAAATACTGGCGTCGCAATCGGCACACCCCCTTTAACATTATTGGCTAGTTCAATGACGGCGTCATCTTTCATGCTGGCAATGTCTTCTTTATAGGTATCCTCGCCATAAACGAATTTAAGTTTATCGCGCAGGTCTTTCATCGTGCCGTCGCCATGATTGATGGCTTCAAGCGTGTCACCGACTTGCTGACCGAGGCCGGCACAAGCCCAGCCAAGATGAGTCTCGAGAATCTGCCCGACATTCATCCGTGACGGCACACCGAGTGGATTCAATACGATATCGACCGGAGTGCCATCTTCCAGTGCCGGCATATCCTCGATCGGCATGATGCGCGAGATAACACCCTTGTTGCCATGACGACCGGCCATTTTATCGCCCGGCTGCAATTTGCGTTTTACCGCGACGAAGACTTTAACCAGTTTCATCACGCCAGGTGGCAGTTCATCGCCGCGTTCGAGCTTATCGACTTTATCCTCAAAGCGGCTTTGGAATTCACCAACACCCTCTTCGAGCTGCTTTTTCAAACCTTCGATTTCACTCATAACTTTGTCGGTGCCGATGACGATCTGGAGCATCTGACCGGCGGTAAGTTTCTCAAGAACTTCTTCTGAAACTTTGGTGCCGGGAGTGAGGCCTTTCGGACCACTGACAATTTTTTTGTTCAAAAGACGCTCGCGAATGCGGGCATGGAAGCTGCGTTCCAGGATGGCAATCTCGTCATCTCTATCTTTGGCGAGACGTTCAATCTCGGCACGTTCAATTGCCAATGCACGTTCATCTTTATCAACGCCGCGGCGTGAGAAGACGCGAACTTCGACAACCGTACCAGCAACACCCGGCGGCAAACGCAACGATGTATCCCGCACGTCTGAAGCTTTTTCACCAAAAATGGCGCGCAGCAATTTCTCTTCCGGCGTCATCGGTGATTCACCTTTCGGCGTCACCTTGCCAACGAGAATGTCGTTCGGCTGGACTTCGGCACCGATGTAAACAATGCCCGCTTCATCCATATTTTTGAGCGCTTCCTCACCAACGTTCGGAATATCCCGTGTGATCTCTTCCTGACCAAGCTTGGTGTCGCGCGCCATCACCTCGAATTCCTCGATGTGAATGGAAGTAAAGACGTCCTCGCGAACAATCCGTTCAGAAATCAAGATCGAATCTTCGAAGTTGTAGCCATTCCACGGCATAAAGGCGACGAGAACGTTACGGCCAAGAGCCAATTCACCAATTTCCGTCGAAGGTCCGTCGGCAATGATGTCACCGGGTTGAACCCGGTCACCCACTTTCACCAGCGGGCGCTGGTTGATGCAGGTGTTTTGGTTGGAACGCTGGAACTTCTGCAAGGTGTAGATATCAACACCCGGCGCTGATTTATTACCAGCATCTTCATCGGCATGAATAACGATACGCGTACCGTCGATCTGATCAACCGTACCAGACCGATTGGCAATAATCGTCGCACCAGAATCACGGGCCACCGTTTCTTCCATACCGGTGCCAACGAGCGGCGCTTCGGCACGGATCAACGGCACCGCCTGGCGTTGCATGTTCGAGCCCATTAAGGCACGGTTGGCGTCATCGTTTTCAAGGAACGGAATCAACGCGGCGGCAACAGACACGAGCTGCTTCGGCGACACGTCAATAAGATCAACTTCTTCTGATGGCACCATCAGCACGTCACCAGCCTGCCGGCAAGTGATCAGATCATGCTCAAATTTGCCCGCCTTATCGAGCGCCTCATTCGCCTGAGCAATGGTGTAGCGGCCCTCATCCATGGCGGACAAATACACCACATCATTGGTAACCTTACCTTTGTTCACTTTCCGGTACGGACTTTCGATAAAGCCGTATTGGTTGACCCGGGCATAGGTAGCCAGACTGTTGATCAAACCAATGTTCGGGCCTTCCGGCGTTTCAATCGGACAAATCCGGCCATAGTGCGTCGGATGTACGTCACGCACTTCAAAGCCGGCACGCTCACGGGTCAGCCCTCCCGGTCCGAGAGCCGAAAGACGGCGTTTGTGGGTAATCTCTGACAGCGGGTTTGTTTGATCCATAAACTGACTCAACTGAGAGGAGCCAAAGAACTCACGTACCGCTGCGGCAGCCGGTTTGGCATTGATCAAATCATGCGGCATGACGGTATCAATATCGACCGAGCTCATGCGCTCGCGGATCGCCCGCTCCATGCGCAACAGTCCGATACGGTATTGATTTTCCATCAATTCGCCAACCGAGCGAACCCGGCGGTTACCGAGGTGATCAATATCATCAATGTCACCACGGCCATTTTTCAACTCAACCAGAATTCTGACGACTTCCATAATGTCTTCGCGGCGCAGCACGCGAACCGTATCGTCGGTTTCCTGCTCCAGGCGGGAGTTCATTTTCACCCGGCCAACGGCGGATAGATCATAACGATCAGAATCGAAGAATAAGCCTTGGAACAAGGTATCAGCTGTTTCAATGATCGGCGGCTCACCTGGGCGCATGACGCGATAAATATCGATCAGCGCTTCTTCACGGTTGGAGTTTTTATCTGCGGCCAAGGTATTGCGGATATAAGGCCCGACATTAACGTGGTCGATCGCCAAGGTCGGAATTTCAGCGATTTTTGCCGCATCCAACTCTTCGAGGATTTCCTCAGTGATTTCGTCGCCGGCTTCGAGATAAACCAGGCCGGTTTTCCTATCAACGATGTCTTCCGCGGCAAAACGGCCAAGAATTTCTTCCGGCGGTGCGATGTAGTCGGTGATGCCTTTCTTTTCAAGCTCACGCAGCACCCGCGGCGTTAATTTCGTACCTGCTTCAATAGCAACACGGCCGGATTTTGCATTCAGCAAATCATAGTCAAGCTTAAGACCACGCAAAGCTTCGGCATCAAGGGGAATCTGCCAGCCTTTTTTGGCGCGAATATAATCGACCGTATCATAGAAGAATTTCAACACTTCTTCAGGGGTCATGCCTTCGGCTTCAAGTGGATCAAGCGACTCACCTTTGGCTGCGAGTTTTTTACGTTTCGCATCGGTTGCCGCGTTATCAAGCCCGAGCAACATGGTGGTTACCGGCAATTTGCGGCGGCGATCGATACGCACATAGACCAAATCTTTGGCATCAAATTCAAAATCGAGCCAAGAACCACGATAGGGAATGACCCGGGCGGCAAATAGGAATTTACCGGAAGAGTGGGTTTTACCTTTATCGTGATCGAAGAACACGCCCGGTGAACGGTGCATCTGGGAAACGATAACACGCTCGGTGCCATTGACGACAAAGGTGCCGTTATTGGTCATCAAGGGCATTTCACCCATATAGACGACCTGCTCTTTGATATCACGAACCGAACGGGCTTCGGTTTCTTCGTCGATGTCCCAAACCACCAAACGGAGGGTCACCTTCAACGGCGCGGCATAAGTCATGCCCCGTTGCTGACACTCTTCGACGTCATATTTGGGTTCTTCAAATTCGTAATCAACGAATTCCAGCGTTCCGCGTTCGGAAAAATCCTTAATCGGGAAAACTGATTTAAAAACTTCCTGGAGACCTGTATCGGTGCGGTCCGCCTTGGCGACCTCGCGTTGCAGGAAACTCTCATATGAATTCTTTTGAACCTCGATCAGGTTCGGCATGGGCGTAACTGTTGGAATACGACCATAAGATTTACGTACGCGTTTACGACCGGTAAAAGTGCGATTAGCCATTGCAGCTCCTCGTAGCTAAAATTCAACTACGTCCCGAACTTCTTCCAATCGCCGCATTGGGCGAAGAACCGGACACCGCCTCCACCGGACAATCCAGCAGAGAAGCGAAAAGGCATACGTGCTCTGTTAGTGAGCAGGTAATGCCGGAACTGCACATCCACTATCTCGGTCGCGGCAGGACCCATCCGTGGCAGATGTGTATTCTATATGTTCGATATCAGGCGGCTGATTTTAAAAAACCAAGCCGCCTAATACCGCGGATAACGCTACCAACACATATATAATGTCAGTAGATAAACCCTATTTAAGTTCGACCGTAGCGCCAGCTTCTTCAAGCTTGCCTTTAATTTCTTCGGCCTCTTCTTTAGTAGCGTCTTCTTTGACGGCAGCAGGTGCGGATTCGACCAAATCTTTAGCTTCTTTCAAGCCAAGACCCGTGATGGCGCGAACTTCTTTAATCACGTTGATCTTTTTCTCACCTATAGCAGCCAGAACGACTTCAAATGTGTCTTTCTCAGCCGCTGCTTCGCCGCCGGCATCGCCAGCAGGGCCAGCCGCAACTGCAACAGGTGCAGCGGCAGAAACGCCCCATTTTTCCTCTAGTAAAGTGCTCAACTCAGCCGCTTCAATGACGGTCAAAGCTGAGAGGTCTTCAGCAATTTTCTCTAAATCAGCCATAATAAATTCTCCTTTGGCTCAAACTGTTGTTACGTAAGCCGCTAAGCAGCCTCGTCGCCTTTCGCTCCGTAGGCGCCTATCACGCGGGCAACCTGACCGGCGGGTGCTTGAAGCACACCGGCGATCCGGGTAGCTGGAGTTTGAATCATGGCAACAAGCTTGCCGCGCAGCTCGTCCAAGGACGGCAGTTTGGCTAAGTTTTTGACACCATCAACATCCAGTGATTGTCCGTTGAAGACACCACCCAAGATGACCAATTTATCGTTGTCCTTGGCGTAGTTGACGGCCGTTTTCGCTGCTGCCACCGGATCGGTGGAATAGGCGAGAGCGGTTGGACCCGTCATCAATTCAGTCAAGGATTCAAAATCAGTATCTTGCAGGGCGAGACGCGTAAGGCGATTCTTAGTGACCTTAAAACTGGCGCCGGCTTCACGCATACGGCCCCGAAGATCGGTCATTTCCGGCATTGTCATCCCAATATAATGAGTGACAACGACCATTTCCGAATCTTCGAACGTCTGCTTCAGCGAGGCAACCTGCTCTTCTTTAGCTGTTCGGTCCACGAATCGTCTCCGTGTTTGCATAATTAAGAGAGTACCTAATCTTTTTGGCCTCTCCGCCTTATGCGGTTACGTTTAGTTTCTGGAAAACTTTCCAAAAACCGGTTCGCCCTATCCAAGTCGTCAGTTTGAGCCACCATCGACCACACATGTGATCGGAAAATGTCTCATCACCGTCTATGCAGGCTTACTCTTATTATGTCGCATCATTTAAAAAATTCAGCGACACCTGCAGTCTCGGACAGGTCGGAAAGGTTGATAATTATCGCCCTCTCCTATTTCTGCCCCTTCCGAAAAAACAGCAGAAAATCCTTAGTTCATCTGGCCCGTTTTATCCGGTCAGATTTGAAGTATCTAATCTCACGCCAGGACCCATGGTCGACGTCAATGTTACACGTTTAAGATAGGTACCTTTGGCACCGGTCGGCTTTGCCTTAACGATGGCGCCCACAAACGCATTAACATTTTCAACCAGAGCTTCCAGAGAGAAACTTGTTTTGCCGACACCAGCATGAATGATGCCGGCTTTTTCGACTCTGAATTCTATTTCGCCGCCTTTGACGGATTTAATCGCCTCGGCAACATTTGGCGTTACCGTACCCAGTTTGGGATTTGGCATCAGACCTTTTGGTCCCAGCACTTTACCGAGCTTACCAACGACAGCCATCATATCCGGCGTCGCGATACAGCGATCAAACTCGACTTCGCCTTTTTGGACTTTTTCAGCCAAATCATCACCGCCGACAAATTCAGCACCGGCAGCTTTGGCTTCTTCGGCTTTGTCTTCTTTGGCGAACACCGCAACGGTAACAGTTTTGCCAGTACCGTTGGGCAGTGACACCACACCGCGAACCATTTGGTCAGCGTGGCGCGGGTCGACACCTAGGTTAATGGCAACTTCGACAGTTTCGTCAAATTTGGTTTTCTTTGAATCCAAAATAATTTTAACCGCATCAGACACACTTTGATCGACGGATTTGTCAAAAGATTCATACGCGCTGTTTAAGCGTTTTCCACGACCGGCCATGTTATTGACCCTCCACGGTGATGCCCATTGAGCGCGCGGAGCCAGCAAGAATTTTGCAAGCCGCCTCAACATCATTGGCATTCAAATCTTCTTTTTTGTGCTCAGCAATCTCACGCAATTGAGCCATCGTTACCGTTCCAACGAGTTCAAGACCAGGAGTCTCAGACCCTTTGTCCAAACGAGCAGCCTTCTTAATATAGAAACTCGCCGGCGCCGATTTAGATACAAAGGTGAAAGACTTATCCGCATAGACCGTGATTTTCACCGGAATGGGCATGCCCTGTTCCAGGTTTTGGGTCTTTGCGTTAAAGGCTTTGCAGAACTCCATAATATTCAAGCCGGCTTGACCTAAAGCCGGACCAACGGGCGGCGACGGGTTAGCCTGACCGGCCGGGATATGAAGCTTAATGTAGCTATCAATCTTTTTTGCCATTTTACACCTCAGTTATAAATTAAGTTGTCCCAAAGATGGGCCAACGGGTTTTAAAGTTTATCGGCACTCACACAGCGTAAGAACCAACTGGGTCGCGCGGTACGGCTATGGCCAGCCTCCCGCACGGGTTTGCGACAATGGGCGTCGCTAAATCCTATAATTTCTCAACCTGTGAGTATTCCAACTCTACAGGCGTTGACCGGCCAAAGATCGAAACCGATACTTTGAGCCGGGCTTTATCCTCATCAACGTCTTCCACCAATCCATTGAATGATGCAAAGGGTCCATCGCTAACGCGGACCTGCTCGCCAATATCAAAAGTGATTGACGGTTTCGGACGTTCAATTCCTTCTTCAACCTGGTGAATAATCCGATTGGCTTCAGCTTCCGTGATCGGCGTCGGACGGCCGCGGGAACCGAGAAAACCGGTCACTTTCGGCGTGTTCATCACCAGATGCCAACTTTCGTCGGACATATCCATATTAACCAGGACATAACCGGGGAAAAATTTGCGTTCGGCGCTTACTTTTTCGCCGCGCCGCATTTCAACAACTTCTTCCATCGGTACCAAGACTTTTTCAATCTCATCCGATAGATGGGATTGACGCGCCTGTTCTTCAATAGAATCGGCAACTTTACGTTCAAAGCCAGAATAAACATGAATGACGTACCAGCGGTGAGCCATATTTTTCCTAGCCCCCCAATCCGAATATCAACTTCACGCCACCGGACAGTATCTGATCGACAACAAAGAAGAACAGCGCAGCAATAATAACCATGACAAACACCATGCCGGTGGAAATCATTGTCTCTTTGCGCGTTGGCCAAGTTACCTTGGAGGTTTCCTGGCGCACCTGCTGCAAAAATTGTAAAGGACTTTGTTTAGCCATTCTTCCTACTTAATTCCGTTTCCAATTTAGTTGGCAGGGGCAGCAGGGTTCGAACCCGCGACCTGCGGTTTTGGAGACCGCCGCTCTACCAACTGAGCTATACCCCTAATTCCTTATTCGATAATATCGGCGACGACACCGGCACCGACGGTCCGGCCGCCTTCGC
>CAJWAR010000046.1 GCA_913020445.1 uncultured Rhodospirillaceae bacterium
GTTGTTACTGAACTAGGTCTTGAAATTATCACGCGATATCGACAGCTAGAATCAAATGCCCTGGAGAGCGTTCGTGAGGAATTAGACAAGTTCGGACAATACTTGGACCAAAAAACCAACAAATCAGATTAGTCAGCCGATTTTTTCTATCCGGGCGGCGGCAAATTTAACTTCCGCGATCTTCCCGTACGGATCTAATGCCGGGTTAGTCAAGATATTGGCCGCGGCTTCATTAAAACAGAACGGCATAAAGACCATTCCCGATGGAACGGACGGCTCGTGCCGGACAGCAATTTCCAGACTTCCACGCCGGGTACTGATGCGAACGGCTTCTCCCGGTTCGACGTCAATGCGCGCAATATCTCCCGGTGACATGTGGAGATACGCCTCTGGTTCGATTTTGTCCAAATTGACCGCGCGCCGCGTCATTGCCCCCGTATGCCAATGCTCAAGAATTCGTCCCGTGGTTAAAATCATCGGGAATTCCTGATCCGGTAGCTCGTCGGCCGGTAATACCTCAGCCGGCACCAGCTTGCCGCGACCGGAAGCTGTCGGAAAGCCATCACCAAATATAACTTCATGGCCCGGTTCATCATCACTATCAACCGGATAAGTGACTGCGCCCTCCTGCTCTAATCTTTCCCAGCCAATATGCTCCATTGACGCCATGCAGCCTTGCATTTCCTGGTGCACGTCTTGGGGGCCATCATAATTCCAATCCAACCCAAGTCGTTTGGCTATTTCCTGAATGATCCATAAATCCTGTCTCGCCTCACCGGGCATTTCCAAAGCTTTTCTGCCGAGTTGAACGCGGCGATCCGTATTGGTCACAGTGCCGTCTTTTTCCGGCCAGGCGGAAGCCGGCAGAATTACATCCGCGAAGTTTGCCGTTTCCGTTAAGAAGATATCCTGGACAACCAAATGATCGAGCTTTGCCAGCGCTTCTCTTGTGTGATGTGAGTCGGGATCAGACATTGCTGGGTTCTCTCCCATCACATACATCCCTGAAATCTCATCAGCCAAAATAGCGTGGATAATTTCAACAACCGTGAGTCCTATTTCAGGATTGAGTTCTGATTCCCAATAGCTCTCGAATTTTTCTCTCGACTCTACATTGGTAACGAACTTGTAATCCGGATACATCATCGGAATAAGTCCAGCATCCGATGCTCCTTGGACATTGTTCTGACCGCGCAAGGGATGAAGCCCAGCGCCAGGCCGGCCAATTTGGCCGCAAATAAGTGCCAGCGCGATCAAACAACGCGCGTTGTCCGTGCCATGAGTATGTTGCGCGATACCCATGCCCCAGAAAATTATGGCGGCACCGGAACTGGCGATTTTCCGCGCTACGGTACGAAGCTCGTCTGCTTCGATGCCACATAGCGGCGACATTTTATCAGGTGAGAAGTTGGCGATGTGAGTGACGAAATCGTCAAATCCTTCCGTATTGGCTTCAACATATTGCTGGTCATACAGTTCTTCTTCGACAATGACATTTAATAATGCATTGAGCAGGGCAACGTCACTACCGGGTGTGAACTGCAAAAAGTGATCTGTGTATTTCTCGAGACTATTGCGCCGCGGGTCGACAACGATGAGTTCAGCTCCTTGATCGACAGCATTTTTAATGAAGCTCGCGGCAACCGGATGATTTGATGTCGGGTTGGCGCCAATGACGACAATCAAATCAGAATCGAGACAACTGATAAACGGGGCCGTAACGGCACTAGATCCAATCGTTTCCAAAAGCGCAGCTACCGAAGATGCGTGACATAGACGTGTGCAGTGATCAACGTTATTGGTTCTAAATCCCGTGCGTGTCAGTTTTTGAAACAGATAGGCTTCTTCATTGGAGCCCTTGGCTGAGCCGAAGCCAGCCAATCCACTCGCCCCCTTAAAGGCGAGTATTTCCTTGAATCCCTCGGCTGCTCTATCGAGCGCTTCTTCCCAGGTCGCAATACGAAAATGCTTGAATGGGTCGGATGGGTCGATATCAATCTCAACTGTCTTGGCTACATCATCTTTGCGAATTAAGGGGACGGTGAGCCGTTGGTCATTGCTGACGTAATCCATGCCGAAGCGGCCTTTAACGCATAGCCGATTGTGATTGGCTGGGCCATTCCGCCCTTCGACATTAACAATAGCGTTGTCTTTGACATGGAACGTCACCTGACAGCCAACACCACAATAGGGGCAAACACTATCGACCTTCTGATCGGGTATTATCGGGGTGGCCGCTGGTAACAACGCACCGGTTGGGCATACTTGAACGCACTCACCGCAGGCGACGCAGGTACTGTCACCCATTCCATCCCCCATATCAAATGAAATGAGACTATGTGAGCCCCGGGCGACCATGCCGATAACATCATTGCCTTGAATATCGCGGCAGGCCTGAATGCAAAGTTTACATTGAATGCATTTGTTAAGGTCGACAACGATTGCCGGATGAGACTCGTCTGTTGGCTCTGCTGCTATGCCGGGATAGCGACTTTCGGAGATGTCCATTTCCTTGAGCCAGTTTCTAAATTCACCATCGGGCTCGGTTTGGTCGGCCAGCAGTAACTCGAAAACCATGTCACGCGCCTTGGCAGCTTTTTCTGACTGAGTTTGAACCGTCATGCCGGGCTCTACTTTGCGAATGCAGGAGGCCGACAACGCCCGTTCACCCTCGACTTCGACCACGCAAGCGCGGCAATTGCCATCGCCCCTGTAATCCGTTGCTTGGCGATAACATAGATGAGGGATTTTAGTGTTGAGGCGCTCGGCAACCTGCCAGATCGTTTCCTCCGGTGATGCCTCGACTTCCTGTCCATCAATGGTCAAAGTTACCGCTTCAGTCATCATAATTCCTCGCCAAAGAATCTCAGTGCCGAAATAACCGGATTTGGCGCTGCCTGCCCCAAACCGCAGATCGATGCATCTCGCATGACGCTGCTAAGATCGTTGATTAATTCTTCGTTCCATTTCTCAGGCGCCATCAAGCCTATCATTTTCTCACAGCCAAGTCGGCACGGTGTGCATTGGCCGCAACTTTCGTCTTCAAAAAAACGCAATAGGTTTAGCGCAATGTCGCGAATGTTGTCTTGATCCGAGAAAACGACAATTGCCGCCGAGCCGACAAAGCAACCATGATCATCCAAACTGCCGAAATCCAGCGGTTCATCCGCCAATGCTGCCGGCAGTATTCCGCCTGAAGCTCCACCCGGCAGAAAGGCTTTTAAGCTATGACCTTCCAACATTCCGCTGCAATGGTCTTCAATTAGTTGCCTCGCGGTCGTGCCCGAGGGAGCTTGCACAACGCCTGGATTGTTAACCCGGCCTGAGACCGAATAAAACCGTGGGCTGCCTGAGGATTGATACCACTCGGCGCCGTTCGCAAGGATTTCTCTGACCCAGTATAAAGTCTCGACATTATTTATCAGTGTCGGCCGCTGAAACAATCCTTGTTGAGCCGGAAAAGGCGGCCGGTTGCGCGGTAATCCTCGTTTGCCTTCAATACTTTCCAATAAGGCGCTTTCTTCGCCGCAAATATAGGCCCCGGCGCCCCGCCGTAGATAAATATTAGCGAATGATGAAATTCCCGCCAGTTCAAGCTTATCTATTTCGATCGTCAGAAGTTCATGAATTTGAGGATATTCGTCCCGTAAATAGATATAGATTTCCTCCGCCTCGATGGTCCATGCCGCGATCAACATACCTTCCAAAATTTTGTGCGGTGACGTTTCAAAGCAATATCTGTCTTTAAAGGTTCCTGGTTCGCCTTCGTCGGCGTTTACCACCAGCACACGCGGTTTTTCAGCATTTTCCAAAAACTGCCATTTTCGCGCTACCGGAAAGCCCGCGCCACCCATACCACGCAATCCCGCCTGATCAATCTCGCCAATAATCGCCGATCTTTTTTTGCTTCCTTCCAGACAGGATTTTAATATTTCATACCCGTCGTTCTCGGCTTGATATTTTTCCAATGTTTGATAATTAGGCAGTAGGGGTGTCGATTGATCTTTTTCCAGCGCGACACCAATTTTTTTTGGATCTGCAGCATCGATTTGTCGCTTACCATAAACGGCAACAGGTGCATTCTGACAGTTGCCGACGCAGGGAACGGTGGTTATTCGCACTGCCTCAGCAAAATTGTATTTCACTTTTTCAATGAGTTCGTTGGCGCCGGCCAATTCGCAAGCAATACTGTTGCAGATTCTAATAGTGTATTCGGGAACTTCACCCGCCGCATAATCGGCGACCTCAAAGTGATGGTAAAAAGTTGCGACCTCATATACCTCGCTCTGAGATAATTTCATTTCCGCCGCTAAGGCCGTCAATATATCGCGTGATAAATGGCCAAGTTGATCTTGCAGCACGTGAAGATTTTCGATCAAGTGCTGGCGGTCTCTGGCACGCTCACCAAGTAAATCTTGAACCAAATCCAGCGAGGCTGGCTTGACCTGACGCCCTTTCGGATATGATTTCTTTTTACTGCGTTCAATTATATCGGCCATTTCTATATTGCTCTGCGGTTTACGACTTTGGTTCGGGTTGCCAAGGTTTGAAATATATGGGTTAAGTTGGAGTAACAAAAGCAGCAGGTTTCTAAAACCATTTTTTTTATGGGTGATGGCGGGATGGTCGGCAATTTAGAATTGAAAATGACCGAATTGTTATGTTCAAAATTATGTCACGATTTGATCAGTCCAATTGGCGCTATTAATAATGGATTGGAATTTCTTCGAGATGACACTTCTGGCATGTTGGATGAAGCTACTCAATTAATCGGCAGTAGCGCGCAAAAGGCTGCCGACCGCCTGGCCTATTATAGATTGGCCTTAGGTGAAGGGGGATCTAGCGATCAAATCGAGTTTTCTACGATAAAGAGCCTAATCGAAAACTTAGGTTTGGAGAAAAACTTGGAAATCGAGTGGGCGGGTTTGGATGAAGCCGGCACATCAAATATACGAAAATCCAATGGCAAGCTTTTATTGAATTTGACTCTCATAGCTGCTGACTGTCTGCCGCGAGGTGGAAAGGTTGTGATTGCATTAGAATATAGTGATGATAATCCGAATATCACGGTCACGATAAACGGGGAAAAATGCACTCTGCGTGAAGACGTAAAATCGGGTTTAAACAGTCAAATTTCAACAGCATCGTTAACAGTTCGAAACGTTACCGCCTTTTATTGCATGAAACTCGCGTTTAATTGTGAGAAATCCTTGAAAATTCAGGATGAATCCCCACCTTCAATCATATTCAGAGTGTCGTAAAACAGCAGTTTAGATGCCGTTTGCGTCACTACGGAAAAGAAAAGTTACATTTTATTGCAATTTGGGGGTTAGAAATCGGTAATTCGTCCCCATGTTGGTGTAAGCGGATGATTTTAATCGTCCATATTGTAAAAGGTGCCGGAGAGTTAAAATGGATGATCTGTTAACCGAATTTCTAACAGAAACGGGTGAAAGCCTAGCAGTGCTTGATGTTGAGTTGGTTAAGTTTGAGCAAGATCCTAGTGATGCAGATATTTTGTCGAATATCTTTAGACTGGTTCATACCATTAAAGGGACCAGCGGATTTCTTGGTTTACCTCGATTGGAGAAGGTTGCCCATGCTGGTGAAGATGTTCTTGGTAAATTCCGTGACGGTGATCTGGAAGTTACGCCTGAAGCTGTAACATTGGTGCTAAAGACTATTGATAGTATTCGTGATTCTCTCCAAGGACTTGAAGATACCGGCTCTGAACCTGAAGGTGATGATAATGAATTGATCGCTCTTCTGTGCGCGATGGCGGACGGTGAATCCGCTCCAGCCGAAGAATCTGCCCCTGTTGAAGAGGCGGCTGCCGACGAACCTGAAGCAGCAGCTTCCTCTGGTCCGGTATTGAATGAACAAGGATTTCCAGTTGCCGCCGAATTATTGGATGAAGTTGCTGAGGCAACCTCGCAAGGTGTCAAAGCTCCTAGTGAAAAAGAATTAGAAGTCGAAATGGCAGCCGAAATGGCGGCGGATAAGGAAAAAGAAGAAACCTCGCCACCAGCCGCAGCAGCAAACGTTCCAGCAGAAACAAGAGCGGCAGATGTCCCGGCCGAGAAAAAGGAAAAAATGGCGGGAGAAAAATCAGTTGCTCAACAGACCATTCGTGTGAACGTCGATCTGCTTGAAAATTTAATGACACTGGTCAGCGAGTTGGTATTAACCAGAAACTCACTAAACCAAATGGTTCGAGGTCGTGATGACAGTGAATTTGTCGTGCCGTTACAGCGTTTGAGCCATATTACGTCCGATTTGCAAGAAGGCGTGATGAAAACGCGGATGCAGCCGATCGGTAACGCTTGGGCTAAATTGCCGCGTATCGTTCGTGACCTTGCGTTGGAAGCGAATAAGAAAATCGATCTTCAAATGGTTGGTGCAGAAACCGAGCTTGATCGTCAAGTTTTGGAACTCATCAAAGATCCGTTGACGCATATGGTGCGGAACTCAGCCGATCACGGTCTTGAAAGTCCAACAGATCGCCAAGCTGCCGGCAAACCGGAGACCGGCGTTATTTTACTGCAAGCGTTTCATGAAGGTGGCCACATTGTTATCGAAATCGGTGATGATGGCCGCGGTCTCAACCTTGAACGCATTAAAGCCAAAATTATTGAAAATGGTTTGGTTAGTGAATCCGAACTGGATGCCATGCCCAATCAACAAATTCATCAATTTATCTTCCATGCTGGATTCTCGACTGCCGAGAAAGTGACTTCCGTTTCAGGTCGCGGTGTCGGTATGGACGTTGTCCGGACCAATATTGAAAAAATTGGCGGTACGGTTGAATTGAAATCAGAAGAAGGTAAGGGTTCCACTTTTACCATCAAGATTCCGCTGACCTTGGCGATTGTTTCGGCGCTTATTGTTGAATGTGCGAAAGAGCGTTTTGCTATTCCGCAAATCAGTGTGTTGGAATTGGTTCGCGCCTCTGCGCATTCTGAAAACGCCATTGAAATGATTAATGAAGCGCCGGTGCTACGTTTACGTAACCGCCTGTTGCCGTTGGTCAAACTGCAAGACCTCCTCTTGCTGGAAAGTGAAGAAGAGGTAGAAGCGCTAATGGAAGAACCGCTTGCCTTACCGCCAGCTAAAACTGAAGAAATCGAGGTTTCTGAAGTAGTTGTCGAAGACGGTGAGATAGCGGAAGAATCTTCCAATGTCGTCGCCAGCGAGGAAGTTGATGATCTGCTGGGATCGAGTGATCCAGAAAGCGAAACTTTCATTATTGTTAGCCAGGTTGGTAATTATACCTTCGGTATTATTGTTGACCGGGTATTTGATACTGAAGAAATTGTCGTTAAACCGGTTGCTCCGATATTGCGCGATATTGATCTGTTCTCTGGTAATACGATACTCGGTGACGGTAGCGTAATAATGATCCTTGATCCGAACGGCATTGCTTCGGCAACAGGAGAAATCTCCATGGGCGCCTCCAATGCGGAAGCAGTTACGGCGGCGGATGCAACTCATAGCTCCGATCGTCAAGCCATGCTGGTCTTCCTGGCCGGTGGCGAGGAACTAAAAGCAGTGCCATTAGCTTTGGTTGCTCGATTAGAAGAAATTGACATGGCAACCGTTGAATTTTCCAATTCTCAACGCGTCGTTCAATATCGTGGCCAATTAATGCCGCTTATTGCTTATGACGAATCTCACGAATGGAAAACTGAGGGTTACCAATCAATACTCGTCTTTACTGATCGTGACCGCAGCATGGGGCTGGTGGTTGATCAAATTGTTGATATCGTCGAGGACGAAATCAAAGTGGAACTACAGTCAAGCACTCCAGGTTTGGTTGGCAGTGCCGTAATTAGTGGCAAAGCCACCGATGTGATTGATGCTGGGTATTATTTGACCCAGGGTTTTTCGGATTGGTTTTCCGCCCCGGCGGTCAGTTCTGGTAATGGATCGGGCGCCAAGCGCCGTGTCCTGTTAGTCGATGATAGCCCATTTTTCCGGAATTTGATGACGCCATTACTTTCGGTCGCAGGATATGATGTGACAGCGGTGGAAAGTGCTGATGCAGCGTTGGATATTAGGGAAAAGGGATCTGCTTTTGATGTCATAGTCAGTGATATAGAAATGCCTGAAATGAGTGGGTTTGATTTTGCGAGAAAAATAAAAGAAGAAGGCCCTTGGCAGGATGTTCCACTGGTCGCCTTGTCCTCCCATGCGACAGAACGTGATTTTGAAAAAGGTCGCGAGGTTGGATTTAGCGATTATGTTTCAAAATTTGATCGCGATGCTTTATTGGAAACGCTGTTACAAACCATGGAATAAATAGGTAACGGCTACATTTAAATTGTTAAATTTGGTGTTAATCATCGATTGAGTTGGCTGGTGGAAAAATATTGATTCGGAATACTAGGGACCGATTGATAAATCTCTTGGTTTTTGTATCCAAATAAACTCGAATACTTGGTGGCTCATCATTAGGAAATGCGAAAAATATTATGAAACTTTGTTTGATTGTGGACGATTCAAAAGTCATTCGCATGGTTGCGAAAAAGATTTTACAAGAACTGGATTTTGAAACAGGCGAAGCTGAAGATGGGCAAATCGCCTTAGATTCGTGTAAAGAACGGTTGCCGGATGCCGTACTCTTGGATTGGAATATGCCAGTTATGAACGGCATTGAGTTTTTAAGGAAACTCAGAACTTTACCGGGAGGCGATAAACCAGTCGTTGTATTCTGTACGACTGAAAATGATGTAAATCATATTCAGGAAGCGATGGAGGCTGGTGCAAACGAGTATATTATGAAACCGTTTGATAGTGAAATTATTCAAGCAAAATTCTCCCAGGTTGGGCTACTTTAAATCGTTGGTCAGTACCGATTTAATCGGTCAATGCCGCTGATAAGGCATCGGAATAATCGTGGATACATCTAATAAGAATCCAATTCTTGTAATGGTGGTAGATGATTCAGCCGTCGTTCGAGGTCTTATTTCCCGGATGTTGGAAAAAGATAGCGATATTGAAGTTGTAGATACAGTTTCAAATGGCGAATTGGCGGTTAAGCGGGCTCAAACTCTTGATCTTGATATCATTATTTTAGATATCGAAATGCCCGTCATGGATGGACTCACGGCACTGCCGGAAATTCTCAAAGTAAACCCGAACGTTAAAGTGATTATGGCGTCCACTTTAACGATGAAAAATGCCGAGATTAGTTTAAAAGCATTGCAGGCTGGCGCATCTGAATATATTGCCAAGCCGACTTCCAGTCGTGAGATGACTGGTGGACAGGATTTCGAGCACGAACTACGGGAGAAGGTCAAGGCATTAGGTGATGATCGTCCGGTTCGCGATGGCGGATCACCGGCGGCTAAACAGCGAGCGGCTGCGGTTACGGCGAAACCTAAAAAGCCGTCCGCACCGATTACCCTAAAGCCCGAACCGATAACCCATCCAAAACCTAAAATCCTGGTAGTGGGCAGCTCAACCGGGGGGCCTCAGGCTCTGTTCGAATTATTCAAAGGCTTACATGGCAAAATCGATGTGCCGATTGTTGTGACTCAGCATATGCCACCTACTTTTACGACAATTTTAGCCCAGCATATTACCCGGTCGTCCGGCATACCGGCGGCAGAAGCTGCAGATGGCGACGCCTTAGAACCCGGCAAAATATTAATAGCTCCGGGTGATTACCACATGCTGTTGAAAAAGCGCGATGACAAGATCGTGGCTAAATTGAACCAAGATCCACCGGTAAATTATTGTCGGCCTGCTGTTGATCCGATGATGCAAAGTGTCGTCGATATTTACGGTAACAAAGCTTTTGGCGTTATTCTGACTGGTATGGGCTATGATGGTAAGAAAGGCGCTATGGCCCTGGCAGAGGCCGGAGGGACTGTCTACGCTCAAGACGAAGAAACGAGCATCGTCTGGGGAATGCCGGGAGCAGTAGCTGAAGCTGGTATTTGCTCGGCAGTATTGCCTCTCACTCAACTTGCCCCGAAAATAATTGAGTTTTTTGGCAAAGGTGTCGGATGAGCCCGGAAGATTTCGGCTTTCTGAGTTCTCTGGTTAAGCGAGAGTCGGGGCTCGTTTTGACTGAAGACAAGTCTTACCTTTTGGAAAGCCGACTTATGCCGCTTGCCCGCAAGCGAAATTTGAACGGTCTCGAAGAATTAGTCGGGATAGCTCAAAAGGGTAGCGATACCACCTTAACGAAAGATATCACCGAAGCCATGACGACGAACGAGTCGTTTTTTTTTAGAGACATCAAGCCCTTTGATATTTTTCGCGAAGCCGCGATGCCGTTTTTTCTCGATCGCCGGAAATCGCAACGATCCCTTAGAATTTGGTGTGCTGCAGCATCAAGTGGTCAGGAGCCCT
This sequence comes from uncultured Rhodospirillaceae bacterium, assembly GCA_913020445.1. Lineage (GTDB taxonomy): Bacteria > Pseudomonadota > Alphaproteobacteria > Rhodospirillales > UBA2165 > TMED23. Next base: position 10,360 of record CAJWAR010000046.1, read on the forward strand.
ATTCATTAGCGATGATTTTGAATGAAATGGCGTCAATGTTTTCAGGCTGGAAAACTGATATCATTGGCACCGATATTTCGACGGAAATCTTGGACAAAGCATCAAAGGGCATCTATTCACAATTTGAAGTTCAACGCGGATTGCCAGTGCAATTTCTCATTAAATATTTTGAGAAAAACGGAGAGAATTGGCAGATTTCTGACGTTTTGAAAAAAATGATCCAATACAAGGAATTTAATCTTCTCGATAGTCTCCAACCATTGGGAAATTTTGATATCGTATTTTGCCGTAATGTTTTGATCTATTTCGATCAGGAGACCAAAGCCAAGGTTTTGGAACAAATCTGCAATCTTATGCCGGATGACGGATTGTTATTTCTCGGTGGTGCCGAAACCGTTCTCGGAATTTCAGAAAAATTTAAACCGGTGCCGAACTTTCGCGGGCTCTATCAAGTGGCAAACGCAAATGAACAAGATTCTTTTGAAAAACACCCGGCTGTAATTGAGTCCAATCAAGCCGGCTAATTACCAAGAAAATTTATATTTTTACAAATTGAAATTAAAGTTAGGCAGACGCTTTCGCGCGTTTTTTCTGGGATGATTTGTCGTCTTCTTTGTTTTCTTCAGGTTCCCGTAAAACGTAGCCCCGTCCCCAGACAGTATGAATGTAATCCTCATCGGTCGATGCATTGGCGAGCTTCTTACGCAGCTTGCAGACGAACACATCGATAATTTTCAATTCCGGCTCATCCATTCCATTGTACAGGTGATTGAGGAACATTTCCTTAGTAAGAGTCGTTCCTTTGCGAAGCGATAGCAGTTCTAGAATGCCGTACTCTTTTCCCGTCAGATGAACTGATTTATCATCTACTTCTACTGTCCGGCCATCTAAATTGACGGCCAATTTCCCGGTACGGATAATTGATTCGGCATGCCCTTTCGAGCGCCTGACGATGGCATGAATTCTGGCAATGAGTTCTTCTTTATTAAATGGCTTGGTCAGGTAATCATCCGCACCGGTGCCGAAGCCTTTGACCTTGTTCTCTGATTCAGTCAGGCCAGAGAGAATCAAAACCGGTGTTTCAACTTTGGAAGCGCGAAGTCCTCTTAATACTTCATAGCCATCCATATCCGGCAGCATAAGATCAAGAATGATGATGTCGTAATCATATAATTTGCCGATCTCCAGTCCATCTTCACCTAAATCAGTGGTGTCTAGAACCATACCAGCGGAAGTCAACATCATTTCAATGCTTTTTGAAGTAGTGGGATCATCTTCTACAAGGAGTACGCGCATAACTTCAATCACCCGAAATCGAATTTGCCAAAACGTTAAGCCAATATATTAAGAATGTAACAATAGGGCCGATGGTTAAGTTATTCAAGCTTGGTTAATGAATTTGGCGTTATAATAATCACCGTGAAATAGAGGCTCTAATTCTTTGTTTCTTAAAATTATTAGGCTGATCAAAAATAAGCCTGAAAAATAACTAAAATAATTGTGGTTTGAATAGAACGGATCGTGGCGTGACCATCTTAATTAAAAATATAATTGACGAAGTTGATCGACTGCCCTCGTTCCACGAGTATGGCCAGGTCGCTTCTGTGCTTGGGATGTTGGTTGAAGTAAGTGGCGCCGAAGGCATATTGTCGATCGGCGATCATTGTCGCATACAAGCTCGTCACAATCGCGCGGTCTTGTGTGAAGTTATCGGCTTTCGGGAAAATCGTGCTTTGGTGATGCCATTTGGTACGCTCGAGGGAATCGGTCTCGGTTGCGCTGTTGAAATTAATACCGATGATCCGGTTATCTACCCAGACCTATCCTGGCTTGGACGGGTGGTTAATGCGTTTGGTGAGCCGATTGATGGTAAAGGCCCGCTTCAAAAGGGTCCGAAGCCGTATCTGGTCCAAAACAGCCCGCCACAAGCTCATACACGCCAGCGAGTGGGTGATAAAATAGATCTTGGCGTGCGCGTGATGAACGCCTTCCTCACCGTCTGTAAAGGGCAGAGAATGGGCATTTTTTCTGGTTCTGGCGTTGGCAAATCTACTATTTTGTCAATGATGGCGCGCCATACGGCGGCTGATACCAGTGTTGTTGGATTAATCGGTGAGCGCGGCCGGGAAGCCCGTGAATTTATCGAAGATGACCTCGGCGAAGAGGGTATGAAACGCAGTGTTGTCGTTGTACCGACCTCTGCAAAAGGGCCTGGTTGTGACACTTGAGGGGTCTCGGTAATGCGGATGGTCAAGCTGCCTTGCGCAATAGCGACCGTACTGATTTGAACATTTTCGCCCATGACGATGGTGCCGCTTTGCTCATCAATAATGACCCGCGCCAATTGATCCGGTTCGATCCGCAATTGTTCGATATCCGTGAGCAAGCCGACGACGTTTTCTTCATAATCGCTCGGAATTCGAACAACGAGTGTGCCGGGATCACTGGGGCGTGCGGCATCGGTGCCTAGAAAAGCATTAATTGCCTGAGCCATCCGGCGCGCGGTGGTGAAATCAGGGTTACGCAGGCTGACATGGACTTTTTTGAGTGCAGCGAGATCAAATTTGATCTCACGTTCAACGATGCCGCCATTGGCAATGCGCGCACTCGTTGGCACACCTTTGGTGACGGTTTCACCGGCGCCGCCTGCCGTGAAGCCGCCTACCGCAACTTGACCTTGGGAAACGGCATAAACCTCACCATCAGCACCCAGCAGAGGTGTAACCAGCAAAGTGCCGCCGAGCAGACTGGAGGAATCACCTAATGCGCTGACCGTAACGTCGATCCGGCTGCCTTGCCGGGCGAAGGCATGAAGTGACGCCGTGACCATCACGGCGGCAACATTGTCCGAATCGAGGCCGGCCTCGGTTGGTTTAACGCCTAATCGTTCCAGCATTGCCAGCAAGCTTTGCTTGGTAAAGTGACCATCTTCGAGACCATCACCAGTACCGTTCAAGCCGACGACCAGACCATAGCCAACCAGCAAGTTGTCACGAACGCCTTCAAAGCTTGCGATGTCTTTGATGCGCGATGAAGCGTGGGTGATGGAAGCGCTAAACGCGACCAACAGTCCAGCGAGGACGCCAGCGCGGAAAATAGAGCGCAGTTTCACTTTCAGCTGTTGAATTATGATTGTTTTATTTATTCCCACCATTTTCTAATCCTTTTTGCGCGGTATTTCCGCTCATCACGTCTTTATCAATGCGATTATCGTGCCAATAACGGGTGATACATAACGCATTGTTTTTATTGGATTATTATCTGATGTAGGCGACCGATTTGAGCTTTGAGGAAGCGCGGATTATCAAAAGTGGGAAGAAATTGCCGAGCGGCCTTGAAATAGTCCAAAAAAGTAAAAAAGCGGCGTTTAAACTTGCGCTGAGGCCGCTTTTTTTCAATTCATTAGTAACGCGCCACTAGGTTTTCAGATTAGCTGCCTGTTGGGTCATTTCATCAACAGATTTAAACACCGTAGCGGCTGAATTATAGGCTTGTTGTGACATGATCATATGCGTGAATTCGTTTTGCAAATTAGTGTTCGCTAGCTCATGAGAAAATGGAACGAATTGGGCAAATTCATGAAATATATTGGTCGTCGAAGTTTCGTCTCTCACTTCTACTAAAGTAGCAACACCTGAGGCAACTGACTGTTGAAAAAGGTTGCCTTGTAGTCCTTCCAGTCCATCAGCATTCGTAAATATCGCAAGCGGTAACTTGTAGAGCGTTTGTTCCAGCCCATTGGAAAAACGGCCAATTATTTTGCCCACTGCATCGAATTTAAAGCTGTCTAATTCCCCGGAAGTTCGCCCATCCTTTTGAAAATCGAAATAAATAAAATCACTACCAATGGATGAAACGTCTGATACGTCCAAAGTAAAAGTGACGGCGGAACCACCGGTCGGTGTGATGGTTACTGATGTTGTCGTGCCATCTGCCAGGCCGCCAGAGGAATCAAATGTAAACGTGCCGGTACTGGAAGATGTACCATCAGCTGGATCAACCGTCATTGTCCATTCTTGTGACGCTGTGTTACGGGTCCAAATCAGCTCAAATGATACGGTGTCACCATTGGCGTCAAATATGCTGGCATTTGTTGTCTGGGTACCGCCGACCGCGGTTGTCGCTGGTAAATTGACCGCTATAGACGCACTGGCAGTGGCCTCCGCATCTGCGGCACCGCCTGTATTAAAGGCTTCTGAATCGACACGTAGCGATCCAAGCGTTGATGCGGACGAGACAGCTCCCGCACCATCCGCAGCCCAACCCTGCAGGTAATGGCCATTTTTATCGACGATATAGCCTTGGTTAATGGTATTACCGTCCGAATCTGTAGTTTCCTCATCGGCTTTAACACTGAACCCGCCATCGCGGGTATAGAACGTATCTCCCGTTCCATCGACTTTAGAATTCAAGACATACATGCCCTTGCCGGAGATTGCCAAATCTAAACCACTCGTGGAGGATATGATGCGGCCCTGCTGCTCGACGAAATTTCTGGTATTCGTGGTGAGCCCGCCGATATCCCGATTGTGACCATAGGTCGTCGCCAGTATTGTCGAAAATCGTGTATCGAAGGCCTTGTAGCCGCCCGTATTCATATTTGTGATATTTTGAGAAATACCACTGAAGGCCGAAGTTTGGGCGAGCATGCCAAGTATCGGCGCCGTAAACATTCCGTATAAAGACATAACGATTCGTCTCCCACCAATGAGGCGTTTTAATTATAAGCTTGGGATATTCAAAGCAATAAAGGTGCCAACTTTAATTAAGTATAACTCATTGATAAATATAGATTAATTTATATTGTAACCGTTTTGGTTTCAGGTGTTGGGCTGTTTCTTCTTTGTCCGTGCAATTATTGCCGAGTTGCCGTATTCTAAGGTGGCTATGAAAGTTTCCAAAACCGGCACGACAACCACTGCACGAACCAAGAAAACCCGTAAAGCTGAGGCTGTATCGGCATCGCCTTTTGCCAGTCATTTGGAAGAAGTTAAAAAAGCTACCAATGATGAATCGCCAATCGGCGAAATAAGTGGCGTGGCGGCGGTTGGGTCAATCCTGGCGGCGCAAGAAGTCAATGAAGAGGACGGTGAAAAAGCGCGTCAACAAATGCAAAAATATGGTGCCGATATCCTCGATAGACTTGATGATATTCAACAGGATTTATTGATTGGAGCGATTCCCAAAGACCGGTTGACCAACCTTGCTCAAACCCTTCGCGCCAAGAAAAGTAGCGTAGATGATCCTGTTTTATTGAGAATAATTAATGATATAGAGCTGCGTGCGGAAGTCGAATTGGCTAAATTTACCCGGAAAATCTAGTCAATTAATGGCTGAATTCAGCTTTTTTTCCTCATTCCTCAAAAAATTGTGAAAAATCTGGCAAATCAACGCTTGTCCGAGCCCCATTGGCTAACTATAAAATGCCGCCAAATTTACAGTTATTCAAACTAATGATGGGGTCCGGAATTATTATGAATATGACAATTACTTTACCGCCGGATTATAAGCCTACTAAAAAAGAAAAATTTATGAACGCCAAACAGCAGGAGTATTTTCGGCAAAAGCTCCACACTTGGCGAGCTGAATTGTTGGGTGAAGCCAATGAAACACGGCAGAACCTGCAGGAGACCAGTGTGCTTGAACCGGATATCGCAGATCGAGCTTCAGTTGAAACCGATCGGTCATTGGAACTACGCACGCGCGATCGCGCCCGCAAACTCATCAGTAAAATTGATGAAGCGTTGACCCGAATTGAAGAAGGATCTTACGGCTTTTGTGAAGAAACGGATGAGCCGATTGGGATTAAACGGCTTGAGGCGCGCCCGATTGCAACATTGAGTTTAGAAGCTCAGGAACGTCACGAAAAAATGGAAAAAATCCACCGCGACGATTAGCGGGATGATTAAGAGCCACGCTTAAACTTTCGTGAGTTATCACACCAAAAAAAGGAGGGCCGATGGAATACCATCGGCCCTAAGTTGTTCCAATCCATGCTTGGAATTAGAACGGGAACAGAATATCGATAACTTGGGTGCCAACGCGCGGTTGTTGCAGATCGGAAAGCGTTCCGCGGCCACCATAGGCAACGCGCATTTCAGCAATTTTGTCATGTGAGATGGAGTTTGCAGAATCGATATCTTCAGGTCGGACGACGCCGGTAACCATGACTTCGCGCATTTCAAAATTCACTTTGAGTTCCTGACGCGCAAAGACAACTAAATTTCCGTTTGGCAGTATTTGCGTGATAATGCCGGCAATCGTTACTGTAATGACCTCTTCACGCTCAATTTCGCCGGTGCCATCTGTACTATGAACGGTGCCCAAGCTTACCGTCGCCGCCGGTGAGATAGCTTGCGGCAGCATTTTAGTAAACTCGCCTTCTAAACCGAGCAAGTTGGTAACGTCGCCATCTTCTTTATCATTCCGGCTTCGGGTGGTCTTATTATCCAGCTCAGCACTGTCGCTGATCGCCAATTTGACGGTTAGAATATCGCCAACTTCGCTGGCGCGTTGATCCCGGAAAAAGGCACGTGCACCGGGCCGCCATAATGAATTTGCATTATGACTGACTTTCTTAACGCTTGGCATTGGCATGCTGACCGGCCGGTAATTGGGGCGTTTTATCGGATTGACAATCTCCGATGTTTTAGGGCCGTTACCAATTTCAGACAATCTGGTGAAGGTGTTGCAGGCACTTAATGTGACCGCCAACAAGCCAATTGAGCCGAATCTTAAAAGCGGCTGAAAATTTGATTTTGCTGGTCTGTTTTTCATTTTGTTCTCCTTTTTTTGGCCTAGTTGAGCGCGATTGCCCGCAACAGGCTGACTTTCACGGTACCATTACCGGTCACCTTTGCTTCCACCACTTTTTTGCTCTTGGCGTTTTTGACGCGCACGATATCGCCGAGACTGCCAGCTTCCATGGCGCGGCCTTGGGTCGTCAGGCTCATCGAACCAGCACGCAGTGACACGGTGACCAAATCACCCTTGGAGACCAATTGGGGACGCTGGATAAGATTTGTCGTGATGGGAGTTTTGGCTGCGATATATCTTTTCGCCGCCATTCCGATAACTTGGCTGTCATCGAGAATATAGCCACGTCGTAATGTATGTTCGCGAACATCTATCCATTCGATGTCATTTTTGCGGATGACATCTCCGCGGCTCAGCCGCCGGCTTATCACCGGCACCTGTACCAGCTTGTGAATCCGGCCAGTCAGGCGATATCGTTTGGCGCCGGGTGTATTTGCCGGGGTCACCATCGTCGCGACAAAGCGGCCGGTTGATCGGTTAATCGATAAATTTTCAACGCCTATCGTTGCCGGTTCATTGGCGGCGACATGGATCTTGAGGGATCGATTACCAAGTTCAATTTCAAATTTGTCCTGATAACCTTGATCCCGGAAACTGGCGGTCAAGGCGTCTTCGATTTCATCACGAAAGATTTCCTGACTGGAGCGTTCGACAATAGCTCGGGTTTTGAGGGTGAGGGGGCGCCATTTAAGACCGTAGGCGCGGGCGACCCGGTAAAGCCATTTGGCATCAAAATGAGAACGCCGGCCGGGTTTCGGGGCATAGGCGACTTTAGTGTCGGCTTTGGGTCCCGCGTTGGTGAATAGATCACCCAGCAGAATATAATTTCCTTCAACGATGACCGCATTTTTGAGTGTAACGGTGGTCTCAATTTTAGCGATGCCGGTTGCCTGCGTTGGCGACGTCGTTGCCATGACAAAAGTGAAGGCAACTAAGAACACGGCGGCCTTGAGGTGAAAAAATAGGTATCTAGTGGTCATAGTTACCTCCTATTTAATCTGATTGAGGGTCGACATCATCTGGTCAGAAGTTTGGATGACTTTAGAATTCATCTCGTAGGCACGTTGCGCCGAGATCAATTCCGATACTTCAGACACAGCGTTGACATTCGACGTTTCGAGGAAACCTTGAAGCATTGTGCCATAACCGGAAGCACCTGGTGTTCCGGTCGTTGCTGAGCCGGATGCCGGAGTTTCCAGATAAAGATTGCCGCCAATCGCTTCCAAGCCGGCATCATTGGGGAAAGTTGCGAGCTGGATTTGTCCGGCATTGGAGGGTGTAACCGATCCTTGGACCTTGACGAGAACTTCGCCGGTTGAGTTAATGGTGACATCAATGGCATTTGTATCAACCGAGATGTTCGGTACCAAGGGATTGCCATCATGGGTAACGATTTGCCCGGAGGGGCTCAATTGGAAGGAGCCATCCCGCGAAAAAGCCGTCGATCCATCAGGCATTTGAATTTGGAAAAAGCCGTTACCTTGGATCGCGATATCGAAAGTATTGTCGGTCGACGTCAAATTACCTTGCTCATGAATGCGGTAAACTGCCGCCATTTTCACGCCCAGGCCCAGCTGAACGCCGGAAGGTACAATCGTTCCCGCATCAGATGAAGTTGACCCGACACGCCGCAGATTTTGATAAATCAAATCATGAAATTCGGTGCGCCGCCGCATATAGGCGGTGGTGTTCATATTGGCGATATTGTTCGAGATTACCTCGACATTCTGCTGCTGGGCGAGCATGCCCGTGGCCGCAATATTTAGTGACTTCATTTTCCCGTCCTTTCCTTTGTTCGTTACGCTTCATTCGCGCCTGGTCTTTTATTTTGTCAAAATTTTTCGCTTAGAATCTCGGCGCCAGCTGTTGGATCATTCTCTTTTGACGCTGATCCTCTTTGTCGATGAAGGAGCGCACACTGTCATAAGCGCGTTGCACTTGAATCATTTTGGTTATTTCGATAATCGGTTTGACGTTTGAGCCTTCTAGGGCACCTTGGAGAACACCAGGGTTTTCCACTTCAGTCGCTTGAGCTTCGGTAAACAGCAATCCGCCGGCTCGTTTTTGCAGACTTTGCGGATCGTCAAATTTGACAATTTTTATTTTACCGACCTGGCCGTTATTGGAGGATACGGTACCGTCCGACCCGACGCTGATATCTTTATCGTCCGGGCTGAAAAAGAATGGTGTGCCGGCGGAGGATAATATTGGCAAATTATTTTGGTTAACGAGTTGGCCTTCTTCATTAAGATTGAGGCGGCCGTTTCTTGTGTAGCGCTCACCATCTTCGGTATCGATGACAAAATAGCCGTCACCGTGAATGGCGATGTCGAGCGGATTGCCCGTCATTTTGACCGGACCTTCTTCAAGATTTTGGTATTGCGCCACATCACGTGCGAAAGCTAGTTTTTGCGGAATAAAGCTTTCACTACCTCTACTTTTTACCAGATGCTCGACGAACATCATGGATTCGCCTTTATAGGCGGTGGTGTTCATATTGGCGATGTTGTTAGCAACAACATCCAGTTCGCGTCTTAACGCCCCTTGGCGCGACAACGCGATATACGCGGAGTTTTCCATTTTTCCCGTTCCTTTATTTTTAAAGGTTGTCCCGACTGTTGCATCATGCGTGCCAGTTTTATATATCGTTATATATCAATACATTACGCTACTTTTGGTGCAGCAGATGGTGAGGCAAATTGGACTGTGGTGCTGGCTAGGAGGCAATAGTTGCCGAGTTAAATGACGAAATTGTGGTGGCAAGCAACGTTGCGCCGAGGCGGCAAATCTTGGTAAAATATTATTGCTACGGGATTGGTGGTATAATGATTAAAACGTAATCTAAGTGATGGTCAGGAACTCTGTTGGCAATGGACTTTTTTCAATCTCTTATTAACTAACTGGGCCTATTGTGTGAGTTCGAAATTCAATCCGGCGACAATGATCGGAATAAGTAAAGTGGAAGTTGGTGGGCAATGGCCGACGATGATTTAGACGAAGATGAATTAGACGGCGAAGACGGCGACGAAGAAGGTGAGGACGGGGAGTCCTCCGGTGGAGGGAAGAAGAAACTCTTCATCATCATCGGTCTCGTTGTTCTCTTATTAGTAGGTGGTGGCGGTGCCGCGTTCTTTATGGGATTTCTTGATCCGCTATTAGGCGTCGAAGAAGAACAAGCCGATGCCAAGACGGGCGAAGGCGGCGGGGGTGGCAAAAATGTGCCGTCGGGATTAGCTGTCTTTTATGATCTGCCGGAAATGCTGGTAAACTTAAATACTGGCGATCGGAAAGCAACGTTTTTGAAAATTAAAGTTGCGTTGGAAGTTCCGTCACCGGATGAAATTCCTAAATTACAGGCGCTCATGCCAAGGGTAATCGATAACTTCCAAGTTTATTTGCGAGAATTACGGATTGATGACCTAAAAGGTTCTGCCGGAATGTATCGTTTGCGCGAGGAATTATTAACCCGCGTGAATGCAGCAATTGCGCCGGCGAAGGTGAACGCCGTACTATTTAAAGAAATGCTGGTGCAATAAACAATTTGATAACCAGTGCCAAGCTAATGTGGTGAATATATACTTAAAAGAGAGGGAAACTGACACATGACAGTTCCTCCGGGCGATGAAGACCAAGACCAAGAACAAGACCAAGAAAAAGAACAAGAACAAGATCAAGATCAAGATCAAGATGCCATGGCCGCTGAGTGGGAAGCTCAGATAGATGACGAAGGTGAAGAAGGCGATGATCAGGATGACCTAGCCGCCGAGTGGGAGGCAATGGTCGGTGGTGGTGATGATGGCATGGGCGGCGATGCCGTTTCCAGTGTCTCGGGTCGTGAAACCACCCGCGTTCTGAACCAGGATGAGATCGACAGTTTGCTTGGCTTCGATGAAGAAGCCGAAGATGTTTCAGACAAATCCGGTATCCAAGCAATTCTTAACAGCGCGATGGTCTCTTATGAGCGGCTGCCGATGCTTGAAGTGGTGTTCGACCGGTTGGTTCGTATGATGTCGACCTCGTTGCGTAACTTTACCTCAGATAACGTTGAGGTGTCGCTCGATAATATTGCCAGCCTTCGCTTTGGCGACTATCTCAATTCCATTCCACTGCCTGCCATGCTCGGCGTGTTTAAGGCCGAAGAATGGGATAACTTTGGGCTTTTGACAGTTGATAGTTCACTGATTTATTCGACCGTGGACGTGTTGCTAGGTGGTCGTCGAGGTACTGCCGCTATGCGTATTGAAGGGCGACCCTACACGACGATCGAGCGCAATTTGGTTGAGCGCATGGTGCACGTGATTTTAGCTGATCTCAGTACCGCGTTTGATCCGCTAAGTCCGGTTACCTTCCGCTTTGAACGGCTTGAAACCAATCCTCGTTTCGCCACCATTTCACGGCCTTCCAATGCCGCTATTGTCGCCAAGTTGCGGATCGATATGGAAGACCGTGGTGGTCGTCTTGAGCTGCTCATTCCTTATGCGACCTTGGAGCCAGTGCGTGAACTACTGCTGCAGATGTTTATGGGTGAGAAATTTGGCCGTGATTCGATCTGGGAGACTCATCTAGCTGAGGAACTTTGGAAGACAGATGTCGATCTCACCGCGATTTTGGATCAACAGACCATGAGTTTGGGAGAGGTTTTCGATCTTAAAGTCGGCTCGCAATTGATACTCGGTGCGACGCCAACTTCATCGGTAAATATTAAGTGTGGTGACATCCCCATGTTCAAAGGGGACATGGGCCGTAAAGGAGATAATATTGCCGTCCGAATTTCTGATAAAATGCTGAAGAAGGAGTCTGAATAACCGTGGCTTTAATGATTGATATATTTATAGCTGTATTGTTAATCGCGGCAATTGGCTACGGCATGGTTCTCAACCGTCGAATTGTGGCCTTGCGGCGGGATCAGGCTGATCTTGAGCGGTTGGCGGTCAGTTTTCACGAGGCAACCTCACGCGCCGAAACCAGCGTCGGCAATTTGAAAATTGCCGCACAGAAATCATCTCAGATATTGAAAGATGGAATTGATCAGGCAACGCGCATCCGGGATGATTTGAACTTTTTAGTCGATCGTGGTGAGACCTTGGGCAACCGTTTGGAAAGTTCAGTACGTGAACTGGAGAAAACTAATTTGCCGGGTAAAGAAAATGTCAGCAAGCATCAACTTCCACGAAATCCTGTTGAGCCGGCCAATGAGTTTGCGCCCGCGGAAGTTGAGTTGAATTTGCCGGCTCGAAAAGCTGTTGGAGCAGTTGCGAGCGTGGCAGCGACGGACAACGAATTAGTGAAATCGGAAGCAGAACGGGAACTTATCAAAGCATTGCAGGCGGTAAGATAACACATAATCATGTTTAAATTTTTGGCAAAAATCAGAATTGTACCGATGACGATCTTTGCAGCTGCTTTAATGCTGTCATTCAAAGTAAGTGATATTATGAACGGCATTGAGGTTTCGCTGGATGCGCTTTCCGTTGCCAAAGTACAGGCCCAGCAGCCACCTGACGCGCCACCTCCGCCACCAGCAGATTTGTCAACAAATAATGCCCCACCGCCGGAAGATGGACCGCCGCCGGATGATGGACCGCCTCCTGCCGACGATACCGCTCAGCAGGAACCTGAGGGGGATGATCCACAGGATGATCCAACACTGTTTACCCAGACCGAGATTGATCTATTGCAGCAGCTCGCCGATCGCCGCGAGAAAATTGAAGCCCGAGCCGAAGAGATTGAGCTGCGGGCCGGGCTACTTAGTGCCGCCGAGAAGCGAATTGATAAGAAAATTCAGGAAATGAAAAGCTTGGAATCAATCATTCAAAAACTGATCAAAACGCATGATCAGCAGGAAGAGGCTAAAATGGAGTCTCTGGTGAAAATTTATGAGAATATGAAACCCAAAGATGCGGCGCGAATTTTCGAAGAATTGGACATAAATACACTTTTGAGTGTGGCGGAGCGGATGAAAGAACGTAAATTGGCACCTGTTATGGCCAAGATGAATCCGCAAAAAGCCAAGGAAATGACGGTAGAATTGACGAAATTACGTGATTTACCCGATCCGGGGTCATAAAATTTAGGATAAGACGTTGAAAAAGCTTGTAAACGTAGGTGATGGATTACTATCTATTTAGCATGATATCTTCACTTATGATGATATTAGTCTTATTGTAGTGCCGAATAATATGGAGTGATTGATGGCTGTAGACACGAACATGCGTGTTCTGATTGTAGATGACTACAAAACGATGCTGCGCATAATGCGTAATCTTCTTAAACAGTTGAACTTCAACAATGTTGATGAAGCAATTGATGGATCTGAAGCGCTCGGAAAATTGCGCGATGGTGAAGGGGATTTTGGTTTGATTATTTCTGATTGGAATATGGAACCGATGACAGGAATTCAGTTGCTGCGTGAAGTTCGCGCTGACGATGGTCTGAAAGCAACCCCTTTCATTATGGTGACGGCGGAAAGTAAATCTGAAAATGTGATCGCAGCGAAAGAGGCTGGTGTTTCCAACTATATCGTGAAACCTTTTAACGCTGAAACACTTAAATCAAAAATGGTTAGTGTGCTTGGCGAGTTTTAAGGATTGCTGATTTGGCAACTCGAAAAACGAAGAGCGATTTAGAAAAAAAGCTCGAAAAGATTCAAAAACAGGACGGCGGTACAATCAAGATTGAGAGTATCGCCGTAATTGTTGATGAAACAGTTTCGCGTGCAATGTCAGAGGTGCTGAAGAAAGATAGTACTCTCATTCATGAATTAGAACTTCTCAGTCAATACATTGCCGATGCCAAAGCTGAAATTGCGAAGTTGCGGCCTGACGATTTGAAAAACGTCTATCTGCCCAGTGCTTCGGGCGAATTGGATGCGATTGTTAAAGCGACCGAGGTTGCGACCCACGAAATCATGGATGCGACCGAGGTAATTGGTCAGATCGGTGATGAAATAGGCGGCAATCACGGTGATACTATTTTCGACACAACGATGCGCATTTATCAAGCCTGTGGTTTTCAAGATATCACCGGCCAACGGATTAATAAAATTGTTGGCGCGCTAAAGCACGTTGAGGATAAAGTTGATGCTTTAACTTTAGCTTTTGGCGATGGCAGTGGTAAACAAACTAAGAAATCGCCCAAAAAACAAACTAAGAAGCCGGCTAAAAAGACCGTAATATCGACCGCCAAAAAATCTTCAAAAAAGACGGCCAAAAAATCGACCAAAAAACCACCAAAAAAATCACTTGGGAAGAAAAGCGACAAAAAACAAGCCGTAGCTGACGCCGATCTTCTTGGAGGCCCGCAATTGCCGGGCGATGCCATCAAACAAGATGAGGTCGATGCGCTACTGGCCAGCTTTGATTAGCAGCGCATGGCAGATCAAAATGCGAAAGCAGGGCGCTTATTCATCGGAGGTGGTAATACGACCATCCTCCAATTCCTCAGTCTTTATCTGCTCGTTTTAGCTTTTTTTATTTTACTGGTAACGATTTCCACTTTCGAAAAAGTGAAATCGAGTGCTGTTATGGACAGCTTGAACTCTACCTTTGCCACGGTTTTACCGCCCAAAACTGAACTGACTTCGTTTACGTCTAAATCCGGTCCAATTGTTGCCGGCCAGGCATTTCAGGACAAAACCAACAAGTTGTTTGCGACGACCCTGGGGGTTGAGAAAATTGAAGTTATTCAGCCAGGCCGGGTTATGCGCGTTCAAATGGCTGCCGATTCGCTTTTTGAAATTGAAAAAGCGGTAATTAGAGAAGCGCAACGTCCAATGATTGACCGGCTTATAGCTTCATTGAGCAGTCGACCGCCAGGATTTCAATTTGATATGGAGTTCGTCATCGGTAGTGCATTTGCCACTGGGACCAGTTTGCCGATTGGTCAAACTTTGGAAATGTCCCGTGCCGGAGCCTTTGTACGTGAAATGTTAGGGCGTGGTGTGCCCCCGGACGCAATATCAATTGGCATGCGGCACGTTGAAGAAGGCCAAGTTGTCATGTGGTTCTATGTCCGTTCGCCAGAAGAGGCGCGAAATTTTTATGACCGGTTGATTGCCCCGCCGGAAGCTACAAATGACACCACGCCGGCCGATTCAAATGATGATAGTCCAGCTGCACCCACAGATCAGCCGGGACTTGTGCCAAATTCTCTAATTCCGACTGAAACGCCGGCCGAACCCTCTGAACCAAGCAGTGAAGGAGGCGGTAATGGCTGAGATAATGCCTCCTCAAGCAGCTCGATCCGGGCGGAAAGCGGCGTCCTCGGTGTGGTTGATTATTTTTACCGATCTCGTCGCGCTTCTGCTGACTTTTTTTGTTATGCTTTTCTCAATGTCCAACGTTCAAATTGATCGTTGGAAAGAGATGATTGATGCCTTGTCGCAAACTCTGAACCCGGCAAAAGAAACAGTGAAAACGATTCCGGCTGCGGAATACAATATTTCTTCAATCTTCCGCCGTCGCGCCATCAATCTAGATTATCTGCTGGCAGTATTTGAAACAAAAGTAATCCGCAACGAAGCGCTAAATGGGAGTAAAATAACCTTACTTGAAGATCGTCTGGTTATATCATTGCCGGGTGAAATTCTATTCCCAACCGGATCTGCCATATTAAAGGATTCGGCGAAGGGGGCGTTATTCACATTAGGCGGATTGTTGAGAAATGTAGAGAACCAACTTGCCGTTAATGGCTTCTCTGAAGAGACGGATTTCGTGGATAAAGAGTATACCTCCAATTGGGAACTGTCCTTAGCACGCTCGATAGCAGTCGGTAATGCCTTCCGCCGGGCGGGCTATGGAGACGAAATATTGAACTTTGGGTATGGTAATTCTCGCGGGCCTTTTTTGGCCAATGCCACGGACGAACAACGTAAAACTTTGTCTAAACGGATAGATATAGTAATAATGGCAGCAGGTAGTGCCATATAGTGCGGTTATTGGGACGTTGATTATCGAAATTAACATAGTGAGAAATTTTAATCTTAGCGCCGTTCGCGCCCTAATCGTGGGGGCCGCAATTGTTCTATTTGCATCCTCTGCTGCAGCTGACCGGGTTACCGCTCGGGGCAGCGAGCGCGATGGTATTGCGCAGATGGTTTTTACCTGGCCGGCGCCGGTGCCCTTTGTTGCCCGCATTCAAAATCGCCAGTTGATAATCCAATTCTCGCGTCCAGCCGAAGGTAATTTCAACGGGCTTGCCAGGCAGCTTGGTAAATATATCAGAGCACCGCGAAGCCAAAATGGCGGCAGAACTCTGATCTTTCCGCTGCGCGGAAATTTTGATCTTAATTATTACCCCCGTGGCCGCGCCGTGGTTGTTGAGGTCGTAGACCCCAATCCACCTGAACCAGCTAAACCACCTGAACCGGCTAAGCCGGTTCAACAAGCGGCAAAACCTTCAGCGCCGCAGACATCCAGCGCGGGATCAACCCAAACTACTCCAGTGGCGCCAAGCGTAGTAGCGCCGGCGAATGTATCGGAACGCGTAGGCGTTAGAACTGGCGAGCACCCGACCTTCGGCCGCATCGTGTTTGATTGGAAAAAGCGCGTCGATTACAAAGTCGCCAAACAAGGAAATCTCGCAACTGTTACCTTTCAGCGGCCAGCCAACATTGCGGTGGCACCATTGAATGGCAGCCGATTGGCGAATGTGCGCGGGGCAAATACTCAAATCGGTAGCAATTCCACGGTGGTTCAGCTTTCGGTGCCGTCGACCTCCCGACTCAAACATTTTCGCAGCGGCTCAAATGTTGTTGTTGATGTAACCAACCCGACAGGTGGCAATGATGCGCCACCGATAGCTCAAATTGCGCCACCGGCGGCACAGTCCCAGGTCGCTGTGGCATCGCCGGCGAATCCAGCAAAAGAAACTGCAGCAAAAGATCCAGAAAAACCTGCTGCTCCCCAGACCACGGCAACCTCGCAAACCGCGCCGCAACCGGCGGCGGCCTCGGCAAATAAACCCGTTGCTTTGAAGCCGGCAAATGCGTCGGCGGAAACAACGGCTGGTTCGTCATCACCGGGCTCTGCGACCGCACCAGTCGAACCGGGCGGGGAAAAAGCCGTAACCCTTCGTCTGGATTGGCAGGCACCTGTGGCCGCTGCCATTTTTCAGCGTGGCGGAAATTTATGGATGGTGTTCGATAAAGCAAAGCAAATCGATATAGCTAAATTAAAAGCTCAAGGTGGCAATGCGTTGCGCTCTATCGTGCAGGTACCGTCCAACCGGGCGACAATCCTTCGGATGGTGACCGTTGTCGGCATCAATCCGAGCATTAGGCGTGATGGCTTGGCTTGGATTTTCGACTTTAAGAAGCAACCGCTTCGGGCGCAGACGCCGATTGATGTGAAATCCCAACCATCTTCACCCGCAGGTGCGAGATTGTTTGTTTCTGTTGCTGAATCTGGTGACGCTATTCCAATACGGGATACGGAGGTTGGCGATAATCTGGTTGTGGTACCGATTATCCCTTTGGCGCACGGCATTGATCGTCGGTTTAACTACCCGCAGATGACTATATTGGAATCAGCCCAAGGTATGGTGATCAAACCAAACATCGATGATTTACGTGTGCGCTCTATTCAACAGGGGATCGAACTTTCATCCGCCAGCAAGTTGGTGCTCACCCCGTTAACGACCAAAGTTGCGGCCAATGCTAGGTTGGGATCGATCCAGTCTTTGTCACGCATTTTTAAACCTGATACCTGGCGTAAAATGCGCCGTCAGAAGCCTGGCACATTTTATAAGCTGAGGCGGGAAATGCATGATCATTTAGCTGGCGTTCAAGGTGCTGAAAAAGACAAGGCGCGAATGAATTTGGCCTTGTTCCTGTTTGGCAATGGGTTCGGCTATGAAGCAAATGGTGTTCTCAAAGTCATCAATTCATCAAATCCAGATATCCAGACCAATCCGCAATATCGCTTACTGCGCGGTGCCACTGATTTTCTTATGGGCCGGTATCCTGAGGCGCTGAAATCACTGAAACATCCGAGTATGGATGATAATGATGAAGGTGAGTTTTGGCGCGCCGCAGCAATGGTAGCCAATGGTGAAAATGTATTGGAAGCCGCTCAGACGATGAACCAAAAGGGTAGTATTTTCCGGCCCTATCCTCGCGCCATTAAAATGGAGCTGGGAATGCTGACAACTGAGGCGGCGATTATCAGCGGCGATATTAAAGCCGGTATAAAATATCTGGAAGTACTGGCTGAAGAGGAACCTAAACCAAAAGAGATTGATCAACTTGCGCTTTTAGAGGGCATGCTCAAGCAATTGTCGGGTGATTTTACGGGGGCCATTACGGCCTGGGAAGAAGTCGAGAAAGGTGAGCATCGTCCGAGCATCGCCAATGCCATTGTCTTGCGCGCAGACTTGCTGCTCAGCACGCGGAAAATAAAAGAAAAAGGGGCGATTGAGGAGCTTGAAAAATTGCGTTTTGCCTGGCGCGGTGGTGAGTTTGAATTTGCGCTGCTTCGTAAACTCGGTCGCCTATATTTAGATATTGGCGACTATCGCAACGGCTTGCGCACGCTGCGCGCCGCCGCTTCCTATTTCCGCGGCAACCCCGACGCCGGTTCGGTCACTCAAGAAATGACCGGCGCCTTCACAGATTTATATTTAAACGACACAGCCGATGAAATGACGCCGGTCCGGGCCATCGCGTTGTTCGAAGAGTTCAAGGAACTAACCCCCACGGGTGAAAAGGGCGATGAGATGATCCGCAAGCTAGCGGATCGATTGGCGGCAGTTGATCTGCTTGGCCGGGCGGCAAAATTGCTGGAACAACAGGTCGAATTTCGCTTGAAAGGTGTTGAGAAAGCACGGGTCGGGTCTCAATTGGCATTGGTCTACACTCTCAACCGTGAGCCTAAAAAGGCCTTGGATGCGTTGCAGAAATCAAACGAAAGCGGGTTGCCGTCAGAATTGGCAGGCCAACGGCGCCTCTTAAATGCCCGCGCGTTAATTGATATGAAAAGCCAAAGTGAAGCTCTCGTAATTTTGGAAGATGATGAAAGCCGGGGCGCTGATCTACTTCGAACTGAGATTTATTGGCAGGGCAAGAATTGGCCTCAGGCAGCGCGAGTGCTGCAGAAACTTGTGGTTTCCACGGGCGCTGTATCGGGCCGTAAACTTGATGATCGGCAGGCCCAGTTTGTCCTAAATTTAGCTGTTGCGATGGCGCTCGGCGGAAATGAGCGGGGGATTAACCGGCTCAATAATGAATTTTTAAAAGATATGGATGCGACGCCGTTTAAAGATGCCTTCCGCCTTATTGCGAGTCCCGATAGTGTCGGCCTCCTCGATTACCGGACAGTTGCCGGTAAAGTCAAAACCGTGAGCAGTTTTAAAACTTTCATGGCGTCGTATAAAGAAAGATTGAAAGCCGGCAAGCTCAGCCAGCTGAATTAATCATGGGCTGCTGATGGTGCCGAAGCTCTGCACCAAACTGCCGACAATCAAGAACCAGCCATCGACCAGCACAAAGAAAATTATCTTAAACGGCAGGGCGATAATAATCGGTGGCAGCATCATCATACCCATCGACATGAGAACCGATGCGACCACCATATCAATTATCAAAAATGGTATGAAAACGAGAAAACCGATCTCAAAAGCGCGTCTCAGCTCACTAATGATAAACGCCGGGATCAATACTTTAATTGGCACCTCATCCGCGGAGGCGATAGGCGGAATTTTAGCAACATCCATGAACAGTTTCAGATCCTGCTCGCGCACGAATTTTTGCATAAAAATTTGCAACGGCTTTACGCTACGGTCAAAAGCTTCTTTCTCTTCAATCTCGCCATCAACATAGGGCCGGATTCCCTGATTCCAGGCCGCCTCGAAAGTCGGCTGCATAATGAAAAATGTCAGGAACAACGCCAAGGCCATCAAAACCTGATTGGAAGGCGTTTGTTGAGCACCCATGGCGGTTCTGAGGAAGGAAAGGACAATGACAATCCGAATAAAGGATGTCGTCATGACCAGAATTGACGGCGCCAGCGCCATTACGGTGATCAGCAAAAAGAGCTGAATTAAGCGTTCGGTTGCTGTTGGGCCACCTTGACCAAGGTCAAGTGAGAAAGATTGAGCGAGAGCCGGATCGGCCAGCATAAGCCCGCCGGTAACGGCAAAAATTAAACGTAGAATGAAGGCGGTTCTTTGGCTCATTTCTTGACGCCCAAGCCATGGCGGATGCCGTCAATCAGATTGATCGTTTCAGAAGAGGCGGTGTCATTGCTATTCTCTAATGTCTTATCACGCTCCGGATCAACTTCGATCTCGCCTTCAATGACCATTTCTGATGCACCGCCCAGCAATAGGAGATGTTCTTTATCGTCACGTCGAATGAGTACGACACGACGTTTCGCATCGAGCGCCATCGATTCAATAATGGAGAGACGATTACCTTTACTGCGCCGCATCGGGCCGCGATTGCCCATACCGAACTTTTTGGCCAAAAGAGCAAAGCCGCCGATCAGCCCCAAAACGAATATCAGGGCAAATACAAATTTCATATAGCTGACGGAATCAATTTCCATAAGGGTACTTTTCTTCGATTAACTTTGATAGGCAGCGGCGGCGGATTTTGGCGCGACAGTATCTTCGGCATTTAAGCTGTCGTGCTGCCGGGTCAAATCGGTCTCGAGATTATCGAGTTCACCCATCAGATGAGCGAGCGAGCCAGCTAACAGTTCAACATCGACATTGAGGCAGGCTTCGGGGTGTTCAGACACCGTATTGAATAGACGGGTCATTTTTTGTTCGACTTCCGAAATATCGACAAAGCGACCGTCGGCGATAAGGTTACGTGAACCTTTAATCAGTTCATGGAGGTCGTCAGCTTGTTGTTGAATGGACATAGCAGTCATTTGTCATTCTCCTTAAGGTCATTGATTGGTATTTGGCCGGCGTTTGCCCGATAGACATAGGCCAGAATTTCGGCGACGGCGGCAAACGCTTCGATGGGGATTTCGCTATCGATATCGATGGCCGAGAGAACCTCGACCAAATCGGCATCTTCCCGGACCCTGATGCCATTGGCCCAGGCGATCTGCAGGATTTGCTCGGCAAAGGTGCCCTGACCGGAAGCAACGACGCGTGGCATGGTGCCGCTTTGGCTCGAATCTTTAATCGCCACGGCTTTTTGTTCAGCAGTTGGTATGCTGACCGGCTCAGTTTCTTGCTCAGGTTCGGACCCTTCGACGATATCGACAT
>CAJWAR010000047.1 GCA_913020445.1 uncultured Rhodospirillaceae bacterium
AGCCAAGCTTGCGGAGGCAAGCGCCCGGCGATTGAGGGGCAATATATGCGGCCCCTCAGCGATCTGAAACAAGCTGAGCTCGACGAAATCAAAGGCGGTGTAGGGCTCCAGCGGGGCATCGAATGTCACCCGCACCAGCCCATGCCAATTGCCCTTGCCATCATCAGTGAAAACTTCGTTGAAGTTGAGCACGGCGGAGCGGGCCTGGATCAGGCCATCATCCGGGCCGATGTTTTCAATCTCAAGGATGCGCGGTTGGGCTTTCGCAAACTCCACGCCGACAATCGCCGGGACAATATCGTAATCACCATAGACCAGATTAAAAAAGATCAATGAGCCCGCCGCAATCTGATCCCCTTTGACGGTAAAATCGAAAATAAATGTCGCATTGTTGGGTCGCGCGGGCCCATTTTTGTCTGGCCAGTTGTAACCGGCGGCGCCGGTAGATAAGGCGAGGTCGGTCCAAATCGAGCCTCGTGTGGCATCACCAATATCCAAGCAACCGCGGCAAAAATTATTTCGATCGACCATTTCCTCCGGCGCACGATTATCAAACTCATCTTCTGAAAACCAGGCTACCCGGCCATCGCCGTTGAGGTCCGGCAGAAATTCGCCCTGGCGCAGCACGCCATCGCCATTGGTGTCGGCAGCAGTGCTATTGGGTGAGCGGCGTGATCCACCTTCAAAGTCGAAGCCAAAATTATTTCGCAATGTCGGTCGTAACAGCCCTTTGGTTTTGGTAAAGCCGAAGCCGTCCTGATCGCCGATCCGAATGTTTTTGAACGGCTCGCCATTGACTTGGGCTGATACTGGCACGGCAAGTAATATAAATACGCCAATCAAGAGCGCTTTCATTTCCAGCCGGCCATCACTTTAACGTCTGCCAAGGTTTTGCCCTCGCCCCGTAGAGTTTGCAGTGTTAAAGACTTATCACGTTTGGCGAAGCGTTTGCCGTCACTGTCGGTCAAAAGATGGTGAAAGCGATAGTCGGGAATCTCAAAATCCAGCAAAGCCTGCAGCAGACAATGCACATGAGTAACATCGCGCAAATCTTCACCGCGGGTGATTAAATTAATCCCCTGCGCCGCATCATCCACGGTCACCGATAAATGATAACTCGTCGGCTCGTCTTTGCGGGCCAGCACGACATCGCCGAAAACTTCCGGCGTGGCGCGCTGTTCACCTTGATCCAAATCCAGCCAGGTTAAATTGCCGCGTTTTTGTTCCGCCAGGTAAATCGCTTTTTGCATGTTGAGCCTAAGCGCGTAAGAATCGCCGGCGGCTTGCCGCATATCGCGGTCATCTTGATAGAGTCTCCGGCAGGTGCCGGGATAGACCGGCCCACGCTTGTCTGCTGTTGCGTCATGGGGTGCTTCATTGATGCGTTTGATCTCGGCGCGAATTTCTTTCCGGGAGCAAAAGCAGGGATAGATCAAGCCCATCTCGTCCAATTTTGTCAGCGCCGCCTGATAGTCTGCCATATGGTCCGATTGACGATGCACCGGCTCTTCCCAGGTGAGGCCGAGCCAGTCGAGATCGTCCAGCACCGCCGCCTCGTATTCCGGCCGGCAACGGGTTTGATCGATGTCTTCGATGCGCAGCAAAAACCGCCCGCCACCTTCTTCGGCAGCCCGCTTGGCAAACAGCGCCGAATAGGCGTGACCGACATGGAGATGGCCGGTCGGGCTCGGCGCAAAGCGCGTGACAATTTTTGTTTTTTTGCTCATGGCTCTATTTATGTTTTGCTTGGGCCCCGGGCGCAATACCGCTAATGTCCCTTCAACAAAAATTTATCCTGCTTGAAAGAAAATCCATGCCAGATATATCTGATATCCCCTCCCTGGTCGGCCCGGAATTCGGCCCCACCGATACCTCCACTGACGCCCAGCAGCTGGTCATTTTGTGCCATGGCTTGGGCGCCGATGGTTTTGATTTGATCGGCCTCGCGCCGTATTTCGCCCAAGTTCTGCCCCATGCCCGCTTTGTCTCACCGAACGCGCCAGAAATTTGCGACATGGCACCCCCCGGCATGCAATCCGGCTATCAATGGTTCAGCCTGCTTTTGCGCGAAGAGGAAAATATGTTGTATGGCGCCCGCCAAGCCGAGCCGATCCTCAATAAATTTATTGAAGATCAATTGGCCAAATATAATTTGACCGAGGACAAGCTGGCGCTGATCGGCTTTTCGCAAGGCACCATGATGTCGCTGTTTGTCGGCACAAGGCGGGAAAAAGCTATTGCCGGTATTGTCGGATTTTCAGGCCGTCTCATCGGCAAAGATGAATTAGCTGATGAAATCACCAGCAAGCCGCCGATGGTCTTGATCAATGGCGACCAGGATGAGCTCGTGCCCGTTGATCAGCAGCCGGAAGCGATTGAAAAACTGCAAGCTGCCGGGGTCACTGTTGAAGGGCATATCCGGCCTGGTCTCGGCCATTCCATCGATGCCGAGGGCATCCAAATCGCTTGCGACTTTTTAAAGAAAATATTTGGTTAACGGGATATTCAACATCTCGTATTACAGTTTTTTGACATATACGAGATATTGGCCATAAGCAGTTGAATTATCGGTAAAAGCCATTATGCTCCAATCAGTTATAGAGCTTATGGGAGACCGGGAAAGTGTCCAGCGCACTCGATAGCTGTCCAGCACTGGTGTTGAACGCCGATTTTCGGCCGCTCAATTATTTCCCGCTGTCCTTATGGGGTTGGCAGGATGCCGTTAAAGCGGTCTTCCTCGATCGCGTCAATGTCGTTTCCGAATATGACAATGCCATTCACTCGCCGTCGTGGGAGATGAAACTGCCGAGCGTGATCTCGCTCAAAAAATACGTTCAGGTGTCCCGCAAACCTGCCTTCACAAGATTTAACGTGTTTTTGCGCGACCGTTTCTCCTGCCAGTATTGCACCGATCCTTTCCCCACTCAGGAATTGACTTTCGATCATGTCCTGCCGCGCTCCCGCGGTGGCCGGACGGAATGGGCGAATGTGGTCACTGCCTGCGGTGTGTGTAATCTTAGAAAAGGTAATAAATCGATCAAAGAAGCGGGTATGCATTTGTTCAGAAAGCCAATCCAACCCAACAATCACTATCTTCAGGAAGTCGGTCGCGCCTTTCCGCCCAACTACCTCCATGAAAGTTGGCGCGATTTTCTCTATTGGGACAGCGAGCTCGAAACTTCATAAGACCTTAATATTTCACCTGTATCTGTTGACACTAGGGACGAAATGCCTATAGTGCGCCGCTGCATTCCCGGGAACGTGAATATCGCCGAAATATAGATATTCCGCCCTGCCAGTTTTAGGGCCTACCGGGACAAGAATAATCGACGGGGCCTATATGCCACGTCTCTAACAAAGAGAGAAACTAACGATGACGAAACGTATTCGGTCGAAATATAAAATCGACCGTCGCCTCCGCTGTAATCTGTGGGGCCGACCCAAATCACCTTTTAACACCCGTGAATACGGCCCGGGCCTGCATGGTCAGCGCCGCAAAAAGCCGTCCGATTATGGCCTGCAATTGCAGGCCAAGCAGAAACTTAAAGGCTATTACGGCAATATCTCCGAGAAACAGTTCCGCAGCTATTATAAAGAAGCGGTGCGCCGTAAAGGCGATACATCGGAAAATCTCATCGGTATTCTTGAGCGCCGCCTCGATGCAGTGATCTACCGGATGAAATTTGTGCCGACCGTATTTTCAGCCCGTCAGTTCGTCAATCATGGCCATATTCGAGTCAACGGCATCCGCGTTAATATCCCGTCTTATAAAGTTAAAGATGGCGACATCGTCGAAGTGAAAGAAAAATCACGCGATCTGCCTTTGGTACTGGAAGCAATTTCTTCGCAGGAACGCGATATTCCGGATTACATGGAAGTTGATCCGGCAAAATGCCGCGGCTCCTATACGCGCCAGCCCGGTCTGGCTGATGTGCCTTATCCGGTGCAAATGGAACCAAACCTCGTGATCGAGTTTTATTCTCGCTAATTTAATTTTAAGTTTGCGAGACCCTGGGAAGAAAAAGCCGCTCATGAAAATGAGCGGCTTTTTTTGTCAGAATTCGCCTGCTATGGTCAGGCCTAAGCAAAATCAATAAATCATTCTACTCGGGGAGATACTCTAAATGGCTGCTTACAAATTGCTTTCCTATGATGATGACGGTGCGATCAAAGCTGGGATCGAAGTCGATGGCTTCATTTTTAATCTGGCGTCAGAAATTGCTTTTCATGGTCCTGATTCCGGTATTGACGGCACGTCACTGGATACGGCAATACGGCGCTGGGGGGATTTAAAGCCGATCCTTACCAAAATCGCCAACAGCCCATCGACCCGGGCAAAGCCGCTGGACGAGGTAAAACTTTGCGCACCATTGAACAATCCAGGGGCGATCTATTGCGCCGGCGCTAACTACTACTGCCACGCCGAGGAAATGGGTAATCCGATTGAAAAGGATAAGATCGAACCCTTGTTTTTCCTCAAATCAGGCTCGGTTATCATTGCGCCTGACCAGGAGATCAGACTGCCCCAAAATTATTCCGAGAAATATGATTGGGAAGTGGAAATCGCTGCCATTATTGGTTATGAGGGCCGCAATCTGACGGTCGACAATGCCTTGGATATTGTCGCCGGTTATACAATCTTTAATGATGTCTCGGCTCGCGATGTCGGCCGCCGTACCGATTGGCCATTCGGTATGGATTGGTTCCGTCATAAATCCTTTGATACCTCGGCGCCGATGGGACCCTGGATTATCCCGGCGGAAGATATCGCCGATATTCAAAATTTAAGTCTTAAAACGACGATCAATGATGAGGTTAAACAGGACGGCACCAGCAGCAATATGGTGTTCTCTGTCGCCGAGCTGCTGGTTTCCCTATCACGCCAATTGACCCTTAAGCCGGGCGATATCGTGCCCACCGGCACCTGCGCCGGCGTCGGGTCCTTCCAGGGTATTTTTCTCAAACCCGGTGACCAAATCACCATGGAAGTCGAAGGCATCGGCACACTGGCCAATCCAGTCGTGCAAGGGGATTAAAAAAAACGGCCCCAATTAATGAGGCCGCTTTTAATTCATTATCGAAGTACGTTTTAGTTTTGAGTTGGTTCGAACTCGATGCCGTTATCTTCAAATAATTTTTGCAATTCGCCGCTTTCATGCATCTCGCGGATGATATCGCAGCCACCGACAAATTCGCCTTTGACATAAAGCTGCGGGATTGTTGGCCATTGCGAAAACTGTTTAACGCCTTCGCGGATATCCATATCAGCCAGCACGTCGACGCCCTTAAATTTAACGCCCAACATCGTCAGTGACTGGACGACCGCTGCCGAAAAACCGCATTGCGGGAACATCGGTGAGCCTTTCATAAACAGCGTTACCGGGCTGTCATCGATTTCGGATTGAATCCGCTCAAATACTGGATTGTCGTTCATCATGTTTCCTTTGATCTGAATTTATGGTGCTTAAGTAGCTTCCGGAACGGAGGTTTGCAAGGCCAAGGCATGTAGATCGGTGCCCATTTTTCCCTGCAGGGCGGCATAGACCAATTGATGCTGCTTAACCCGGGACAGGCCTTCAAAGGATTTGGAGGCAACATAAGCCGCATAGTGATCGCCGTCGCCACGCAAATCTTCAATGTGAACTTCGGCGTCCGGCAAACCTTCTTTAATCAAGCGCTCAACTTCTGCAACATCCATTGCCATGTGTGTAATTTCCTTCAGTTACTTACTTTATGTGGTTGTTTTAGCCGATAACAGCCAATATTTCGCCCCTAAATTACTTACGGATATAGAACGTTTATTCCAAAAATCAAGGGCGCCCAGCCTTTTTCCTGGCTATTCTACTGCCGCCATATAGTCCGGCAGCCAGCTCTCATGGGCGTCTTTAAGCTCGGCGACAGCGATGGTTTGGCCATTAAAGCTAAGGTATTCACCGCCGGTTTCGCCAACCGCTTCCACCGGCACCTGCGCCGCCATGCAGGCCGCCAGCACTTTTTCGACATCTTTGGTGGTTACCAGATAGCGCCCCTGATCCTCGCCATAGGCCCAAGCGTGGAGCGCCATATCTGCGGATTGATCCGCGACTTCCACCCCAATCCCCGAGGCCATCGCCATTTCAGCTAAGGCAACCAGCAATCCGCCATCAGATAGATCATGACAGGCCGTGAGATCACCCGCTTCGATAAGCCCTCGCACGCAATCGCCAATGCTGCGTTCTGAGGCCAGATCAACCGGTGGCGGCGCGCCCTCTTCCCGGCCGCAAATTTCACGCAAATAGATGCTCTGGCCGAGATGACCCTTGGTAATGCCCAGCATCAGGATTGTCTCGCCTTCACTGGCAAATGCCACACCAATGCTTTTCTGGTAATCCGCCATGATGCCGATAGCGCCGATGGCCGGCGTCGGCAGGATCGCCTGACCCGCCGTTTCGTTATAAAGCGAGACGTTACCGGAAACGACCGGGAAATCGAGCGCAGTGCAGGCCTCCCGGATGCCCTCAATGGCGCCGACAAATTGACCCATGATCTCGGGCTTTTCCGGGTTGCCGAAATTCATATTATCTGTGATGGCGAGCGGTTTCGCACCGACCGCTGTCAGGTTTCGCCACGTTTCCGCCACCGCCTGTTTGCCACCTTCGACCGGGTCCGCCAAGCAATAGCGGGGCGTGCAGTC
The DNA here is from genome assembly GCA_913020445.1 of uncultured Rhodospirillaceae bacterium. GTDB lineage: Bacteria > Pseudomonadota > Alphaproteobacteria > Rhodospirillales > UBA2165 > TMED23. Next base: position 6,674 of record CAJWAR010000047.1, read on the forward strand.
GGTGGTGATGGCAAGACCTTTTTCGGTGTCCTGCACCCGGACGACCGCCGCATCGCCGCCTGGGCGCTGCACCGTATCGCCCATCACCAGGTGATCATACTGTTCCCATATCCAGCGCTTGGAACACATGTCCGGCGAGCCGACAATTTGTTTCAAGGCACCTAACAGACTTTCAGACGCGGCGACATCTGCGGCGTTAATTTCAGCCTGCGGAGAGGTCTTGACCCAGGGGCGGTCATATTCCGGCGACGCCAAAGCCAGCGGATCAATTGGCAGATCGGCTTCAACTTCGCCGTTCATTTTTATCACCATCCGGCCGGTATCGGTGAGATGGCCGACAACGGCAAAATCGAGCTCCCATTTTTCCATGATTGCCTGAGCGACATGTTCTTTGCCGGGCTGCAACACCATCAGCATGCGTTCCTGGCTTTCTGACAGCAGAAACTCATAGGCCGTCATGCCTTCTTCTCGGGCCGGCACCTGATCCAAATCCATCTCGACACCGACGCCACCCTTGGACGCCATCTCAAAAGACGAAGAGGTCAGACCAGCCGCCCCCATATCCTGGATCGCCACAATGACGTCGGTCGCCATTAATTCGAGGCAGGCCTCAACCAGCAATTTTTCGGTAAACGGATCACCAACTTGAACAGTTGGCCGCTTTTCCTCCGAATCCGCATTAAACTCGGTCGAGGCCATGGTCGCGCCATGAATGCCATCGCGGCCCGTCTTGGAGCCGACATAGACAACCGGATTGCCAGTGCCGGTTGCGGCGGAATAAAAAATATTATCCGCGTCGGCTATGCCCACCGTCATCGCATTGACCAGAATATTACCGTCATAGCTTGAGTGGAAATTAGTTTCACCGCCGACCGTCGGCACGCCGATGCAATTGCCATAGCCGCCAATACCGGCGACGACACCCGAGACCAAATGATGGGTCTTGGGATGATCGGGTGAGCCAAACCTGAGCGCGTTCATATTGGCGATCGGGCGCGCTCCCATGGTAAAGACGTCGCGTAAAATACCACCGACACCCGTAGCTGCCCCTTGATAAGGTTCGATAAAGCTCGGATGGTTGTGGCTTTCCATTTTAAAGACCGCCGCCAGACCATCGCCAATATCGACAATGCCGGCGTTTTCACCCGGCCCGCAGATCACCCACGGTGCTTCGGTCGGTAATGTCTTCAGCCATTTCTTGGAGGATTTATAGGAGCAATGCTCCGACCACATGACAGAAAAGACGCCGAGCTCGGTGAGGTTCGGTTCGCGGCCCATGATCTCGAGGATTTTATCATATTCCTCGGCAGTTAGACCGTGTTCGGCAATTATATTGGGGGTCACACTGGCATTATCGTCTTTTGGCATTAAGCCGCCCCCTCTAAGCCGGCAATTAAACCATCAAACATTGGCTTGCCGCCGAGCCCGCCAAGCAAGCGCTCCACGGCGTCCTCGGGATGTGGCATCATGCCCAATATCGTGCTGCGCTTATTGTAAATACCGGCGATATTATTGCGTGAGCCATTGACGTTGCTTGCCGCATCAACTGAACCATCTTCGCTGCAATAGCGAAAGCCAACCCGGCCGTTGTCTTCGAGCTCTTTGAGCGTCTCATCATCGGCAAAATAGTTGCCATCGTGATGGGCGACCGGCACGCGGATGACTTCGCCGACACTATAGCCTTGAGCAAAGGGCGTATCGTTGCGCTCAATTTTCAGGTGCACATCTTTGCAAATAAACTTAAGGCCGGCATTGCGCATCAAGGCACCGGGCAACAATCCGGTTTCGGTCAATATTTGAAAGCCGTTACAGACGCCCAACACATAAACGCCTTTTTCAGCCCGGTCTTTAACCTCACGGATAATTGGCGAGTGCGCCGCCATCGCGCCGGAACGCAGATAATCGCCATAAGAAAAACCGCCTGGCACGACGATCAGATCAACCTCCGGCAGTTCTGTATCACCGTGCCAGATTTCCAGCGGCGGTGTGCCTAAACTTGCTTCGAGCGCCATCACCATATCGCGTTCGCGATTGGATCCGGGAAAAAGAATAACGGCTGCTTTCATTGAGGTATGAGGACTTTCTGGGTCTTTCTGGGTTTTTCTGGGCGGCTAAGCTTCTATTTCGATGTCATAATTTTCGATCACGGTATTCGCCAAAAGCTGGCGGCACATGGCATCCACGCTTTCGAGGGCTTTATCGGCATCGGTTTCGGTCAAATCAACCTCGATATATTTACCTTGGCGGACATCATCGACACCTTCAAAGCCGAGCGAGCCGAGCGCATGACCGACCGCCTTGCCTTGCGGATCAAGTACGCCATTTTTAAGCGTGACGTGGATTTTTGCTTTCACTTTTTTTCCTTCAAAATTACTTAATGAACCAATTTTGGTCCTGATCCATTCGGCTCTGCATTGCTCGGCAACACGCCAAGGCGGCGGGCGACTTCCTGATAACCCTCGGCGATTTTATCCATATCGCGGCGAAACCGGTCAATGTCCAATTTCTCATCAGTTTCGGCATCCCACAGACGGCAATTATCCGGGCTGATCTCATCGGCCAGCACGATACGCATCTGATCACCTTCGAAGAGCCGGCCAAATTCGATTTTAAAATCGATCAAGCGAATACCGATGCCCATAAAAAGGCCGGAGAGATAGTCATTGATGCGCAAGCTCAGGCTCATCATTTCTTCGATTTCAAACGGCGAGGCCCAGCCAAATGCGGTCACATGTTCTTCCAACACCAGAGGATCCTTTAATTGATCACTTTTGTAGTAAAGCTCGACAATGGAGCGCGGCAACGGCTCTCCTTCCGCCAAGCCAAAACGCTCCGCCAAAGAGCCGGCAACGACGTTGCGAACCACCACTTTGAGCGGGATAATTTCAACCGCGCGGACCAATTGCTCCCGCATGTTGAGGCTGCGGACAAAATGGGTGGGTACGCCAACTTCGCTAAGCTTGGTCATCAGATATTCCGAGATGCGGTTATTGATGACGCCTTTGCCGATTATGGTACCGGTTTTGCGTTCAGTTTTTTCGTTGTTTTCTGAACATGCGTCGTCTTTAAAGTGGGCGACGAGCGTACCCGGCTCGGGGCCTTCAAAAAGAACTTTTGCCCGTCCTTCAAAGAGTTGTCTACGTCGCGCCATATTCTGGAATTCCACCAAAATTGAACCGCCGAATTAACCCGTCAGCTCATATATTTTTTAAGAGTTTAGTTATGCTCTTCATAGCAGAGCTGGCGCGACAAAACAACGTCTCCTATCGAGCAAATTCCCGAATCAAATCAGGCCACAACCGGCTCGTACGAAGTCTCAGCGGGAGAGCCCGCTGCAAACATAAAAACCGGTTTGGTGCCGGGATGAGCGGCAACATATTCCGGCGACGGCAGGCCGATCAAAGAGGACGAAACGGTACCAAATCCCGAATCGGTTGAGATCATCATGGCGCCTTCTGGCCCGTCATCCGGATCATACATGCGGCTGGCAAAGAGCGCCTGCCAGGCAGACCAATGACCATTTGCCGGATCTGGAATTTCGGCCCTTTCGAATTGCGGCAGATAAGTGCGTATGCGCGCCGATGATGTATCATTGCGATCGCTCGAGGTAATCAGCGAAATGCCCGGCGGTATTGGTTTGACCTCCGCATGGGGGCCCCAATGAGTTTCGGCAAGGCGCAGCCAATAGGCGTCCCGATTATCGGCAAATACCATATTGAACGGCCGATAGGCATTGGGATTGATATCGGACAGCGCAACGGCAGCTGCCGCGGCATCGGCGTGATCGAGGACTTCCAACGGTAGTTCGCCACGACTGCGATAGCCTTCCTTGGGGCCCAACGAACCGCGCCGGTTAAGCACACCGGCGACCAGTCCAAAATCGTTCATGCCCAGCCACGTACCGCCGGCCAGTTCATCTTGACCCGCCAAAATATCAAGGCGATCCGGCCAATGACGGCCTGGCGGATGCCACGGCCGGTCGTTCATCTCATCCCGGTTAGCGCCAATTATTACCGGCCAATCGGCCCCCGGGCGGCGTAAAATTACAAAGGTACACATAGTGCATAGATAACGATTTGAAAGCCCGATGACCAGACAGCATTTTCACTTTAATCGACTTCGAGTGAAGAGTTGCGTAATCAGCAAAACAACCTTACATACAGGATCAGATTTTCACCCAATTACCAGAGTTAAAGAAAAATATGGCTGATACATTCAGTGACCGCGAAAAAGGTTTTGAAGCAAAATTCAAACTGGATCAGGAAACAGAGTTTAAAGTTGAGGCGCGGCGTAACAAATTGCTGGGTCTTTGGTTGGCTGAGAAACTTGGCATCAACGATTCAGAAAAAGATAGCTATGCCGGCGAAGTGGTCGCTGCCGATTTGGAAGAACCAGGCGTCGAGGATGTCGTCCGCAAATGCATGGCTGATATTGAGGCCCGCGGCGCCTCTGTCAGCGAAGATGATCTACGCATCAAAATCGAAGAACTGACGTCCGAAGCGCACCGGCAAATTGTCGGCGAATAATACTCTCCTTAAGGAGTTTTGATGGACAGTGATCCAGCGCCAAAGTCACTAACAGAACCGGCACCAAGCGGTGGCAACACGCTGGTTGATACCGTTGCCGACTGGCTAATGGAACAGGCGCTCGGCACCACCAGCGTTGAAAATTTACTCGATCAATGTTCGCTCCGCCTAAATGCTGCTGGTATTCCGGTCTGGCGCGCTAATATCGGGTTTCAAATTTTACACCCGCTTTATCACGCCATGTCGCTGACCTGGAACCGCGAAACCGGCATCGAGGAAACCAGTCAATTCACGGGAACCGGCGATTCTTCGGATATGTGGCAGCGCAGCCCGCAGCGGTATCTGGTTGAAAACAATTTGCCTTTCCTCCGCCGCAAACTTTCAGGCCCTGAGGCAAATCTTGATTTTGACTTGTTTGCTGATCTCGAAAAACGCGGCGCCACAGATTATTTCGGCTATGTGGTGCCCTTTAGCGGCGATGATTTTGGCGAATATCATGCCAATGGGGTGGTCGGGTCCTGGGCAACTGACCGTCCGGGTGGCTTTAACGATGGCGATCTCCAGTCACTTCTCCGCATCCAGCAGCGTCTGGCGGTGGCCTGTAAGATGGTTATCAAAGAACAAATTACCAAGAACGTTCTCGCCGCCTATCTCGGGCCTGATGCCGGCAAGCAGGTGTTGAGTGGCCAGATCAAACTGGGCGACGGTGAAACCACCCATGCGGTGATCTGGTTCAGTGATTTAAGAAATTCTTCGGGTCTCGCCGACACCTTGCCACCAGAAGATTTTATCACCCTGATCAACGAATATTTTCAGTGCATGGCCGGAGCCGTGCTTGAGAATAATGGCGAAGTGTTACGCTTTATCGGTGATGCTGTGCTGGCGATCTTTCCGATCCGGGGCGGCCATGAAGATGAGAAAGACGCCTGCGCCACAGCCCTCGCTGCTGCTCGCGATGCGGTTGAGCGCATGGCGGAACTGAATAAATCCCGCAAAGCAGACAAAAAAGACCCGCTTGGTTTCGGCATCGGCCTTCATGTCGGCGACGTGATGTATGGCAATATCGGCGTGCCGGAACGGGTTGAGTTTTCGGTTGTGGGACCCGCTGCCAATGAAGCCGCCCGGATCGAAACGCTAACCAAAACGCTGGGGCGTCAGGTGATTTTCAGTGATCATTTCGCTGCTGCTTTGGATGCAGAATGGCAGAGCCTCGGCAAGCATGAGCTCCGTGGGGTCGGCGATCCGATGGAAGTTTTTTATTTGCAGGATTTAGGGGATTAATAGGTGAGTTTAACAAACGATGTTTTGAGCTTTTGGTTTGAAGGTATAGATCTAACCCGGGAGATTGAAAAACGCGAAGTCTGGTTTAAATCGACACCGGAATTTGACCAGGCCATACGTGACAACTTCCTGGCGGCTTATGAAGACGCGGCTGCCGGCAACCTTGACGAGATAAAAGATTCCCGGGAAGGCTGTCTCGCGCTGATCCTAATTCTTGATCAGTTTTCAAGGAATCTGTTTCGCCATGATCCAAAAGCCTTTGCCGCTGACCCAAAGGCCCGCGAATTTGCCCGCCATGCTATGGATAAAGGTTTCGATGAGGGCTTGAGCGATTATGTCAGGGTATTTTTCTATTTGCCGTTTGAACACAGTGAAATTTTCGAAGATCAAGAATTGGCCCTGCAACTGTTCTTACCGATGGATAATGAAAAGACCACGGAAGCCGCCATTGGCCACCATGACGCGATTGCCCGCTTTGGCCGCTTCCCCCATCGCAACGCTGTGCTCGGCCGGGAAAACACACCTGAGGAAGAAGAATATCTCAAAGATCCGCCAATGTGGGGCAAAACGGCGGCTGAAACTGAAGCGGCGGAGCTAGCGAAAGGTTAATTAGGTGCCTGGCACTTAATTAACCTTTCGTGACATTTAAGTCACTACTTCGTCGAAATAGATTTGGGACCCGGTTTAACCGGCCGTAAACAGCGGCCTATTTTGGTTTCAAGGAACGCGATGAAATTTTCATCCCCCAACGGAAGTCCCAATTTATCATGTTGGCGAATTCTTTCCACCAGGCTTTCGTCTAGCCCAAGATTTAGATAGCGCCGCCAATCACCATAGCGATCTAATAAGGGTTCAACCGAAACCAAGCCATCACTGCGAGCATTCATATGGGCACGAGCGCTGCTCCATTGATATTGCATGGGCGTATCCGTTAATCTGGCCCGCACCGGATTGAGCTCAACATAGCGCGCGGCTGCATATAGATGGGGCTCGTCCATCGGCACAGAACGGTGTCGGTCTTCCCACAAATGTCCCCGCCAATCCATCCGCTTATTGATGAGATCAGCATAACGCTTGTGGGTAATGCCAATCACTTTACTTAAACCACTTTCGTTAGATGGAATGGCAATGAGATGAACATGATTGGGCATCAGGCAATAGGCCCAAATATTCACGTCGTACTTATTACAAGTTTCGCTCAAAAGCGTTTTATAGAGGTGAAAATCATTTTCGCCGAAAAATATTCTCTGCCGCCTTGTACCTCGATGGGTGACGTGATGAGGAAGGCCTGGAATGGTTATGCGTGGTTTTCTTGGCATATGGTGGCTATGCAGCTACCAGAGGCCTTTTTCAGAATTCAGATACAATTACTTAATACTGTAGCAAAAATATCACATTTTCTTAATTAGGTGCCAGGCACCGAATTATTTAACTCCGGCCAAACACCCGCCTGAATATCACATCGACATTTTTGGTGTGGTAGCCGATATCAAACAGTGCTTCCAACTCGCTCGCGCTGATTTTAGCCGTGACGTCACCATCGCCTTTTAGTTCGGTCAGGAAGTCGGCGCCTTCTTCCCACACTTTCATCGCATTGCGCTGAACGAATAGATAAGAATCTTCACGGCTGACGCCGGCCTGGGTCAGCGCCAGCAATACCCGCTGGGAGAATATCAAGCCGCCGAGCTGGTCGAGATTTTTCTGCATATCTTCCGGATAGACGCGCAGGTTTTCAACCACACCGGCCAACCGGTTAAGAGCAAAATCGAGCGTCACCGTCGCATCCGGGCCAATCATACGTTCGACCGAGGAATGTGAGATATCGCGCTCATGCCAGAGCGCAACATTTTCCTGGGCCGGCACAACAGCTGAACGCACAATCCGCGCCAGACCAGTAAGGTTTTCGGTCAGCACCGGATTGCGTTTATGGGGCATGGCGGAAGAGCCTTTCTGGCCTTTCGAGAAAAACTCCTCGGCTTCACGCACTTCGGTCCGCTGCATATGACGGATCTCGGTCGCCAGGCGCTCGACTGAACTTGCAATTACGCCCAGCACGGAAAAATACATCGCATGGCGGTCACGCGGGATTACTTGCGTTGAAACCGGTTCCGGTTGCAAGCCCATCGCTTTGGCGACATGCTCTTCAACGCTCGGATCAATATTGGCAAACGTGCCGACGGCACCGGAAATGGCGCAAGTGGCGATCTCGGCCCGGGCCTGGGTAAGGCGTTCTTTGTTGCGGGCGAACTCGGCATAAAATGTTGCGAGCTTGACGCCAAACGTTGTCGGCTCGGCATGGATGGCGTGAGAACGGCCCATCGTCGGCGTCATTTTAAATTCAAAAGCGCGCTTCTCCAGCGCCGCCAACACGCGGTCCAGATCGCCAAGTAAAATGTCTGTCGCTTGCGTTAATTGAACAGCCAAACAGGTATCCAGCACATCCGATGACGTCATGCCCTGATGGACAAAACGCGCTTCGTCACCGACATGCTCGGCGAGGTTGGTCAAAAAAGCGATCACGTCATGTTTGGTTTCGCGTTCGATCTCATCGATCCGGTCGACCTCGAAGGCGCCGCGATCCCAGACGGCTTTGGCAGCCTCTTTGGGAATAACGCCGAGCTCAGCTTGTGCATCACAAGCATGGGCTTCGATCTCAAACCAAATGCGAAATTTATTTTCCGGCTCCCAAATGGCAGTCATTTCCGGGCGGCTGTAACGCGGAATCATAGTAGAACTCTTCTCTGACTATTAAAATAATTGGTGTGCGGCTGTCGGTATATCAGGGATAACGCGGTTTTAGAAGACGCCAGAAATATTTATTTTTGCGGCCAGATAAGTTTAGAAACCCCGATCCAGACAAAACTTAAAAGCTGGATGGACAACACCGTGCCGAATGCAACTTGGTAACCGATGGCTGAAAACTGTCCTGGCTCAGATTGTGGCCAGAGATTTATAATCAGGCCAATGCCCCATTGGGCCGTGAAGGCAACGATAAAAACCAGTAAGTTAGCCGTTGTGTAAACACGTCCGGCTAGATGCGGCGGGAATATATGTACCAAACCGGCATAAGACAGCGAACCGGCGGTGCCGAAAAAGGCAAATAACACCAGCGCCGGCACCAAAAAGGAAGTTGGCTCAGTTATAATTATCAGCTGAACGATAGAAAAAATTGCCATACCTGAGAGCGAGGTTTTCAGCGGAGAAATTCCAAGACGTCCGAGCCGTTCGCCAATCACACCCCACGATAAAAAACCACATGCCAGGGCGATCGCCATAATCAGCAGGCCGTTCGCCGTTTCGCCGCGGGAAAAGCCGCCGACATCACGCAGCCAGGGTCCGACCCAGAGGCTTTGAATAGAAAGCATAGATCCCTGCGATACGACGGAAACCGGAACGTAGCGTAAAAATATCGGATTTTTGATAATCAGCAGCAGACCTTGAAACTGATCTCTAAGAGTAGCATCACCGGGCTGTTTCTTTTCCGGCGGGCGCTCCGGCACAACGAAGTAGATTGCCAGGCTGGACAACATAGTCAGAACTGCCAGGCCGATAAAGACCCCTCGCCAATCGGTAAACTGCACCGCAAATTCAACGGGGGCGGTCGCGGTTAACGCGCCCAATCCACCGGCGGTCATGATGGCGCCGTTAGCGAGCGCAATACGTTCTTTCGGAAACCAATCGATGAAGGCCCTGAACGATGCCATTAGACAGGCCGATACGCCAATACCAATAAAGGCGCGACCGATAATTAAATTAAAAAGCGTGTCGGAAAAGGCAAATATCAGCGCGCCCAGGGCGGCAAATATAAGCAGGCTTGCTTCAACTTTGCGCGGCCCCATACGATCCAAAATAATACCAAGCGGTATTTGAGCCGAGGCAAAGGCGATAAAATAAGCACTGCTCAGGAGACCTAAATTCGCCGCATCAACGCCAATATCTCGGATTAGATCGGGCGATATGACGGCGTTTACGGAGCGATAAAGATAAGAAAGATAAAAGCCAAAAGCGAAAGGCAGAAAGACGCGAAAGGTTACAGCTACGGTCATTAAAAAGTCGCCAAATATGCCGCGCAAATGCGGATTTTTCGAATTTCGATTAGTTGATTGTCACAGTGGGAGTTAGCTGATTTCAATTTAGACTTAAAACAAGCAAAACAAAACCGCTTTTGGAAAATTACAGTAAACCCAGACTTTTAAAACTCGATGTACCATTACGGCTGACAATGATGTGATCGTGAACCGCAATGCCAAGCTTTTGGCCGGCGTCCATCACTTCTTTGGTCATCGTGATGTCACCTTTTGACGGCGTCGGGTCACCGCTCGGATGGTTATGCGCCATAATGATAGCAGTGGCGCCAAGATCGAGCGCACGCTTGACCACTTCGCGGGGATAAACCGGCGTGTGATCCACCGTACCGATTTGCTGCAGCTCGTCGGCTATCAGCACGTTTTTCCGATTAAGGAAAAAGACCCGAAATTGTTCTTTCTTCTCCCGTCCCATTGCCGATCGGCAATAGTCGAGCAAGGCCTGCCAGGAACTTAAGATCGGCTGGCCAACAATCTCATCCTGGGACAGGCGGATAGCAGCATCGCGAATTATTTTCAGCGCCGCCACAGCGACATCGCCCACGCCGGCAACTTTCTTAAGTTCTTTTTCATCGGCCGTGATAACACCAGCATAGCTGCCAAACTGCTTCAAAAGAATTTTAGCGACCGGTTTCACATCACTGCGGGGCTGGGCCATAAACAACACCAGTTCCAACATCTCGTAATCGGGTAGAGCCACCCCACCTGACTTTAAAAACCGATCCCGCAACCGTTTCCGATGGCCCGCATAATGTGGTTTGTCGAGCATATTACCTCCATATTCCCTCTTACGAATATCTATGGCGGGACCAGAGGCGTTTTTTGGAAAAACGGTCATATAAAAATAGGGGAAAGAGACAGTTCAACTTGAAGTGCGTATGCGCTAATATAATTGGGACAATTTGTCATTTGTCCCATAACCATAAAAAAAACGCAATTATCTCAGGGAGTGAAACCGCAATGCTAAACGATATCGCATGGCCCGTTAAAACTCGGGAACTACAGAATAATCATATGGATTCGACGTTCTGGAACGACTTCGTATTCCGCGACGACGACATCATCATCGGCACCTGGGCTAAAGCCGGCACCACGTGGGTGCAGCAAATCCTCAGCCAACTTATTTTCAACGGCGAAGAGGGTTTGCCGGTCGCTGACATGTCGCCCTGGATCGATCTCCGGGTGCCGCCCAGGGAAATCAAAATGCCCGAGGTTGAAGCCCAGACCCACCGCCGCTTTATTAAGACCCATCTGCCGGTTGATGCGCTGGTGTTCTCGCCTAAGGTAAAATACATCTACATCGCGCGCGATGGCCGCGACGTGGTGTGGAGCCTTTACAATCACCACGTTAACGCCAACGATTTTTGGTACGAGGCGCTCAATGAAACACCGGGCCTGGTCGGTCCCCCTATGGGTAAGCCGGTAGATTCGATCATCCAGTACTATCATGATTGGCTGGATAAGGACGGCTATCCCTTCTGGTCGTTCTGGGAGAACATTCGCACCTGGTGGGAAATTCGCGATCTGCCTAACGTCAAACTGATCCATTTCAGCGCGCTCAAGCAGGATATGGCAGGCGAAATACGTTCCATCGCCGAATTTATCGACCATGCCATTGACGAGTCTAAATGGGCAGACATCCTCGAACATTGCAGCTTTGATTACATGAAAGCAAATGCGACACCGAGCGTGCCCTTGGGCGGGGCTTTCTGGGATGGCGGCGCTGAAACATTTGTCCACAAAGGCACCAATGGACGGTGGAAGGATGTTCTCAGCGAGGAGGAAAGCACCAAATACGAAACTATAGCGGTAAAGGAACTTGGCGACGACTGTGCATACTGGCTTAAGACAGGCAAATTGTCCTAGGGAACTTAAACAAGTATTTTGCCGTTAACCAAAAGAGTGCGCTATTGCCTCAAAAGCGCACCTGCTAACGTCGGGAAGTAAACCGTAAGGTGAGGCTAAATGTAGGGCGGTCGATCCCGGCCCATCGGAGACAGCGTGAATATCTCGCAGCCATCAGACGTGACGCCGATGGTGTGCTCGAACTGCGCCGACAGCGAGCGGTCTTTAGTCACTGCCGTCCAGCCATCGGCTAGAATTTTAACTTCCGGGCGGCCAATGTTAACCATCGGCTCAATAGTAAAGAACATGCCTTCGCGCAGCACCGCGCCTTCACCCGGGTTGCCGAAATGCAGAATATTCGGCGCGTCATGAAACACCCGGCCGAGACCATGGCCACAAAAATCACGCACAATGGAATACCGGTGGGGTTGAACAAAGCTTTGAATAGCAAAGCCAATATCACCAACCGTGGCGCCGGGTTTGACGACTTCAATTCCTTTCAATAAGGATTCGTAAGTGATATCGACCAGGCGCTTGGCTTTTACACTAACCTCGCCGGCACAAAACATCCGGCTGGAATCACCGTACCAGCCGTCAACAATCGGCGTTACGTCAATATTGACTATATCGCCTTCAGCCAGCGTTTTCTCGCCTGGGATACCATGACAGACAACGTGATTAACCGAGGTGCAAACGGATTTGGGAAAGCCCCGATAATTAAGCGGCGCCGAAACCGCCCCATGATCAGCAACAAACTCCGCACAAAGCCGGTCAAGCTCCTCGGTCGTCACGCCGGGCACGACATAGTCCGCTATCATATCAAGAGTTTCCGCCGCCAAACGCCCGGCTTTCCGCATCGCTTCAAAATCAGCAATGGTATGTATTTTTATTGATCTTGCTTCCGCATCCAAGGCTCAGGGCTCCTATAATTTTAAACTTGCCGTTTTTTCAATCTACGAAATCTAGTTTACGGTTTATCTTTATTGCTTCCGGTGAGACGCTGCAACCATAACATATCGCTTCAACACCCGCTGTTTTCGCTGCCTTCAATCCAGCCGCGTAAGTTGGATCTATATCTGCCCCAACGGCAAAGCGATCACAATCCTCTCTTTGCACCAAATACAACATCACCGCGCGCTTACCTTCAGCTGCCTGATCAGACAATTCTTGTAAATGCTTGGCTCCTCGGGCCGTTACAGAATCAGGAAATTCCGCCAAATTCTGAGATTTTTCTCGCATTATATTTGACCGCGACATGGTGACGCTTTTAATCTCTACATAACAAATAGGAACGCCCTCGCTCTCAAGCAATATGTCGATACGGGAATTCTTACCATATTTTACCTCCCGCCGGAGCCTTTCATAGCCGGCTAATTCAGGAATTATATTGTTTTCAATGGCTTCCTGGACTATCGAATTTGGCAAACTGGTGTTTAACCCGACCAGCGCGTCGCCGATACGGATCATTTCCCACGTATATTTCAGTTTGCGCTTGGGGTTGCGCGCCGGTGACAGCCAAACTTCGGCGCCTTCTTCCAGCAGACTCAACATCGAGCCCGGATTGGCGCAATGAGCCACAACGACTTCCCCATTTTCAAGCTCAACATCGGTGAGGAAGCGTTTATAGCGTTTGATCAAGGTGCCGCGGATAAGGGGGTCGGGAAAAATCATTTAGAAAATCACTTCCTATTCCTGGCTGCTCTTATCATCTGCACCCAGCACATCCGCCAAATTCATCTCGCCAGAACCACGCGTTAACGGTTGTTGCTGATTGGGCGATGGCGACCAGGCGGTTAGCGTAATCACCTCGAACGTTGCCGGTACCCGGCCATCGGCATCGCCAAACATTTTCTGATAAATTTTGGCCGCCCTAAATAAGGTATCCTTGCGGGTGAATTCCTTTTGGCGATTGTGGGTCGCCATCTGCTCACCCATGCCGCGCAAATCACGCATTAATTTCAAAGGGTTTTCATAAGACACTGTCAGCACATCGGTATCCGCAACCGGCAGCGCAAAGCCTGCCCGCTGTAATAATGCGCCGGCATCACGGATATCGGCGAAAGGTGAAACCCTGGGTCCGGCGCCGCCGGTTAATTCGCTTTCAGCCGTAATCAAAGCTTGGCGCAATTCCTTCAACGTCTCGCCACCTAACAAGGCGGCCAGTAACAAACCGTCCGGTTTAAGTGCCCGGCGCAGCTGAATAAATGCCCCCGGCAGATCGTTAACCCAATGCAGTGACAAATTTGATATCGCCAGATCAAGAACGCCGTCACCAACCGGCAGATATTCCTCATCAGCAACGAATTTAGCGCCGTCCGCCTGGCCGATCATGGCTTCAGACAAATCACATTGCATAAGATTTTCGATGCCGCCGCGCCCGGCCAGTATTTTGGCGACTTGTCCCGTATGACATCCCAAATCCAGCGCAATGGGAAATTTTCGACGGATATCGCGCAAGCGGTCAGCCAGCATCTCAGCAACTTCGTTCAAGAGAAACTCAAATTCAGACAGGTCTTTGGCCGCCCGATCACGATGAAGTCGCACTGCCCGGCGATCAAATATTTCAGCTTCTGTTTGCGCTTTTTTTGACATTTTTGATATATGCCACAAAAAACCCCCTCTCCCAACGCCATAGTCATTTGGAGATGCAAATGGTTCAGTGGGAGACAGCTATTGGAAACAGCAAAATTAGCGGTTTTAAGGGATCGCGCTTTAGATATTCTTTTTCCGCCGCAATGTTTAAGTTGCCAAGCTCTGGTTGCCGAAACCGGTACCCTGTGCAGCGATTGCTGGCAAAATATTTCCTTCATAGAGGGGCCGGGCTGCCACGCCTGCGGACTGCCCTTTGAGTTTGATCTCGGGCTTGAGGCACTTTGTGGCGCCTGTTCTCAGGACCGGCCAATGTTCAATCGGGCGCGGGCGGTGATGATTTATAATGCGGCCAGCCGCGACCTTATTCTCGCCTTTAAACATGGTGACCGAACCCATGCCGCGGCGGCTTATGCGGGTTGGCTATATCGCACCGGCAGAGACCTCATTCAGCACAGTGATCTCATTCTCCCGGTACCGCTGCATTGGTCCAGGCTGTTTCATCGCCGCTACAATCAAGCTGCCCTACTGGCCATTGAACTCGGCAAACGTACCAACCTGTCAGTCGATACCGACAGCCTGGTGCGCCACAAAAAGACAGCATCCCAAGGACATAAGTCACCAAGCCAACGCCTGAGCAACTTACGGGGCGCGTTCTCCGTTTCAGCGCAATCTGAAAACAACATCAAGGATCGGCACGTGCTTTTGATTGACGATGTTCTAACCACTGGCGCCACGGCGGCTGTTTGTGCCAAAACCTTGCTGCGGGCAGGAGCAAGTGCCGTTGATGTATTGACGCTCGCCCGCGTCGTGCGCACCGAATCCGTAATCACAGACCATTCACTAAATGGTAACAGCTTATTGACTGATATTTGACTGGCAAAATCGGAATAGACGCTTATATATCTCTCAACAGCACTAGACTTATTAAATGCAATTGAGGGACTATCGTGGCCAAAGTTGAAATTTACACTTCACCGTTTTGCGGATTTTGCTACCGCGCTAAGGGATTACTTGCCGATAAAGGCATCGATTTTGACGAAATCGATGTAACTTTTCACCCCAGCCGCCGGTCTGAAATGCTGGACCGCGCCAATGGTCAGCGCACCGTACCGCAAATCTTTGTTGATGATAATCATGTCGGTGGCTGCGATGATCTTTACGCCCTCGATTCAAGGGGTGAATTGGACACGATCTTGGGCTAAGCTCAAACCATGTCAAAATTTACCGCCGCCTGCGTTCAAAATAATGCGCTAAATAATATCGCCGACAATCTGCCGATTGTGCGTGATCTGGTGCGTCAAGCCGCCAGCTTAAAGGCTGATTTTATTGCGCTGCCGGAATGCGTTAGCCTGTTAGAGCCGGATAATGCAGCGCTCCGCGCCAAAGTTCCGGAAGAACAGGATCATCCCTTTATCCCGATGTATCAAGAAGAAGCGCGCCAATCGGGGGCTTGGATTTTGGGTGGTACGCTGGCGATAAGAGTTGCCGATGCCAAAGGAGAAAACAAAATCGCCAACCGGCTTTATTTGTTTAACCCCAAAGGTCAGATCGCTGCGACCTATGACAAAATTCATATGTTTGATGTCGATCTCGGCGCCGGCGAAACGTATCGAGAATCGGCCACCTATGCGCCCGGCGACCAGGCTGTTATCGCTGAGCTGCCGTGGGGTAATCTTGGGCTTTCGATTTGCTACGACATTCGCTTTGCCTATCTCTATCGCGCTCTCGCCCAAGCCGGTGCGGCAATTTTATGTGCCCCTGCCGCCTTCACTAAGATTTCCGGCGAGGCCCATTGGCACATCCTGCAGCGCGCCCGCGCAATTGAGACCGGCAGTTTTGTCATCTCGCCGGGTCTCTGCGGTATCCACGCCGAAGGCCGGGAAACCTATGGTCATTCGGTGATCATTAATCCGTGGGGTGAGGTATTGGCCGATGGCGGGCCCGATGTGGGTATTGTTACGGCGGAAATTGATCTCGTCGAAGTCACCGAGGCGCGCAACAAAATCCCCGCCCTCACTCATGACCGGGAGTTTGAAATTACAACGCCCGCCACCACGTCCGACAAAGTCGCCTAATTTTATCTTCTATTTCACGACAGTCGGAAATTAAGAAAGATGTGAATTTGTGTTAATTTCACGACAGTCGGAAATTAACTTTTGATTTCGGCCCGCGCTTTTTAGGCCGACAGGATACACCATATTCGTTTTCAATTAACTTTACGAAGTTATTGTCACCCGCTGGATAACCAGTTTTTTCAAGCTCTCGTAGCTTTTCCAAATGGCAATCAGCCAAACCTTCTGCCAAGAATTCAGACCACTGCGGCACCATATTTAAAAGCCGATCGGTTAACA
Organism: uncultured Rhodospirillaceae bacterium; assembly: GCA_913020445.1. Lineage (GTDB taxonomy): Bacteria > Pseudomonadota > Alphaproteobacteria > Rhodospirillales > UBA2165 > TMED23. The sequence continues at coordinate 23,354 of CAJWAR010000047.1, forward strand.
CTAAATCATCATCGCAGGCTTTCAGATGCGCGTTAGCACTGCTCCACAAATATTGTGATGGGAGTCTAACCATATTTGCTCTGACTGGATTAAGCTCGACATAACGGGCAGCCATAAACAGGTGGTTTTCGTCCATAGGAATCGAGCTAAACCGTTGCTCCCAAAGGTGCCCACGCCAATCATGCCTGCCATTAATAAATTGCGCATAACGCTGATGAGCGCGTCCAAACGCTTTACTGAGACTTTGCTCAGTTTCGGGTACCGCGATCAGGTGTACGTGGTTAGGCATTAAACAGTAAGCCCAAATCTCTACACCATATTGACAACAATAGGTGGCCAATAAATGACGGTAATATTTAAAATCATCTTCACCAAAGAAAACCGTCTGCCGCCGTGTCCCTCGTTGAGTGATGTGGTGCGGAAATCCTGGAACAACAATGCGTGGCCATTTTGACATGCTGTTGCTATGGCGGTACCAGAGGCTTTTTTTTTGCATATAGGTAAATTTAATTTCACGACAGTCGGAAATTAAGAAAGTTATGGATTTGGGTTAATTTCTCGACAGTCGGAAATTAACCTTTTACCGCGCAGATTTTTTGCACGACCGCCGGCGCAGGTCGTTCGACATAGCCTTGCTCAAAGGCAACAACGTCCAAATCCTCGCCAAAAACCTCGAGCAGTTCATTTTCCTGCAACAGAAAATCGGGATTGCGCGGCCGGCCATAGACTTCATTGCCCTGCATAAATGTCTGATAAATCAGCACGCCGCCATCAGCCAGTGCCGCTGCGAGATCAACAACTATTGGCCGGTATAAATAATTAACCACCACAATACCCGCAAACTGCCGGTCTTTTAGCGGAAAATCCCCGCCAGCTTCCAAATCAGCCGCCATAATTTCCAAATTTGGATCGCCCGCAAGATCATTTAGTCCGCTGACATCGTTATCAAGTGCCAGCACGCTAAACCCCTGCCGTAACAAGTAGCGGGTATGACGCCCGTTGCCGCAGGCGAGGTCCAGCACCTGTCCGCTTTTGGGAATTAAGGAGCTATGCTTTTGCACCCAGGCAACAGGATTACTTTGCGGCATAACTTGCGAATGAGGATCAATGGGCATATTTTCTATATATTAACAGAATCGTGTAAAAACTGGCTAAAGCTTGGCAATCGATCTAAACTAGGTTAAGTCTCGCGACCCGGCCAAATATTTTTTGGCGATTATGAGTATAGAATTTAGTAATGACTAGGGTTTTTCTATGATTCTCTACGATCTCAGATGTTCACAAGGCCACAAGTTCGAAGCTTGGTTCAAAGACAGTGGTACCTATGACCAGCAGGCCAAACGCGGCGACGTCGAATGCCCGGTTTGTTCTGATACATCTGTTGAAAAAGCCATCATGGCACCCCGGCTGTCATCGGCCACCCGCAAAAAAGGGTTGGAGCACGATTCGTTAGTGCCGCGCTCAGGCCCCGGCAAGGAGCGTGCCTCTGAAGTTGCCCGCGAAATTCTCGACGCTGTTGGCAAAGTTCAAAAACATGTCGAAGAAAACTGCGAAGATGTCGGTGATAAATTTGCCGATGAAGCGCGCGCTATCCATTACGGCGAATCTGATAAACGTGGCATTTATGGTGAGGCTACCGATACTGAAGTTGAGGATCTTGCCGATGAAGACATTCCGGTCTCTCGCATTCCGTGGAAAAGGCGCAAACCTTCCTAATCGTATTTATGCCGGTTTTGCCGCGGCCATAAAATAATTTACATCAAGATTTTTTGACAGCGACCAGCCGCCGATCAGATCGAACTGCAGGCCGGTTAGATCAGTCAGTTCCAAGCCACAAGCTCTAACGTAATGGCCAAATTCAGAAGGTTTGACGAATTTGTGCCAGTCATGGGTGCCCGCCGGTACCCAGCGCAAAACATATTCCGCCGCCACTTTCGCCAGCGCTAGCGATTTAACCGTCCGGTTGAGCGTCGCGCCCACCATCAGGCCACCCGGATTTAAAAGCGCCGCACAAGCGGTCATAAAAACATCAATATCGGCAACATGCTCGATCACTTCCATATTGATCAAGGCATCGAAGGTCTTGCCTTCGATAACCAAATCTTCCGGTAATTTGTTTTGATAAGTAATATCGAGGTTCATCTGCCGGGCGTGGGTCGCGGCAACCTCAACGCTTTCTGAAGTCGCATCAATGCCGGTTACCTTGGCGCCAAGCCGGGCCAAGGGTTCGCAAATCAAGCCGCCGCCGCAACCGATATCGACAATTGACAAACCTTCGAGCGAGTGAACATCGTCTGAATTCCGGTTAAAATGATTGCAGAGTTGATCCCGAACATAGGTCATACGCAGCGGATTGATCTGATGCAGCGATTTAAAATCGCCTGCCGGGTCCCACCATTCCTGAGCGAGGCGCGTAAAATGCGCAACTTCTTTGGCTGAAGCCGTACCGCCTGCTTCAGAATTCTGTGTCGATACTGTCATCAATCCTTAATACCTGAAAATTGCCAGTAGCACACCACATCTCTTGCAAAATGGGCACGAGAAAGAGTATGTATACCGCGCGTCCAGCTAGCAGCAACCGCAAGCACCCTATTGATCATTGATTTATTGTGGGATTCTTGCGGTTTCTTGAAATTAATCAGGTATCAGGCGCAACCGTCACAGCCGGAAAACACAGGTGGGGAACACCGCCGGAAAATCGGTAAGGTATGAGTTAAAATGGCACGAATTGTACAGAAATTCGGCGGCACGTCCGTCGCGGATATTGAGCGTATTAAAAACGCTGCGTTGCGCGCCCAAGCGGAACATGAGGCCGGCAATGAAGTCGTCGTCGTTGTTTCGGCAATGGCTGGTGTGACCAATCAGTTGGTCGAATATGTCGATCAAATGGGCAATCTTTTCGATGCCCGCGAGTATGACGTTGTGGTTTCCGCCGGCGAGCAATCCAACGCCGGGTTAATGGCCCTGGCGCTGCAAGATTTAGGCATTCAAGCGCGCTCATGGCTGGGCTGGCAAATCGCCATCCACACCGACGAGATTCACGGTAAAGCGCGTATCACCGGCATTGATACGGCTGAGCTTGAAAAGCGTCTGGCCAATGGCGAAATCGCAGTGGTGCCAGGATTTCAAGGAATTAGCCCCTCAAATCGGGTAACCACGCTCGGGCGCGGCGGTTCTGATCTGACGGCGGTGGCGCTGGCGGGCGCCCTTAACGCCGACCGTTGTGATATCTATACGGATGTTGATGGTATCTATACGACCGATCCGAGGATCGTCAGCAAAGCCAAAAAACTAGATCGAATAACCTATGAAGAAATGTTGGAGATGGCATCGCTCGGCTCAAAGGTCTTGCAGACCCGCTCAGTTGAGCTTGCTATGAATCATAATGTTCGACTACAGGTGCGCTCGAGCTTCGAGGCAACTCCCGGCACCATTGTCGTAAGCGAGGATGAAATTGTGGAACAGCAAGTTGTAAGTGGCATATCGCAAAGCAAAGACGAAGCAAAAATAACCTTGCTCAAAGTCGCCGACCGGCCCGGCGTGGCGGCGGCCATATTCGGCCCCCTGGCGGATGCGGCGATTAATGTAGATATGATCGTTCAAAATATTTCTGAAGACGGCAAAACTACCGATTTAACTTTTACCGTTGGTACTGCTGATTTGGATACTGCTGTATCGGTATTGGAGAAAAATCTGGCGGACATCGGAGTCGGTGAGATCATTGCCGATTCGGATGTTGTAAAAATATCCGTTGTCGGTGTCGGTATGCGCTCCCACGCTGGTGTGGCGCAGAAAATGTTCCTGACGCTCGCCGAAGAAGGCATCAATATCAAAGTGATCTCGACGTCTGAGATCAAAGTGAGTGTGCTGGTTGCCGAAGAATATGGCGAAACGGCCATCCGTGCGCTCCACACGGCCTATGGCTTGGACAGCGATTAAAAAAACGGAACCCAAGCGCAACTTGCGCCAAGGTTCGGACAAACTAAATCTGGTTTAAATGTTAACATAAGCCGTCCACCGAGCCTAGCGGGGCAAAACAAAGCGGAGCCTGACTAAATATGGCGCGAATACCCACCATGACCGGATCAAGGCGCCTGTTGGCACGCCTGCGCGATGTGATGGCAGGGGCCGGTACCGCCCAGGAGCGTCTCGACCACATCGTTACAGTTATCGCCTCCGATTTCGTCGCTGAAGTGTGTTCGGTCTACGTACTCAGGGCCGGTGAAGTTTTGGAACTGTTTGCCGCAACCGGCTTGGCAACTGAAGCCGTTCACAATACACGCCTGAGTATTGGTGAAGGCCTGATTGGACGCATCGCCGTGCAGGCCCGGCCACTCGCCCTCGCTGATGCGCAGAGCCACCCGGATTATGCTTATCGCCCCGAAACCGGCGAGGAAATTTTTCAATCCTTGGCAGGTGTACCGATCTTAAGGGGTGGCCGCGTAACCGGTGTGCTGGCGGTTCAGAACAAAACGGGCCGATCTTATACCGAAGAAGAAGTTGAGACCCTAGAAACCATCGCCATGGTGATTGCCGAGTTGATCGCCAGCAGTAACTTATTGAGCGAAGAAGAGTTGCATGCGGTTGATGGCGTTTCGCTTATGCCGGTTACCATGGAAGGTGTGCGGCTGAATGGCGGCTTGGCAATTGGTAAAGCGGTGCGTCATGAGCGACGCATTCAAATCCTAAAATTGGTGGCGGATGATCCGGAAGCTGAGCAACAGCGGCTCGACCGGGCGGTTGCCGAAATGCATGGCGCCATTGATGAAATGCTCGAAGCCAAGGATGTCGCTGAAGGCGGCGAGCATCGCGACATCTTGGAAACCTACAAAATGTTCGCTGAAGATGCCGGCTGGTTGGCGCGCATTAATGAGGCCATCATCAATGGTCTCACGGCTGAGGCAGCAGTTGAAAAAGTACGCAATGACACGCGCGCGCGATTTAGAAACCTAACCGACCGCTATTTGCTCGAACGTCTCCACGATTTTGACGATCTCGCCCATCGCTTGCTGCAGCATCTGGTTGGTGCCACGGAAACGGCCGAGACCAACAATTTACCGGAAAACATTATTTTGGTGGCGCGCAATATGGGACCAGCGGAATTGCTGGATTACGACCGCTCGCACTTGAGAGGTCTGGTGCTGGAAGAAGGCTCGGCAACCACTCATGTCGCTATTGTCGCTCGGGCGCTGGATATACCTGTCGTTGGAAAAATGCCAGAAATCCTTGATAAAGTAGAACGCAATGACACGGTCATTGTCGATGGCGACAACGCCGAGGTTCACATCCGGCCGGCCGAAGATACCCACCAAGCCTTTATCGATACGCTAACTGCACGCGCTCAGCGGATGGCGACCTATGCCAGTTTACGAGACGTCCCGGCCGAAACCAAAGATGGCATTCGGGTGGCGCTCCACATCAATGCGGGGCTGCTCGCCGATATGCAAAATTTGCCCGAGACCGGCGCTGACGGCATTGGTTTATACCGGACGGAAATTCCTTTTATGGATAGCCATGATTTCCCGGATGTTGACCGTCAGGCGCAAATTTATGAGCGGGTGATTGAGCAGTCTGAAGGCAAGCCGGTGGTTTTTCGTACCCTCGATATTGGCGGCGACAAAGGCCTGCCCTATTGGGATACCGCCGGTGATGAAAACCCGGCGATGGGCTGGCGTGCGGTCCGCGTGTCGCTTGACCGGCCGGTGTTGATGCGCCATCAATTACGCGCCCTCATTCGAGCCGCCCAAGGCACCGATCTTTCGGTGATGTTTCCAATGATTACCGAGATTGCCGAATTTGATGCGGCACGAAAACTTCTCGATCTCGAATTAAGGCGCGCTGAAAAGAAAGGCCGTACGCCGATAAAAAGCCTAAAAGTCGGCACCATGCTGGAAGTGCCGGCCCTCGCCTACCAAATGCCGGCGTTGTTGAAACGGGTCGATTTTATATCCATCGGCAGCAATGATCTCTTTCAGTTCCTGTTTGCCAGTGATCGCGGCAGTGCCCGGATTGCCGACCGTTATGACCCCTTGTCGCCGGCAGCCTTGAATTTTCTGGGCCAATTGGTCGAGCAGTGCGATGCCGCGCAAACACCGATCAGTCTCTGCGGTGAAATAGCCGGCCGGCCGCTTGATGCGATGGCGCTGGTCGGGCTCGGTTTTCGCACATTGTCGATGGCGCCATCATCGATCGGGCCGGTTAAGACCATGATCAGAAGTCTCTCAGCCGGCGACTTAAAGCGTTACTTGGACAGCTTGCAGGATGTCGCCGAGCATAGTTTGCGGGAGAAGTTACGCGAATTTGCGATCGATCATGGAGTGATGATTTAGCGCACTGGCAGCAGGTTTAACCGGTCAAGTTCAGGAGCTGCGGGGCGCGGTCGATGATGGTTTCGAGAATACGCTCCGCCTTATCCCGTTTATCGAGCACGGCGATGTTCAGGCGGTGTTTGTATTTATCCTGCTTCAGAATATTTTCTGCATCGTAAAGCGTTTTAAGCTCCTGTACGAAGACATAGCGGGTGCCAATAGGCAGATATTCCCTTTCGCTAATGACCGAAAGATAATTCAGCGAGCCATCGAGCAAGACCGACCAAATCAATACCGTAAGCTCTTCATACTGCTCCTCCAGTCTTTCTTTTTTGGAGGTCTCATTGAGCTGAATGCGGCGCTCGATAATAATCAAGAACGACAAGCACTCGCCCATCATATTGCGGAACTCCTGGTAGTCCTCGAAATTGATGCTTTCCTTGAGTTGCTTAGGGGTTTCGGACAGCACGGCCAATTCCGCAACCCGTTCACTCAGCAATTGCAGAAATGTCTCGGCGTCTTTTTCTATAAATTCGGCCATATAATATCTCGATTGCGACTCGATTTTGTTTCGCCGCTGATAATCCAATGTAAAATAATTGTATTCAAGGTGTTTAACAGGATATCTATTAAT
>CAJWAR010000048.1 GCA_913020445.1 uncultured Rhodospirillaceae bacterium
GATTCTATCGATTAAAACTAATGAATCGGACGGTCTACCAATGTCTGCTTTTGGCTATAAACGGACGCTTTGATACTATGAAATTAATATCCGCTTTTGGAGTTAGAGCGGATACTGTAGAAGTATGATCAATCCCGGTGATTTATTTGACAATCCAATATTTAGGATTACATAAAGTCTTGCGAATTGTTATCATTACGTAAATGTTTCACCGTTATGAGAATGAATTATGAACGCCTTATCCATTACTGAAAGTGCCGCCAACCGCGTCACTGATCTCATTGCCTCGGATGGCAACGATCAGTTGATGCTGCGCGTGACAGTATCGGCAGGAGGATGCTCAGGTTTTTCTTATGGCTTCGATCTTGATGCAAACAAAACTGCTGAGGATCAAATTTTTGAAGATCATGGTGTCAAAATCATCATTGATGATATGTCGCTCGAAATTCTCGGCAATTCAGAAGTCGATTTTGTCGATGATCTGATGGGCGCGGCGTTTAGACTCAACATCCCCAACGCGACATCTTCTTGTGGCTGTGGTGTCTCCTTCGCGGTTTAGCTATCCTTTGGCAGCTATAAATAATGTGTTATGAACGGCCCTTAATCGGGTCTTCTTTTTTTGGATAAAGCTTGAATGGTTAAAATCGCAACATGGAACGTCAATTCGGTTAAAGCCCGCCTGCCCCATCTGCTCAGATGGTTGGATGACTTTTCGCCGGATGTGGTCTTACTCCAGGAACTTAAATGCGTTGCCGAAGCTTTTCCGCACATGGAAGTTGAAGATAAAGGCTACAACATCGCTGTCGCCGGCCAGAAAACCTATAACGGTGTCGCCATTCTTTCCAAATCACCGATTGATATCGAGCTGACGGAGCTGCCGGGCGACCCGAGCGATGAACAAGCCCGCTATATTGAAGGATTTACGGGCGGCGTTCGCGTGGCGGCGATCTATCTACCCAATGGCAACCCCGTGGATACGGAAAAATATCCCTATAAGCTCGGTTTCATGGCGCGCCTGCACGACCATGCAAAAAAATTGCTCGCCACCGAAGACGCGTTTGTATTAGGTGGTGACTACAATGTCATTCCGGAAGATGCCGACGTCCATGACCCGGAAAGCTGGCGCGGTGATGCGCTGTTCCGGCCAGAGACTCATGCGGCGTGGCGCAAACTTATTTATCTTGGCCTCACCGACGCCTTCCGGGTCTATAACCCGGAAGCTGGGCGCTATTCTTATTGGGATTACCGGGCCGGCGCCTGGAACAAAGACAATGGCATCCGCATCGATCATCTCCTGCTGTCACCGCAAGCTGCTGATCTGTTAACGGCATCGGGCGTTGATCGCACGCCGCGCGGCTGGGAAAAGCCGTCCGATCACACGCCGGTTTGGTGTGAGCTTGATTTGTAAGTTTGATAACGGATTAATGATTGACGCGTTCGCTCGGAAAAATCGCACTAACGATCGTACCGGCATTCGGCGAACTGGAAATTTCCATTTCGCCGCCATGTAATTCGATGAGATCCCGGGTTAACGGCAGCCCCAATCCGGTACCTTCCTGATCCGATCGCGTATCTCTGCTGACCTGACCAAATCGGGTTAATGCCGTTTTAATTTCTTGCTCACTCATGCCCATTCCCGTATCAGAAACGCTAATGATAAAACGCCCATCGTCATTCACATTGGCAGCAACAACTACGGTACCGTCGTTGGGGGTAAATTTAACCGCATTGGAAAGCAGATTCACTAAAATTTGCTTTAATCTGCGGTCATCTGCCACCAATTCAGGTAGTCCCGTCGGCAATTTGACCATAATATCTATTGCATTCAGACGAGCGCGTTGCTCAACCATTCTAACAGCAGCCTTTGACACCTGAGCAAAATCCAGGGAAGTTTCAGCAAGTTCCATCGCTCCGGTTTCAATTGCTGAAACGTCCAAGATATCGCTGATGAGTCCGAGCAGATGTTCGCCGGACTCTTTAATATGACCGACCGCATCAGACTGCCGGGGATCAGTCATTTCACCAAAAATTTCATGGTTGAGAGCGTCCGAAAAGCCGATAATCGCATTGAGCGGGGTTCGTAATTCATGGCTCATATTAGCCAAAAACTCTGATTTAGATCTATTGGCTGCCTCGGCTTCAGCCCAATGCATATCCGAACGTTCTTTTGCTTGCTCCAACTCTGATTGAGTAGTTTTTAACTCATCAATGTCATAGACCCAAATTATCAAATCTTCTTTTCCGGGCGCGCCAAAACTATCCCAAGATACCAGCGTCCAAAATGGATCACGAAATTTGCTTTTGCTTCTAACTTCAGAAGGTGGAACTCGGCCGTGTTCGCGATATATTTCGAGAAAATGGTGGCTATCTTCTTTATCAACCCAAAAATCAGGTCCTTTTGAACCCATAAATTCTTCGACGAACTCAAAGTTAAATATTTCGCAAAGACGTGGGTTAGCAAAAATGAACTCACCGGTCTCAAACTTAGCAATGCCAACACCGATCGGACTTTTTTCGAAAATTTGACTTATCTGTTGTTCGCGTTCCTGCAATTCATTTTCCATGCGCTTACGCTCGGAGATATTCGTCGAAGTTCCCCGGTAACCGGTAAAAGTACCGTCGTTGTCAAAAATTGATTTGGCGCTACTTTGGTATAAAATCTCATCGTTTCCGTCGCCGCGCAGTTTTCGCTCAAAATTGAAAACTTCTTCTCGGGCCTCATTAAATTCTACTTTACGCCGTCGCAAACCGATCAAGCTCAAGATCAAAACAATCAACGTTAACGCAGACGCAATCCCGCTTAGCAGACGCAATGGTCCATCATCTGGTGCGATCAGATATATGGCGACCAAAAGAAATGTTAAAATCAATAAAATAAAGCGAGCAAAAATATTCATCAACCTGGCAATTAATTTTACAATCTTACAAGGTAATACACGACGCAGAGCAACCTTTTATATTTGGCCATTACAACGATGAAATTCAATAATTTGTTATGTTTTTGATAAAATTGAGATTCGTGTACTGTTGCTTAAATATTTGACGTATCTCACTTTATTTTCCAATAAATTTTGATATCGCCAATTAATACCCAAGTATGCACTGTGGTTGTAATTATGATTTTTATTGAAAATCTATTTTGACGAGTGGACGCCTAATGCCTGGCCGGCAATCAATCCAACTTATAAAGCATAATTTTTGCCGAATTTGATTTACATCAATGCCGTCGGCGGCCCTTAACCGGAATAATGAGTCCTCGTTCATTTGATAGGAGGTCTTTATGACAACCGGTGGTACGATATTTCTTATATTTGTCGTCGTTGTGGGAGTTGCCTTCATGGCAGCGTTAGCTTGGGCGAGCAACCGCACCAGCGACTAGGCAACACCCCCCTACTGATACAGATCTGTAAACATAGGCATCCAATAAAAAATGGCAATTTCATCGCAAATGAAGGCGATCTAACTTGGCCCAACGTAGTTTACTTTAGAATCACTCTAATTTAAACGATTGGCTGTGTTCGAACTTTAATTTATCGTTGAAATTCGCTAGATAATTCTTACCTAAATTATAACTACAAGGCAGCAGTTTACGTAAATTTATTCAAGGAGATCGAATTTTGAAATTAGTTTCGATTCCTTGCGCCAAAGGGGCGAAATATTGAATGTGCCTATACTAGGACCAGATTTTAGGTTTCTGCGCGGATTGATATTTGGATTTGGTTTGGCTGTCATGCTGCTTAGCCCGTCAAACGTTCAATCCCAGCAAACGTCTGCCGATGCGGCGATCACAGCTGGAGTATATCTGGCGTTTCCACCATACCTTCAAAGCGGCGAGAATAACCGGCTTGAAGGTTTTACCGTCGATGTGTTGGCAGAATTATCGAAGCTATCTGGTTTAAAAATCACCATCAAAGAAATGCCCGATATGGCGACCGCAATTAAAGCGCTTCGCAGCGGTGAAATAGATATAATTCCAGGTTTTGGAATTTCCAAACCACGTCAAAAATATTTATCGCTTACCCGCCCGGTCGAGACGTTTCGCATCTCGCTGTTTGTTAAGAATAACTCGTCCACCATCACCCGCCTTAAAAATTCAGATAAAAAATCGATAGGCGTCGTGAAAGGCCATACAGCACAGCGCATTCTTGAAAAACGACATGATATTGAACTTGCTGTCTATGCCAATCCATCCAGCGCATTAATCGCTCTTTTGTCTGGAAAAATTGATGCTTTAGCCCAACCGGAGCCCGTTCTGTGGCATATCGCAAAAATAGCCGACTTAACAAAATATCTGAAAATAGTTGGGGACCCAATTGCCGTCATCGAACGCGGTATTGCGGTAAAAAGTCAAAATACTACGTTATTGCTAAAATTAAATTCCGCGATAGAAAAAATGGCAATATCCAACGCCTATACAAATATCTACGCCAAATGGTTTATTCCCGAAGCATCCTTTTTGACATCAAAAACTGTTTCCATTTTAATCGGGTCGGTTTTACTAGCCGGTCTAATATTAATGGGGATTTGGCGATATCTGACGGCCTTAAAACTTAACAAAGAACTCTCTAGAGCGATAACTCATTGCGAAAATCTAACCGATGAGCTGACCTTGTCCGGTAAAGCATATCGCTCGTTATACCAATCCTCTCCCTATGCCTACGTTACTTGCAACGCAGATGATTTTTCCATCCAGCATTTTAACCCCGCCTTTAGTGCCATCTTAGGGTATCAGGATGAAGACATCACAGCTCTAACGCTAATTGATGTATGCGCAGTCGGGGCCAATGGCAGTGCAAAAGTCAGGCTTTTGCTCGAGCGCTTTAAGGGTGGTGGAGTCGTCCGAAATGAAGAAATTGAATTGAAGCGGAAAGACGGCCAATCTATATGGGCTAATTTTTCGCTAGACCAAATTGTCAATCAAACGCCGAAGAGAAAAAACTTTCGGGCTGCTTTAATTGACGTAACTGATCGTAAAATGGCGGAAAATATTTTACGTGAAAGTGAAATTCGATTTAAGGACTTTGCCAATGCGGCAGCGGATAGATTCTGGGAAACTGACAGCGAACATAGATATTCTTATCTGTCAGGTCCTTCGGGCCAGGTCAACGCGCCTTATGAGAGTTTGATCGGAAAATGTCCGTGGGAAATTGATCACCGAAATTTATCGTCACAGACCATGCAAGATTTAATCCAATTATTCAAAACTCGATCTCCTTTCCGGGGCAGGCGGCAAGAATGGACCAACTCAATTGGAAATAAGCGTACGGTTTCTATGAATGGCATCCCAATATGGGATGAGGCCGGAGCTTTTAAAGGGTATCGGGGTACAACGATCGATATTACCGAGCAAGTCGAGGCCCAGGAAAGATCGGCCGACAACCGGCGCAAATTGATTGACGCTCTCGATAGCGCGGCTGAAGAGGTCATTTTATGGGATGCCGATGATTGCATGGTTTTGTGCAACGAAATCTATCGGCAGACCCACTCGAAAGTTGGCGATATATTGAGACCGGGTCTCCATTTTACTGAGTTAATCGAAAAACTAGCTGACAAATACGTCCGAGAAGATCGGGAAGAGTGGATCGCCGAAGAGTTTGCGTGGCACAAAAATCCACCAGATTCCTATGAACAAAGACGCGATGATCAATACTATCTAGTTCATAAAAGTCGTCTGGAAGATGGCAGTACAATCAGCTTCCATACAAATATAACCGATTTAAAACAACGTGAATTTGCGCTCAAAGAAAGTGAAGCAAGATTTTCAAAAATCTTCCAAGCCAGTCCCAATTTGCAATCAATAACGGACATTGAAACTGGAAAAATTGTCGATGTTAATGACGTGTGGCTTTCCTCTCTCAAATTTACCCGTGATCAGGTTATTGGAAAAAACGCAGAAGAATTGGGAATGGCAATTGATTTCACCAACGAATCACGAAAGGAAATGATCGCAAGAATTAAGCACCATGGCCCGGCCGAGAAGTTTGAGGCAAAACTGATTACGGCCGATGGAGAAGAAAGAATATACCTGGCTAACGCAGATATTATCGAGCTTGGCGGAGTTAACCATTTGCTACTGGTTTCAGACGATATTACCAGTGAACGCCAAATTGCCGAAGAACTTCATCAAGCCCAAAAAATGGAGGCTGTTGGCCAGTTGACCGGCGGCATCGCCCATGATTTCAATAATATTTTATCATCTGTATTAGGCAATCTGGAACTTATGTCCGGTGACCCAAAAAACACTGAAAACGTTATCGGCTATGTTGAAAGAGCGAAAAAATCCGTCTTGCGAGCGGCTGATTTGACTAAACGCCTGTTGGTATTTTCACGCAAACAGACGCTCAACTCGAAATCAATCGATTTAAACACGCATATCCCAGGTATACTCGCTGTCATTGAACGCACCCTTGGAGAATCAATAACCATTAGTTTCGATGCTGATCCGGAATTAAGTCAGTGTCTGGTTGACCTGAAACAATTGGACAATGCCCTTGTCAACTTTGCCATTAATGCCCGCGATGCAATGCCGAATGGCGGAAAATTGAGTATCGAAATTGCCGATAAATATATTTCGGACGAATATGCCGCCAACTACACTGAAGTTGAACCCGGCGATTACGTAAATTTGACGATTTCGGACACCGGGGACGGCATTGCGCCGGCAAATTTGGAACACGTTATTGAGCCGTTTTTCACCACGAAAGATGTTGGTCAAGGCAGTGGACTCGGTCTCAGCATGGTCTACGGCTTTATTAAACAATCGGGCGGCTTTCTAAGTATCGAAAGCGAGTTAGGTGTAGGGACAAGCGTACAACTCTATATCCCACGTAGCGAAAATCTAGAAAATAAAAATGAAGGAACATCTGAATTACAGGATCTCCCCCTCGGCCAAGGTGAAGCAATTCTCGTAATAGAAGATGATCCGGAAGTTCGTGAAGTTGCCATTAGCACCTTAGAGCATCTTGGTTATGCCTCGATTGACGGCGGCGATGGCACCAAAATTAAGGAATTCACTGATCGGCATTCCGGGCACTTGGATTTAATTTTAGCTGATATGATTTTACCGGATGGGCTAACTGGGATATCAGTCACCGACGAAATTCTAGATAAGTTTCCGGAAGTAAAAATTATTTTTATAACCGGATACACCGATAGTAAAATTATCGAGAAAAATACGAAAATTAAAAAATATCCTGTCGTCGGCAAGCCATTTGAAGCTGATACCTTGGCACGAACAATTTACGATACTCTCCATTCCTAACTATTTCTAGCCAGACATTCTCTATTGTCTCGTGATGCCGCCTCATTAATACTAAGATAAGTTAACACTAGGGGGCTCCAATCATGGATGAAGCACGCGTACAAGCTGCTGCTGATCGCCAGGAAATCAATGAATTGCTGATGAACTGGGGGCAGGCCCGCGACCGTGCTGAATGGGAAAATTTGCGCAACTGTTTTCAACCCGACGGCACCATAGATATTGCTTGGATTTCGGGTCCCGCCTCAGAGTTCGTTGACAAATCCGCTGAGCGGCTAGCCGAATTTAAGCAAGGTGAATACAGCAAACATGTGATGAGTCCGGGGCGTATTCAACTCAACGGCAATCGAGCCTTTAGTCAATGTCACGTCAATCATGTCTCCCGCGTGATTGTTGATGGCCATGAATTCGATTGGGAATTTTGGGGCCAGTTTTTCGATCTTATTGAAAAGCACGAGGACGGTGTGTGGCGCCTTTTTAGTCGAACCATGGTGTATGAAAAGGATCGGCTCGATGCGGTGCATCCAGATGCCCTGCCCGAGGGTTATTTCGATGATACGGATTTCGCTGAGTTTCTTCCCGAGGTCAGGTTCCTCAGTTGGCGGTTAAAAAAGAACAATATTCCGGCAGCCAAAAAATTGCTCACCATCAACAGCCCGGAAGAAGCTGCATTAATTGATGACTCCCTCAACTGGCTGGCAAGCAAGGCATAAATAGATGAACGGAATATTCTTCGCCATTGTCCTAATCGCTTTTGGAGTTGCCGGCGTCCGGCAAATTACCTGGGTTTCACCCGGTGGCGATGCCAAGGCGCCAATGGATTTGCTCGCGACAGCGATGGTCGATTCAGCAGAAGCGTCGGTCACACTGGCGATCGGTCTGGTCGGTGTTATGGCGCTGTTTCTGGGACTGATGAAAGTCGCCGAGGCCGGCGGTCTATTGGTCATTATTGCCAAACTCGTCCGCCCCCTGATGCAGCGGCTATTTCCAGACGTACCACCGGATCACCCGGCCATGGGAGCGATGATCCTCAACATGTCGGCGAATGCACTTGGTCTCGGCAACGCAGCAACGCCGTTTGGCATCCGCGCTATGCAGGAGTTGGACAAGCTCAACCAAGTTAAGGGGACGGCGTCGAACGCGATGGTGCTGTTCCTCGCCATCAACACCTCGAGCGTTACCCTATTGCCGACCGGCGTCATTGCGCTCAGGGCAGCGGCCGGCTCGCAAGATCCGGCTGGCATCGTGCCGACGACGTTATTCGCAACCATATGCTCCACCACCATCGCCATTATCGTCGCCAAACTATGCCAACGCTATTGGTTCAGCGATCCTATGCCCGAAGCCAAGCCAGCCACTGAATCGCAACCTGTGGATTTTGACATTGGCTTGGAAGAATTCGACGCTGATAGCCCGGAAGCAACCGTTGAAGAGATTGATACAGAAGGCGCGGATGAAGCTTACCCGGCGTGGATATCGTTTACCGCCCTGGCCAGCATCGTCGCGCTTATTCCGCTAACGGTGGTTTTTGGCCGGTCCATAGCACCGTGGATTATGCCGGGTCTTATGGTCGCGATGTTAGGCTTTGGTGTGGCCAAAAAAGTTCGGGTCTATGAAAGCTTTGTCGAAGGCGCCAAGGAAGGTTTCCTGGTTGCACTTCGCATAATTCCCTATCTAATCGCCATCCTCGTCGCTGTCGGCATGTTCCGGTCGAGCGGTGCCATGGCGATGCTGATCTCGCCGCTCTCAGTAATTACCGACGGCTTCGGCATGCCGGCAGAAGCCCTGCCGATGGCCCTACTGCGCCCACTCTCCGGTTCAGGCGCTTATGGTATTTTGGCTTCCTTGATCAATGACCCGTTGATTGGTCCCGACAGTTACACCGGCTATCTTGTCAGCACCTTGCAAGGCTCGACCGAAACCACTTTTTATGTGCTCGCGGTCTACTTTGGTGCGGTTCAGGTCCGCCGCATTCGCCACGCGCTGATTGCAGGCTTAAGCGCTGATCTGGCTGGTATTATTGGCGCCATCATAGCGGTAAGTTTTTTGTTGCAAACGTAATTTCCGATGAGAAGAGTAATCCACCATGACACATAAATTTAACGCGGCGGTCTTACGACAACCAGGTTTGGAGCGCCCCTATACCGGTAGCCAACCGCTACAAATTGAGGAAGTTGAAATCCGTCCGCCGGGAAAAGGCGAAGTCCTGGTGCGCATTAAAGCAGCTAGCCTATGCCGATCGGATTTGTCTGTCGTCTCCGGTGTGCGTGCCTGGCCGCTGCCGATCATCCCGGGCCATGAGGCCAGCGGTGTGGTTGAGGAAATTGATGCATCTGTTCAGTCGGTGAAACCGGGGGACCACGTCGCCCTGGTCTTTCAGCCGAGATGCGGCACCTGTCCCGATTGCCTCGCTGGCGATGCTCATCTTTGCGAGCCGGGTTTGAT
This sequence comes from uncultured Rhodospirillaceae bacterium, assembly GCA_913020445.1. Classification (GTDB taxonomy): domain Bacteria; phylum Pseudomonadota; class Alphaproteobacteria; order Rhodospirillales; family UBA2165; genus TMED23. Next base: position 9,704 of record CAJWAR010000048.1, read on the forward strand.
GGCCAACCGGAGCGGTGGTCTATTGTCTGGCGGCGTTCGGCTGCATCAAGGCGATGTCGATATTCATCACCATATGGGCTTGTCGGCATTTGCTGAATATGCGGTCGTCTCCGAGCATTCCTTGGTGCCGATGCCGGAGAGTATCCCCTTAGAGATTGGCGCCTTATTTGGTTGCGCGGTTATGTGTGGCGCCGGCACGGTGCTCAATACGGGTCATGTCCAAGCGGGCGATAGCGTTGCCATTGTTGGTGTCGGTGGTGTCGGGCTAAGCGCAGTCTTGGGTGCTCAGCTGGCCGGCGCTTCCCGTATCATTGCCGTCGATACCGATCAGGGCAAACTCGACTACGCCAAAGAACTGGGTGCGACTGATGTGGTATTGAACCAAGACGATGATGCTGCCGATCAGATCAAAGAGCTCACCGGCAGTGGCACAGATTTCGCCTTTGAGACGGCTGGCACTTTGGGTGGATTCGAAGCTGCCTACAACGCTGTTCGTCGCGGTGGAACCGTTGTAACGGTCGGGCTCGTCGATCCCAAAACACCGATGTCTTTAGATATAGCCGGCTTGGTGACCAGCGCCAAAACCGTCAAAGGCAGCTATATGGGAAGTTGCACGCCGGTCGTCGATATACCGCGTTTTATGTCTTTATATGAGCAAGGTGGCTTCCCGGTAGAAAAACTGATCAGTCACCGCCTCCCCCTTGCGGATATTAATTTGGCGATGGACCGGCTTGCCGCTGGCGAAGCCCGGCGGCAAATATTAACGCCTTAAAATAAAATGGCGGTAACCAACAATACTTTTACGTAATACGACCAATATAACTTTATTATTAAATTAAGTCGTTGATGCTTAAGGGTGATTTTGTTAGCTTCGCCAACAAGAAATGAAAATAACAAAAACGTGATCGCTCAGGGCCATGAGGTTTTTAAAAAATTATAATTAACACTTTGGGAGAAAATTATGTCTAAAAAAATTTCTACTATAGCTATTGCTGGCGTTGCACTTGCAGCGCTGTCGTATAGCTCGGCACCTGTTAACGCAGCAGAAGTAACCTTACGTATGCACACTTTTATTCCGCCAGTCGCCAATCCGGCGAAAACTTTCCTGGCGCCGTGGGCAAAGAAAATCGGCAAAGCTTCTGGCGGCCGCATTAAAGTGCAACCGTTCTGGGCCATGCAATTGGGCGGCAAACCTCAGCAGCTGCTCGATCAAGTGCGCGATGGTGTTGTCGATATCGTCTGGACCTTACCTGGATTTACGGCTGGCCGGATGCCAAAAATTGAAGTTTTCGAACTGCCTTTCGTTCATCAAGATGCGATTTCCACGACCTTGGCGCTGCAAGATTACAAAGATAAACACCTAAAAAATGAGCTTAAGGGATACCACATGCTGCTTACTCATGCTCATGCCGGAACTATGTTCATGACTAAAAATCCGGTCCGTAAGATGGAAGACCTTAAGAAGATGAAGCTCCGTGCGGCAAACCGCACCGGTGTTTGGTTTTTAGAGTCTTTGGGTGCAGCCGCAGTGGGTTCACCTTTGAACCGTATCCCGCCGATGTTGGCCAAAGGTGTCATTAGCGGCACCATGCTACCTTTTGAGATCGCACCAGCGGTCAAAATGCATGAATTGACAAGTTATTTCACCGATTTGTCAGGTCCCCAATCGCGCATGGGAACAGCCGTATTCACGTTCCTCATGAACCCTAAAAGTTATGCCAAATTGCCAGGCGATCTGAAAAAGATCATTGATGCAAACTCCGGCCGTAATATTGCCCGCGCAACCGGTGAAAACTGGATGGCGATTGAGAAACCGGGCGAAAAGGTCATGCGCTCAAAGGCAAAGAATAAATTTTCCACGCTCAATCCTGAAGAGACCGCCAAAATCAGAAAGGCTTCGCAAACCGTATTTACCCGTTGGTTCAAGGAACAGAAGAAAATTGGCAATGACGGCCCGGCCCTGCTCGCCGATGCCCGTGCGATGATTAAGAAATATACGAAATAGTCGAATTCCTTCTTTGATCGAAACCCAACAAAGGAAGGTTTTACTTTGACTGAAGGAACTGAATTATCGGCCCGGCCCACTGATAAAGTGGGCCGGGTCCTTTTTCAAATTACCCGGGCGCTGGCGCTTCTCGGTGGTTTAGTCGTCTGTGCTATGGCCATCTTAACGATCGTTAGTGTGTCTGGTCGAGCCGTCATAGCAACGCCGGTGCCAGGCGATATTGAGATGGTCGCGATCGGAACCAGCACCGCTGTATTTTCCTTTTTGCCTTATTGCCAATTGATGCGCGGCAACGTCATTGTCGATTTTTTCATGACCAAGGCACCAACCAGAGCGAAAACATTTTTTGATGCGATCGGCAGTTTGATATTTTTAAGTGTCGGCGCAATTCTCACCTGGCGGCTGATTTTTGGCGCCATGGATATGTACAATTATGGGGAAAAAACAATGACCGTCGGCTTCCCCCGATGGGTGACATTCCCCTACGCCTTAGTATGTATGTCGATTTTACTTGTCGTCATAGTCTATACCCTGGGCCGCAGCATTGCTGAAACCAGGGCAAATAGGTTCTTCGACGAACATTCTTTCGATGAACATTCTTTAGAGTAGGCAGCAATGACTGGATTTGAAATTGGGCTGATCGGCTTTGCTGCCTTGCTCGTATTGTTGGCAGTACGTATCCCAATCGGCGTGGCGATGCTGGCGGTTGGCATGATCGGTTACGTTTCCATCGCTGGGCCAGTCGCGTTGTTGAGCTATCTCAAAACAGAAACCTATTGGCGGTTTACTTCTTTCGACCTGTCGGTCGCGCCGCTGTTTATTTTAATGGGTCAGTTTGCTGCCAAAGCCGGGCTTAGCCAAGCATTGTTTCGAGCCGCAAACGTCTGGCTCGGCCACCACCGCGGCGGCGTTGCTATGGCAGCGGTCGGCGGATGCGCCGGTTTCGGCTCCATCAGCGGCTCATCACTGGCAACTGCAGCCATTATGGGTAAAGTCGCGCTGCCCGAACTCAAACGCTATAACTACGCCGGCTCACTGGCCACCGGCGCGCTGGCCGCAGGCGGTACCCTCGGTATTCTTATTCCGCCCTCGATCGTTCTTATCATTTACGCCATCATGGTCGAAGCCAACATCGCGACACTTTTTCAGGCCGCCTTCATTCCAGGTATCTTCGCCGCAATCGGTTATATAATTACCATTGCCATTGTGGTGCGTATTAATCCCGAAGCGGGTCCGGCTGGACCAAAAGCAACGCGATTGGAAAAATGGACCGCCCTGTTAGACATATGGCCGGTTTTGCTGATTTTTATTTTGGTCATGGGTGGCATATATGTCGGAATTTTCACGCCGACCGAAGGGGCTGGCATTGGTGCCGGCGGAACTTTCCTGATTGCGATTACGCGTGGTGGCATGCGGCTTCAGGGAACCATCGATGCACTTTTGGAAACCGCCATAACCACCGGCATGATATTTCTGATCCTTTTGGGCGCCGCAATATTCAATGCCTTTCTCGGCTTTTCTGAACTTCCTCTGCTGGCGGCGGAATTCTTCAAAAGCTCCGGACTGTCGCCATTTACCGTACTCTTGGGGATGATTGTTCTCTACATTCTGCTCGGCTTCGTGATGGACTCGCTGTCGATGATTTTACTGACCGTGCCGATTTTCTGGCCGATCATCGCCGGCCTTGATTTCGGCCTCGGCCCGGAAGAGCTTAAACTTTGGTTTGGGATAATTTCTCTGATTGTCGTTGAAGTCGGTTTGATCACACCACCGGTGGGCCTCAATGTTTTTGTTATCAGCTCGATGGCGAAAGACGTGCCGATGATTGAGACCTTCAAAGGTGTGGTACCGTTCTTCCTATCTGATGCTGTACGGGTTGTAATCATTATAGCGCTACCGTCACTCACGCTATTTTTGCCGCGTTTGCTGGCCGCCGAATAAAATTACTTTAGGCGGAATAAACTTCCCTCAACGGCATTTATTTCCTGAACGCCGATCGCATGATTACATGTGACGGCAGTGCCCAAGAAAGTTAATGGGAATTTAGGAGATAAAAAATGATTAGATTGATATTAGTTGCTTTGGTTTCCGTCATTGTTGTTGCCAATCTCGCCTATGCGGGTGAGATGAAAAAAGATGGTATGATGAAAAAAGATGCCATGATGACCAAGACCGATACGATGAAAAAAGACGCCATGGCAAAAAAAGACAAAATGACGAAGTCTAGCGAAACTATGAAAAAAGACAAGATGATGAAAAAATAGTCATTGTTCTTTTAATGACCAAGGCAGGGGGACGTCGGTAATCCACGTTCCCTGCTGCGGATAAACTGAATGGATAAAAAGCAAGCTATTACCCAAGAGTTGCCGCATTTAATGCGTTACGCCCGGGCGCTTAAACGCGACGCCACCGCGGCGGATGATCTGGTGCAGGATTGTGTTGGCCGGGCCCTCGCCAAGCTCCATCTGTTTCAAGCGGGCACCAATATGCGGGCGTGGCTGTTTACCATTCTTCACAACATCCATCGCCAAGACCTAAGAACCGCCAGCCGGCGCATTCAAACCTCGGTTATGGATGAAGTGATCGAAAACCAGCATGGCACGGCAGCAACTCAAGGCAGCGCCTTAATCATGCGGGACCTCCATCAGGCGATGGGACATTTACCTGATGAACAGAGAGAAGTGCTCTTGCTCATTGGGTTGGAGGATATGTCCTACAAGGAAGTGTCAGAGGTCTTGGAAATACCCGTCGGCACTGTGATGTCGCGCTTATCGCGCGGCCGTGAAAAACTCAAACGCCTCATGGAAGGCGAAGAATTGGCACCCGTTTTAAGGAGCGTCAAATGACGACCCAAGAGACAAAAATGGATCATTTAAGCGAGAGCGATCTGCACGCTTATATTGATGGTGAGTTGGACGCTGATACGCTTTTGGAGATCGAGCATTGGTTGGCCGGACATCCCGATGATGCCGCCAAAGTGCATGCCTTCAAGCTGCAAAAAGTTCAAATGCATCAACGTTATGATAATGGGCTAGACGCTGCGATCCCTGACGGCGTACTTGATATGCTCGATGATAAACCGGTTTCTTCGTGGGTGCCCGGTTGGCGTCAGATGGCAGCTGGTATTGCGCTCTTTGTTATTGGCGGCGTCAGCGGTTGGGGTTATGTCACCATGGACCCGATGGAACACCAGGCAGGAGGTCAATTCGCCCGCCGGGCATTAAACGCTCACGTCGTCTACGCCCATGATACGACACGCCCGGTGGAGATGAGTGCGATGTACCAAAAAGATATGGTGAACTGGCTGTCAAATCGGCTCGGCCACAAATTGATGATCCCGAATATTGCCGGCGCCGGATTTAATTTGATTGGCGGCCGCCAAGTGGCGGACCAAGATTCGCCAGCAGCACTATTAATGTATGAAGACAAGCGCGGTCGCCGGGTGACACTCTTTGTTCGCTCCGGCGCGACTTTTAGCGACAACAAGTTCCGCTTTATCGCCGAGCAAGGCATGGTCGCCTTTTACTGGACCAACGGCCCGCTCTCCTATGCATTGTCTGGTGAAATGCCGCGCGGTGATCTGCTCGATCTCGCCAACATGGTGTTTAAGGATATCAGCTCGCAATCACTCGGCTAAACTGCGCACGCTCAGCCATGCACGCCAATGACAGCAGCGGCGATGGTCACAAAGCTTAAAGTAATCAGCACGATATGAGCTCTAAATATCAGTGCCAAAAGCTGTTGCGGGTTTTCCGCCGCCTGGCGGCCAAACCATTTATGGAGAACAAGTGGTTCCAAAATAAAAATCACCACAGTAAAAACCACATAGATAAAAATCATCGCGTGAACCCACCAATAGGCCGGATCAAGCAGCCGTTCCCAGGCGTCCAACACATAGAGCATATAAAGCCCGGTTAGACCGGTGATCTGGGTGGTGTATTTAGCCTGCTTGGCAACGCGGGCCTCAATCTGTTCAAACGTGTCCGTGCTTTCTCCTGCATCTGCGCTACGGCGCAATACTGGCAGCATAATAAACGTGGTAAAGGAAACGCTGCCGATCCACATCACGACGGCGATAACATGCAGAGCACGGGCTATCGCAAATTCATCCATGATGCACTATTCAACTTGGCTAACATCACGAACCGCACCGCGGGCGGCACTGGTGGTCAGGGCGGCATAAGCACGAAGGGCCTGCGTTATCACACGTGTGCGCGGGGCAGCCGGCTTCCAGGCCTCTTTGCCTTTGGCATCCATGGCGTCGCGTCGGCGTTGCAGTTCAGCGTCATCAACAGCGACATTGATCGTCCGATTGGGAATATCAATTTCGATCGTATCGCCCTCCTCAACCAGACCAATATTACCACCTTCCGCTGCTTCAGGTGAAGCATGACCGATGGATAGGCCGGAAGTGCCGCCGGAAAAGCGGCCATCCGTAACCAGCGCGCATTCTTTGCCCATGCCCATCGATTTCAGATAACTCGTGGGATACAGCATCTCCTGCATGCCAGGCCCGCCTTTCGGTCCCTCATAACGTATCAGAACAATATCACCGGAATTTATTTCTCGGCTTAGGATAGACTTACAGGCATCATCCTGACTTTCGAAAATTCGCGCCGGTCCGGAAAAATTGAGATTACTGGCATCGACACCGGCGGTTTTTACAATGCAGCCATCCAAGGCGATATTGCCATAGAGCACGGCCAAGCCGCCATCCGCACTGTAGGCGTTTTCGACCGAGCGGATGCAGCCGTTTTCACGGTCATCATCCAGGCTCTCATAGCGGTTCTGCTGACTAAATGCCTCAATCGTTTTAACGCCACCCGGCGCCGCGCGGTAAAACTCGGCTACTTCCGGATCGTTGGAAGTAATGATATCCCACTGATCAATTGCATTGCCGAGGGTCGGCGAATAAGCGGTTGTGACATCCCGGTCCAACAAGCCGCCGCGGTCAAGCTCGCCCAGAATACCCATAATGCCGCCAGCGCGGTGGACATCTTCCATGTGGTAGTCCTGAGTGCTCGGCGCGACTTTACAAATGTTCGGCACCTTTCGAGACAGGCGATCAATATCCTGCATGGTGAAATCCACCTCCGCTTCCTCGGCAATTGCCAGCAGATGCAATACCGTATTGGTTGAACCACCCATCGCGATATCAAGGGTCATAGCATTTTCAAAACCCGCCTTGCCAACGGCACGAGGCAATGCAGTTTCATCATTTTCTTTGTAGTATTTCCGGCAGTTTTCAACGATTTGCCGGCCGGCGCTCAAAAACAGCTCTTTGCGATCAGTGTGGGTCGCCAAAGCGCTGCCGTTACCGGGTAATCCCATTCCCAAGGCTTCGGCCAAACAGTTCATTGAGTTGGCAGTGAACATCCCCGAGCACGAGCCGCAAGTTGGGCAGGATTCGCGCTCATATTCTTCGGCCAGTTCATCACTGACATCCGGATTTGCCCCTTCGATCATGGCATCGATCAAATCAATGGCGATTTCCTTGCCATCCACCTCAATCTTGCCAGCTTCCATCGGTCCACCTGAGACAAAAATAGCCGGTATATTCAGCCGCATCGCCGCCATCAGCATACCGGGCGTGATCTTGTCACAATTGGAAATACACACCATCGCATCAGCACAATGGGCGTTGACCATATATTCGGTTGAATCGGCGATGATCTCGCGTGACGGCAGAGAATACAGCATGCCATCATGACCCATGGCGATACCGTCATCGACCGCGATGGTATTAAACTCCTTGGCGACGCCGCCAGCAGCCTCGACTTCACGCGCGACAAGCTGACCCAAATTCTGAAGATGAACATGGCCCGGCACAAATTGGGTGAAGGAATTTACAATGGCGACAATTGGTTTGCCAAAATCATCGTCGGTCATTCCAGTAGCGCGCCATAAACCTCGCGCACCCGCCATATTGCGGCCATGGGTCGATGTCTTAGAACGTAAATCCGGCATAACTTTTCCTCTGCCTGCTGAGCTTTATATGGTGGGGCGTATTCATACCTGAATATTTAGCGGATACAATATTTAAGTCGATGATGCCGGCGCAGGCTAAAGGTTGCCAAGATTGCCTTTTGTCATCTCATCCAACGTCTCTTCAAGCTCTTTCAAGCGCTTCTCAAGATCGACATCCAGCTGTGCAAGCTGGCGGTCGAATTTGAACACGCGCTCGAAGTGGTCACGGCGGCGGCCGGACTGGTAGAACTTATCGAGTCGCTTCACCCCCCAGGCGCCAAGTACAGCAAAAAGCAGCCCGCCGGCTACAATCAGAATAAGCGCCGCGGTTTGGCGGTCTGGCGCGGCATCCGCCGCCATCACCGTCCCCCAAAAGCCAACGGTGACGATGGTAGCCGCACCGACAGCCAAACCTCGCGTGATAAATCGATTATCATTGCGCCAGTGCTTTTCGGCATCGCGGATGGCATTGGTGACCTCATGAATGGCCAGCTCCTGCCAGCGCCGGAAAGAGATGCCGCCATGTTCCGTCCGCCCTTCCCGAATATATTGTTCGAGGCGTTTGACGATCACTTCGCCACGTTCCTGCGGCGTTGGATTTTGCCCCATCCAATACTCGCTGTAATCGGTGGGCTCGAATTCGACGTGTTTTTCTTTGTTTTGATCTGCCATCCAGGGATTTTGCCCAAATCCGAGCAAAAAGAAAAGCGGACCTTTCGATCCGCCCTTCGCAACCGACAAGTAGTACTAACTAAAGGCCTTTAATACATATGCTGGCCACCATTTATTGATAAGGTTGAGCCGGTGATGAAGCCGGCATCCTCGACCACCAGAAATTTAATCGCGCGGGCAATTTCTTCGGCCTGACCCAGCCGTCCAACCGGTATTTTAGCGATAATTTTTTCCAAAATTTCATCAGGCACGCTCGCCACCATATCGGTATCGACATAACCTGGCGCAATTGCATTGACGGTAATACCGGACGCCGCGCCCTCTTGCGCCAAGGCCTTGGTGAAGCCATGGATACCAGATTTGGCTGCTGCATAATTCACCTGACCGTATTGACCGGCCTGGCCATTGATCGAGCCGACATTGACGATGCGACCGTATTTACGCGCCCGCATGCCTTCGATGACAGCCCGGCACATATTGAAACAGGAACCCAAATTCGTATCGATCACTGCCTGCCAATTGTCTTCACTCATTTTGTGCGCCGTGCCATCACGGGTAATGCCCGCATTGTTGACAAGCACACTCACTGGGCCATTTTCAGCTTCGACTTTTGCCACGCCTTCTTGACAGGCGGCAAAATCGGCAACATCCCATTTCATGGATTGAATATTATTTTCAGAGCTAAATTTTTCGGCGCGCTCGGTATCGCCTTTGTAAACAGCAACGACATTGTATCCAATGTCGCGCAGTGTAATCGAAGTCGCGGCACCAATGCCACGCGTTCCACCGGTAATAATTGCTACATGTGTCATATTATTTCCTACCCTTTTAAAATCTCGCGCAACTTCTACAACGAGTAGGAAAAGATTTGTTATGCATTTATTGCATCCCTACCCAGCGTCAACATCAGGAATCTCCAGTATTTAATTACTTTCGGCTAGTTTTCTTGGTCTGCCAACACGGCCGCCGCGCCCTCGCCGCCAAACCGGGTTGCCAGATAGCCGATAATCAAACCGACAATAGCGCCTTCGAGGACAAACCAAAACGGCGACAGGAACAAACCATCGGCGCCGAACATCGTCACCATCATGGCGGCGAACTTATCGAAGGCAAAGAAAATCAAAACAAAGTTCATCCAAGCACCCAATAACGGCGCACGGAACCACCAGGGCATGGGCAGCTTAAGGATGGGATGCCAGGTGAAAACGCCAAACACGCCGATAATAGCGCCGAGGGTCGCGTACCACAGCAATATTCCCCACCGGATCATCCAATCCGCATCCGGGATAAAGAAAGGCAGGAAGATAAAACCGATGAGACCAAAGATCAGGCCGACGCCTTTACCGATGGCGATGCGGGTGATCAAAGAAGGATTACCGAACATTGTCACCTCCTATCAACAATTTGGAATTGAAGATATTCAGGTATTTACCACAGAGCTGATTGATAAGCCTTGATAGCCATCAACGCAAAAAAAGCGGATTTTTCAATCCGCTTTTCTCATTTCACCTGATGTACAGGATGCTGCAGGGAGAGCTCTCACTCGGCAGCGTCAGGCAAAATAAATTCTTGAATTTCAGTAGCGCTACTTTGGTAATTGGGATGCACCGGTGGCGACCATTGCACTGCGTATTCCTTGGACTTTTCTAAATTACAGAGCATACCGCGAAGGCAATAGGTGCCCATGCCTGGATCATAGGGTCCGTCCTGACTGGTCAGGCGATTGGCATTGGATTTCCAGATACCGTAATGCGGTCCTTCTTCCTCCGGGAACCACCAATGGCTTTGAACATGCGCAACGCGCGGATCGATACCGGTTGTGAGTTTGGCACGCTGCAGGCAAGTGCCGCGTTTGGTCGAGATTTTGACCCAATCACCCTGTTCTATGCCAAGCTCCGCCGCCGTATCAGGATGGAGTTCCACTTCGGGAAAAGGGCGGCCTTTGCGCAATGAGGGCAATTGCCGATACTCTGAATTAAAAAACATCGGGATACGCGAACCTGATGTCAGCACATACGGATACTCGTCGGTGAGTTCCGGCGTGCTCAGGGGGCTTTCCGGTGGTTCCTCGTAATACGGCAGCGGATCGAGACCAAGTTTTTCGAACTGGGTGGCGTAAAGTTCAATTTTGCCAGTTGGCGTATTAAATCCTAAACCTCGAGCCTGAAAATAGGTTTGTTTGATCTGGATATGACCTTTCTTTTTAAGCTCAGCAAAAGTGATATCTTGTTTCGCCAGCATTTGATCAAACACTTCTTCAGGTGCTTCGGTACCGTGCTCAAGACCCATCTTTCTCGCTATCTCGACAAACATCCATTCGTCATTGCGGCATTCGCCGAGTTGATAAGCTTTTTGCTGCGCCAGTACGACAGATTCGGAAAAATACGGCATGCCGACAACTTCATCGACCTCCATCCAGGACGCCGCCGGCAATACAATATCTGCAAGCTCCGCACTGGGCGTAAGATACAGGTCCGCGACGACGAGGAAATCCAAGGCCATCAAAGTTTCATACATTTTTTTGGTATCGGCATAACTGGCGATAGGGTTGTTACCGAATATGCAGAAAGCTCTTACGCGATATGGATCACCGGTCCGCATGGCGCGAAACACCGACGGCATGTGGGCCGAAGGTTGCGGGCTGCCTTCGTTCGAGCACAGAATTTTATAGTCGCCATAGCCGAGACGTTTCTTAAGCTGCTCTTCCGGCAGCACCTCGACCAGATTTGGAAACGGAAAATGACCCTGCATACCAAAGACCCACGCCCCTGGCACATCAACATTGCCGACAAGTGCGGGTAACATTGATAAGGCTCGAACGGTTTGAATGCTATTTGGCGTGTGCTCTATCGCACAGCCGAACTCCAAAACGCCCGGCTTGCTGTCGGCCCAAATTTTAGCTGCTTCACGGATTTTATCAGCCGGCACCCAGGTGATCTCTGCGGCCCATTCCGGTGTTTTGTCCCGGACACGTTCTTTTAGCTCCGCAAAACCATGGGTGTATTCATCGACGAAGGCTTTGTCGTAGAGACCTTCAAAAATCAACGCGTGGATAAAAGCCAATCCCAAGGCATCATCGGTGCCCGGGCGCACTTGCAGCCAAACATCTGCCTTGCGTGCCAGCATGGTTTCGCGCGGATCGATTACAATGGTTTTCGGCTTCTGTGTAGCGAGCGCATTTTTTACCCGGAAACCCAGCTCTCCATCGGCCGATGAATAAATCGGATTGTGCCCCCAAAACATGATGCAGTCTGGCAATCGGTCTCCTGTGTAATCACACACCATATGGTCGCCATAAGTGAGCTTCATGGTGTTGACCCGGGGGAAGAAACATTGCGCCCCACCAGATTCGCCCCAATTAGGTGTACCAAGCGCATTGGCGAAGCGCGGCACCCAATTACAGTGATGCCGTCCGGTGCCGGTGCCGATGGCAATTGCTTCGGCGCCACTCTCAACTTTTATTTCGGTCAAGCGGGCGGCAATCTGATCCGTCGCTTCGTCCCAGGAAATCCTCTCCCACTTTCCTTCACCGCGATCACCAGCGCGGCGCATCGGATATTTTAAACGCTGCGGACTATAGAGCTGCTCCATCGAAGCGGCACCCATAGGACAGAGCCGGCCCTCATTGAGCGGTGACTCCGGATTGCCTTCAACTTTAACGACTTCATGGTCCTTTATGTGAATGAGAGTGCCGCAACCGCCATGACACATGCGGCAGGTCGATTTATGAACGCCATCTGGGAGCGTTTGCCTATTTTCAGCCAACGCCGATTGAAATGTCGTTTGATCCATTGATTCCCCTCTGAGCCCCAAAACTTTTTTTGTTATTTGTTATCCTTAAATTAACCATAGCATATTACATATTGTATGCAATATACATATTTTGCTTCTTTAGTTGTTCATTTGGCGCTATAATCAAGTGCAAGACGGTTGATAAACATTTGATATTGAGAAATAAATTGAAGAATTATGGCTGAAAACGACCTCTCCTCCTCATCGGCAGAAATTCAATATTTACAAAATAATTCTCTACCCGAGGTTATTTTGAAGATTCTCGAGAACAAAATTCTCAATCATGAAATTCTGCCCGGTGCACGGATTAACGAAAAGAAACTCTCAGAAGAACTTGGTGTCAGCCGCATTCCAATTCGCGAGGCGTGCCGTAAATTGGAACAGGAAGGCCTAATTGAAATCCAACGGAACAAGGGTGCCTTTGTCCGTGAACTCGAAATGTATGAGGTGCTTAACCTATACGACATCCGCGTGGTTCTTGATGACTTGGCCGGGCGTTTGATTACGGCTCACGCAACCGAAACTGAGATTTCTCAACTCCAAGACCTGGTCGATAAAATGGACGTGGTAAATCGCTCCGGCGACGTCAACAACTTCTATCCGCTGAACGTCGCTTTCCACGAATTGATTTATCGATTTGCCCGCAATGACCGCCTCGCCAAAATGTATAAAGGACTCGGCCGGGAGCTTCGCCTGTTCCGTTCGCAGGCCTCACAGTCGGGCGGCGATATGGCCGACTTCGATAAAAAATTCAATATCGAAGCCAATCAAGAACATCAGGCAATCATCGATGCACTGCGTGAACGCAGCGTTGAAAAGGTGAGCGCGCTGATGCAACAGCACCTCTTAAAAGGCCGGGATCGTACGGTGCGTGGCGCCGAAGCCGCGGGGCTGGCCCAGCAACAACAATGATTAAATTGCCGCAATATGCGCCTAGTCGGCGTCTTTGTCTTCCGTGATTGAGAGTACATAAATATCTGCTAGGATAGATCAGCGGATATATAAAAAAAGGCTCGGAAAAATGTCTCATGAAAAAGTAACCGGATCGTTTGTCGCCCTAATTACCCCATTTAATCAGAACGGCACAATTGACTTTGCCAGCTTCCAAACGCTATTTGATTTTCAGGAAAAAAATGAAACCAGTGCTCTGCTCATCATGGGCTCGACCGGTGAAGTTTCGATGTTATCACCGGAAGAACGCAAACAAATCATTCATGAGACGGTTAAATTTAAAACCGATGGCTTAAAACTCTACTTCGGATGCTCAGGCAACAACACAGCAACCACGATCGACTATTTGCAATATGCCGAAGCCGAAGGTGCTGACGGCGCTATCCTTGCGGCTCCGCCCTACATATGTGCCAGTGAAGCAGATATTGAGGCACATTTCTTGAAAGTTGCCGATAGCGTCAATATGCCGCTCGGGATTTACAATAACCCACCCCGGGTTAAGACCGATCTAGGCCACGAAGCCTTGCTGCAGTTATTTAAACACCCCAATTACGTCATTCACAAGGAATCAACCGCTCGGGTCGGCCAGGTCGCTCAAGTTCTAGCAGGCAAACCGGATGCCTCGGTGATGTGTTGTGATTCACCCAATCTTGGGCTGGTTGTACCAACCATGTCGCTGGGCGGTCATGGCACGGCAAATATGACCGGCAATATTATCCCCCAGGAGATGGCGGCAATTTCAGCACCGTGGGACGAAGATGGCTCGGCCGATAAATTCCGCGACGCTTACCTAAGCAATCTGCCCATGCTTCATTATACCTATTCGGCAATTAATCCAGTTGCGGTCAAATCTCTAATGGCAGCCATTGGCCTTCCAGCCGGACCGCTACGAGAACCGCTCAGACACCTTCAGGGAGAGCCGCTGCAAAAAGGCGTTGAAGTCGTCAAAGAATTGGGCCTCGATCAAAAATACGGCTTTTCAATAAACGATATTGCCGGAAAAGTGGCTTAGTCCCACTCCTGATTTTCCGCGACATCGTTTTCGAAAGTCTTCGGCAACGGCGGTTGCCAGATTATTTCAGATTCTTCAACCGGTAGGACTTTACATAACAGCGCCCGTAGTTGATAGGTCCCTATCGCCGATTGTGATTTTAATTGCCGAACCGGTCGTAAACGGTCTATCACGCTTAATAGTAAATTGTTGAAATCGAATGAAGGTTGTCCGAAAAGTGGACGCAGCACTCAACTTTATAGAATTGCATCCCTTGCTGGCGGTCATTGGCATGACAGCTATTATTGTCATTTTGCGACTCTTCGGAATTGGCAAAAGGCTCATTACCTGGGTGGCCATCATCGCTATGGCCAGCGGATCAATTTATATCGCCAAGACAATGGGATAAGATGGCGGGCCGGCAAAAACACGTTCTCATTGCCGGTGCCGGTATTGGCGGCCTAACGGCGGCTCTCTCCCTCCTCAAAGCCGGGCTGGATGTCGATGTCTACGAGCAGGCGCCGCAACTCAGCGAAGTCGGTGCCGGTTTTCAAATCAGCGCCAATGGCAACCGCGTGCTTTATGCGCTGGGCCTGGAGCAAGAGATTAAACAGATTGCCTGGGAGCCGGAGGGCAAGGAGATCAGGCTGTGGAATACCGGACAGACCTGGCCATTATTTGATCTTGGCGCTGAATCCGTCGAACGCTACGGCTTTCCTTATTACATGTATCATCGCGCCGACCTCCATAGCGTGCTCGTCGACGCCATCCGCGATATTAAACCCGACGCCATTCATTTAGATGCCGCCGCCACCGGCGTTGATCAAGATGGCGATCGTGTCACCCTCACGCTCTCTGACGGCAGCCAAGCCTGTGGCGAGACCATCATTGGCGCCGACGGTGTCCATTCAACGCTCAGAAACCTATTGCATGGTGACGATGATCCGAAGTTTACCGGCCTGATGGCGTGGCGCGGCATTATGCCGGCCGAGCGTTTGCCCCGAGGTCTCATTAGACCAGTGGGAACAAACTGGGTCGGACCGGGCGGTCATGTGATTCACTATTTTCTGCGCCGCGGCGAGATTCTCAATTTTGTCGGCGTTGCCGAACGAGATGACTGGTTGATCGAATCTTGGAGTACACAAGGCACCAAAGAAGAGTTTCACAACGACTTCCCAGGCTGGCATGAGAGCATTCATACCGTCATTGATCTCATTGATATGCCGTTTAAGTGGGCCTTGATGGCGCGTCAGCCAATGACCCGTTGGCGGGTTGGCCGCGTTAGCTTATTGGGTGACGCCTGCCATCCAACCCTACCAATGCTCGCCCAAGGTGCGGTGATGGCAATTGAAGATGGCTATATCTTGGCGCGCTACCTCCGTGATGTTGACGATATTGAGGAAGCCCTCCAGCTTTACGAGGACGCTCGCATTGAACGCACTGCCCGCATGGTTCGCGGCGCCAACGATAACGCCGAGCGCTTTCATAACAGCTCTCTGGCAAACGCTGAAGGTGCCACGGAATTTGTTGATCGGGAATGGCACCCGGACCGCGTAAAAGAACGCTATGACTGGCTGTTTTCTTACGATGCCACCAGTGTCTGATTTGTAGATCAAGAGATATCTTGCTTTGCGATAACCTGCCCTGGTGTTAGAATTTTTCTAAAATTCGGGTAGGGAGAAATAACAATGGATGATGTCGTGGGAAAAACGGCGACAGGTAGCTCATCAATTACGATCCGCAAAACTGGCGTCTTTCTGGGCGCCGAATTCACTGGTGTTGATCTGACCCAGGAACTTGATGCCAACACCCAGGAAGCCATCCTCCAGGCCCATGCCGAGCACGGTGTTCTTGCCTTTCCCGACCAAGTCATTTCGGGCGACGATCTGATGCGCTTTGGCCGCTATTTCGGCGAGTTGACTGTCCACCCTTTTTCTTCAAGTACCGATGAATGCCCCGAGCTTATTATCTATGACAATAAGGAAGGCAATCCGCCGGCAGCCACCGATGTGTGGCACACGGACGAAACGTTTCGCGAATGTCCGCCGATGGGCACGGCGCTGTGCTCAAAAATAGTCCCGGAATATGGCGGCAATACCAATTTTGCCAGCATGACTGCTATCTATGACGGCCTGTCGGACCGTCTGCAGCAATTTCTCTCCGGTCTTGAAGCGGTTCATGATCTGGGGCCTTTTAAAGGACTTTTTCCGGATACTCCGGAGGGGCGTAAAGACAATTATCTGGCCCAGGAGAAATATCCGCCGGTCACCCACCCCGTCATTCGCGTTCACTCGGTCACGAGCAAAAAGATCCTTTTCGTCAATCCGCAATTCACCCGCACCATCAAAGGTATGGAAGAGGAAGAGAGTACGGCAATCCTTAATATGCTATATGCTAAAACCTTGCGCCACGAATACCACTATCGCCATCAATGGCAGCCCAACATGCTGGTATTCTGGGACAATCAGACGGTGCAGCACTCCGCCTTGCATGACTATTACCCACAACGCCGGATGATGGAACGGGTGACAATTAACAAAGGAGAGCGTCCGGCTGGCGATGCTCCGGCAGCCGATCCAGCGACTTTACGAAAATATCTAATGCCGCCAATCATGGATTTTACCGACAGCCGTCAGAAAAGACAGCATGACAAATAAAGGCTTCAAAAAAAACAGGGGTTTTTGCGGTTTTTGACACTTGTTATGTTTCACATAATCGTGTTACGCATAATAGCAAGCGTGTTTAGAACGCGATAAGGACCGATCAATTCAGGTTTTACCAAATCAAGGGAGATATTTATGTATCGTAAAACTTTAGGTTTAATGGCTGCCGCAGGTGCAGTCGCAATGTTGTCTGTTGCCGCCAATGCAGCAACTTTGGACGACGTTAAAAAGAAAGGTGTGCTCAGCTGCGGTGTGAGTACTGGCCTTCCGGGATTTAGTATCCCAAATAAAGCTAATAAATGGTCAGGGCTAGATGTTGACGTCTGCCGGGCCGTTGCTGCAGCGGTATTGGGAAGTGCCCAGAAAGTTAAATTTACGCCGCTGACAGCGAAAGAACGTTTCACCGCTCTGCAATCTGGTGAAATCGACATTCTGTCTCGTAACACCACGTGGACCCACACCCGTGACACGTCGCTGGGTCTGAACTTTGCCGGCGTTAGTTACTATGACGGCCAAGGTTTCATGGTCAGTAAAAAAATCGGCGTTAAAAGTGCTAAAGAACTATCAGGCGCCGCGGTTTGCATTCAGGCTGGTACGACTACCGAATTGAACCTCGCTGATTATTTCCGTCTTAATAATCTCAAATACAAATCAGTTGTGTTTGATACCTCTGACCTGTCGGTTAAAGGTTTTGAATCCGGCCGTTGCGATGTTTTGACGTCAGATCAATCTCAGCTATATGCAT
This sequence comes from uncultured Rhodospirillaceae bacterium, assembly GCA_913020445.1. Lineage (GTDB taxonomy): Bacteria > Pseudomonadota > Alphaproteobacteria > Rhodospirillales > UBA2165 > TMED23. The sequence goes on from CAJWAR010000048.1 coordinate 27,490, forward strand.
TGCGCACAAAGCTCAAAAATCCGAGCAGCGCAGTCGTGCTTCCTGAAATTATTTCTAAAGAGCCGCTTGGCCCGGTTGTGCGCCAAGGTGACGATCAATGGTTTAATATCGTAAAATGGACGTTGAATGCACTTATCAACGCAGAAGAACTTGGCATTACCTCTAAAAATGCTTCGTCCATGAAATCGTCTAAAAATCCAAGTGTTCAACGTGTATTGGGTTCGTCCGGTGATATGGGTAAGAAACTCGGTCTCGGTAACGATTGGGCAGCCAATGCCATTATGCAAGTTGGCAACTACAGTGAAATATTTGAGCGTAATGTAGGCAAAAACACGCCGCTCGCCATCGCACGTGGTCAGAACGCTCTTTGGAGCAAAGGTGGCATCATGTATGCCCCGCCAATTCGCTAATACGCGATTTGTATAAAGATATAATTTAACCTAGCCCCCTGTTGCATATTTGCGATGGGGGGTTAGAGTTAAAAATAAGAGCATTAAATAAGCTCAAAAAAACAGGGTGTAGTTAATGTCTGATCAAGCTGATATAGCGGGGGCAGCAGTTGCCAAACCGCCGCCGTGGAACGATCCCTTTATAAGATCAATATTTTTCCAAGTCGTCGCGGTCGCTTTACTCGGATATTTCTTTTTCTTTATTTTTAATAATACTCTGGCCAACATGGAAAAGAGCGGTGTTTCCACCGGCTTCGCCTTCCTCAATCGCCAGGCCGGTTTTGGCATCCTCATGAGCCTGATTGAGTATGATGAAACCCATACATATGGCCGGACTTTTTTCGTCGGGCTGTTAAACACTCTGTTGGTCGCCTCCGTCGGCATCGTTTTCGCGACAATTCTTGGCTTTATACTCGGTATCGCCCGGCTATCTAATAACTGGATTATTTCCAAGCTGGCCGCCGGCTATATCGAAATTGTCCGCAATATTCCGCTTTTGCTGCAGATATTGTTTTGGGAATTTGGCGTCTTCTTGGCATTACCCGGTCCCCGCGAAAGCCTTCGTTTCGGTGATACCTTCTTCTTAAATAATCGGGGCCTATTTACGCCGAAACCTGTATTCGGAGACGGTTTTGGCATCGTCACCATTGCCTTTGTGATTGCTATTGTGGGCATTATTTTTTTGCGACGCTGGGCTCGACAGCGGCAGGAAAAATCGGGTGAGCAATTTCCAGTATTTTATACTTCCCTCGGCCTATTCATCGGACTTCCCCTACTGGCCTTCTTAGTCATGGGCATGCCCCTCACCTGGGAGTTTGCCACGCTCGGAAGATTTAGCCTTTCCGGCGGCGGGAACGTTATTCCGGAGTTTATGGCCTTACTGGCAGCGCTGGCGATGTATACGGCAGCCTTTATCGGCGAAATCGTTCGGTCCGGCATCCAGGCAGTAGAACATGGGCAGACTGAAGCTGCGCGCGCGCTGGGTTTGAGAAACGGCCCCACACTTCGATTGGTCATTATTCCCCAAGCCATGCGGGTCATCATTCCACCGCTCACCAGTCAATATTT
>CAJWAR010000049.1 GCA_913020445.1 uncultured Rhodospirillaceae bacterium
CTCCTGGCGCGCTGACCGCCACGGCGGGTGTCCCGAAGCGGCGTCATCAGTCGGTGAAGCAATCTATCAAACCGATATTCAAATCGTCGATGAGGTGGGCAAAGTTCTGCCAATCGGCGAGGCCGGGCATATTCGATACCGCAGCCCCGGCGTTTCTGACAGTTTTTATAATGATCCCGAAGCCAGCGCCGAAGCCTTTCGCGATGGTTGGTTTTATCCGGGCGACATCGGCAAAGTCGATGACGAAGGATTGCTTTATCTGGTTGGCCGCGCCAAGGATGTCATTATTCGCAGTGGCGTAAATATTTATCCGGGCGAGATCGAGCAGGTGTTGCTCAATCATCCGGCTGTGCAGGATGCCGTCGCGGTCGCCTGGCCGCATGCCGAGCGCGGCGAAGACGTCGCCGTTTTTATTGTTGCCAATGAGGCTGTCGAAACGGAAGTCTTGTTAGATCACTGCCGGGAAAATCTGGCGCCCTATAAGGTGCCGCAGGTAATTCGATTTATAGATGAACTGCCGAAGACAGCTTTGGGAAAAGTGATCAAGGCGGAATTGACGGCTCGTTTGCAAAGCCAGGAATGAGCAATTAAAGCTATACGTAATTTAATGTTTAATCGTAGGGGTAAGTAAATGGAATTCAGGCAATTTTTGGAAAACGGAAAAAGCAACGGGAGCTGCCTCGTAGTTGGCGAGAAAATCAGCAGCCGAGAGATTCCTAAGCGGATCAGTGCCGAGGAACAGGGCGAAAATCGCATGCTGATATTTGACAATATTTCCGACTTTTCCGGATCTGTCGCGTCCAATTTGTTCGGCTCCCCTGATCGCGTCTTCCAGGCGGTCGGTGCCCATGATAGCTCATCCTTTTATGCCAAGATCGACCAGGCGACCCAATCGCCACGACCAAAGAATATCCAAAAAATGAATAGTAGTGATTATGAAGTCATAAAAGATCCGGTGCTGTTGGATCAAATTCCCAATATTATTCATAGCGAGCATGATTCAACCCCCTATATTACATCGGGCGTGGTGCTGGCGAAAAACCCCGAATCCGGCAGGCATCATCTTAGTTTTGTCAGATTGTCGGTGCAGGATGGTAACCGGTTTTTCTTTAATCCCAGAACCCCCCGAATAAAGGAAATTGCTGACCTTACTGTCTATGAGGGCAAGTCATTGGATATCGCTGTTCTAATCGGCGGGCCAGTGGAGGCCATGTTGCTGGGAACGTTGGGTTGTACGGCGGCAGATGATGAACTGGAAATAGCGCAAGCCTTGGGCGGTGATGCTCTCGCTTTCTCAGACGGCGAGCTGCCGGTGCCGTTGGGAACGGAAATGATTTTGTTCGGTACCGTTGATCCGGAATATGGCGATGAGGGCCCGTTCGGTGATATGAAAGGCCTTTACATGACCAATGAAAACCCTTTCTGCCGCGTCACTGAAATGTGGCGGCGGAAGGATGTCAATTACCACAGTATTCTTGGCGGTAAATCGCAAGAACATGTCGGGCTGGTCAGGTTAAGAATGCAACACCAGTTGGAGCATCTGAAGGCGAAAACCCCCTATATCCTGGATTATTATTTACCCAAATTCGCGGCCGGCCAGATGTGCATGCTGACGGTCGAGGATGGCTACACTTTGGCCGACATGGATCAATCCTTATTCAATATTAGTTTGATCGATAAGTTTGTCTTGTTGAACAAAGATACCGACGCCAAATCGCCGGAGGATATCTTGTGGGCCATCACTCAAAGAGCCAGCGGGGATAAGGATTTTGTTTTTGTCCAGGGCGAAGATATATTCGGCAGACCGGGGTTCTCGATAATCGACGCGACGGTGGCCGATACCAAAGATTGGAAAAATATCCGCGTCAATGTATTCGAATAATACTTTTCTCAGCCGTCTTCTTCAGGGGCCTGGCCGGTATTGGATACGGCTAAATTAACTTTGTAATTGTAGCGGTCCGGACGGTACCGGTCGGAAAGGTATTCAACCGGTTGATCATTTTGATCGTAAATTATCTTGTTGACGCTCAATAGTGGGCTGCCGATATCGACGCCAAGCAGCGGCGACACTGTTGGGTCGGCCAGAACGGCGTTCACCGTGTGCTCCGCCCGGGTCAATTTGATTCCTTGCTTTTCGATCAGTTGAAACAAAGGTTGTTTGCCCAAATCTTCTTTGGAGAAATTGTTGCCGATGGCTTCTGGAACATAAGAGACGATATAGGAAAAGGGTTTGCCTTTGTAGGTGCGCACGCGCACAGCCATTTGTACAATGTCGCCAACCTTGCATCCTAAATGCATGGCGATATGTGATGGCACTTTGATATAGGTAAACTCCAAAACCTCGGCCTCAGTCTGTTCGCCCATTTGAACCATACTCTCGATGAGATCATCCGACTGAATCTCAAGCGGCGCATCTGGCAGCTGATCCCGCACGCGCGTGCCTTTACCGCGTTGACGGACGACATAATTGGCATCTGCAAGTTCGTTGAGGGCGCGCTTCGCCGTTATGCGGGAAACTTGATAGAGTTCCATTATTTGTTTTTCGTTCGGCACCAGGGAATGAGGCGGGTAGGTATTATCGAGAATTTTACCGCGCAGAATGAGGAATATCTGATGGTAGAGCGGCGTTTTCGAATCGCGCAATACCATCAATATCTGCTCATATTCTTTGTCTCGATTTTCGATTTTTGCGATCATAGGGCCTCAAAATGTTTCAGTTTATGGTATGTTTGTATATCATTATGATTTGTAATTCAATTAACCGCTGTTTTCAGCACTATTTTACTTTCATTTACTTTACACAAAAAATCAAATGATCTATAGTTATATCATTATAAATTTGCGATAAATTTCTGCAATTTGGGGGTGGAAATGAATTTAGCACAAGATTGCCTGGAAAATGCGGCGGTGCGGATACCGAACAGACCTGCCGTCATCGATTATGAGACGGCTGAAACACTGACATATTCGGAACTGAATAAAAAAGTGAACCGGCTGGCCAATGCGTTGGTTTCGCTGGGTGTTAAAAAAGGGGATCGTGTCGCTGTTTATCTGCCGAACATTCCGCAATATGTCATGTCCGTTTTGGCGATCATGAAAGTGGGCGCTATTTATGTCCCCTTCAACATCATGAATAAAAAGCTCGAAATCGAATACGGCGCCAATCATTGCGGAGCGCGGGTGCTGATCGGCTCGACCGAGCAAACCCTCGAAAACGTTATACCGATTTGGGATGAACTAACGGCATTGGAGAAGATTGTTCTGGTTGAAGATGTGCCGGATGATCAGAAAAGCGACAAAGTTTTCGATTTTGATGACCTGCTTGCCGATAACAGTGATGAATTCACAGCACTTGAGATGGACCCGGAAGACGCGGTTTCCATCCTTTATACTTCAGGCACAACCGGACGGCCCAAAGGCGCGGTGGCAACCCACCGAAACTGGTATGAGCTTTCGATGATCAGTGCCTACCAGGTCGTGCCGATGACGGATGAAGACAAAGTTATCTGCGGCTATCCATTTTTCCATGTCGCTTTGGTGATCGCTGTCTTGCCGACGCTTTTTGTCGGTGCCGCGGTAGTTACCATCCGGCGATTTATGCCCGACGTCGCTCTTGATGCCATCTCAAAATTCGGTGGCACGCATTTTATGGGTGCGCCGACGATGTGGTCCTATTTAATCGATGAGTACGACAACAACTCCGACAAATACGATGTTTCGACTTTGTGGCAGGCGCAATCAGCTGGCGCCGCCTTGCCGGCAGAAACTTGCACCCGCATCGAAGAGACTTTCGGCGTTGGCATTGTTGAATGCTACGGCGCGACCGAATGCAGCTCAACCGTGACTCATTCCCGCTTTGGTCATCCGACGCCGGGCTCAGCCGGTTGGCCAACACCGGAATGGGAGATCAAAGTTATCGATGATGATGGAAATATCCTGCCCAACGGTGAGATCGGCGAATTGTGCTGTAAAGGCCCGGGTGTCGTCAAAGAATATTGGGCAGATCCGGAAATGACGGCAGCTCGCCTTAAAGACGGCTGGTGGCATTCGGGCGATCTCGCTTATATCGACGGCGGCAGCGCGACCGATGGCCAGCTGTACCTCGTTGATCGCAAAGATGATATGGTCGTCTGCGGCGGCTATAATATCTATCCGCTCGAGGTGGAAAACTTTATCACCCAACATCCCAAAGTGCTGCAAGCCATCGTCGTTGGAATTTCCGACGAAGTGAAAGGCCAAATCCCCAAAGCTTTTATCGTTTTTGAACAGGGCGAAACAGCAACGGCTGAAGAGTTGGAAGAGTTTTGCCGTGAGATCATGGCTGCTTACAAAGTGCCGCGCGCATTCGAATTTGTGAATTTGGCGGATTTGCCGGCTACGGCTTCCGGCAAAGTGCTCAAACGTGAGCTTAGAAGACTTGAAGAAGAAAAAATGAACGCCTAGCGGGCGCATTATTAACGAGGAGAGATTATGTATTTACCAAGCTTTCAATATTTAGCCCCAAAGGACACGGGCGAGCTTGCCAGTTTGTTATCTGATCACGGGGATAAGGCTCGCATATTATCCGGCGGGACGGATTTGCTGGTGCAGATGAAAAGTCCCGGATTAAGGCCCGACTTTGTCATAGATATCAGCGGCTTGGATGAATTATCCGGCATTAATTTTGACGCTAAAACCGGCCTCGTTATCGGCAGTGCCGCCAAACTGGATGACATTATGGAAATGCCGGTGGTCAAAGAAAAATATTTTGCGCTTTGGCAGTCGATTGAAACCATCGGCGCCCGGCAAATTCGTACCATGGGCAGCCTTGGCGGCAATATCTGTAACGCGTCGCCCGCGGCCGACACACCTCCGGCCTTGGTCGCGCTTAGTGCCGAGGTTTCGATTGCCGGAGCTAAAGGCGACCGGGTGATGCCGGTCGAAGAATTCATCCGAGGCAATCGCCAGACAGCTCTCAAGAAAGGCGAATATCTAAAATCAATTACATTACCAGTGCCGGAGAAGAATTCCGGCAGCGCTTATCATCACTTCCGCGTCCGGGGTGGTATGGAAATCGCCATGGTCGCAGTCGCGGTTCAGGTGGTGCTCGAAAAAAATAACAAGACAATCAAAGACGCCAGCATCGCGTTGGGCGTTGTCGGGCCGACGCCGATCCGTGCCGATGACGCGGCAAAAATATTAGTTGGTCAAAAACCCAGCGAAGACCTTCTGCAAACCGTATCGCAAGCCTGCGCCGATATCTCGAAACCAATCGACGATTTCCGCGCTTCCGCTGAATACCGGAAAGAAATATTACAGGTACTGGTCGAAGAGGCTTTTGACGAAGCCTATATCCAAGTTGCTGGAGATTCAAAATGAAACAGGTTGTTCAACTGAACATTAACGACAGCCCCTACGAAGTGATGGTGGCACCCAATGAAACTCTGGCCGATGTCGTCCGACGTAAACTTGGTATGACGGGCACCAAACTTGGTTGTGAGCAGGGCGATTGCGGCGCTTGCACAATCCTCATCGATGGCAGGTCGCATTTATCTTGCATTACTTTGGCGGTGGCCTCAGAAGGCAAGGAGATTGTCACCATCGAAGGCTTAGAAAAAGACGGCAAGCTCGATCCCATTCAGCAAGCGATCCTCGAAAAGCAAGGCGTTCAATGCGGTATCTGCACACCGGGCGTGATTATGTCGGCGAAAGGATTGCTCAACGAAAATCCCGAACCCAGCCACGCAGAAATTGTCGTTGGCATGTCAGGCAATCTGTGCCGCTGCACCGGCTACGAGAAAATATTCGATGCTGTAGAAGCTGTCGCCGCCGGTGAATATGACGACGAAAAAACCTCTCAGGCAGGAGCGGAATAAGATGGATCAAGATAGCGCTTACACCAGAGAGCAAATTCGTGAATTTGATATCGTCGGCAAAAGCGTGCCGCGCGTCGAAGGTTATGACAAGGTCACAGGTAGGGCTGAATTTACCGATGATATTGATCTCCACGGCATGACCTATGCAAAGGTCTATTGCAGTCCCGTCGCCCACGGCATTATTAAAAAAATTGACGCCGGCAAGGCTGAAAACTATCCGGGCGTCTTGGCAGTAATGACGGGTAAAGATTGTCCGAAACCGTATTCAGTTAATAATTTGCTGCCGACAGAAACCGCCTTGGCCGTCGAAAAGGTAGTTTATTTCGGTGAAGGTATCGTCGCTGTTGCCGCGATTAATGAACAGATTGCTTCAGAAGCCTTAGAACTCGTCGATGTCGATATTGAAGAATTGGAGCCGATTGTCACGGCTCAAGAGGCAGAGAATTCGCCGGACAATCTGATCCATGATTTTGCCAAGAATAATACCAACCATACGGCCGAACAGCATTTTGGCGATGTTGATGACGCACTTGCCAAGGCAGACGTTGTGGTTGAGGAGACTTTCTACACCTCAAGCGTAAACGGTGGCTTTATTGAACCTCAATCGGTCGTTGCTGACTATGATCCTGGTAAAGACAAGATTACGGTCTACAACTGCAATCAGCTGCCCCATATGCTGCAGCACACTATTTCCAAAACGATCGATATGCCGGTTGATGATATCAGAGTGATCATCCCGAATGTGGGTGGCGGCTTTGGTGGTAAATCGGAAGCGACACCTTCCGTTTTGACCGCTTGTTTCTTAAGCCGAAAGATTGGGCGTCCGGTTAAGCTGACCTATGGCCGCGATGAAAGCCTGTATCAAAACAAAGGCCGCCATGCCTGCCACTTGAGTCTCAAATTAGGTTTTAACAAGGATGGTACGATCCAGGCGCTTGATTTGAGCGTGTTATTGGATGGCGGCGCCCATAGTGGTTGGGGTTTTGTCGTGCTGTGGTTCATCGCGGCGCTCACGCATCTGCCGTATAAAGTGCGCAACATTCGCTATGACGGACGCCGGGTATATACCAATAAACCAACACCCGGCGCCCAACGAAGTTTTGGCGGCGTGCAGGCGCGGACCGCGGTTGAAAGCTGTTTCGACATGGCAGCCGAGAAACTCGGTATCAATCCTTATGAACTACGGATGATCAATGCGGTTGAAACCGGCTATAAATGTCCCTCGGTGGTCGAAGTTCGTCATGCTGAATTTAAAAAATGTCTGGAAAGTGTAGCCGAACGCTCCGACTTCGTTAACAAATGGGGCAAATTGCCGCGCGGCCGGGGCATTGGCATGGCCGCCGGTCATTACAGTTCCGGCGGAGCGTTCCTGCTTTACAATAGCAGCCGTGCTCATTCGACGGCCAACATTCGTGTCGATACCGAAGCGGGTGCGACCGTTTTTTGCGGCGTCACCGATATTGGCCAGGGCTCGACAACCGTGATGTCGCAGATCGCTTGTGAAGTGTTCGGCATTCCGATGCGGAAAGTAAATTTTATCTGCCAGGATACACTGCTCTCACCGATGGATAACGGCACGATGGATAGTCGGGCTACCTATGGCGCGGGTCATGCGGTTAAAAATGCGGCGCTTGATGCACGGCAGAAAATCTTTGCAGTCGCGGCCGCCCATCTTGGTGTGCGGGCTGAACAGCTGCAATGCAAAGAAGAACGCATTAGCTCGATCTATGACGACAATCGCTTCATCGGTTTCTGGGAGGCAGTATCGCTTCATCAAGATGTCAAAGGAACGATCTTTGGCACGGGCGACTATACGCCGCCGCAACCCCGTGGCGATTATGACGGTAAAATCATTGGGCCGTCTCCGGCCTTTGGCTTCACGGCACAGATCGCCGAGGTCGATGTCAATTTACGCACCGGTCAGGTCAAAGTTCTGAAATATTATGAGGCGACCGATTGTGGTAAAGCGGTTAATCCAGCCAGCGTTGAAGGCCAGGTTGAAGGCGGGGTGGCGATGGGACTTGGCCAAGCCTTGATCGAGGAAATCGTTGTTGATCGAAAAGGGCGGGTGCTCAATCCGAACCTGCATGATTATAAAATTCCAACCACTATGGATATGCCGGAAATGGATACGGTAATTGTTGACGGCTATGATCCAACTTCGGCCTATGGCGGCAAAGAAGTCGGTGAAGCGCCGACCGGTCCGGTCTGTGCGGCGATTATGAACGCGGTTTATGATGCGGTTGGTGTTCGTCTGACCGAATTGCCGATTACACCAGAAAAAGTGTTCCGCGCGATGCGGGGTCAGCATTCACGGGGCCTCGAGCTGGAGACGACAACAATCGGGTTTGCCAACGCGAAGATCCGATCCGTCTAGTCTCCATGCCTAAATTCACCAAAGCGCACTTTGACCAGCTCATCAATCCTAGATCGATTGTGATTGCTGGAGCATCGGATAAAACCGGTCCAGGTTCTTATAATCTGATGGAAAATCTTCTCAAAGAGGGGATCGAAAAGACAATCTATCCCGTCAACATTCGGTCTGACGAAGTGCTGGGCCACAAAGCCTATAAACGCATCCGCGATATTCCGGAAGTGGTTGATCTCGCCATCGTTATGGTGCCGCGGGAAGCCGTCGCGGAAGCCGTCTCTGACTGTGTTGAGAAGGGCATTAAAAATGTTTTGATCGTCAGCCAGGGTTTCGCCGATGCGGATCAAGCCGGCCATGATATGCAAGATGCGCTGCTCAATATTGTTGAGGGAACGAACACCTGTCTCATCGGACCCAACACAATAGGCGTCGCTAATTCTTTCGATTACTTCCACACCTCATTTCAAAAGTTTGACCTCTATCCGCGGGCCAACGCGCTGATCTGCCAGTCCGGCATGTTTGTGCTGGCCTCGGCGGATTTCACCGATGGTCTGGGTATTGGCATTGATATCGGCAATGGCGCAGAGGTTTCGTTTAATGACCTATTGCCGCATCTTGGAAAGGATGATCGCGTTGACATCATCAATCTGCATATGGAAGGTTTGGCCGATGGCGCAGATTTCGTCGAAATTGCGTCCAAGATCACGCCCGAGAAACCCGTCCTTGCTTATAAGGTAGGCAAAAGTGAGGAAGGCGCCAAGGCGGCGGCCTCGCATTCAGGAGCGTTGGCCAGCGAAGGCCATGTCGTTGAGGCGGCGTTTGAGAAAGCCGGCGTCATGCGCGTCGATGATCTGGAAGAGATGACCGATCTCAACAAAGCGCTGCTGACCTATCCTGAAATGAAAGGGAAACGCATCGCCATTATTTCAATTTCCGGCGGTGGCGGCATCACCATGGTCGATGCGCTGGGTGACTGCGGATTAGAGATCGCAACACCTTCCCAAGCTGTCTTGGATAAAATTCAGGATTTTAATCCGCCCTGGCTCGAAATAAGCAATCCGGTCGATAGCTGGATGGCGGTGCTGCAAAAAGGTCTGGCCGGCGCCAATGTTGAAATACTTCGCTTGCTGCTGGCAGATGATCAAATCGACGGCGCCGTGGTGTTGTTGAACGCCTACCGGACAACGGGCTATGAAAGCCTGGCCGAATGGGTCGAGGGTATCGCCGAGGCTCAACAGGATTTTCAAGACAAACCGGTGGCGCTTTGGGCCTTCGGCAAAAACCAGCACGAGGTGATCGAAAAGGCCGAAGAAAGTGGCATGGTAGCCGGCTTCAGCAGCCCGAAAAGAGCTACCCAGGCTTTGGCCGGGCTCTATCGCTATCACCATGAGATTAAAAACCGGAAACCTGAAAAAATTCCTGAGCCAGCAGGTATTGAGCGGAGCGCAGTTAAGAAAATTCTCGGTGGCGTTGGCGCTCTCGGAACAGAAACGCTCGAAATATTAGAGGCCTATGGCGTTAGGACAGCCAGGGCTCAGCTGGTCACGGACAGGCAAGAACTGGTTAAGGTTGCGGAGGATATCGGTTATCCTCTGGTGATGAAAATAGCCAGCGACCAGATACTTCACAAAACCGATGTCGGCGGGGTGAAACTCAACATTCAAAATGGAGACGAATTGTTGTCGAGCTATGTTGAGATGATATCCACCACGAGTGCTGCCGTACCGGATGCGGTGATTGAGGGCGTTCATCTGCAGTCTTTTGTCAGCGGGGGCGTTGAAACCATCATCGGGGCGACCCGCCACGAAGGTTTTGGGCCGGTGATCATGTTTGGATTGGGCGGTGTGTTGACCGAAATTCTCGATGATGTTTCTTTTGCGCTTGCGCCAGTATCAAAACCCGAAGCCCTTGCCATGCTGGGCAAGCTCAAAGCATCTGCGATCTTTGACGGTGTGCGTGGGGCCGAGCCAATTGATAAAGAATTACTCGCCGACGTCATTATGCGGGTTTCAAAATTGATGGAGGATTTCCCGGAGATTTCGGAATTGGATATCAATCCTTTCACCCTTGATGCTCACAATGGAATAGCTTTGGATGCGAGAGTGATCCTGCAATGATGAAATCCTGGCGCTTTCATGAGTTTGGTCCGATCGGCAATCTCAAAATGGAAGAGATTGAGAGGCCGGTCCCAACTGATGACGAAGTGCTGATCAAAATGGAATATGCCGGGATTAATCCTGCTGACAAATTTTTAATTATGGGGCTGTATCAAGACGCCTCTGAGCCGCCCTATGCCGTTGGCCGGGATGGTTGCGGTACCATCATTGAGACCGGCGTTAACAGTAAATACAACATCGGCGATAAAGTTATTATGCCCAGTGCGCCTTTGGGAATTAACCGGGAGGGGTGTTTGGCGGAATACGTCACTTTGCCAGACAATCAGATTTACCTGCTGCCAAACTGGTGGTCACCGGAGGAAGGGGCGGCTGGCACAAAAGTGTTTTTGACCTGCTGGCAAGGGCTTCACGATGCGGCTCATTTGCAGCCGGGTGAAACTGTTGCGATCACAGGTGCCTCTGGCGGCATTGGTTTGGCGGGAATGGTTCTGGCCAAGGTGATGGGCGCTAAAACGATTGCGCTGACCCGAGGCAGTGACAAACGCGAACAGTTGCTGGAACTTGGCTTTGATTATGTATGCGATATCCATGATCCGGACATTGTGGAGACTATCAGAGCACTTGGTGGTGCCGATGTCATCCTTGATGTCGTTGGGGGTGATTTTTTTGCCAAAGCGATTGCGATGGCCAATCCCTACGGCAGGATTTGTGTAATCGGCGCGCTTGGCGGGATCAAAAGCGTAGTGGACCCAATTGAGATCATATTTAAACGCCTGCAAATTCAGGGGCTCCAGGTCAGTCTTTATGAAGCTGCTGACTCTCAGCGCGCTCTCAAAGAACTGCTGGACGTATTAGAACCAAGCAAAGGAAAAATTCTGATCGATAAAATCTTTCCGTTTGGTCAAGTCCAGGAAGCGTTTGAACATATGCGGCATGGTCCGATGGGCAAGGTCATTGTCGGACCGATAGGCAGTTCGGCATGACCAAAGTAATTCAACAGGGCGCGGTCGATTTCTCGGTCAATTACAAAGTCCAAACCACCTGGGGCTTGCAAGAAGCTTTGACCTTCGTGCTGGAAGGCTTGGGCGCCTCGCTGTTTCTCTTGTCTTTGATGTCCGATTACTTGGGCGGTATGGTCGCAGGCATTTTGATACTCATGGCGTCGGGTGTTTTGCTGATCATGCATTTGGGCAATCCCAAAAACATGATCTATGTCCTGGCCAATATTCGCCATTCCTGGATGAGCCGTGGGGCAGCCCTTATCCCACTGTTTATTGGCTTAGGCGTGGTGATTGTGGTGTTGCAAGGTTTGCTTGGTATATCAGCGAACGGTCCAGGACGGACGTTTCTGCTGATTCTATTTGCTCTCTTAACCATTTTCGTTGTGTCGAAATCTGGATTGGTAATGACGACCTTTCCGGCGATCTCTTTTTGGAACGGTGGGTTGTTGCCAGTGGTCTTCGCTTTAAGCGGCCTCACCAGTGGTTTAACGGTTTTTCTCGCGTTATCGGGATGGAGCCTTAGTGAATATCCTTGGATTTTGCCTGGCCTTTTAGCGCTGCTGTGTATCGCAGTAATGCTTTATTTGTTAATCATTAAGAATGCAGGTGCGGCCGCTAATGTCTCGGTCGACTTAATTACCGAGCATCATTTTGCGGAATTTTATGGCGTCGGTATCGTGCTTGGCATCCTGCTGCCTCTGGCAATCGGGGTTTATATCGCGTTCGTTCCTACGACGGCGACGTTTCCACTATTCGCAATCATGGCCGTGGCGCGAGTGCTTGGCGATATTGTGATCAGAGATGTCATATTGAAGGTCGGCGTGTTCGACAAAGTGCTGAGCGGGTGATCGGATATGTATTCAGAAAAGTTTGAACAAAGCGGCGATACACTCATCAGCACACCTACAGTCTGCCTTGGCTGCTATAATTGCTGCGGCGTTAAAGTGCAGACGGTCAATGACAAGGTCGTCGATGTCATTGGCGACAAAGCCGCGATAAATTCACGCGGCTATATCTGCGCCAAAGGCCGTGCTCGATTCTTGGATCTTTATGATCCGACCCGATTGCTCTATCCGATGAAGCGCGGCAATCCTGAAAAAGGCATCGGCGTTGATCCTGAATGGGAACGTATCACCTGGGATGAGGCTTTCGATACCATTATTCCAAAATTAAAAGCTGTGCGAGAGAAAGATCCACGGGGCCTCGTCATCGCCCATTTTGATTTGCCGGGCTACGGCATCAGTAAAACTTTCGGCGCGGCGTTTGAGACCAATAATTTCCACTGGAATCGGGCCGACTATTGCGGTGCCGCACCGCACTGGGCCCATCTGATGACCAATGCCTCATTTAATGGCGAGCTTGATTTTGACGAATGTAAGTTCATGGTGTTGTGGGGCACGCAGCTTGGTCATTTGGCTGAGACTATTCCACTCCATACGGCGGCTGAAATGGCGGAAGCAAGACGCCAGGGCACTAAGCTTGTTGTCATTGATCCGTTCTGCACCAATCCGGCGGCAAAGGCGGATCAGTGGATACCGATCAAGCCCGGCACTGACGGCGCAATGGCTTTGGCGATGCTCAATTACATGGTTAATGATCTCGGTATCTACGACCGCGATTTTTTGATCCGTCGGACCAACTCGATTTACTTGATCAAGCCGGATGGTCATTACCTGCGGGATGCCAAAACAAATAAGCCAATGGTTTGGGATCAAAAGGCAGGTGCAGCGAAGCCGTTTAATGCGGAAGATATTCAGGAACCTGCGTTGGAAGGCGCGTTCGATATTGCGGGTGTGACCTATCAGACCGCTTTTAATGCGCTAAAGGTACATCTCAAGCAGTTCGATATGGAATCAGCTTCTGCGTTTACCACCGTGCCGGTCGACATTATGCAGGCGCTGACCAAGGAATTTGTTGAAGCCGCCCAAATAGGCGCCACCATCGAAGTCGACGGCCAGCAATTACCCTTTAGGCCAGCTGCCATTCATTTCAAGCGCGGCTCCGGTGCCCATAAAGGCGGTGCGCTGGGTAGTTTCTCAATTCATCTATTAAATATTATGGTCGGCAATCTCGATGTGCCGGGCGGCCAGCGGGGCGTCAATCCGATCGGCCCGTTTTGGGAACCCGATGTCGATGAGGACGGCATGATTGTCGTTGCTCAGCATATTGCTAAATACAGCAAGCCCTATCCGGCGCAGAAAGCCAAAATCCCGGAAAGCCTGGATCTCCATGAATTGCTGCCGGCGTCGCTCTTTACCCGCGGGCTTTATCCGATGGGCATCGACGATCCAGAGAAATTTGGCCTCACCTATAAGCCCGAGGTGCTACTTATCGGTCGCACCAATCCGATGATGAACAGTCACAATGCGGATGCCATGGCCGAGACGTTGAAAAAATTTGATCTGCAAATCTCTTTCGCGACGTTCATTGATGAGACGGCGGAATTTGCCGATATATTACTGCCCGATGCCCATGATTTTGAGCGTTGGGATTTGTTCCCCGCCAATGATCCATACGCCTTTATCGCACCGGGGCCAGGTCAATGGTATTGGCATATGCGGCAACCCTCCCTAGAGGCACCCGGTGAAACCCGCGCCTGGACCGAAGTCTACATCGATATCGCTGATCGCCTCGGACTTCTCGAAAAGTTCAACGAGCTCGGCGAAGCAGGATGGGGCATTAGTGAGAAACATACACTTGATCGCAGTAAACGCCACACCGTTAAAGAAATCGCCGAGCGTCAGGCCAAAACGCTGATTGGCGATGACTTTACCTTCGAAGATGTTAAAGACACGTCCTGTCTCATCACGCGGGAAAAAACCACCGCGGAGGCTTATCCGGGCTCCTTTGTTAAAGGCCGGATGCCGGTTTATTTGGAGCACCTTATTGATGCCGGCGAGGATCTAAAGAGTGTGATCGATGAGCTCGGGATGGAGTGGGATTTCAGGCCCTACAATCCGTTAATTCAACACATCCGCTGTGACGAACATGATCATGCAGAGGGCGACGACTACGATCTGTTGATCGTCAATTTCAAAGTGCCGTTTCAGACCCAAACGATTTCGCAGCAGAATATCTGGCTCGATGAAGTGTCGCGGGCCAATCCCTATACTTTTAATGTGATGATGCATCCAAGTGCGGCGGCACGTAAAGGTCTTAAAGACGGCGACCGGGTGCTGGTGCAATCTCATCACGGTCAGGATGAGGGCAATCTCAAAGTAACCGAGATCATTCACCCGGAATGTCTGGGCATTCCGGCAACCCTCGGCCATTGGGCGCGCAATCTCCATGTTGCGGCTAAGAAAGGCACGTCGTTTAACACATTATTACCAACGCCCGATGTCAACCGGATCGATACCCTTAGTGGGCAGATCGACACCTGCGTTCGGGTCAAAGTCACTAAGCTGAGCGGCGGGCGGTCACATGGCTAAATATGGCATGATTGTCGATATCAAGAAATGCATTGGCTGCAATGCCTGCACCATCGCCTGCAAGGTCGAGCACAATACGCCCAACGAAATGCACTACACCCAAGTGCTGGAGTACGAGGAGGGTGAATTCCCCAACTCAAAACGCACTTTTTTACCGGCCCTCTGTAATCACTGTGAAAACCCGCCTTGCGTGCCGGTGTGCCCAACCAAGGCAAGCTACACCAGGGAAGACGGTATTGTGCTGATTGATCATGACCGCTGCATTGGCTGCGGCGCCTGTATTCTGGCCTGTCCCTATGATCAGCGGGCGCGGGTTGAAGATGATCGAACGGTCTTTCACGATGGCAAGACGGTGTTTGTCAATAACGCCAATGCGGCCCCGCCCAAAGGCGTCGCCGCTAAATGTGATTTTTGCTATCACCGGGTAGACCATGGCGATGTGCCGGCTTGCGTTGAGACCTGCCCCACCACCGCGCGCATATTTGGCGAATGGGACGGGGCTGAAAAACCGCTACGGGAATTGGCAGCAAAATATGAAGCCAAAGGATTGCTCCCTGAAAAAGGCACCGAACCAAACGTGCTTTATATTGAGTAGTACAGAATATGGCGCGGGTGAAACTCTTTATAACAGGGAAATCGCCCTCAATTATAATGGTGACTGGTTCGCTTCAAGCTGCCTCCACCGTTATTTCCAATGTCCGCTTTGGGTCATTAGCGGACATTTTCCGCCTAATCCAATAATGTCCGCTTTTGGGGGTGAAGCAGACACTATTTGTTACCCTTGATTTCGTCCGCTAATAGCCAAAAGCGGACATTAGGATAGTCGTCTAAGCCTCCTAAATTTTTTAGTTAGGCACGTTTAACCCAGATGATTGGCGCTGCCCAAAGCAATCGGACTCCTTCTATTGCGGGAGCATTATAAGAAATGAGCGTATATGTTCCTTGATCTGGACCGGAGATCAACTTCTTCACAAAGCCCTCACCTTGATCGGTTTTCACTACACAATCTCGGTTCAAGCAATGTTGGATATCGATACCGCGCCGCCGTGAACAGAGTAAGAAATCGCCCGGTCGATAGACTGGCAGCATAGATTCGCCGCGCACTTCAATGGCAATTGGATCAGCATCATCTAACGAGAAATCAACTTCTTCATAGCCCGAACCTAGTGGATTGTCGTCAATCGGTATGAAACTCTCACCCGCCGCAACCCGTCCGACAACGGGAATGTGTATGACCGCCGGGCCAACATCGAAACGCAACCAACTTTCAGT
The DNA here is from genome assembly GCA_913020445.1 of uncultured Rhodospirillaceae bacterium. GTDB lineage: Bacteria > Pseudomonadota > Alphaproteobacteria > Rhodospirillales > UBA2165 > TMED23. The sequence continues at coordinate 16,048 of CAJWAR010000049.1, forward strand.
GACGCCCAGACAATCTGCCAAACGTAACATGGTGTCGCCTCGGGGTTGGTCGACTTTGCCTTGCAAATACTTATAGACTTTTTGCTCATCGATTTCGGCTCGACGGGCTAGTTCTCGCTGAGACCAACCTTTCCAACTTAAGGCTCTCCACAAGCGCTTCGACCAATGTTCCATCCGTATCACCTTTAAATTCTATATTGCCATCAATCGTGTAATTTTATTCTAATTTAATTGGCTTTATAGGCCCTCAAAGGCTAATACTCAATCGATCAAATGAGTAACATTCTCTTTTCGATAAATAGAGAGGAGAACAACCATGCACCTATTTGGAAACCAAGAAGATTTTCAACGTGAGCCTTGGAACAAAGGTAAATTAATTGGGCAAAAACCACCTTTGCAGCCTAAACATGTCTGGGCAATTCGAACGAAGTTGCAGCTTGATAACCGCATCAGAGATTTGGCTCTCTTTAACCTAGCCATCGATAGTAAATTGCGAGGCTGCGATGTTGTTAGTTTGAAAGTTGAGGACATTGCTCCCCATAGTTTAGCGATGGATCGAGCAACTGTGCGACAACGAAAAACGGGTCGACCGGTAAAATTCGAATTATCGGATCCTACCCGTCAATCAATTGATGCTTACTTAGCAAAGTTTGATCGTTCACCTGGCGATTTTCTTTTTGCTGGCCATCGTGATTATGAAGCTCATCTTTCGACCCGCCAATATGCCCGTCTCTTATCTGAGTGGATTTCTGATATTGGATTGGATTCAGCATTATTTGGCACCCATTCTTTAAGGCGAACTAAGGCGACATTGATATATCGGAGAACTGGGAACTCACGGGCTGTTCAACTGCTACTCGGACACACCAAGATAGAACGTACAGTTAGGTATTTGGGCATTGAAGTAGATGATGCGTTGGAAATAGCAGAAAAAGTTGATGTCTGATAATAGGGGTGGAGCGGACAGGTTCCGCTCACCTTATTTTCGCCCGGTCTTAGCCAAAAGCGGACATTGTAACCTGTATTGCTCCACACCATTTCGAAAATGCAAATTCATTAGCTAGGAAAATCTTATTTTAAAATTGGTTAACTCGACAATTCCAAAACTATTGTGAAGTTGAAATTCAATTATTGAGCCACAATGTATAATACATAGTACAATACTCCTAAATTCCTTTAATCTAAGCTAATGCAATATGACATTTGGATCCTACATTGATGGTACTTTTTCTCGCACCCGTCTAAAATGGCCGGGCCCAATTATGCGTGCAGTTAGTTTTTTGCAAATTTTCTTTATTGTATTTTATTTCTTGTTGCAAAATAGCCTAGCCACACCTGCCGACAAGCTGATACTACAACTTAGATGGGATAATCAATTTCAATTTGCCGGATATTACGCTGCCCTTTGGCAGGGATACTATAGAGACGCCGGGATCGAGGTGACAATCCGCTCCGCTTTTGAACCGGGCGGTAAATTTCATAATGTGATCAATGAAGTCGCCGAAGGCCGGGCGCAATTTGGCACCGGAGCCGCCGATATTCTCCGCGCAAGAGACAAGGGCAAGCCGTTGGTTATCCTGTCCTCAATCTTTCAACAAAGTCCTGTGGCCTTTTATGCGAAAAAAGAAATAGGCGCCAATAGTCCGGCGGATTTGCCTCGTTTAAGAGTTGCTACGCGTGGTCCAACAGGCATCGCCAGTGTTGAACTCCGGGCGATGTTGAAAGCCGAAAATATTGATCCAAAATTGGTCCAACTGCAACGTATCAAGGAGCGCTTGGGGACGGAACGAAGATTAAAGTCATTATTCCCAAATATCGGATAATTCACTAACAGTGCACCCATATAAGCCTCAGTAAATTATCCCAACCGGATTATATTCGGGGTCATAAAATATACTTTTTTAATTAACTTTTAGTTCGTCGAATAATTGGTCTTCGGTGACCAGCAACAATCTTGTCAAATCGACGATCGAATTTGCCTCAAGTTTTTTCATTATATTGTTGCGGTGAACTTCAACAGTATTTTGTGATATGCCGAGTGTGTGAGCGATCTGTTTGCTAACCGATCCCGTTGCGAGAAGGCGGCAAATTTCGCCTTCCCTAGCCGTCAATTGAGCCAACTTATCCAAAACAAACTTATGGAGTTTGGCTTCTTCATTAAGCCTGGCGCAGAGGCGCAAAGCCCTTTGGGTGATTTCAAGTATTTCCTGCAAATTAACTGGCTTATCAACAAAATCGAATGCGCCTGCCTTCATAGCCTTGACGGCAGATTGGCTATCAACATGAGACGTCATAAATATGATTGGTAAATGACACTTGAGCCCAACAATTTCTTGTTGCAACTGTAACCCGCCTATATCCGGCAACCTTAAATCCAACAATATGCAGCCGAAATTGCTAAGTGGAAAATCGGCCAATAAATCTAGTGCGGTATGATATACCTTGACTGAATAATCTAAACTGGTGAACAACTGTTCGAGAAATTCACATATCTGCCGATGATCATCGACAATGTATATCGTTCGATTTTCGTTTTCTGCGTTAATTTTCTTATCCTCTAAACATCACGGTTGAAGCTGCATTTATCCGTAAATTGTGACGATGATATCGGATTTCAACGATTTTCTAGTCAAATCTACTAGAAAACCCAATAATTAAACTATTCAACCGAATATTGGACGATCCCATATCCTAATTATCACCCAAAAGGATAAGGAACGTGATCCATGAAAGCCCTAAATAATTTGAAGATATCGGTAAAACTGCCGGTCACCATCTTGCTATTGACCTTGGTGGCGACGGTAATAACCGGTTTTGTATCTTTTGAGAAAGCCCGAGAAGAGCTTGTTCTCGAGAGCGAAAACAAACTGAATGCCCTAGCCGCGGCGCGGAAAGGCGCAATCGTCGACTATCTGGCTACCATCGAACAAGATTTGGTTTTCCAAAGCACCAATCCGGTTATAGCGGAAATGACCGTCGCCTTCTCGGATGCGTGGAAAAAATTGGGCGGCAATCAGTTAGCCACTCTGCAAAAACTTTATATCACCGACAATCCCAATAAGCTGGGTGAAAAAGAAAAACTAGATTACGCCCCGGATGGTTCAGTTTACAGCCAGATGCACAAAAAATATCACCCCTGGATGCGGCAATTCCTCAACGAGCGGGGATATTACGACATCTTTTTGTTCAACCCTGCCGGCGATCTCGTTTATACCGTGTTCAAGGAATTGGATTACGCAACTAACCTGAATACCGGTAAATGGAAAGAATCGGATCTCGGTAACGTCTTCCGGGCAGCCCACAACAAGAAGGCCGGTTTCAAGGCGTTCTATGATTTCAAACCCTATGCGCCCAGCCATGGTGCAGCGGCAAGCTTTATCTCCAGTCCACTATACGATGACAACGGTGAATATATCGGCGTCATCGCCTTCCAGATGCCGATCGGACGGATCAACGGCGTCATGCAGGTGACGGCAGGAATGGGTGAATCCGGTGAAACCTATATCATCGGTGGCGATCATTTCATGCGGAGTGATTCCCGTTTCTCCAAGGAATCGACCATTTTGAAGACCAAAATCACCGGTGAAACGGCCGACGCCGTTTTGGCCGGAAAATCCGGTGTCGAGATCGTCGACGATTATCGCGGCATTTCGGTGATGTCGGCCTTTACGCCATTCGAATTTGTCGGCGTCAAGTATGGCATTCTAGCAGAAATTGATATGGCGGAAATTTTGAAGCCGGTTGATGAACTAGGCTTGTTCCTCCTGGTCGCTGGTTTGATCATCACGCTGGTGGTGCTCGGTATCGGTCTGCTATTTTCACGCGGCGTGACCAAGCCAATCGCCCTTATGACCGGCGCTATGGGAACTTTAGCCGAAGGCGACACCAACGTTGAGGTTCCGGCAACGGAACGTGGTGATGAAATTGGCGAAATGGCGCAGGCTGTCCAGGTGTTTAAAGACAACGCCGTTGAACAAGCCCGCATGGAAAAAGAAGCCGAAGAACAGCGGGCACAGCAAGCCAAACGCGAAGAAGAAGAACGTGCCGCCGAAGCCAAGCGTCAGCAAGAAGACCTCGACCGTCAGAAAGCTGAGCAGGAAGCCGAAGCCGATCGCCAACGCCAAGACATGGAACGCGAAAAGGCCGAAGCCGAAGCCGAAACTGAGCGTCAGCAGAAAGCTCAGGAAGCCGAAGAACGCCAAAAGGCAGAAGCCGATGAAGAGAAACGTCAGATGATGTTGCAGTTGGCCGATAATTTCCAATCGAGTGTTGGTGGCATTGTCGAGAGCGTGTCTTCGTCTGCCACGGAGATGCAGGCGACGTCGGAGCAATTGACCGGTAATGCCGAAAAAACGTCCGAAGAATCGGCGTCTGTTGCAGCCGCGGCCGAGCAAGCTTCAGCCAATGTCCAAACCGTGGCGACAGCGGCCGAGGAATTGTCTACCTCGATTGCCGAAATTGCCCAACAGGTCGGTCAATCGGCCGGTATCGCTAATAATGCTGTCGAGGAAGCCGACCGGACCAATGAGATGATTATGGGCTTGGTTAAGGCAGGAGACAAAATTGGCGAAGTGGTTGAATTGATCAATGACATTGCCAGTCAGACCAACTTGTTGGCTTTGAACGCGACCATTGAAGCCGCGAGAGCTGGCGAAGCCGGTAAAGGATTTGCGGTTGTTGCCTCCGAAGTCGGTAACCTGGCTAATCAAACGGCCAAGGCGACCGAAGAAATCTCGGAACATATTTCGGGCATCCAATCGGCGACCAATGATTCGGTCACGGCAATCCAAGGAATCTCCAAAACAATCGGTGAGATTAACGAAATTGCTGGCACCGTTGCGTCGGCGGTCGAAGAACAAGGTGCGGCGACCCAGGAAATCGCCCGCAATGTTGAACAGGCGGCCGCTGGTACCCAGGATGTGACCTCTAACATCTCCGGCGTACGCGAGGTGGCTGAGGAAACCGGACAAGGGGCCAACCAAGTTAAAAGTGCCTCCGCCGAATTGTCGCAGCAATCTGAGCAATTACGATTGGAAGTCGACAATTTCCTAGCCTCAATACGTGGCGACAACGACGCCGGTAATACGGACAACTCCGAAGAAGCAGCGTAGGTCTCAATTTAAGACCACTCTTAAAATAGCGGGATTTTTATAATCCCGCTATTTCCTTTGGCCCGAATAGTTAAAAAACGGCACGTGTGTAACGGTCGACAAAAAGGTCGGATGTTTACGATAGTCTTGGGAGATGATTATGAATAAATTCGATGTAGTTACCGAGGAAATATTCACAACATAAATATCAATTGGGCTTAAACAAGACTCCAATAAACATGGAATTCAACGCTCATTTATAAAATTATCCACATTTCGGCCCTAGATTCCTTGGGGTCCGGAGCGCACTTTTTTCCATGTTTCGCCAAGTCGATTTAGAGTCTCATCATCCAGCACTTGCCGCGCGGCGGCGTAAAAGAATTCTTCTTCATTATCGAAGTGTTGGCGGAGGATTGCCAAAGTTTCGCGGACGGAATTGAGTGCTTCATCAAGATCGCGCGCCTCCTCAATCCGCTCAAGGCCTTGGCGAATTTCCCGATGCTCGGCATGAACTTTGGTTAATAAATCATTTGATTCCAAATGAGGTTCGAGGGCGGAAAAGAGCAATTCCTCCTCCAGCGATGCATGTGCCTTTATTTCGGCCGCCAGGACCGTCGTCGCGCTTTCAATTTGAGCCACATCACCGGCAAAGGTGGCCATATCTTCGATCTCGTCCAGCAGCGCCCGGAAAGCGCCATGCTCGCCAATAAGTAAATCGGTTATTATCATAGCAGCCCACTCCTACCCCAAATTTATTTTAAATCGTAATAATTAGTCATAAGAGAAAGTTATTGGCTGCACAATGAGGATAATGTTCGCTGTGTTTTTCATCCGACTATTTTGATTTCCAACATTGCGATTGCAATTCTCCAAACGATACTTCCTTACGGATTGTCAAACGCTCTCTTGGGGCCCAAATAGTACCACCAGTTAAGCACCAAACAGATGAAATAGAAAATGGCGAACCCATACAGGGCATATTGCGGTGTCGCCGATTTGATCTGTTCACCGAACACTTGTGGAATGATGAATGCGCCGTAGGCAGCCACCGCGGAAGTCCAGCCGAGTGCCGGGCCTGCCTGCTCTTTAGGGAAAATCATAGCGATAGTGCGGAAAGTGGAGCCGTTGCCGATGCCGGTACCGGCGAACAGCACCAGAAAGAGCAGGAAGAACGGAACGAAAAATTCCTCCGGCGTCGCAGATCGATAAGCGGCCTGCATGAAGTAGGCGACGCCGAGGGCACTCAAAATCATCACGATGGTGATAATCTGGGTGACCTTCGCTCCACCAACCTTGTCTGAAATCCAGCCACCGATAGGACGGATCAAAGCGCCGATAAAAGGCCCCATCCAGGCATACATGAGGGCGCTCGGGCCATTCACATTGAGGGTGTCATGGGTGATGACGCCGCCCACTTCGATGTGCTGGAAGCCGAAGACGACCTTGATGGCCAACGGAAATGCTGCCGAGTAGCCGATGAAAGAACCGAAGGTCATGGTATAGATGACGCTCATGATCCAGGTTTGCTTGTTGCCGAAGATACCGTATTGGCGCCGAAGGTTGTCTTTAACGAAAAAACATATGTAGTAAAGGGCCGCGACGGTTGCGGCGATGGTGCCGATCAACACAAACCATTTGGACCACGTGGGCAATCCCAAACCGATCGGGGCGGGAAGAATGAAATAGAGACCAATGGCGGCGGTGAGAAACCCGATCACTAGCATTGACGAAATGCGGGCAAAAGCACCCGTGGTGCCACCGGCAATTTCGGGAGTTACTTCGTCGGTCCGGATGTTGTTCATGCCGAACCAACCGGCGAAAGCCAGGGGAACCAATATCAACAGCCAAACGAAACCGGCGTTCGGGATCCAGGTTTCAGCGCCTGCCGGAATCTTACCGACCAGGGTGCCGGACGTACTCTGTAGGGTCATGGGATCACCACTGAGCGCGCCAAAAAGACCGAATGTCATAACCAGAGGTATTAGAATTTGCATGGTTGTTACGCCGGCATTGCCCAGCCCAGCATTTAATCCCAACGCCAGACCTTGCATGCGTTTGGGAAAGAAGAAACTGATATTGGACATCGAAGAAGCGAAATTGCCGCCGCCAAACCCGGAAAGCAGTGCCAGGATCTGGAATGTCCACAGGGGTGTTTCTTTGTCCTGCAAGGCGAAGCCCGTTCCGATCGCCGGAATCATTAATAGCGCTGTGGTGAAAAATATGGTGTTTCTTCCACCGGCGATGCGAATAAAAAAAGTACTCGGAATGCGCAAGGTGGCTCCGCAGAAGCCAGCGATCGCGGAGAGCGTGAACAACTCGGACTTAGCGAAGGGGAAACCCAGATTAAGCATTTGCACTGTGATGATGCCCCAGTACAGCCAAACTGCAAATCCACAAAGGAGGCTGGGCACCGAGATCCAGAGATTCCGGTTGGCTATGCGTTTTCCAGTGGAATCCCAGAACGCGCTGTCTTCAACATCCCATTTCGTTAAGTCGGTCATCTCGATCCCCTTATAAGTCGTTCCTATGCATTCGCTGTCTGCCAATTAGGTGCTGGGCTAGTCACATCTAACTTCAGCTCCATCGCGCCGATACCACCACCAGGTTGCGAGCAGACAAGTGGCGTAAAATATGACGAAGACCATCAGGGCAATCTGAGGCGTACCTGTCGATTCAATAGATAAAGCGACCATCGCCGGTATAAAGAACAAACCCAAAGCAGCGATTGCGGCGGTGAAGCCTAACGCGACGGATGCTTCAATTTCGCCGGCCGAAATCTCCGCCTCTCGCGCCGCCTGATCTTTTTCATCGGCCCAGTGCTCATGCAACGTCAAGAATACGGTCGGCACCAAACGGAACACCGACCCGTTGCCAATTCCGGTGGTGATAAAAAGCAGCATAAAGGCCGCTAGGAACCCGTGAATTTCGTTGCCGCCAGATTCAGAAGGCAGGGATATCAGCGCCGCGACCGCCGCTACCAGCATAATGGCGAAATTCCAGAAGGTGACACGGGCACCGCCAAAATGATCGGACAGCCAACCGCCTAACGGGCGAACCAAGGCGCCAACGATCGGCCCGATAAAGGCCCATGTGATCACTTCCGATTCCGGGAACAGCGCCAACAGAAGGATGGGGAAGGCGGCTGCAAATCCGATGAATGAGCCAAACGTGCCCGTATAGAGCACGCCCAGCAGCCAAGCGTGCTTGCGCCGGAAGATCACGACCTGCTCGCCCAACGTGGCGCGAACATCGCGTATGTTGTTCATGCCCCAGGCGGCAGCAAAGGCCGCCACTAGAATTAACGGAACCCAGATAAAAGCGGCGTTCTGTAACCAGACTTCACTTGTCACGTCTCCATGCACGTAAGTCTGGGACCTGCCGCCCTTGATGGCGAGAGCGCCCGCGAATATCACCATCGGCACCACGGCCTGAGCGATACCGACGCCGAGATTACCAATCCCAGCATTCCATCCAAGTGCAGTGCCTTGCATCCGCTTGGGGAAGAAGAAACTGATATTGGCCATACTGGCCGAAAAATTGCCGCCACCAAGCCCGCAGAGCAGTGCAATGACGATGAAGACAACGTAGTCTGTGTTGGGGTCTTGAACTGCTAAGGCCATCCACAAGGTGGGGATCAGCAGGGACAAGGTGCTGAAGACTGTCCAGTTCCTGCCGCCGAAGATTGGCACGACAAAGGCATAAAGAAGTCTGAGGGCAGCGCCCGAAATACCCGGCGCTGCAACCAGCCAAAACTGCTCACCGGTAGTGAATTTAAAGCCAATCCGGGGAAGTTCGATGACCACAGCGCTCCATACAATCCACACCGCGAAGGACAGTAACAGCGGCGGCATGGAAAACATCAGGTTTCGCATGGCAATCGTCCGACCCGTCTCGCGCCAGAAATTTTCGTCGTCGGGGCGCCAATCCCTCAACCAGCGGCCACTGGGTGCACTCACCTCCAGCAATTCTCCGTTGACCATCTGTTGACGAAGGGCGGGGTCCCGTTCGAGAATCTCCCGGCGCTCGCTCCTGACCGTCATCCAGGTCCAAATCATCACGCCGCCGAGAACGCCGTACATCAGCATGAAGGCGCTGCTACGCACGTCGGTCGCGTCGGCGGCAATCCCAAACATTATCGGTAGAGTGAAACCACCGAGTCCACCGATGACCCCGACCATTCCGCCGACACTGCCCATATTGTCCGAATAGTGGTCGGCCAAACTCCGGTAGACGCTGGCCTTGCCGATTCCCTGGGCAATGCCAACGATAAATACCAGAACCGTAAAAAGGATCACGCCGACACGAATATCAATGGAGACGTCTCCCCTAATTCCATGAATGATGAAGGTCGTCGACGGGTAGGACAGGAAGAATAGACAAACGATTGAAATCCAAAATACCCACCAGGTCACCGTGTCACCACCCCATTTATCGGAGAACCAGCCACCCAGAGCGCGGATGACGCCGGAAGGCAGGGTGAAAAACAGGGAGATGAACGCCGCCATCGTCAGCGGCAGGCCGTATTCCGCCATGTAGTATTTGGGCAGCCACAGGGCAAGCGCCACAAACCCGCCGAACACGAAGTAATAAGCGAGGCCGTACCGCCACACCCGGACCTCTTTGAGCGGTTCGAGCATGCTGGTGAGGGTCGGCAGATTCCCTGACTTTTTACGCCCCTCGAGCTGTGGGTCTGGATAAGTCAAGAACCAAAAAGCGATGGCCATCACCAGCATCGACACCGAGTAGATGGTCGGCACTGCGCGCCAGCCCAAGGCGACGATAATCAGCGGCGCGGCGAAGATGTTTAGGGCCGCGCCTGCGTTACCGGCGCCAAAAATTCCCAAAGCCGTACCTTGCCGTTCTTTCTGAAACCAAGCCGAGGTGTAGGCGATACCGATGGCGAAGGATCCGCCAGCCAAGCCGACGCAGAGACCAACCGCAAGATATTGCCAGTATTGATTGGCAAAGGCCAACCCATAGGTGGCGATAGCGACCAAAATCATCTGAATGAAATAGACGATGCGTCCACCATACCGGTCGGTGAGCAAACCCAGCGGCAAGCGCACTAAGGAACCGGTGAGAATAGGTGTGGCAACCAGTAGGCCGAACGCGGTTTCGTTGAGACCCAACTCGCCTTTGATCTTGATACCGATGACAGAAAACATGGTCCATACCGCAAAGTTGACGGTGAAGGCCATAGTATTCATAGCGAGGACGGAATATTGTTTCCTCGGATCGAATTCGGTAGCGGTGGCCATATTAACCTCTAGGCGCGGTCGGAATATGTCTCAGGGTTTTCTTGACGCTCCTTATTTTTTTAATGCCACATATTTTCTCATAGATATAAACGGCCTCGTTATGTATCCGAATGGATAGCTAAAAACGTGCACCAGTTTGGTAAAGGGCAAGTAAGCAAAAAATAGCAGGGCAAAGATGATGTGCAATTTGTTGGCAAGCGGAGCACCGACAATCTTAGAAACATCCGGCTGTAATTTGAAAACGCCGCCGATCCACGGTCCTACCGAATAAGAAACTCCAAAGACAAGTTCGACAGCGGATTGATAAAGCCCAAAACCACCAATAACTATCAGGAACAACAGGACGATATAATCATCCGGCGTGCTCATTGCCTTTACCTGCGGGATGGTGATCCGCCGCACCAAAGCCCAAGATATGCCATAGAGAAATAGAATTCCGGCGCCGAGTCCCGCCCAGCGGAAAAAATCCACCCAGGAAGCGAGGTTGTACGCACCGCCAATAAATCCAATCACATGGGAAAAAAACAGGATTATTATGCCCCAGTGCAGGCATAAGGATGCCGGCCCGATGGAGGCACGGCCAAAAAATCCGGTCGAGCGCGTTGTCCAAAGATAATCGCCGCGGACGGTCCAGTCCCACTTTCCTCGGTATTCACTCATCAGTCCGCTAAAGCCACGGTAAATTATGCCACCGAAAAACAGTACGATGGTGATGTAGGGCAGTCCGATGAAAAAGAAGTTATCCCACATAGCTTTCCACCTTATGTTCTGTTGGTTTTGACAAAGGTTGCGTTATTACCTCGAGGTTTATGACTTTCTCCAAGGCATCAAGAAGATAGAGATATGGCGTTTTTAACTCTGCCAGCCGAAGACGCATCGGCGGCAGAAACGGCAAAATATACTCTGCAATAAATTTATCTCTAACCGGGTCATCTTTTGATTCAGTCGTTAGTGAAAGAAAACTGACCATCAATGGCAGGTAATCCGGCAACTCTATTCCATTGGTTTTGCGCCCGAAGTGGTTATAAATTCCACCCAACTCGATCATGTATTCGTTTCTGTCGGAAACGGCGGCAGTAGCGCACGTCGTCGGTTCATCATAGCTGTGGCTGCCAAGATACAGGGCGCATTGAGGATCCAATTCAAACAGATCGATATAATCTTCTTCAGCAATATCTTTTTCACTGAGGAATTTAGAAAGCAACGCCGCGCTCTCTTTATCGATGCTTTCCAGCCTTTTAACCACTTGTTCGGCTTCTTGCCTGAATTTCTCCTTCTCGGCATCCTCTGCGGATGGGCAGCACCACAATTCAGCTATGAGCTCATAAACATCCTGCAATATTTGACTTCCGTTCATGTTATTCATAGTTTTTCGACCCCGTGTGATGGGATTTGTGATAACTTTTCCTTCTTTTCATCGGTGACCAGGGATTCATCTGGTCAAAACCAGCGAAGCCACGCTCGGTATATGGACTGATGTCTGCTTCTTCGCGTTTTGCATTGGGAACCACAAATCGCTCGTTATAAAAAGAAAGGGAAAAGGCCCGCACAATTCCATTGGCGTCTTCTTCGCTCAATCCGACTTTTTCGAGGTCCTTCAAATCGGGCTTATTATCCACCCTTTTGCTGCGCTCGTAGTGCCTCACCGCAAGTTGACGCAACAGCGTTTTTCTCACCACTTCTTCATTGCCGGCGCCAAACATGCCGGCAAGATATTTGAAAGGCACTCGGAATTTATCCATTTCATCAAGACTGAGAAGCGGACCTTCCAACGGCTTATCCATATCAAAGATATCTTCTTCCATAGGAGTATTTTGCCCTGCGCTGGTCGTGATAGGAGCCAAAGGCGGTATATAAAATAGGCTCGGCAACGTCCTGAATTCTGGGTGAAGCGGTAGTGCCAGCTCCCATTTTTTAACTATTTTGTAAACCGGCGAACGTTGTGCCGCTTCAATCCAATCGTCACTGATGCCGCTTTCCTTGGCCCCTTCAATGACCGCCGGGTCAAAGGGGTCCAGAATCATGTCCCTTTGCGCCTCGACAAGATCTTTATCATCCGCCAAGGCGACTTCTTCTACCCGATCCATATCGTAGAAAAGAAGTCCAAAAGAGCGAATTTTTCCAACGCAGGAATGAAAACAAACAGGAGGCATACCCGATTCAATTCTCGGATAGCAGAGAATGCATTTCTCCATCTTACCGCTGGCCCAATTGTAATAGGGCTTTTTATAGGGACAGGAAGAAACGCAGTAACGCCAGCTGCGGCATCTTTTTTGATCGATGAGGACGATACCGTCCTCTTCCCTTTTATAGGCAG
>CAJWAR010000050.1 GCA_913020445.1 uncultured Rhodospirillaceae bacterium
TGTTGAAAAAATAAAAAAACTAAGCCCGATCCCTGCCGACTGGAAAGACCAGAAACAAATTCTGGGAATCTCGGCCTAACCGCCTCCACCTAAACCACCATCGTTCTCAATAAACTGGGCGTCGAAATGGGTCTCCAGAGACGATCGGCCAAATTAGCCTTATCCGCCATTATAAAACGTCTCCTCCTTTCTAAAGAACTAATAAACCGCCAAAAAAGCCCCAGAACGGCGGGCTTTATTGAGACAATAAACTGGGCGTCGGTTTGCATAAGAAAAATTGGTGGGCCCGGCAGGACTCGAAACTGCGACCAGACCGTTTCTCGCTCGGCGTCATTGCCTATGAGATGCTGACCGGTAAATTACCTTACGGTGACGGGTTCTCAAGCCAACGTTCGGTGCAAAAGCTGCCTTATCAATCCGCCTGCGGCCACAACGCTTTAATTCCAGACTGGGTAGACGGCGCGCTTAAAAAGGCCCTCGATCCGGACCCCGCCCAGCGCTATGACAGCTTGTCAGCTTTTCTTGGCGACATGACAACGCCTAACCCAAAATTTGTTATCCAGGAAAACCGCCCGTTATTGGAACGTAACCCGGTTGGCTTTTGGCGCAGCACAGCCTTGGTTTTATTAGCGATAAATATCGTTCTCGTATTACTGCTTGCAGGCTAAAGGCGAATTAACGGGGATTGATGAAGCGCTTGATGTCGGTGACAACATCATTGGCTGTAATGCCGTGGGGAAAGAGACTAAGTCCACCGCCATCGGGTCCGATCAGCACCATCGCCGCGCTATGCTCAACGAGATAATCGCTCTTTTTTTCGCTGTCGGCTGGAAAGTATTTGCGGGATTGCATACGGTAGATGTTCGCCGCTGAAGCAATTTGTTCTTTCGAGCCGGTTAATCCGATCAGCCGCGGGTGGAAATGCTTCACATAATCGGCCATAACCTTGACCGTATCGCGCTCGGGATCGACAGTGACGAATAACGGCTGAACCCTAGCGCCATCTTTGCCCAGCATATCAACTGCTTCGCTGACAATCTGCAGATCAATAGGGCACACATCGGGGCAGTTGGTGTAACCAAAATAAACCAGCATATATTTGCCGAGATAATCCCGGTCGGTCACGGTCTCGCCGGTATGGGTGATCAGCTCAAACGGCCCGCGATTACTGGCGAGTGAGGCGGTTTCTTTGTTTTTTAGTTTTGGGCCATGTGCCTCTGCACCGGTCGCCCAGACAACGGCGCATAGCATTATGAGAATGATCGCTAATCGCTTCATTACATCGCCTGTTCTAGCCGTTGATCAATTTTAGATGAAACGTGATCGTTTAGATAGTGCCAAGCGCTGGCAGCCGTTTTGCCCGCTTGATCGACGCAGACCGCGACAGACGGACCGCTGATGTAATTGCCGGTTAGGAACAGGCCCGGCACGCGGTTATTGGCTTCGAGCATCGTTTGGACCCGATCTTTGTGACCAATTTTGTATTGCGGCAGGCCGCGGGGCCAGTGACGCACGCGGGCAACCATGGGCTCGCCTTTGGCGCCGACGAGGTCTTTAAACTCCTGCCGGGCAATAGCTGTAAGTTCTTCTGCCGGCAATAGGGCATTTTCGGGTGCACGGGCGCCGCCAAAATATACCGCCATTGAAACGCAGTCTTCCGGCGCCCGGCCCGGGAACATGGTCGAGCAGAACTGTGAGCCCGACATCGACAGATTTTCACTTTCGGGTGCCAGGAAGCCAAGACCGTCCAACGGATGCTCGACATCTTTTCTTTTGTAGCCGAGATAAACAACGGCCAAGGGTGGCGCCTCAATCTCACCGGCTGCGTGGGACGACCAAACATCGACATCTTCAAGTAACTCTGCCACAACATGAGGCTGAGTGGCGACCACGATGGCGCGCGTAGCAAGTTTGCCTTGGTCCCCAACATCAATACTAAACCCGAGGGAAGTTTTTTGAATTCGCCTCACCGTCACGCCGGTTTTAACGCGGTCTCCAAGCGCCGCCGCCAGCGCCTTCGGCAAGGAACCAATACCGTCTTTAAAGGAAAACAGCCGGCTTGATGGCATGTTCTTGGCACCCTGGCGGTGATGCTGAACGAGGCCTAAGGCAATCGAGCCGTATTTTTGCTCGAGACTGTGGAGTTTCGGAAAGCCCGCCTCGACCGACAGCTCGCCAGCGCGGCCGGCATAAATACCGGCAACCAATGGATCAATGACTTTGTCGGCGAACTCTCTGCCAAACCGGCGGCCGGCAAATTCAGCAATGGTTTCTTCCGCTTTACTTCGATTGCGGGGAATGGCGAACTCCATCATCAGGCGCAAACGGCCTTTAACGCTCAGATAGTTTGACCGCAAAAAACCGAGGGGGTGGACCGGAATACCTTGCAGTGCGCCTTTGCCAACAAGATAACGGCTTTTAACACCAGCACCGAGATCGCATTGCTCACCGTTGAGGTCCAAGCGTTTCGTTATATCGTTGGCAGCAATTGACTGAGCATTGACCGTACTTGGCCCATGTTCCATCAAAAATTCACCGATGCGTTCGGAAACGGCGTTACCGCCCGCATGGACTTGGCGCTCCAGCACAACGACGTCCAAGCCCCGTCCAGCCAGATCATAAGCTGTTGCCAGACCGGAAATACCGCCGCCGATGATGGCTACATCAACTGTCATCACGCGCCGCCTCTTGCTTGCCACTAAATTCAGGCTTGAACGGCATTGAGCCGCCGAATTTCTTGGCCGCCAGGAAATGCAGATCGTCAGCCGTGACCTGGCTGCGGCCCTCGCCCCGGACATAGTCCTCGGCGCGACGCCGGATCATGCGGCGCAAGAAGCCCGGAATTTTAGTCAGGCGCGCTTCAGCGTCACCGGTCCACATCAGCGCGTTTTGCTGTTCAGGCAGCGGCTGGATAACGGCACCACCTGCCGGCTCGTAGCCGCAGAGGAAATCTTCACCCATCAAATTATCGTCCCGCGCCAAAGGCCGGGCGCGGCAACCACCGCAAAGTTTGCTGTATTCGCAACTACCGCAATGGCCTTCCAGAACCGGATGGCGCAGCGCTTTAAACATCGGTGCGTCCTGCCAAATCTCGGCGAAGCTCTGCTCGCGGATCGAACCGACAGCATTCTCAATGTACGGACACGCCGTAACGTCACCTTCCGGCGTCACCCGGCAATAGCGGGAACCCGCAAGACAACCGCCGGCTTCATAACCTTGGGCGAGCGTAATCGGCCATTCGGGATCAAGTTCCATCGCCATGCGTTTGAAATGGGGTGCGCATTTGGCCCGGATTAATAATTCAGGTTCGTCATGGGCCGCTTGCGTCACTTTGCGCAAAACTGCCTCGTAAGTTTCTTGCGATATATTGGTGACTTTTTCACCGCGCCCGGTACAGACCAAAAAGAAAATATTCAGCACCAAGGCACCGGAGGACCGCGCAAAAGCAATCATCTCATCCAATTGATCAGCGTTGTCATCGGTCACCGAAAAATGCAGCTGGTGCGCCAGCCCGCCGTTGCGGCAGGCATCGATACCGGCCATGGTTTTTTCCCAGGCACCAGGGACGCCCCGAAAATTATCGTGATAGACGGGATCAAGCGAATCGAGACTAATGCCGACACCGGCAACGCCGACACCTTTAAGCCGGGCAACTCTCTCATCGGTCAGCATCATGCCATTGGTGCCGATCACCGTCATCAAACCAAGATTGACGGCATGCTGGGCGAGATCATCGAGATCGGCGCGCACCAAAGGCTCGCCGCCCGTCAGCACCACCATGGTTTCGCCACCGAGCGCTTTAATCTCATCCAGGCAGGATTTAACTTCATCGGTCGAGAGTTCGCCCGCTTCACCCGCTTGCCGCACACCGGCATCAAGATAACAATGGGCGCAGGCCTGATTGCAGCGCCGCGTTAAATTGAGCGCGACCAGAAATGGCTGCTCTGCCTTAACGTCTTTCAGCTTATCTTTTAAGCGGAGAAGGTTCACGATCGCGCCGCCTAATCTTTCTTATAGAGATCAGAATTGGCATCGGAATGGAAATCACCCATGCCTTCCCAGGCTTCACTGGCCTTATCGACCGCGGCCGTGGTCACCCGATCCAGTTCCATCTCTCGGGCACAGCGTTCAATTTCCAGCTCGACCATGCCCCGGACAAAATCAGGAATGCGCTGAACGCGGGCAAGTGCATCCTCGTCCCACTCCATTTTGCGTTTTTGCTTAGCCGAGCCTTTGGCCCACTCGGCGTATTTTTCTTCGACCAAGGCTTCAGTGATGGTTTCAATGCCGTGCTTTTCAGCATAGACCTCGACTCGTTGACGGGTCATATCACGCATGAAGCCTTCCGGGATTTTGGCCATCCGCACTTCAGCATCTTCAGCCCATTCTATCGCCGTCGTTTGCTCTTCGGCTGTTTCTGCTTCTTTTTCTTTGGCTTTGGATGCAAAGGGACATACAAAACCTTTTTTCTCGCCAGATTCTTCTGGCTCCTCTTCTTTGGTCGCGATCGCCTCGTTCATCGCAGCGCGCGCCTGTTCAAGCCCGGCTTCAACCACTTCAAGAGTAATCTCCGTGGTGCCCCGTTCCTGAGCGACACTTTCAATCCGGGACCGCGTTGCGTCACGCATCGCATCCGGCACCCGGGATAACCGTGCCAAAGCCGCCGCAGCCCAAACAAATTCACCTTCTGCGCCCGCTTCGATATTGACGCTGATATCGATGAACGGCAGCACATGCTCATCCAAAACTTCTTTGGAGGAATTCCGGCGCGCACGTTTCTCCGCGCGAAGCTTAATATTGCCGGCCATCGGCAATTCGACATGGTGCTTAATCAGTTCTTCAGCCGATACGGACCACGTTACCGTTTGCTCTTCTTCAAGCTGTTTTTCTGAATGCCCGCCACCCGGCATCATGTCATTGGCAACGATCTCAACAATATCTTGCGTGATAAATGTATGGCCTTTTTCCTGGGCGTAGCGGTTAACCGCTTTTTTGGCCATATCCTGAACGAAGCTCGGCGCACGTTTGAGGAACTCTTCCGCTTCGTTGCTCCAGGAAATGGTTTCTTCGGCGACCACTTCCATTGGCGGTACGTGTTCGGTTTGACCCAGCCAGATGTGACAGGGCGAGAGACGTAAAAGATTTTCCGCATTGCCGCCAATATCGAGGCTGCGATCAGCATGAACGCCGGTCATGCCAACCATCAACAGGCTGGCATTAACTTCTTCCAGATAATCACAGATCACTTTGAAAGCTTTGCCTTCGAGCAATTTACTGACGACCTCGACACCTTCGTCATCGGCGATCTTATTGGCGATTTCGAGGTTCGATTGATAGATTTTGGCGATGCCATCATCGATCAGCTCTTCGTGGAGCGCTTCCTGTTCCCGGAAACGGAAAACCTTGCCGGCTTCGTCGCTGAGCACGCTGGCGATCTTATTGAACGCAACATAGTGGTAATAAGGATCGTAGGAGGAAACGATATGCACGTCGGCATCAATGCGGCGCGCAATCTCGAACGCGCGTTTCAGCACTCCGTAAGATTTCGCTGATCCATCAATCGCGACGACAATCGGGCCATCGCCAATCTCGGTTTCGGTGTCGCGGATGACCAAACAATCGATCGGGCTGCGGCGGACAACGCGCTCACAAACGGTGCCGATCAAACTACCGGGTACGGCGCCTAGACCAAGCGAACCCAGAGCCAGTACATCATGATCGCCGGTTTCAGCGGCCTCGATAATTTTGCTGTAGTTTTTACCCTCAGGGCTCAACCGCTGAAATTTAAGGCCCCGTTCGTCGCATTCGGCTTTGGCAACATCGTGATAGCTATCGGTGATTATTGAGAGACCGTCGGTGATCAGATCGTCATGCACGTCGCGCTGATACTGCATTTCCTCTTCATCAAGATAGCGCTCGGGAAGACCGCCTTCCATTTGACGAAACCGCGCGTCATGCAGCCGGGCTGCATAGGCGTGAATACCAGTAATTTGACCGTCCACGGTCGGGACAAGTTTTAAAACTTGAGCGAGGGCGTGATCGGCATATTCCGATGCGTCCAACGCCACGAGGAACCGCGAAAAAGCCGCTTGGTTTTCCTCAGTAGATACAGGGCTTGCGTCGGCCTGTTTGGCCGCCTGGGAAACATTCATTTAACTAACTCCTACCTTAGAAGTTAAATTTAGCGAGATTCTAAAGTACCTTCCTTGACGTGGATCAAACCTGCAAATTAGAGCTATTCTGATCTTCGGCGAATTTGACCAATGACCAGAAAAAACAGTCCGGCGGCAATTAAGAAAATGTAGAAATCTTCAATCGCATTGCCGGAACGCCACGACAGCATGGCATCCAAGGCGCCGATAAATATCAGCGCCACCCCAAACATCCGTGGAATGACACCGCGCCTAGGAGCAACATCCGGTTCAATATCTTGTGGCAATTCAGAAGTAGTTCGCATCGTCTAATTTTCCCGTTTGGCAGCAGCATTACGCGCCCACCAACCCAGCAGGCCAAAGAGTAACAGCGCCACGATCACGCCCGAAATAATCGGCTTGGTGCTGGCCGGCGGTTTTAATAACAGCCAGTACCACGTTGTCAGAGTGTAGCTGCGCGCTTTTTCAGAGTTACTGCCATCCCAGGCAGCAAAAGCGATCGGTGTGAAACGGCCTTCTTCGAATTGGATATCACTATCGGTTTCCGATGTCGCCAAGGGGCGTTTTACCACCACCCGCCAGGTACCGTTTTTGTATACGCCACTCGAAGTCAGGCCAGCTGCTTTGCCATCGCGGGCTTCAAGCTTATCCAGCCCTTGACCGTTGGCGAGCTCAATTTTAGCCGCTAACTTGGTCGTGCCGGCACTCCATTTCCAGATGTTAACCGGCTTGGCGTTATCACCGGCGACAAAATAGGGTTTCTCTAATCCTTCGACCGGCTGGACCGGTAGCTGAATGGCAACCGCATCCTCACCCATGTTTGGATCGGCGATTTTGGCGGCGGCTTCGTCACCCGGTATGCTTTTGGTGCGGTCGTCCCATTCCAGCAGGAAGGCGACTTCTTTGCCGTTATAAAATGCCCGTGCGGTGATGGTATCGTTGGCCGCTTTGAAGAAACGTTGCTTAGCAATTATTTGCGGCACCATGGCAAAAGTCGTCAGCTGCGCCACGGCCCAGGCTTTATCATCCGGCGTCGCTGGTAGATCACCGTCAATTTTTTCGGCGATGACAACCGTGTTGTCGGCTCTTACAGTACGTTTTGTTTTGGCTAGTGATTGAACATAATTGGCGACATGCCAGCGTTCTTCGATAGAAAGCTTTTTCTTACTTTTCTCATCGGCAAAGGACGGCATTTGCGTGCCTGGAATGCCGACGGTCACCCGCGTAAAGATATCTTTCGGCGCATTACTGGCCCGGAACGTCCAGGGCTTGGTCAAATTGCGCGGCCATGTTCTGGCACCCGCGTCATCTTTCAAGCGCTTGACCGCATCACCCTTGCCGTCCTGGCCATGGCATTCCGAACAGCGGTCGGCGTCATGAAACAGTTTTTTGCCTTGGGCGATGCTTTCGGGCGAAGTCGCGACTTGGGTGCCGTAATCCAATTGTTCTTCCGGTTTTTCATCCTCCAGCTCGGCGAATATTTTGAGATAGAGCACGAGGTCCCAAATTTCCTGTTCTTTGAGAATATCGGACCAGCCCGGCATGGCCGTGCCCGGCATTCCGTCTTTAATCATGCGGTAGAGATCATCATCATTCGGCACCGGATCATCAGCACCAGTGGTCTTGATCTTATAGTCCGCTTCTGAGAAATCACGCGGCGGCGGGTTGAGACGCTCGGCACCTGGGCCGGCGCCATCACCTTCTTCGCCGTGGCACATCAGGCAGCGTTTTTCATAAACTTTCTTGCCGTTATCGGCGTTGCCGGGCGCAGCAACAGCGGGAGCACCAAGCAAAATTGTCAGAAGTGCAAATGCAGAAATTATCATTTTCATCGGTTCAGCCTCCTACTCGTGTCCGAAACTTCGGGGCTGATACCCGGTGTAATCATAAAGGAATAAAATAACCTGCCAGATTTCCTCTTCGCTGAGGAAGTTCTGCCAGATCGGCATAGAGGAAATCCAAGGCGCGGCTTCTTTCGGCAGGCCCGGCCCGCCGGTGGCAATGCGCCAAAACAGGTACGATTCCTGGAGCTGCGCGATGGTGCCAATATCCTGGAAGTTCGCCGGCGTTGGATTGAGACCCGCCGCATAAGGCCCTCTGCCATCGAGCTTATCGCCATGACAGAAATGACAGTTTTGGATATAGACTTTAGCGCCTGCAGCAACGTGTTCCTTGAATTTTTTGGGGTCTTCTTTTTCGAGCTTGCGTAGCGGATTTTCCAGCTTGATAACATCGTAGCGTTTGCCATATGCCTTCATGCTGGATGGTGGTGCCGGGTGAATGGTGCGCAGCTCAACCGGCGCTTCAAAACTCAGGCTGGTTTTCCCATAGGTATACCAGCCGGCCAGCAAAGGCAGGATGACGAATACCACGTTGCGGATCGTCTTTTTAGATGGGTCTTCCACCAAAGCTTTGATCGGCCCAACCAATTCCCGAGTGCTTTCTTCGGTTGCCGTAAACACCATAAAGACGCCGGCGACAACGAAGAACATATACATAGTCAGCAGGCTCGACGGGATAACGTGGTCGAGAATGACATCGAAGACCAGGATAAAGCCGTAATAGACAATGGCTAGAACGAGAACGGCTTGAAGTAACTTAGGTATTTTCATATCAGCCCCTCCCTATTTCAACTTCGCCAAATATTCGACCAGCATTTCAAGCTCGCTGGCGTAAAGCTGGGTGCCATAATCATTCGGCATAAGATCTTTTTCGAAGCCTTTGGAAAGCTCAGCATTGGGATCGAGGATCGACTTTCTGATATGCGCCGCTGAACGGATGGCGCCGATTTTGGTCAAATCAGGGCCTTGCTCGCCTTCGTCTTCGCCGACCTTATGGCAGGCACCGCAGCCGATCTCGGAGATGATATCCTCGGCGCTTTCATACGGTTTGCGTTGTTGTTCTTCATCTTCCGCGGCACTATCACCGGCGTCTTCAGGAATTTCGACGGTTACTTCGACGCCACCCATGTCCTGCAGGTAAGCTGTTACGGCAGCAATCTCGACTTCGTTGAGACCAATACTGCCGGCTGATACATCCGGCATCGGACTAACCGCATCCTGCGTGCCTTTTTTACCAAATCCAGCGACCACGAAGGCCGATGGTTTGATCATCGATTCGACGAGATAGCTTTCGATATCCGTCGCATCACCTTTATAGCGGGCATCCTTAAGACGCGCTGCGGTGACGGCCGCTGCTTTTTCAAGCAATGGGGCGCGGCCGCCAAGCGCATTGTGGCAAAGCGTACAAGTACCTTTACCTTTGTAAATTTTTTCACCAAGCACCAGGAACTGATCCATCGTCAGTGAACCGAGATCGATTTTCTCTTCGGTCGGCGGCGGTGCCGGCTCGATCCGTGGAATGCCGAAATTGGCGAAACCCGCAAACAGGCCGATAACGAGCAGGCTGAAGAAAGCAACCTTCAAGAAATTTCTCATCCCTTGCCTCCACCTGCTGCCATGCCATCAACCGCTTCAGGCACCCAATAATTCTCCGGCTCGGTTTTCTTGGCGCTAATCTGGCTCAGCCAGAAGACAAAGATCACCATGGAGAGGAAAATAATTGTGCCGATCGAAACCACATTGGCGGCAAAGCCCATGGTCGGGGTGAATGCATCGGCCGAATTATCCCGCATGATATCGACGACGTGCCAGTGCTGGCGGATACCGGAGCGGATATAGCCCATCAGGCCCATCAACCAAGTGAAGGATACTGCCAGCAAGAATAACGCATATTGCGAACGTTCCGGCACGCGGCCCCATTTAAGCGGCGCGACTTCTTTTGAATTTCGGTACATAAAGCTATCGATCAGGATACTGGCAACAATGATGGTAAGCGTTGTGCATACCTGCGGGATCGAGGCAGCGATTTTGTAGACCGTGTTGGTGAAATAACCGTAATAAACACCGAGAATGAATATATTAACGACGCCAACCAGAAACAGCGCCACTTGTGCCGCATTACCGGCATTGACCCAGCTGACCGTCGCGATCTTATTAGCCCGGCGGTAGAACAGGAAACTGACGAAGGTCGCCAGAATCATCAAGTTAACGGCGGTGTTTTTGGCCGGCATAATACCGAACGGCCCAACATATTTATGATAGGGCCCGCCGAGCGCTTTCAGCTCCTCATTGGTCAGCACCAGCGTATGGGGAGTGAACCAGACCAGGAAGGCGGCAACAATGACGATGGCAATGTATTTAATGTATTTGTAGTAACGCACCGCACCATCGCTGCGACCCATGCAACACCAGAGATAATAATTGGCTGACAGGAACAACGCACCGATCAGCACGGCCTGGATAATAAACAACCAAGCGAAGATGCCGCCCATCAAGGTGATGCCCATCTGTTGGCTGAAGGCATAAATCTCGGTGGTCAGGTAATAGCCCGCGAACGGTAGAGGCAGCAGCGCCGAAATGGCAATAAAGTTGGCGTTATAGCCCATCCAGTCGTAATGCGCGCGATCCTTGGCCCGGCTTGAGCTTAGGAACTTAAACGCCGCATATGCGCCGACGATGGAGCCACCGAAGGCAACATTGGCGACCACCCGGTGCAGATTGATCGGGTTCCAGAGATGGTTCTGAATGGCCGGCCAGATATCACCGGCAAAGACACCCGCCGCATCAACACCTTCCGGGCTCATCATGAAAGTCAGCCAGGAATTAGCGAGGAACATCAGCATCGTGCCGACTGCATTGAGCAGCAAGCCAATTGTCAGATGGACCCATTTGCGGTCGCCACCCTGCAGCCAGTGCCAGCCGTAATAATAGAGATAGAGGCAGGCGCTCTCGGCGAAGAACAGCACGGCATACCAGAACATGCTGTCTTTAAAGATGGTTGCGAGATAGCTCCAGAGATCAGGGTAGAACAGCATCAGCGAGAACAGCAGCAAGCCGCCCAAAATGGCGGTCAGGGAATAGGCCGTGATACTGACCTTGATAAACTCATACGCCATGTTGTCATAGCGGCGATCGCGCGTCCGCATGCCAATGGCTTCGATGATAAAGACGAATATCGGCACGGCGAGCACGAAGGCGGCAAACCAGAGATGCAATTGCGCAACCAGCCAAATCACCAAGCGGCTGTTGACACCTTTGACAGTAGGATAGCTGGCTAAAGTGGTTTTAGGCGCCGGTCCATAGGGTGACGCGGCTTCGGCGCCTTCGGTTTTTTCGGCACTATTCTCAGCCGCCGGCTCAGCGGCCTGTTCGGCAGCTTGAGCGGCGATATCAAAAAATTCGCCGCTAAAACTAAGCGGTGTTAGAAAAAATACGAGGGCCAGCAAGGCTACCCCAGCTACCGTAATTCCCCACCTGTTTTGATTTTTAAATTTCATTCTGATATGCGCCTTCAAATCATTACTGGTTGAAGAACAGGGGCATTCCCTGCAAATTCATGAGGCCCCAATCGAGTACGAAAAAGCCGACGCCGCTGATCGCGAGCGATATAATGAAAGGCACAAAATAATTTTTCATCGCTGTATCTCCCTCTCTTCTCGGCTTAAAAAAGAACGACCCAAAAGGCCGCACAGGTAGCGATCAGCACGGCCGTGAACAATACCGGGCCAAACCAGGTAGCTTCGTTATTTTGTGGAGCTTCTGTATTCATGTTTTTTAAACCGTCTCAATTACTTGTTTTTTTGCTGGCATTGAACAACTTGGATTCGAAGGATAAAATGAGCTCAGAAACCAGTGAGAAAGAAGCATGATCAATTTTAAAAATTTACGGCCCATCGACTGGGTTATCTTTGTCGGCGCAGCCGTTAATTTTGTGGTGATCGTGCTGATCCTCGCTTTTTTCGTTTTCTAACCCGCTTTCCCCTGACATTTACAAAGACCGCGCAGATGCTTGATCAATCCATTGACGTCAGCGTCTGAGATCGTCTTACCCCACGGCGGCATCAGTGGTGATTTGCTTTGCGACGGGCCGCCATCCATGACGATGCCGCGGATATAATTATCCGACAGCTTGCTCATCTCTTTGGCATTAGTGAAATCGCGCGGTGTTACCGGGAAATCCTTGGTCACATTTGGACCCTTGCCTTTGCCTTCGAGGCCATGACATTGGGCGCAATAGAATTTAAAGGTTTCTTCAGCGCCGGCAGCTTTTGCGGTTTCTGTGTTCACCAACCAGGCCAAACCAAATACGGCAGCCAAGAGAGAAATTTTGATCATTTTTTTCATTGCTCTAGACATCCTTATTTGAGGTTGCTGACATGTTTGGCGACGTTTTTGAGATCCTTATCCTTCAAGATACCGGCGAAAGTCGGCATCGCTTTGAACGGCTTGAAGTGAGTGGGATTTTTCAAATACGCATAGATCCAATCCGGGTTGAGCCGCTTACCGACGCCAACCAAGGTTGGGCCACTGAAGCCACCGGTCACTTTGCCTTTCTTGCTGGCTGATTGATGACAGCCGGTGCAGGGCATTTTCTTGGTGAAAATCTTTTTACCTTTAAGACTTCTCTTTGGTTTAATAACACCCACTTTAACCTCGCTGGAGGTCTTGCTCATCAGGAAATCGGCAACATTAGCGGCATCACCACCGGATAATTTCGGGTGATCACCCGCGTTCTTTTTAGTCAGCGAGTTATAGGCCAGATGACGGATCGGTTTGGGGTCCTGGAGCCAACCTTTAAGCCAGGCTGCTTGAAACTTAGAACCCGCATACCAAAGCTCGGGCCCTTTTTTGGCCAATTGGTCGGCAATGCTTTTTTCCTTGGCCGGGCCATCCGTATAGTGACAGCCGGTACATTTCTGCGCTTCGAAGGCAGCTTTACCAGCACCTGCATCTGCATGTGCCGCGCCGGCAACAAAGCCTAACAGGCCGATCGCCGCGAATGTAGATAATATTAATCTCATTTTCCTACTCCTTATTTTGCCGGCTAAGCTGCATATTTAGGCAGTTTTAACCTGCGCCTTTTTCATCAGCCAGAAACCCAAGCCACCGGTGACCAGGAAGGCCAAAATCGCATAGACATAAATGACCATCGGCGTCGGCGCTTCGAGGAATACGAAGTGC
Source organism: uncultured Rhodospirillaceae bacterium (assembly GCA_913020445.1). GTDB lineage: Bacteria > Pseudomonadota > Alphaproteobacteria > Rhodospirillales > UBA2165 > TMED23. The sequence continues at coordinate 13,175 of CAJWAR010000050.1, forward strand.
CAGGTCGACAAGCTCATAATTTTGCCATGCTCACCGTTTGATCCGTCCCAGGCATTGATCGACATGGGAATGAACTTACCGGCGCTAAATTGAATATCGTTGTTGTCTTCGGTGACCAGCGGGCGTTTCATAACGACGCTCCAACGGCCATCTTTCCACTCTGATTTTGATGTGATTTGCTGCTGATCCTTGGCCTGCGCCCGGGCTGGTTGCCGGTAGCCGCGCGCCGTTGCCTCTTCAGCGCCCGATTTAGCTTTTTCCGCCAGATCGGCTTTCCAAACCCAAAGATTAACCGGATTGGAGGAATTGCCACGCAAGAAATGAGGCTTCTTGGTGCCTGGCTTAAACTTCGACGGAAATTGCAATGCAACAGAATCCCGAAAAGTCTCAAGGGCGCGCGGGATCATGTCATTGGCGGCGACGTATGAATTATAAGCGCCGACTTTGCTGATATCCGCGGTCTTAAATTCTTTGTCCTGCTTGTGGATTGCGTCTTTAAACGGATCATCCCATTCCAGCAGGAAGGAGATTTCCTTGTCATTGAAGGCAGCCTTTACGGTTACCAGTTCGACGCCCGGATTTTGCCAGCGGGGTGCTGCCACAACCTGGCCGGTCAGACGCATATCCATCGGCTCGGCCGTCTGCCAAGCCTCATCATCCGGTTTCGCCGGCACATCGCCAACGACTTTTTTGGCTTTAAGCACCAGATGGCTGGTTACTTTGTGTTGCAAAGATTTGATAAAATTAGCCAACGCCCAACGGTCTTCATTGGAAAGTGCCTTGGCAAAAGACGGCATCGGAGTACCGTTAATACCGGTCGAAAAGCGCATATAAATGTCTTCGACATTGCTGCCGCCTTTGATTTTCCACGGCAGGGTGACATTACGTATGCGGATCGGGAAGCCCCAATCATCTTTGCGGTCAAAAGCTTTTTGGCCGTTGCCCCGGCCTTGCTTGCCGTGACATTCCCAGCATTTAGCTTTGAGGAAAATCTCCTTACCCTTGGCGACCAGTTCGTCGCTAAACGGCGGCAAGTTTGACGGCAAACTGACCAGCTTGTTGGTCTTAATCGGGTCAAGCTCATCATCATCAAATTCCGGGGCAAAGGTCTTGATATACGCAATTACCTGCCAGCGCTTCTCTTCGCTCAAACCGTTTTTGATGAGATCGCTATCGAAAGACTGCATGCCGGTGCCTTGCAGGCCGCGGCTGACGGTGCGGAACAGATCAGTATCGGTCGGCAACTCACCCGACTGGGTGGTGCGGAACTTGAACGTGCCGAGGGTGAAATCGCGCGGCCGGGGATCCATGTAATCGGCGGCGGGTCCATTACCATCGCCTAATAGGCCATGGCACATCACGCAGCGGCGGGTATATATTTCCCGGCCTTTTTCAACGTATTCTTCAGTCGCTTCCGGCATTGGCTTTGAGGGCTTATCAGCAGCAAAGACAGGCGAAGCTAATGTTACGCCAAGGGCAAGCCCGCCGGCAGCCAAAACAAATTTCAAAAGTGTCATTCTATTTCTCAAGCTACCCCGCATTATTCAGACTCCGGAATTCGTGGTGTCTTTTCGGCGAGGTCGTATTCCGCCAAAATTATCTTCCACCGTTCTTCATCGGTGAGATTCTTTTTCCATTCCGGCATTGCCGAATCCCAAGGTGTCGCCTCAGTCGGCAAGCCCGGCCCCCCATTCATGACCCGCCAGAAGGTGTAGCCTTCGACGATGGTCTCAATGGTGCCGTTATCAGTGAAGTTGATCGGGCGTAGCTTAAAGCCGTCCGCCATTGGACCGTCTCCGGCAACGCTGTCACCGTGACAGGGCCGGCAGTTCATGGCGTAAAGCGTGCGGCCTTCGTAGAGATCGATTTGATGGAGCGCTTCCTTGGCTGTCGCCTCAGTAATTTTCTCAGCTTTCAATTCAGCCAGCAGCTTTTTTACCGGCTCCTGTGGCAGGAACTCGAGCGTGTGATCTGGATCTGCTTCTTCTTTCCAGGCATCAATGTCTTTCTGTACCTGCGGAATAAAAGTGATTTCGTCTTCTTTCACTTGCTCAATGAAAGCCGTCACCCGGTCTTTGCTCGGTTCATTAAATGGATTTTTCATGTCTTCAAATTTCTTCGGGAAATTTGATGACGGATGCTGGATGCGCAGGCTCGACGGCAATTGCACTTTCGGCACGGTAATGTCATAGACCTGCCAGCCGATAACTGCCGGTACGGCGACCAAGACCAACAGACGAAAAGCCTTAGTATATTCGCCCCGCAACATTTTTCTGATTGGGGCCCAAAATTCTTCCAGGAACTCATCTGAAAAAGTAACTAAGGCGAACAACGCCACGCAGGTTAGGGCCATATAGATAAAGACCAATGTGCCAGGCACGGTGAGCGGAAATGGCAGCGAGGTAATATTTCGGGATACTGCCGGGATTACCCATTTGACGATCCCGTAGATCACCAGAATTGTCGCGACGACAGACCAAAAACGATTTATTTTAAATTTACTCATCTTTGTTCATCCGCCCTATTTTTTCTTGCCTTTTTGCATCAACATGAATGAAAGGACATCCTGATAGTCCTTCACGGTCATTTCTTCAGACAGGTCATCCGGCATGACGCTCAGAAGTTTGTCTTGGGTAATTTCCTTGATGTCAGATTTCTTAATCGAAACCTCGTCGCCATCTTTGGTGACCAGTTCAACTGCACCCTCTTCTTCACCGGCTTTTAGACCAACAACTTTGCGCCCGTCCTTTTTTACGACCACGTAGGTCTCAAAACCTTTGGTGATGGTTTTCGCTGGTTGGAGAATCGCTTCAGAGATAAACTTGAGGCCCTTGGTGCCGACGGTCGAAAGATCAGGACCGACATCACCGGGCTCGCCTTCAAGCGAATGACAATCGCCGCAGGTTTCCTCATAAACTGCTTTACCGTGGGACGGATCACCGCCGCCGGCAGCCGACGCAACGGCGATTCTGCCGTAGAAAGCTTGGGTAATTTCACTCGGTTTATTGATCGCCTCAGCATTAAACTCGCCGCCTTGCGATTGCAGATAAGCGACGGTCGCCTTGATCTCATTCAGACTCAGCGATATTGGCGGTGCATATACCACGGCCATTTCATTTTTGTAGCCTTTGACGACGTAGGCGCCGGGCTCTGCCAGACTTTCGACCAGATAATCGAGGGCGGTAAATTTCTTGCCGGTTTTTTCCGAGCGTTCCTTGGCGCGTTCAACCGCACGCTCACCCATCGGCAGTGGGAATTTCTCACCGAACTGACCATGATTGGGACCCCGCACCGCACTGCCCCGGTCACCAACAGAATGACAGGTAAAGCAACGGCCTTTGCCCCAATAGACCGCTTCACCGCCTTCCGGTGTGACTTCGACCGCCCCGGTTGCCGCGGCTTTTTTTTCACCACCCGTTAGTTCGGTGACCGAAAAACCGACCCAGTTAAAGACGCCGAAAACCAGCACTAAAAAGATAAAAACTTGTCCAACAGCTTTTGCCATAGAGTTATTCCTTACTCGCCCGGCTGTTCGCTGGCGGTGGTAGATGGTTGGCTTTCAAGTTCGTCGTCATGGTCGTCGCCATGTCCTTGGGCAGCCATGCCGCCAATCCAGAACATGAAGGCGATGCCGACCATAAAGACGAGGAAACTCGTGCCGACCATTTGAGTCATGGTGAAATTGCTTGGCGTAAAAGACCATTCGGAGGTATCACGCATGACACCAAAAATGTGCCAATCGCCGCGCAGGCCTGAGCGAATAAAGCCCATCAGCCCCATATTCAGCGTGATCACGAAAGTCAGCAGCAACAGTGCATATTGACTGCGAACGGTCATCTTGCCCCACTGCATCGGGCCGATTTCCTTGGCTGATCTGAACAAATAGAGATCAATTGCGGTTACCAGGATCAGGCAGCTGATGAGTTGCAGGAATTGCGCAACGGCAACATTCCGCAAGAACGGCGACGCCTGCTCCATAACAATAAAGCCGTAGACGCCCAAGAAAATCGTCACATTGAACGCGGTCACTGTCATATAGAGGCCTTGCGCCAATTTGCCGCGGTCTCGCAGTGCCAGTAAAACGGTTATCACCGCAACGACACAGTTAAAGACCAGCAGATAGCCGACGGTGCGGAAAAACTCCGCCCGGTCTGCCGGCAAATCAAGATGCGCCGGATCCATGGTGATCAAGGTCACCGCATATTGGCCGACGATAAAGACGGCCAAGGCGCCAGCCAGAGAAATAACAATCGCCGGAGCCCGCCCTTGCTGGGAAATCGGCACGATATCGCTTTTATTGCCGCGCCGGTAAAGCAGGAAGCTGAAGAAGGTCGCCAAAATGATTAAATTAATCACCGCGTTCTTAGCCGGCATCAACCCTAAGAATTTGAGTGTCGGATGATATTGCGAGCCGCCCATTTCGCTTACTTCCTGACCGGTTAAGGGCAGGTTATGCGGCGTCAGCCAGACGGCAAAGGAGACGCAGAGCGCAAATAGAATATATTTGATGTATTTATAGTACCGTTCCGCGCCGGGAATGCGGGTCATACCACTCCACAGATAGTAGTTGGTGATCAAGAATATTGAGCCAACCAGCAGGGCTTGGATGATAAAGGTCCAGGAAAAGTCGCCGCCCATCATGTTATTACCCATGACGGCACTATTTGAATACACTTCGCGGCCAAGATAATAACCGGCAAATGGCAGCGGGATGAGGGCTGCAATGGCAACCAGATTGGCGATATAGCCCATCCAGTCGTAATGCGCTTTATCCTCTTGTTTTTTGGAGCCGATAAATTTAACCGCTGCATAGGAGCCGGCGACCAGACCACCAAAGGCAAGGTTGCCAAGCATGCGGTGGACAGCAATTGGTGTCGCCAGAATATTTTCGAAGGCGACCCAGACATGACCGGTCAAGGCATCGGCTTCATTGACGCCAGCGGGGCTCATCATGAAACCCGCCATCGAGTTGGCTGCCTGCATAATCGCCGTACCAACAACGTTCAACACAATACCGATAAAGATGTGTGTGCTTTTCAAATCCTTCATCATGTAAAAGCCGATGGACAACGGCAGCAAATACAGGAGCGCCATAAAGGCTCGGGTATCGCCGCGCATTTTCCAGCCAATAACATCGAAGAAGAACAAGATGGTAACGACAAAAAGCGCAACACCGATCGCTTTGAAAATCATCTGCAAACGAGCGCTAAAAGGCACCCTATTCTGCATCGCTTTCCAGCCATAGTAATAAATGTAGAGGGCAAAGGTTTCGGCAAAGAACAACAGCGCGTAGACAAACATCACGTCTTTAAACGTGCCCGCCATATAGCTCATAAAAGTTGGGTAAAGCGAGAATAACGCAAAGGCCAGCATGCCGCCAAAGGCCGCCGTGGTCGCATAGGCGACACTTAACAGAGAGGTGAATTCATAGGCCAGCTTATCATAGCGCTGATCATTGCTGCGCCAGCCGACGATTTCGATGATCACCGCAAACAACGGCACACCCAGCACAAAGGCACCGAAAAACAGATGCATTTGCGCCAGGAACCAGACTACTTTCCGGGAATCCAATCCTAGAACCTGGCGGTAGACATTTGCTTCCTGCGCCAGTGCTGGAAAAGCGAAGAATATAATTGCAATGAGCGCGCCAGCGATTACCGCCTTGCGGCGCCTCGCATTGGCCAAGAAAATGGGTTCACGAGATGAATGCAATTACCTACTCCGCTTTACGAATTGAATTAACCGAAAATGATTATTACTTGGCCTTAAAGGAGAAATTAGCGGCTGCTTTGCCGCCACCTTTGACGGTGATTTTTGATTTGATGACGCCGAGACGCGGATGCCAGGCTTTGACCGTGTATTTACCCGCCGGAACGTTATCTAAAGAAAAACTTCCATCATCTTTAACAACGACTGCATACGGATTTTTTGGCGCCATCATGAAGCCGAACATGAAATTATGAGCTTCGCAATTGATCGCGATATAAGGCGAACGGCGCGGTTTCAAATCTTGTTTGATGTCGCCTGGATCAGGCTGACCAAAATTAAACATTGTCCGTTTGACGATGCGTTTTTTTTCAACACCGATCATTTCGCGGGTATTAATGTTATGCAGCACGCCTTTGTCACTGTTGCGGATTATAATCGGGCCGGGCTTGATGACTTGCGCCCAAGGTCGGAACCGGCAGCCTTTTTGATTGATCAGGTAGTTACCGCCTTTGGGCTTATCCCATTTTTTGCCGGCTTTGATTTTATTGATGAAGACGAATGTGCCGCGGAGCGCGCCGTCCTTAACATCAATCCAGACAACTTCCCGTTCACCTGTGCCGCAAACATCGGGGTTTTTGGTGATCAGGATTTTTTCAACGCCGTCAGCGGGAACGGCGCCACTAAAAGTAACCTTACCAGCAATGCTGCCACCGTTTGATACTGCGCCTGCCTTATATTTGGCTTTAGCGGCCAAAGCATCAGCGGAAATACCAACGGTTAAAAAAACGCCGATCGTTGTCGCAACTGCAAATTTTAACAAGATTTTCATGTCTTCCTACCTCTTTTAAGACTTATTCAAATTCCATTGTGCCAAATTAGTCGGTTTCAATTGAAACGGTCCTTGATCTAGATCAGATTTGATTTAAAAAATTTATTTTTCTAAAGATTTTTTTTACAGCACGGAATTCCCTGAATTTATTACGCCGAGAACTTCAATGGCGACCTGCCACTCACGGCGGCGATTTTCATCTTCGACCACGGCAATAAGTTTTGGATTGGCCCGTGCCGTGCCGATTTTGCGCAGCAATTGACCAGCCTCTAGCCGATGATACCCTTCATTGGCGAAGGCGAAGTCAAGAATTCGGTCGAGCGCAGCTTCACCTTCAAAAGCAACAAGAGCGGCGGCGGCGGCGAGCCGAACTGAGCGTTCTTCATCTTCGATCAATTGGTCAATTTGCTTGATTTCAATAGCCATATTGCTGAGCGCATTGATGGCTTCGGTTTTGACGAAGCTATCGCCGTCCTCAAGCCGGTGCGCAAGAAAACCAGCACATTCTGTCGCCTTTGCCGTACCCAGTGCACGTACAGCCAATAACCGGAAATCGCGTTCTGAGTTCGCCACGACCCGCATCAAGGCGGCAACAGCATCCTTCGGTAAAGCACCCTTTTTTTCACCAATTCGAACCAGCGAATCGAGTGCTGCAGTTCGAACCTGTTCGTTATTGTTTTCGATATTCAGCGCCAGCGCCGACGCCACGTCGTCGGTCGGCACTTCGCCTAAAACCCGGGCGGCAAATTGCGGCACATCCTTAAAAGCCGGCGTCTCTTCGGCGAGCTTGACGCGGCCTTTGCGCGGTGTTTGGGCCGAAAGCGCCAACATTTCCATATCTGTTTCAGTTAGGTGGATCCGTTTATTCTTGGTGTCGCCTAGCTCGGCCATACGGCCTTCTTTTGGCCCATCCACTCCCATAATCGAAGCCCAGGTCGAGGTCGGGAACTCTTCGCTTTCTTCTTCATCGGCAGAATCTTCTGAAATATCGGGTTCGGACTCAGTTTCTGCTGCGTCCTCAATTTGCGGCTCAGCCTCTTCGGGTTGCTCTGGCAGCGGCGTGATTTCTGCGTTCAAAGCAGCGATTAAAATGTCGCGTGCCTGATCAGCGTTTTTTTCTGAAACTGCGATCTCGCCCAACGCAGCGATAGCTTCGAAGCGAATTTGGCGATCTTTCGCCGTCAAAGTCTCGGTAATTGCACTGATCGCATCTTCATTGGCAATTGTTTTAAGACCGCGTAAAGCACCCAAACGAATTTCTTCGGGTTTATCTTGGTCTCGTAGAACGTCCGGCAGGGAATCACTAGCTGCCTGGCCGAATAAAATGGCAAGCACCTCAAGAGCAGCTGCGACAACAGAAGGTTCGGCAGCCGTTATTTTGGCTTCAAGTTTTTCCTGCAACTCAGTCGTAGCTTCAATATTCTGGATCGTCATCAACCGCTTAAGGACGGCAGATTGGACGAGAGTTGCCGGGTCATCGAGCCAGGATATCAACTGATCTACATCGCTGTCATCGACATGCGATATTGCGATGGCGCGAATTTCCGGTTCTTGATCAGCGAGTAATATCTCGCCAATCCGATCATTGAAACTTTTTGCATTCAGTGCCTCGGCAATGGCCAGGCGAACGTCTTTTGACGGGTCTTTAAGCGCATGAAGCACCGCCTTACGTGCGGCATCATGATCAATGCCGGCCAGCACGACAGCAGCCCGGCGGCGGCGCATGGAATCTTTATCGCCGAGAAATTTGACCAACGCGCCAGCGCCAGCGGTACCCATCCGGGCAAACGCCGCAAAGGCAAACTCGGTCAGGTCTTGTGCATCTTCGTCATTGATAGCTTTGACAATTTCCGGAACTGTATCCTCGACACCGAATTCAGCCAGCGCCTTAATCGCGGCGACTTGCAAATCAACCCAGCTATCCCAGCCGCCTTCATAAAATTCGTCTTCATCCCAGGCGATCTCCGCATCGTGCCAGCTCAATAGCCGTTTTAGCCAAGGGATTACTTCGGTCACCCTCATTTTGGTCAAGGCGTCGAGCGCCGCCATTTTTACCTCACTGCAGGGATCGCCAATAAGGTTTTCGAGCAACTGCTTCGATGCGCGCTTATCACCAATCACGGCAAGCGCTTCGGCAGCGTCGGTACGCACGTCTTCATCTTCATCGAGCAAGGCTTCGAGCAGCACTTCGGTGGCTTGGTCAGACTTAATTTCACCAAGCGCCCGCGCCGCGCCACAGCGATGAACATCAACACCTTCACGCAACAGCGCTGCTAAAGCATCAACGACATTTGATAGATTTTCTTGTTGAATACCACCCTCTCCGATAGCGCCACCGCCAGCCGGTAAATTATTATTCACCGGCTGGTTAGGCAAAGGTAATACTTCCTCCGCATTTAACGAAGTCATCGTTAGATGATATCCCGTGGCGCAAAGGACATCGTGCGGAAGGTGTGTTTATATGGCGACACACCGATCTTCTTAACTTTAGCGGTACCCATTTTGAAATTGTAGTTACCACTAATCCAGTCGACGATCCGGCCTTCCAAAGCATTCGCTGGTTGTTGCGTATGCAGGAAATCCATATAGAGCATGCCTTTTTTGATGTGGCGCGTCACCATCGCGACACCGGTAACAGCAGCTCGGGTCAACTCGATATTGCCTGCTTTCATCTGACCAGCGAACGAATAGTCAGAGCCTTCAACACCAAGAATTGTTTCCTTCAAACTTGGCACCCGGTCAGAATAGACCATCACCGTGTCACCCGATTCGATACCGCGTTTCTTAGCATCATCGGGATGCATTTCGACATAGTTGTCAGGCCACCGCTGAACAATATAAGGCCGGCGGCGATCATCAAAGCCGGATTGCCAACGCTCGTTGGTCCGTCCCGAAGAACACCACATCTCGTCACCGCGCGGTTTCATCCATTCCCAATAATCCGAGAACAGTGACCACGGCGATTTCTGAATGTTACACTTACCGGTCTGGCTGTTGAAATGGGTCAACTTCTTGTTGAACACATTGCTGGCCTCTGGACCGGTCGCGCTTAATTTACGCGTCGTATCATGCAGACGCTTGGTACCTTCAAGCTTACCGTCTTCGGTCAGGAAGACAGGCCCTTGGATACCATTGGTGCCGAACTCGCGCATTTTCTGATGCAAGGTTTTGCCTTCACGTTTGGCGACAACTTTGATCTGGTGGAAGTCTTTACGGCTGCCGCGCGAGAAGCGTGACATTTCCTCGGCAACTTCGTTGGAGTTTTTCCAATCAAAGCCTTCAAAGCCCATCCGTTTGGAGAGTTGGGCAATGATCCACCAATCCGGTTTCGCTTCGCCCGGCGCATCGTAGAACTTCTGATACAGCCGCAGGCGACGTTCGCCATTGGCCCGCATGAAGTCCTCTTCACCCCAAGTTGCAGCCGGGAAGATAATATCGGCAAAACGATTGCCGATTGGATCGACCAGATAAATTTCCTGGTTGATTACGACCATACCGCCGGAATCAGCCCGTTTTTTCAGGGTATCAATGATATCCTGCTTGTCGTAGGAGCGAACCTGATTTGGATTGGCGAGGGTCAATTCATGGAACCGCTTGGCCAATTGCTGCGAACCACACATCGATTGGATCCACGTTGTACCAATGACGTGGGCCATGCGCGTGTGACCTGACATAGTATAGGTATCCGTATCAAGTGCGCGGCGACGGCGGCCCGGCACCTTCATCGGCGATTTGTTACGCGGATATTTACCACCGCGCTGGCCACCACGCTGGTGACCACCAGCCCGGCCAATAACCTGACCCGGACGACCACCAGCACCAACGATGATGCCAAGGGCGGAAATCGCCTGGGTGTTGCCGGTATTGTTTGACCAGTAGAAGCCTTTCTCGATCATGATCGAAGTTTTTGGCCGTTTGTTGCCTTTCGGTTTCGCCATCCATTCAGCGGCCGTGCGGATTTTTTTGGCATCTACACCGGAAACTTTAGCCGCATTGGCGAGTTTAAACTCGTCCTGCTTAAGCAGCCATTTTTTCCAATCTTCATAGCCATTGGTCTGGAACTTGCCCCAGGTCGTCCGCCATTGCCACGGCGTATTACGGGTGCCCTGGCCAAAGCCAGATGACGATCCCCACTTATTGTTGACCCATTTTTTGATCCACTCTTTATCCTGCCAACCGTTTTCAGCAATGATTCGAGCGATGGCATTGACGACGAGAAGGTCGGTACCTGGGTTAACATCAAGCCACAGACCACCATTTTTCTCGGCATAAGCTACACCGGCGGTACGGCGCGGCACCATGAAGATGGCTTTCTGGCCATTTTGAATACCTTGCATAATCCACTGGGTGAACAAGATCGTTTTTGTCTCATACGGATCAGTACCGCAGATCAACAGTGTTTCGGCGTTCATCCAGTCTTCGTAAGCCGGACCGAAATTATCAAAGCCGGCATCCCGGAAACCAGGTGTGGAACTCACATCCGACGGCGTGTCATGGAAGGTAAAGTTGGCCGTGTTGATATGACGCAGGGCATATTTGGTAATCGCATAGGTATTTTCCAAATACTGATAGGAATAGGTTTTAACACCATAGGCATTGGCGCCGTGATTATCGATGACATGCTTGCCAACCTCGGCAGCGATATCAAGGGCGAAATCCCACGGTACCGGTTGCAAGATGCCAAAAATCCGCACCATCGGTGATTTCAAACGGTCACGGGTTGGTGTCTGCGGATTATAAACTTTCTGCGCAATACAGCCACCACGCAGGCTTGAGTCACCGCCTTTGTTGACGAATTTAGCGTCTTTATCCGGGATCACGACAACGTGGTGCGGCTTATCATTGTGCAGCACGATATTGTGCTGGTTAGGCGCTACCCAGGGACCCAGCGGATCAACCGGGAAATCTTCGCCAAAAGCGTTTTGGCTCGCCTTGGCGCCGCCTTTGCCGTTACCGGCAACCGGCCAGCGATAAACTTTGAGACCACAAGCGACAATGCAATAGTCGCAAGCTGTGGTAATGACCTCGGCGCCCTTAGGCGGCAGCGGGACATTGGTTTCTGGAATGTAATATGGAGTAGCCATTAGTCGTCTCTCCTAGGCTTGCAAATTGTCAACTCGGCCATAAATCAGGCCGAATATTGCGACGGCATAGATATTGTCGCCTTGAATTTCGAGCAGAACCTGCGGCAGGCTTTGATAAGCCTGGCCGGATATCAGGATGCCGTGCCGCGTCAGATCGTAGGTTGAAAGATGTAACGTACAGGCACCCAGGGATTTCGTATCACCCTTATAGGAGCCCGACATGTCGCCGCCCTGATGGGTACAGGTGTAGTTGAAGGCAACAATATCCTTGTTCGGGCCAATGCCGCCACCGGCTTCAACACCGAGCTTGACGATCATCGATTCTGAATAAGCGCCCTTATCCGGATAGCTGAAGTCGATCGGCTTATCCGTTTTTAACTGGCTCAGTTTAGCGACCAGTTTGCGGGGATAAGTCGCGACCATAGCCGGTACTTTGGCCATACCGGGACCAGCACTGACCATAGCGACTGTCGTGACACCTGAGGCAAACAGGAAATCACGGCGGGACATCAGGCATTTGCCGTGGCCCTTTTCTGCTTTCACCACGCTGCCCTTACTTTCAAGGGCTTCCGGGGTGATTAGCTTGGTTTTGGTTTCTTTATTCATAATTTTATCCTCACTCCTAGCCCGTTAATCGAGGGGCGCATAAGGTGGAATTTTAGGCGTCGCCATTTTGATCTCTGGTCCGCTCAGAGATTCGAGGAAAGCCACGAGGTCTTCCTTTTCTTCATCTGAAAGATTCAGAGGTTTCAAAAGCTTGGTCTTGGTTGCGAACTCATTCTTACCGCCACCATCATTGTAGAAATCGACCAGCTCTTCAAAATCAAAGAAAGTACCGTTGTGCATGTATGGCGCGGTATAAGCGATATAGCGTAACGGCGGCGTACGGAACTTGCCTTTATCGACGTTTTCCTTGGTTCGATAATAGAGACCCGCATCGTCCTTGATCGACCGGTACATTTTCTCGGTCGAGCCTTTACCATATTGCTGATAGCGGAAGGTGATCTGAGCAAGTCCACGGGTCAGCCATTCTTCAGCTCGCGGCACCCCGAGATTGTAATATTTTTGATCGGTCATCATCGGTCCGTTATGGCATTCAATGCAATTGGCTTTACCCTCGAACAACTTGAGACCACGCACTTGCTGTTCAGAAAGCGCCTTTTTGTCGCCGCGCATATATTTGTCGAACGGTGTGTTGTTATGGATCAAAGTCCGCTCAAACGCCGCCATTGCCCGCCAGACATTGTTAACCCGCGGCCAGCGGTCGCCGAAGACTTCACGGAAGGCTTTGACATATTCAGGAACGAAGGCCAGACGGGCTTCGATCACGTCGCGTTCACCGTTGCCGGAAAGCGCGCCCAAGGCTGCAGATGGCGCCTGATTTTCGAGCGATTTCGCCGAACCGGTCCAGAACAATTTACCGAGATAGGCCGAATTAACGACGGTTTGGCTGTTGCGCCAATGGATCGCACCCGGGTAACCGCGCGAGATCGGATCGTTAAAGCCCCAGCCCTGGGTCGGCGAATGACAATCGGCACAGGAGACCGAAGCATCGCCGCCAATCCGGGGATCGAAGAACAACAATTTGCCGAGGGCGACTTTGGCGGCAGTCTGCGGATTGTCCGCCGGGATCGGCGGCTTGCCCAAGGCAGCCAAAGGTGCGTTTTTATCGGCCATGGTGCTACCGGCGAAGCCGATCAATGCCAAACCTACAACGAGTGCTAAAGTATATTTTTTCATGGTTTTCATCTCTCGGCTCCTAATTGCGCTGCTTGAGCCAATCTTTGATGGGTTGATAATTGACGTTGATTTTTTCTTTCCAGACATGCTGGGCACCGGTTAGTGGTTTCCCAGATAGGGATCCCAGGAATGCCACCAAATTGGACCGTTCTTCTTTACTGAGGCCCAAAGGCTTGATCCGGCTGTCTTTATTAACGTCGTTACCACCACCATTGTTGTAGAACTCAACAACCTGTTTCAGCGTCTTGATCATGCCGTTATGCATGTAAGGTGCTGTCTGATTAAGCTCCCGCAAAGTCGGTGTCATGAATTTACCAATATCCGAACCATCGGCTTTGTGAGTGCGAACATGCGCCCCAACATCACGGCGAACGTTCATGATATTTTCAATGCCCATAAAGAGACCGAAAGCCACATAAGTCATATGACGCAACGGTTTCTTCCAAATCTCAGGATTGTTCGGCACGCCTGTGTTGTGTGGCTGATCATCGGTAAAACGGTTTCCTGAGTGACAGGATGCACAGCCGGCCTTGCCTTTGAACAATTCGAAGCCACGCTTTGCAGCATCGGACATTTTACCCGCATCGAAAGCGGAGCCCCGGGACGTTAAGGTCTTCAAATACTCGGGAATGGCTTTGCGGATCGAGCCGTTTGAAGGTTCGCCGTAGCCAGCCTCCTTGAACATCTTGACATAAATCGGGTCTTGTTTGACGCGTTCCTGCATCAACCGCATATCCATATTCATGTTATAGGTTTCGGTAATTGATTCGCGTGTGACATCGTTCAGGTTGGTGCCGATGCGGCCATCGTGGAACCAGGCTGCCCGCTGCGCTGTATTAATAAGTGTCGGCGTGTTTCGAAATCCGTCACTGCCAGGATACGCTTTGGATAACTCAAGCCCGTCGGCAAATCCCTTTGATGGGATATGACAAGTTGAGCAGCTGATAGCAGCATCACCGGAGAGGCGCGGATCGAAAAAAAGCCGCTTACCTAAAGCCGCTTTTTTAGCATTTACCTTCGGCGCTTTAACGGGCCCAAACCCGTCAGCCGAAGCCGGTGTTGCATTAATAATAAGACCGAGCGCGAAAACACCGGCCGCGAAAACAAATATTTGTTTTCCGATTGAATGGATACGTCGATTGATCATAGACGGTTTCCTCCGTCGTGCTTAACACATTGAAGTTTTGAGGGAAGTTTTGAGGGATGTTGTGAAATTTGAAAAAAAGGTCCTGCGAAGACAAAAAAACCGCCGGTTAATATTTTTTTTTCACCGACGCTTGGAAAGGAATAGGAATTGGATATAGATGTATCCAAATAGCAGCCGCGATTAGAGCAACTCACTTCCACTTAATATTCCTCCCTTTAATTAGCTACCGGCCCGCAGAATTTTCATCTGTCAGTCCCGAACCTTTAGAATAGCTATAATTAAAATGTGGGAACTGGGCTTTGACCTAAATCAAATTACCAAAATATTTTAGAATTATTTTGGCTGTATAGAGATAGATAAAAGACACATTAGAATTTTTCGGCGATATTTTTATTAAGCTTCGTGTCCGGGCAGGGTCTCGAATAGCGCTCAATAATTGCCGCCTTGGAAATTTACCAGAATGGAAAATTGATTATAAAGTAATGGTGGAGGGCTTGGATAAGTCCAGAGCGGATCAAGGCGGTGTCGAACTCATCAACACGATCAACAATCATCGACCTATTATTCGCGCCGATGAACGGCGATTGAAACAGGTTTTGGTCAATCTCTTATCCAACGCCGTCAAATTCTCCCAAATCGGCGGTACCGTTACTGTCGGTGCCAATAACAATAGTAATGGATCAACGACCATTTTCATTGCCGATACTGGCATCGGCATGAGCGCCAAAGATATTGTTCAGGCTATGCAGCCCTTTGGACAAGTACATCACGAAGATACGAAGAATCATGAAGGAACCGGCCTGGGACTGCCCCTGACAAAACGACTAGTTGAGGCCCAAGGTGGAAAACTGTTGATCGAAAGCGAACCCGATATTGGGACCACGGTAAAAGTCGAATTTCCAAAAGATAAGGTCGCAATCTCGACATAGGCAAATTGCCCTTGCGCAGCGATTACCCCCAATGTCCGCTTTGGGTGGTGGTCTCAACTGATCGACGCAACACTTTATCTTAA
>CAJWAR010000051.1 GCA_913020445.1 uncultured Rhodospirillaceae bacterium
ACCACCGGTGCCAGAAACTCTACATCAAACTGGTACATAACATGGGGGCTAGACACCGGGGCGGCACGTGACACCACCTCTCGTCACTATCACAGAGCCGGATACTGTCCGGCTGATTCCAACAGCCTATTACAAACCGCCAGTACTTAGATCGCTGATAGATGATGAGGACGAACTTGAGATTCTTGAGGAAATTGAAGGATTAACAAATCGTCGCCTGCGCGCCCAGCATTCGGGCCTTCCCGATCTCGATCCGCGGGAGCTCATATTTGAGGCCTGGGGTCAAACTCACATTAATGCTGCTTTCGCTTATACAAGACCAGAGGGTAATCGTTTTAACGGCCCCAACCGCGGCGCCTGGTACTGTGCATTTGAAGAGCTCACCGCCATTGACGAGGTGGGATATCACCGAACACGCGAGCTGACTTACATCAATCACTTTAAAGATGAAGCGATTTACCAAGCGCTACTTGCTGGATTTATGGGTGACTTTCATGACCTACGCCAGGTAGAGGGGCCGCATGCTTGTCTCGATTCGGACCCTAAAATAGGTTACCTGGAAGGTCAGAAGCTTGCGAGCGAATTACGTGAAAATCAATCGCGCGGAATTGTCTATCCGTCCGTCAGAAGGCCTGGCGGCGTCTGTCTCGTCGCCTTCGAGCCACATCTTGTCCAAAATGTGCGCCCAGCAGCCAGATGGAAGCTAACTTGGGACGGGGCGCCTGAATACACCGTGACGACCGACTGAAGCAGAATTGACAATTACCGTGTTTATTCGGTTCTTGGCAAACAGGCAAACAACTCAACTCCTTGATCCGGTTACACTAATTGTCCGGCGGCCTCCTAATTCCTAATCTGTAAGTCAGAGGTTCGAATCCTCTCGGGGTCGCCAATTTAAAAAAACCCACTTCCAAGTGGGTTCCCCTCCTCTCGGGGTCACCAGCCTTCGCCAAGGCTACGGCTGGCGGACCTAACCCTTCGCCAAGGCTTCAACCCGTTCGACGCCCAGTAATGTCGAAGGCGCTGGATTCACAGACCTTTTTTGCTCAAATTGATACCAATCAAAGCGATGAACAGCGTTTTGTGATAGAGCTGTTTAATGCTTCCAAACCGGAGGCTAGAAATAGGAGATTATCATGTTTACGTGGCGATTTCCTGTCCGTTTGGTGTGGGGTGCGGCAATACTTTTGATCCTTGGCGGGTGGCTGTTGCCAACAAATGCCCAAGGTGAACCCGTCAGCTTTAAAAACGACGTATTTCCCATTCTCGAGCTTCGGTGCCTTTCATGCCACCAACCTGGTGGCAGCGGTTTTGAAAAAAGCGGTCTCGATATGCGCACCTATGAAAGCCTGATGAAGGGAACCAAATACGGTTCAATGATCGTGCCCAAAAGCGCCTTCACGAGCAATCTGATTGCCGTGATTGACCACCGGACAGATACAAAACTATATATGCCGCATAACAAAAAAAGAATCTCAAAGTGTGAACGGCTAATACTAAGATTCTGGATCAACCAGGGTGCCAAGAACAACTGATGCCCGACGAAGGTTGAAATAGAAGCTAAAATTTTGGTTTTGCAGCTTCTGGCTACAAGCAGACACGCGCTATTTCTTTTTCAGCGGTCTGACCTGTCGCCATTTCCAAGGTTCAACGAACTTACTGCGCCACAATCCCGCACGCGCCAATTTTGCCACCAACTCGTCATTTACGTAGTTGGTTGAGAATTGCCGATACGCCAATGCCCAACCTTGCCGAACCATCAAAGCGTTCAATTCAATTCTGCCGATAAAACAAACCGCAACAATCTGTCCGTCCTGGTCGGTGTCTTTCTTTTCGCACCGTAACCGCTTATTGGCGGTGGCTGTTCGCAGTGCTTTGACCGCCTCTCTGCCACAAGCCCAATCTGCACCATCCCACTGGCAAATCTGGCTTCTCTCTGGCGCATCAATGCCAAACAAATTGATGCGGGTCCTGCCGATGCGAATGGTATCACCATCAACGATACGGGCCTTACCGGCAAGTTGAGGTTTATCAACGGGTTTCTTTTTACGCTGCTCTTTTTTGGGGGCCAGGTTGCGAATTGTTAAATCCAAGGCGTCTTGTTTAGTATCGAAGCGCATCCCTTTGTAAGGGCCTTGATGGCAATGATAGCCACTGGCCTTGCGGCTTTGATGACAGCCGAGAAAGTCTACGCTGCCGCTATCGGCAAGGGCAGAATTTTGAGGCATTGTCTCACCGGCAAGGACCAGCGAAAAGACAATCCAGAAAAGTCTAAAGTCAAATTTGCAGATCAATTCCATGCGGCGTTATCTTACAGGTCAAACGGGAGGGCGTCATCGGAATTTCGGTTTTGCCGATCGCCGGGTTGGCGGGTTAGCGGGTGCCGTAAGGTTCAGAACAATGCGTTCGGTAACGGTTACCAGAAAATCTTATGAATACTGCTCTCTTAAATTTGCCTTTAGAACCTTGCCGAGGGCGCTTTTGGGCAGGGCGTCGACGAAGGCGTATTGCCGGGGGATTTTATAGCCGCCGATCAAATCCCGGCAATGGGTGATGAGGTCTTCTTCGGTGACGTCTGTATCGGTCCGCAAAACAATGACAGCAAACAACGCTTCACCAAGACTGTCATCGGGAATGCCGATAATCGCCGCCTCACTGACCGCTGGATGACGATGCAGGGCAGCCTCGACTTCCGATGAATAAACGTTTTCGCCGCCGGTGATGACCAAATCTTTCAGGCGGTCGAGCAGATAGACATAGCCGTCAGCATCGATGCGGGCCATATCGCCGGTATGCAGCCAGCCGTCGGACAGCGCTGCAGCGGTCTCCTCCGGTAAATTAAGATAGCCCGACATAATGTTGGGGCCGCGCGCCCACAGCTCGCCGATTTCGCCCGCCCCGACATCTTCGCCGTCCTGTCCGACAACCCTGAGATCAACCAGCATATTGGGTTTGCCGACCGAGGTGACAGACCCGTTGCGATCACCGCTTTCGATCGCGGCGCGAAACTCATCAGGGTTAAAAATAGTCAAATCCGGCGAGGTTTCGGTCAACCCATAGCAATTTAGGAAATCGGTTTCCGGGAAGGCATTGGCGACCCGTTCGGTCCATTCAAAGGCCATCGGCGAGGCGCCATACATCAGAATGCGCAGAGATGACACGTCGAAATCCGCGACGTTCAAACCGCCAACGACGCCCATCAGCATGGCCGGCACCGTCACCGTGACGCTCACTTGGTTCACGGCGATGGTCTCTAAAAAACCAGCGGGTGAGAAGGCTGGTTGATAACAATGCCGGGCGCCATTGAGGAACCAGGCCGTGCCGATAAGGTCAGCAGAGTGAAACATCGGCGCAACATGGAGATAGACATCATCGGGTCTGGCGCTGACGGTCAGCCCGAACGCGAGGCCGCAGGAAATGATATTCCAATGGCTCAGCCGAACCCCCTTACTGCGCCCGGTTGTGCCGCCGGTATAAAACAACATGGCGTCATCATCGGGACTGATGTCCGGGTTAATCTCAGCAGCATCGAGCGGCTCAATCTGGGAGTCTAAGGCGGGCCCGATGGGTTGCAGGTTGGCCTGCCACGGGCTTAACGTCGGGCAGTCAAAAACCGCAACAAAGTCGTCATCGATAAAGGTGATTTTCGAGCCGGAATCATTAAGCACATGCTCAATCTCAGGCGGGGCCAGACGCCAGTTGACGGCTACCGGGACGATACCGCTGATAAAACCCGCCCAGCGCAATTCTTCAAAGGAGCGGCTGTTCTTGGCAAATATCGCAAAACGGTCGCCCGGCGCCAAGCCAAGCTCGGCCAGGAGACGGGCCAATTTATGAACGCGCTCGCCGAATTCTTTGTAGGTCCAGCTGGTCTCACCCTCGACAATCGCCACCCGATTACCATGATGGGCAATATTGGCGCTCAGAATTTGTCCAAATGTACGCTTGTCCATGTTCCCCCTCTTGAAGCCGGTCAGCTGTTATTTGCGCAGTTTGTTTGCCCAATAGTCATTGGGGCGCAAGCGGCCACCAAAACCAAGTTTAATGTCCAGCCACAAGGCGAGTTTTTTGAACGGCGAGGCCGCCAGCTTCAGCCACATTTGATGGTATTTTTGGATCACCCAGCTGGCCGGGTCTTTGTTATAAGGACAATCCCGCATGCAAACGCCGCACTCGGTTCCTTGATTAACCCAGAATTTGAAACATTTCTCGGCATCAACTGTCCATTTTTTTATGCCTACGATATTTGACTGATTGATGATCTCTTCCTGCGGTGGGCCGTCGGGGATCGCACTAGGCGGACAGCCATCAGAGCAGCGGCGGCAAACCTCGCAAAACTCGCGCACACCAAAACGGATGGGCTTGTCATGATCCAAGGGTAAATCAGTATGAATACGGCCAATTCGCATCCGCGGGCCGAATTTGGGATTGATCAGCATGCCACTGCGGCCATATTCACCGAGTCCGGCTTGAATGGCGTAAGGAATACACTGGGAAGTATCATTGACTGTCGCCACCGCGCGGTAGCCCATGTTCTGAATGTAAGTCGCGATCGAGAGCGTCATCGCACAATCATGGGAATAGCCGTTGCCGACCGTGACGCCTGCGGTTGCCGAGGGGTAGGTCCGAATAACTTCATGGTCCATTTCGGTCAGCACGACGATGACGTTCGGCAAATCTTCCGGGATGCCGTATTCCTTCTCCGACAGGGTTTTAGTCGAGAAACTGCCGGTATAATGCCAGCGCGGGTCATAGGCGGTGATACCAACATCACTGGCGCCAAATGTCAGGCAGGCATGTTTAACTTCTGCCGTCATTTGCTCGACGGACTCAATTTCCATTTTCTCCGGATTGGGCGGGCAGAATTCCTGGATGTAATCGAGGAAGCCGTCCGTCCGGTCATCTTTAAGATTGCGCTGGATGATAAGATTGGTCGCCATCCAGCCGGCGTTCTTCAAGGCAAAATCGCGGGCTTGATAGCCTTCGCTTTTCTTGACGCCAATGCCGGGCCTGAACATGCCCTTGAACCAATTGAGAACTTTTTCCGATCTAATCCGGGAATCCCATTGGCCGCGGGTGTAAATATCGTTGGCTTGATTGAAGCGTTCGAAGTTATCGAGAATTTCAATACCGCAAAATTCGTCGTCATCACGATGTGCCTCGCCGATGTCGCTGTACCGGCCTTCACTGCTGGGCTGGTTTTCTAAGGTTAGCCGGACGGGCTCGTTACTTGGATACTGGTTCAAAACCCTTCTCCATTAATTGATCAGGGTATCAAGTTTCTACGCTACCCACTCTTTTGTCAAAAAATTCATGAAACTCGTCACCGGCATTGCTTTGCGGGTAAGGTTCTGCCGGCACCGGTAATTCCAGGAACTCACAAAGCGGCTCCCACCCGTCGCCGAGGTTGTATTCCAACAGACGCTCCGGCGGGAACGCCGCCCGTACTTCGGCATTATGTTTTTCATAGAGAGCGATGGTGTAGTCGCGGTCCTCGAGACGGTTATGAAAAACACCTTCATTGATCATCCTGAGGCCGATCGATTCCGGATCGGATAATTTTTGGATAACCTTCAATATGGTATTCGCTGTGCTTTCGTACCAGCTTTCCGCGTCGCGGAGGGTGAGCAGGATTTTGGCGTCCGGATAAAAGTCTGCAAGTTGCCGCCAATAATAGGCGGTTGGCCAGTCAACGCCGGAATTATATCCGGCATAGGCATCATCCCAGTTCGGCAGCTTACCCTGTTGTTCATCTTGTAGGACCCTGCGCCAATAGGCTTCTTGTTTCGGGTCCGCCAGGAGGACTTTCATATGCTGACAGGGACCGAGCCCGAGAATTTCCAGGGCGGTCTTCATCGATTCTGTTCCCGTGCGGCCGAAACCTGCACCAATTACTGCGAGACCCATAAACAATACCCTCCCCTACTTATCCATAATCACCAGTCTAATTTATTTTAGAATTTTACGGGAGAGTTAATTAAGTGGCCTATTTCATGCCAATCATACGCTTGAGGGTCGCATCTTTATCCCAGAAATGATGTTTGATAGCGGCTAACACATGAATAAGGACGAGGGGGATGATTACTTTGGTGAGAACTCCATGGATGTCTTCAAATTGCTCATGAAGTTCGTGATCAAAGCCGAGCAGGTCCGGGAAAGTAAACAGTCCAAAGAATGGCACATCGCGAAAACCCGTATCAGAAGAAATAAAGCCGGTGACCGGAATGGCGATAATGAGCAGCAGGAGCGCCCAATGCCACAGTCTCGATACAATATTTAAAAAAGTTGCTGACGGGTTGGCGGCTTGGGGGAAGCCTTGAACAAGCCGCCACGCCAAACGAATAAAGACCAAAATTAAAAGCATCATACCGAGGGATTTATGCAAATCCATCAATTCAGCTTTTTCAAAACCGCGCGGCATGCCCTCCAACACCTGGCCCATGATAAAGAGCCCGATAATCAGAAGTGCCGTCACCCAATGGAGCAATATTGAGGAAAGTCCAAAAGTAGCTGCGGTGTCTTTGATCTGCATAAAATTACCCCTATTAAATCTTGATGGTTCTTGTAAGTAACGCAGGTGAAGAAAAATTCCGGCGCTGATTAATTATTCCGTGTCTGAGTGTGAGAGGCTCTGATAGGCGGCGCAGGTAAGACCGAACCATAAACCGGTACGCAATATCATGGCGCCGATGGTTCTAATTTCAAAAGCTTCACCGGTGAAAATAACCACACCAAGTGTGGCAAAAATTATCACCGTGGCTACCGTAATGGCCAAGGCGAGATGAGCGCCCCATTGAGCACGCTTGAGCAGCCCGATTGCCGCCACAATATAAGCGAAGCCGCCGATAAAATTAGACCAGACGACAAATGAAATATAATTGCCGGCGGCGAGGCGCGCTGTACTGGAACCAAATAAGACCTGGCCGCCGGAGAAAATGGAGGCAATGCCAAAAACCAAGGCCACGACAGCCAGTATTTGCAGCAGTTTTGGGCTCTTGAATAAGGTTGGGCGGCGGGACGGGATGGCAGTAATCATGGCAGAGCCCCCTATTTGGGTGAAGGTGTTTGAAAGATTTTAGGTGAGTACGGAAATCCAGTGCCGGGTGAACCTTTGTCCGGCACCAGAACTCCTTACTCGGGCGAGTTAATCCTTATTTAGTCTTCTTGTCATCGTCGTCATCATCATCGTGATCATCGTGGTGGCGGCCGCGATACTTACCACCCCAACCGCGATATTTGCGCTGCAGTTCATCTTTGGTGATCGAACCATCATCATTACGGTCCATGAAGGACAACATGCGATCCATCGGTTTGGCGATTTCTGCCTCGGTCACCACCGCATCACCGTCATTGTCGAGAAATTGAAAATGATCGACCATGCGATCGCGCATTA
This sequence comes from uncultured Rhodospirillaceae bacterium, assembly GCA_913020445.1. Taxonomy (GTDB): domain Bacteria; phylum Pseudomonadota; class Alphaproteobacteria; order Rhodospirillales; family UBA2165; genus TMED23. The sequence continues at coordinate 7,394 of CAJWAR010000051.1, forward strand.
AACTTGTCCAGAGGGTTTCAAACTCGTTGAGGCTCAGTTTGCCATCCTTATTAGTGTCGGCTGTAGCGAGTTCATTTTTGCGCACGCCGTCAATTTCGGTTTTGGTGATGGTGCCGTTTTTATCAACATCGAATTTTTCGAAAATTTTGTCAGCCATACCATGTCTGGCTCCATGACCGCCAAAGCGGGCATGCTGCATAAAGCTGGGTCCACCATGATAACCTTTTTGAAAACCTTCTTTGGCTGTGCTGACACCGATGGCGCCGACCAAAACAACCACAGCTGCGGTGCTGGCTAAAATAATTTTTGTCCGTTTTTGCATGTTATGTCTCTTTCGTTGGGTTAAATGAATGTTCGTTTACGAAACACATTAAACACGTTAAACGTCGCAGAAGTTTGTCATCGAAACGGGTAATTTGTCGCAAATTGTCGCGTCCTCAATCCTTGCGACAAGTTGATACATCTTTTTTTGCCGGTTGGAGCGAAAATCGAGGCATAGTAGATAAATGGAAAGTTCGAACCACATTCTAATCGTCGATGATCATCGCGATATCCGGGATAGTCTCAGTAAATATCTGGCGCAGCATGAGTATCGCACTTCTGCCGCCGCCGATGCCGCCGAGGCCCGCAAATTGATCGATCAAAGCGCCATTGATCTGGTGGTGCTCGATATCATGATGCCGGGAGAGGATGGCCTGTCGTTGTGCCGCCATATTCGCCAAACCACGGAACTGCCGGTGATCCTGTTGACCGCCATTGCCGACGATACGGATCGGGTTATCGGCCTCGAGATGGGCGCTGACGACTACCTGACCAAGCCGTTTAATCCACGCGAATTGCTGGCCCGCATTAAGTCCGTGCTCAGGCGCACCCATAGCCTGCCGCCGCGCTCCGCCCCCGCCGAAAGCGATAAAATTCATTTTGGCAAATGGACGTTCGATGTCGCCCAGCGCGAAGTCATCGGTCAGGACGATGTCGCCATCCCCCTCAGCACGGCGGAATTTCATTTGTTGAGCGCTTTTTTGGAGCGGCCTAAAATGGTGCTAAGCCGTGATCAGTTGCTGGATATTACCAGTGGGCGCAGCGCCAAGGTATTTGACCGGGCGATCGATAATCAGGTCAGCCGGCTGCGTAAAAAACTCGAAGATGATCCGAAAAAGCCGACGATGATCAAGACCGTCTGGGGTGGCGGCTATATGCTGACCGTGGAGGTCAGCCGATGAAACGGTTTCTGCCCAAAAGTCTGGCTGGCCAATTGATCGCTGTTCTCCTGTTGGCGCTGGTGGTCGCTCAGATCGTGAGCCTGCAAATTCTCCGGGACGACCGCCGACTGGCCTTTATCTTTGTTAGCCAGCAAGAAGTGATGTCCCGCACAGTTTCGGTCGTGCGCTTGCTCAATGAAGCCGAGCCAGGGCTTCACAAAACCATCGCCGATGCGGCGTCAAGCCGTCGTCTGCGATTTCAGCTGGCCGATAAAAGTGCAGTAGGCAAAGACGACGAGCACGAAGGTTTCGACCACTTCTTGCAGACCCGCCTGGCCTTGGAACTTTCGGACGACGCTGGTGAGGTCCGGGTCGCTGTCCACGACGACGACAATGACGATGATGGAGAGACGGAAAAAAACGATGGCCATAATCCATTCTGGGTGCCGAATGATAAAAACCGGTTTCGGGAATGGCGTCGGAATGGAGGATTTCGGGAGCGCTCTCGCCGTGGAGATTGGTGGCGCGGCGAGCGAGGTATTGGTCCGCACCATCGCCGTCCAAGTCTCGGAATGACGATATCAATTGCGACCAAGGGCAATCAAAAATCTTCCTGGCTAAATATCTATTCGATGGTGCCGTCGCACAATCCGGCAATTGCTATTTCATCGTTGATCACCATCGCCATCATGGCGGTTCTCCTGGTGATCATTGTGATATTTATGGTGCGCCGCGCCACCCGCCCGGTTGCCAAACTCGCCGAAAGTGCTGAGCGGTTTGGCCGCGGTGAAGACGTTGGCCTGCTGCCGGAAATGGGCCCGGAAGATATCCGCAAAGCGACCCGCGCCTTTAATGAAATGCAGGAGCGATTGACCCGGTTCGTCAAGGACCGCACCCGCATGTTGGCGGCTATTACTCATGATCTCAGAACGCCGATTACGTCGCTACGCATTCGCGCCGAGATGATCGAGAACGAAGAAGCGCGTGAAAAAATTCTGGAAACCTTGGTGGAAATGCAGAGCTTGACCGAAGCGGCTTTGGATTTTGCCCGCCAAGAAGCCTCCGATGAACCCACTCGAAGTGTCGATTTGGTCGCTCTCGTTGATAGTCTGTGTGCCGATCTGGCCGCTGTCGGTCAGGAGGTCGCATATAAAAATGGTGAGCCGGAACGCCTGCCCTATGCCTGTCATCCGCTTGCTCTAAAGCGGGCGCTGCGCAACGTGATTGAAAATGCAGTGCGCTACGGCGAACAGGCCGCGGTCGATATTTCTCTGACCGGTCAGGAAGTCTGCGTTAATGTCAGCGATAAGGGTCCCGGCATCCCCGAAGATGAGCGTGAGCAAATATTTGAGCCGTTTTTCCGCTTGGAGGAATCGCGTAATCGGGAAACCGGCGGCATTGGTCTTGGACTTGCTATTGCCCGGACAATCGTGCGCTCCCATGGCGGCGATATCACGATTTCAGATGGCGATCAGGGCGGCGCTATAATTAGCATTTGCCTGCCGCAGCAAAATTAATCGGCCCAAGTTTTGCGTTGATTGAAGTGAATTTTACGGTTATCTGGGAAATGTCAGTTCAAAGGACATCAGCCATTTTATTCAGTGGGGGAAACAGTGGCGGACACGGCGGCAGATACGGCGGCAGATACGGCGGGACGGGAATTTCAGGTGATGGTCAAGCCGATCGGTGCGATCTGCAATCTTGACTGCGGCTATTGTTATTACCTGGAAAAAGAAGAGCTTTATCCGAAATCAACTTCCCACCGCATGGCCGATGATTTGCTGGAGATTTATATCCAGCAGCATATAGAGGCCTGCCCGGAGGAAAATATTCTTTTTTCCTGGCATGGCGGCGAGCCGACCCTTCTCGGTATCGACTATTTTCAGAAAATTCTTGAGATCCAGAAAAAGCATCGTCCCTTTGGCCGCAAAATTCTTAACGGTATTCAGACCAATGGCACGCTGATTGACGAGGAATGGTGCCGTTTCCTGGCCGCCGAGCGGTTTCATGTCGGTCTCAGCATCGACGGCCCAAGCGATTTGCACAACCATTACCGGGTGACCAAAAAAGCGGAAGCGACCCACAAACAGGTCATGCGCACCTATCGCCTTTTTAAGAAATTTCGCATTCATTGCGACCTGCTCTGTGTCATCAATGAGCGGAATGTCCGCCAGCCGGCCACGGTCTACCGTTTCTTTAAGGAACTCGGCACCGTCTATCTGCAGTTTCTGCCGCTGGTCAACCGGCGCGGTGAACACGGTGTTCAAGACGAATCCGTGCCGCCGAAGGAGTACGGCGAATTTCTAAGCGCGATTTTTGATGAATGGGTCCACCACGACATCGGCAAGATCACGATCCAGAATTTCGAGGAGGCGCTGCGGCCCTATATCGGCTTAGAGCATTCACTATGCATGTTGCGGGAGACCTGCGGCCAAGTCGTGGTCGTTGAACATACCGGAGATTTTTATTCCTGCGACCATTTCGTTAACTCAGCCAACCGGCTCGGCAATATCCGGGAAACGCCGCTGGGTGAAATGATTAACAGCCGGGAGCTGGAGAAATTTGGCGACGATAAAAGAGACGCCTTGCCCAAATATTGCCGCGAGTGCGAAGTTCTCAGCTCATGCAACGGCGGTTGTCCCAAGGACCGGTTTGTCCGGACGCCGGACGGCGAGGACGGGCTGAATTATCTCTGCGCCGGTTACCGGCAATTTTATCTCCACGCCCGGCCCTATCTGCAGCAGATCGCAGAGCTCAGAAAGGCCAAACAACCGGCGGTGAAAGTCATGGAAAGCTTACGTGCGGCTGAGAAAAAGCTCGTGCAGCAGGTTGGCCGCAACGATCCCTGCCCCTGCGGCAGCGGCAAGAAATACAAAAAATGCTGCGGTGGATGAGGAAATAATTTTATGAGGAAATACCTATGACAACATTCGTTCTTGTTCACGGGGCCTGGCATGGCGGCTGGGTTTGGCGGAAAGTTGCCGCGCCGCTCAGGGCTAAAGGACACCGCGTCTTTACACCGACCCTCACCGGGCTTGGCGAGCGCGCTCATCTCGCCTCGCTCGACGTCAATCTGGATACCCATATTCAAGATGTTATTGGATTATTGGAAGCCGAAGAATTAACCGACGTTGTGCTGGTCGGCCACAGCTATGCCGGCGTGGTGATCACCGGCGTCGCTGATAAGGCCGCTGGCCGCCTGAGTGGCCTCGTCTATATTGACGCCTTTGTGCCGGAGAGCGGATTTTCCCTGCAATCCAATAACCCGATCCGTTTCGAGATGTTTGCCAAACACGTCGATAATGACGGTAATGACACGATGATACTGCCGGCCGATGCCAGCATGTGGGCGGTTGTTGATCCCGCCGACGTTGAATGGCTCAACCGGCGTCTGACCGCGCAGCCGATCAATACCTACACGCAAAAGCTCGTTCATGATGTCAATTTTGAAGAGTTTGAAAGTCTCACCTATATTTATGCGAGCGGTAACAAGCTGGGACAATTTGATAAATTTACCGACAAGTTTAGCGCTGATCCGGCCTGGCAGTATTATGCCGTCGGGTGCGGCCATGAAGTCATGGTCGACCGGCCGGATAAATTAATTGAGATTTTATCTGAAGTCGCGGGGGATTAATCGGTGTCGTCGCCGTAAAACTTAACGCCGAGCTTGATCGGGTCCATACCGCGCTCAACCCGGCTTTGATTGGTGTCGCGCAGGCTATAAGCACAGCCGCAATATTCCTGCTGATAAAACTTTTCCTGTTTTGAAACGTCGATCATCCGGTTGGCGCCGCCTTTTTTGCGCCAATTAAAATTCCAATAGGTGAGATCGTCATAGCGAGAAGCGGCGCGCTCACCACAGTCATTGATTTGTTCGAGATTTTTCCAACGGGACGTGCCGAGAGACGAGGCAAAAACCTTAAAGCCGTTTTCCGCCGCAAAAAGGGCCGACCGTTCAAACCGCATATCAAAGCAGAGCGTACAGCGATAACCGCGCTCGGGCTCATGTTCATAGCCTTCGACTTTGTCAAACCAATCTTCTTTATTGTAGTCGAGATCGACAAAGGGCATGCCCAGCTTGTCGGCATAGCGTTTGTTCTCGTCTTTGCGGATTTCGTATTCTTTAAGTGGATGAATGTTCGGATTATAGAACAAAATCGTGTAGTTGATGTCAGAACGCGTGAGTTCAGCCATGACATCACCGGCACAAGGGGCGCAGCAGGAATGCAGCAAAATATTAGTCTCGCCGCTGGGAGCGGTAAGTTTTGGCCGTTCTATTGCTGGCGCGGCTTGAATTTTATCGATTTTATTCATTTTCAGCGTCGTATTTTATTACAAAGATAAAGTTGACGTCTACTATTTAGCAATTATCTGTCGCTATATACGCTTGAATTGCGGCGCAAACAAGCCTTTGCCTACCATCGCAGACAGCCGCGATATTTCAATTTAAGCCAAAATTCTTAATCTAAATAATAAATATAATATTTATAAAACAATGAGTTAAAAAAATTATACAAATAATAGTTAATTAATTAATCGGCTAATTTTTGAGATGATTTTCACAAATTAACTGAAATATTATTAATTACAGTTTATGATTCGAATTGCGACTTAATTTGGATAGTAATTTCATGACCTTATTGGAATATGGGCGAATTTCGGCGGTGTTTGGACTCCAATTGTGGCAATTCCTTACAAAATATGGCCTGAAAAATGACGTTAAAATGTTTACCTTTTAAGTATGAAAAAACTTATGAAAATATGCGCTTTCGCTATCGCCGTTTTTGGGACCGTTTCGGTTTTACTGGCCGCCGTCACTGTTTTTGTTACAAGTCCGGTTGCTGCACAGGGTTTAGCCAATAATGATGCACCCGTGGTCTGTGATGACCGCAATACCATCGTTTCTTCGCTTTCCGAAGATTATAAGGAATCCCGGAATTCAATCGGTCTTGCCAATAGTGGCTCAGTCGTCGAAGTATTTTCGTCGAGTGACGGCTCTTGGTCGATGATCGTCACGCGGCCGGATGGCATTTCCTGCCTTGTTGCTGCCGGTCGGAATTGGGAAAGCGTTACCCAGAAAATTGGTCAAAGAATCTAACAACTTGACGCACTAAAAGAATTTGCCGTTGCAGATTTGCCGTTGAGGGATTGGTCGAAACCAATCCTTAAGAAGTTCCTCCCATTATGTTCCCGTTGGTTTGGGATTTATACGCCGGGAAGGCCTCAATTAAACGAGGCTGAGGGAGGCAGTGCACGACCGTTAAATTGCCTTAATTGAGCATCTTGACAGAAGTCCATTCACCCCGCATACCCGCTAGCCAAGCCAATAATTAATTTGGATAACCAGTTAGCTAATTAGATGAGCTGGACAGAAAAGTTTGTGTTTTTGAGACGATTACCCCTAGCAGCCTTAAGTATTGTCGCTGTTGTGTTGCCCTTATGGATTTTTGAGTGGGGCCCATCTGACGCGGCGCTGCCTGATAATAGCGCGACAAATGGCCTGACCCAGGCAGCACTTGACTTGAGAGCAAGCGCGCCCATTGATACGCTGGATTTAGCGCCGTTGCCGCAACCGGTTGTGCAAAACATCAAAGTCGGCAAAGGCGATACTTTGATGAATATATTTGTCAAAGCGGGATTGACGCGAGGCAGTGCCTACAAAGCCATTCAGGCTCTCAGTAAAATCTATAACCCCAAACGTATCCGGCCCGGCCAGGATATCGAGTTTGTCTTTGAACCGGCAGCGCTGTTGGATCAAGATGACAGGGATGCGGCCAGGGGCGAATTGAGACAAATCACCGTGCGTCCCGATCTCTACCGGGAATATAGGGTGTACCAGCTTGATGACGACAAATTCACCGCGAAATTCATTAAGCAGGCTATTGAAACTAAATTGGCGCGGGCAAGTGGCAAAATTAATTCAAGTCTCTACCTCTCAGCCGTCAATGCCGGCGTCCCGGTGCCGGTGCTGATGGAGCTCATCCGGATTTATTCGTGGGATGTTGATTTTCAGCGCAGCATTCGCGCCGGCGATGAGTTTGAAGTTATGTATGAGCGCAAAATTACCGAGAAAGGCGAATTTGCGCGCTATGGCAATATTCTCTATGCCAAACTGAGATTGGGCAAAAACGATTTCCCGCTCTATCATTTCAAAGGCAAGAAAGGGTTCAGCGACTATTTCGACCCTAAAGGCCGCTCGGCGCGCAAAGCGCTGATGCGCACACCGATCAATGGCGCGCGTTTATCATCCGGCTATGGCCGCCGCCGCCATCCCGTGCTGGGCTACAATAAAATGCACCGTGGCGTTGATTTTGCGGCGCCGCGCGGCACGCCGATATTTGCTGCCGGTTCCGGCACCGTGGTGCATCGGGCGCGCAACGGCGGCTACGGTAATTATATTCGCATTCGCCATAATTCTGAATATTCGACCGCCTACGGGCACATGAAAAGTTTTCGCCGCTCGGTCAGACGGGGCTCCAGGGTGCGCCAAGGGCAAATTATCGGCTATGTCGGCTCCACCGGCCGTTCAACCGGACCGCATCTTCATTACGAGATCCTCCGCCGCGGCCGTCAGACCAATCCGATGCGGGTTAAAATGCCGTCCGGCAAGCATCTCAAGGGTAAGGAATTGGCGAAATTTATGAACGTCAAAGCGGTGACTGAGGTTAAACTGGCCAATCTGCCTAAAGCCGAAAAAGTCGCTCAGCGGGCCAAGAAGCTCATTCTCGCCAAATAACCAGCTAATTGTTTAGAATTCCTATTTATCGACTGTCGATTAATTATTTCAGGCAGCTTGTTCCTGCACTACTTCGCCATTAATCACGAGACCTTTATCGCCGGCGCTAACGTTGACGGTTTCGCCGTCATTAATCTTGCCCTCCAAAATAAGGCTGGCGAGGGTGTTCTCCAGGCTCCGCTGGATAACGCGTTTTAGCGGCCTGGCGCCATAAACTTGATCATACCCAGCATCCGCCAGCCAGGCGAGGGCGGCGGGGTCAATCGCCAAGGCAATTTTACGATCTTCCAAGCGTTCGCGGAGGCGCGCCAGCTGGATATCAACAATACCATCCATATGGTCGCGGAAGAGCCGGTGGAACAGCACAATTTCATCGAGCCGATTAAGAAATTCCGGCCGGAAAGCTGCCCGGACAGCCTCCATGACGACGTCTTTGAGTTCGATCGAATCGTGGCCTTCCTCTTGGTTTGCCAGGATTTCGGCACCCAAGTTCGAGGTTAAAATGATCAGTGTGTTGCGGAAATCAACGGTGCGGCCCTGGCCATCGGTGAGGCGGCCATCATCAAGCACCTGCAGCAAAATATTGAAGACATCCGGATGCGCTTTTTCCACCTCATCAAACAAAATAACCTGATAGGGGCGGCGGCGGACGGCTTCGGTTAGCGCCCCACCTTCGTCATAACCGACATAGCCGGGGGGCGCACCGATCAGGCGGGCAACCGCGTGTTTTTCCATATACTCGGACATATCGATACGCAGCAGTGCCGCCTCATCATCAAACAGAAACTCAGCCAAGGCTTTGGTAAGCTCGGTTTTGCCGACACCGGTCGGGCCGATAAACAAAAATGAGCCCAACGGGCGGGCGCCATCTTGCAGCCCGGCACGGGCCCGGCGAACAGCGTTGGAAACAGCGGTTAGCGCTTCTTCCTGGCCAATCACGCGGGCGCCTAGACGTGCTTCCATTTCGATCAGTTTTTCCCGCTCACCTTGCATCATTTTGTCGACCGGGATGCCGGTCCAGCGCGAAACCACCGAAGCGATCTGCTCTTCGGTAACGGATTCTTGCACCATGCTATGGCCTTCTGAGGCTTCGGCGATAGCGAGCTTTTCCTCCAGGCCGGGGATCAAGCTGTATTGCAGCTCACCCGCGTTTTCCAACTCGCCTTCGCGGAAGGCTTTGTCCAAGGCACCGCGCGCCTGATCCAATTGTTCCTTGAGCTTCTGGGTTTCGGCGATATCGCTTTTCTCGCTTTGCCATTTTTCGGTAAGGATGGCCGATTTATCTTCTAACCCGCCCAGTTCCTCATCCAATAACAGCAGGCGCTCCTGGGATGCTTTATCACTTTCCTTTTTAAGCGCTTCCATCTCGATCTTAAGCTGAATGATACGGCGGTCGAGCTCGTCAATTTCTTCCGGCTTGGAATCGACCTCCATGCGCAACCGGCTGGCAGCTTCATCCATCAGATCAATTGCCTTATCGGGCAGGAAGCGGTCGGTGATGTAGCGGTTCGACAGCGTCGCGGCAGATACCAGGGCCGCATCGGTGATGCGTACGCCATGGTGCAGATCGTATTTTTCTTTGATGCCACGCAGGATTGAGATGGTATCTTCGACTGTCGGCTCGGCGATAAAGACCGGCTGGAAGCGCCGGGCCAAAGCTGCATCTTTCTCAACGTTCTGACGGTATTCTTTAAGCGTCGTGGCACCAACGCAATGCAGCTCTCCGCGGGCAAGAGCGGGCTTAAGCAAGTTCGAGGCATCCATCGCACCTTCAGCAGCACCGGCGCCCACCAGCGTATGCATTTCATCAATAAACAGGATGACTTCGCCGGCAGCTTCGGTCACTTCGGTTAGTACGGCTTTGAGACGTTCTTCAAACTCGCCGCGGAACTTTGCACCGGCGAGCAGCGCCCCCAAATCAAGCACCATCAATTGTTTGTGGAGTAGAGTCTCCGGGACATCACCATTGACGATGCGTTGAGCCAGGCCTTCAACAATGGCAGTTTTTCCGACACCCGACTCACCGATCAACACCGGATTATTTTTGGTGCGCCTGGAGAGCACTTGAATGGTGCGGCGGATTTCCTCATCCCGGCCGATAACCGGATCAAGTTTGCCTTCCCGCGCCTCCGCCGTGAGGTCTTGAGCGTATTTTTTCAACGCGTCATAACCATCTTCGGCGGTGGCCGACTGGGCCTTCCGGCCTTTGCGCATGTCTTCGATTGCGGTGTTGAGGTTTTGTGGTGTGACGCCGTTGGCCGCCAGTATTTTATGGCAGGGCGTGTCGGGCGCCAGCGCCAAGGCCAGCAGCAATCGTTCCGCCGTGACATAACTATCACCGGCTTTTTTGGCGATCTCTTCCGCTTGGCCCAGGACTTTTGATAGCTCGGTCGATATAAAAACCTGACCGGCGCCCGAGCCTTGCACTTCCGGCACCCGTTTGAGCTCGGCCAGAACATCTTCGAAAGCTTGTTTGGCATTGCCGCCCGCAGCCTGGATCAGACTGGCGGCCATGCCCTCTTTATCCTCCAAAAGAACCTTTAAGATATGTTCCGGCGATAACTGTTGATGCCCGGAGCGGGCTGCTAAGCTTTGTGCCGACTGAATAAAGCCCCTTGAGCGCTCGGTATAGTTCTCGAATTCCATTCTCATTTACCTTTCTAGTGACAAGGTATCATGCGCCTGACGATTTGGCCGCATGCAACCCCTCAAAGGATGAGTAGTCGTTGTTTTCGTTATCTAATATGGGCCAAACGGTGCTAGCCGCAAGGGGTTAAAAAGGATACCAATGTTTAGCTAAAAAACAAATTAACAATGCCAAAGAAAGATTATGGACGAAATTTAATGACGCGAGTTGAAAGCATTTACCGCTATCCGGTAAAAGGGCTGTCCGGTGAAAGCATGGCAAGCGTGGTTGTTAACGCGGGCGAAGTTATTCCAGGTGACCGCGAATATGCCTTTGCCCGGGCAGGTGTTCAATTTGATCCCGACCAGCCGGAATACCTGCAAAAGACAAACTTTTTGGCTTTGGTAAGAGATGAAAAACTGGCCGAGTTTGATACCCGGCTCAACCCGGCATCCAAGACGCTGTCGATCTTCCAAGATAGAATATTGGTAATGGAGGCGGATTTAGCCAATGCAGCCGATTGTGTCGAGGCAGCGGAACTTTTCCGGGATCATTTGGACATGTCACCGGACAATTGCCCGTCTATTGTTCGCGCGACCGGAGGGACAGTGGGGCATTCTTTCTCTGATGTGCCTAACAAGGCAATATCACTGATCGGCCTGGCATCGGTAAGAGAATTTGGTGAGAAGATTGGCGCCGCGATTGATCCCCTGCGTTTTCGCGGTAATATCAATTTTGACAGCGATGAGGCGTGGCAGGAATTCGACTGGATCGATCAAGAGTTAAGAATTGGCGATGTTATATTACGCGCTTTTAAGCGAACCCAACGCTGTGCGGCAACAACTGTAAATCCAACAACGGCGATACGCGATATCAATGTGCCGAAGAAGCTGCACGAAAGCTACGCCCATATGGATATGGGCATCTACACAGAAGTCGTCGAGGGCGGTGAAATCAAATGTGGCGATGAGATAGAATTAATCTAGAGGAGTTCAAGCAGATATTGGTTCTTGAGGTTCCTGATTTTCTGGGGACTCCTGAGATTCCGCGCTATCATCAGTATTTCCCAAATTTTCAGCAGGTTCCGCCGTCGCTGCTTCCGCTTCGACTACCACCTGGTCCGCTTCGGCAATTTCAGGCTGTGTTTCAGAGATTTCTTCCGGTGATGTCTCTTCTGAAGGTTTATTTTCAGCGTCGGCTTTTTGCTGCTGATTACGGTTGTTGTCCCTGACATTATCCCGGCCATTGCTCCGATTTCGGTTGCGGCGGCTGCGGCCACGATCTTTTTGACTAGAATCGCCATCTTTAGCGCCGTCTTTTTGAGCTTGGGAATCGGCATTGGCATGCAGGATGCGATAAAAATGTTCGGCGTGCTGGAAGTAGTTCTCCGAAGAAATTCGATCATCGGCAGCCAGAGCATCGCGGGCTAAGGCGAGATACTTTTCATGGACCTGGCTCGCATTGCCGCGAATTCGGCCCTCCGGGCCGCCGCTATCGAAGTTGCTGTTTCTGTTGCCTTGTCTCTTACCGTTACCACGCCCACGAGAGCGCCGGGAATTGGAAGCTTGTTTCATTGTGTCATAACTTCACTGCTTTTATCGCTGAATATGCCCCCACCCAAATGAACTGCTTCGATTTAATACCCATTATACTATTGATCTTGTGATCAGGGGTGACGCTATCAGTTCTTTTCCACGTTTGGGGATTTATGGTGGCCGCTAAACTCAAACCATCTAAATGGCGTTTACGGCACAACCGTTCCATCCAACCTAATGATCTCTGCGAGGTTTTCAAACTATTAATTCACAATTTTTCTATGATTTTTATACTGTTGCTAAGATGCAACGCTCTACGTTTGCGATATCTTGATGAATACTTTTTACCATTAAGTTGTTATTTAAAAAAATTTCTTTGATATCAGCTACTTGTCCCATACCGCATTCGACGGCCAGAAGCCCATGCGGCGGTAAATGAGCCTTACACTGAGCCGCAATTGAGCGATAGGCGGCAAGTCCATCAATTCCGCCTGATAAAGCCAAGCGTGGTTCAAATTGATTTACATCCGGTTCGAGCGCCGCGATCTCTGATTCGATGATATAGGGCGGATTGCTGATAATGATATTAAACTCACCGTCCAGCCCCGTCATCCAATCACCTTGTTGGATAGTTACTCTGGAAGTCAGGCCGAGTATCTCCGCATTCACTTGCGCAATGTCGCAAGCTTCGGGGTTGATATCCAGCCCAAGACCGGTCGCGTTCGGTAGTTCTGACAGCAGCGCCAATAACAGGCACCCGGTGCCGGTGCCGAGATCCAATAATTTCAGACTGGCATTTTTATCGGGGAGTTCGCCCAAAACGGCTTCAATTAAAGTTTCGCTATCGGGTCTTGGGATTAAAGTCTCCCGGGAGACTTTAAAATTAAGGCTCCAAAACTCTTTTTGGCCGGTAATATAGGCAATTGGTTCGCCGGTTTTTCGGCGCGCCGCAATTTCAGCTAGTTTGGCGATTGTTTCCGGAGCCAGTTGATCTTCCGGGTAACCGATAATGCGGGATTGCTCAATGTCAGCCGCGAAGCTCAACAGCATGCGCGCTTCCAACCGAGGTTCCTCGATACCGGCGGCGGCCAATTCATCGCTCAGTTGTTGATAAATCGCGCCAATGGTTTCAGTCGGGGTGGCGGGTGTGGTCACGTGATTTCGGCGAGGCGGGCCGCTTGGTCTTCCGTGGCGAGGGCATCAATCACCTCATCAAGGTCGCCCTCCATCGCCCGGTCCAATTTATAGAGCGTTAGATTAATGCGGTGATCAGTGATGCGGCCTTGGGGAAAATTATAGGTGCGGATGCGTTCCGAGCGGTCACCTGAGCCGACTTGATTCTTGCGATCCGCGGCCCGGGCTGCGTCTTTTTCGGCGCGCTCGGTCTCATACAATTTTGAGCGCAGCATTTTCATCGCCTGAGCACGGTTTTTATGCTGCGATTTACCATCCTGGCACTGCACCACAATATTGGTCGGCAAATGGGTGATGCGGATAGCACTATCGGTTTTATTGACGTGCTGGCCGCCGGCGCCCTGAGCGCGGTAGGTGTCGATGCGTAAGTCTCTCTGATCTATATGAACGTCGACTTCTTCGGCTTCGGGCAGGACCGCGACGGTGGCCGCCGAGGTATGAACGCGGCCTTGTGATTCTGTTTCCGGTACGCGCTGGACCCGGTGAACGCCGGATTCAAATTTAAGCTTAGCAAAAACCCCTTTGCCGGTGATGTTGGCGGAGGCTTCTTTAAAACCGCCGATACCGGTTTCATTGATGTCGATCGGCTCGAATTTCCATTTATGCTGCTCGGCATAGCGCTGATACATGCGGAATAATTCAGCCGCAAACAGAGCGGCCTCATCGCCACCAGTGCCGGCGCGGACTTCCAAAATAGCGTTTTTTTCATCGGCTGCATCTTTGGGCAGGAGCAGCAGCTGAATTTCCCGCTCTTTTTCCGGAATTTTGTGTTTAAGCTCGTTGAATTCTTCTTCCGCCATGGTGCGCATTTCACCATCGGTATCCGGATCAGCGATCAGATCGGCTAAATCCTGAATTTCAGCTTCCATGGCGCGGAATTCTTCGACGGCCTTAACGACATCCGTCAGTTCGGCGAATTCCTTGGCAATACGTTGCAGTTCCTGGCTGTCCAGATCGGTTTGGGTGGCCATGGTGTCGCGCAATTCATCATGCCGCGCAACCACGCGATTGAGTTTTTCCGCAATGCTCATTTGTTAAGTATCTCTTGAACTCTTCGGTAAGTCTTTGAGGCGATCCAGCAATATGCGAGTTGCCTTTTCAGCATCACCACCGGCTTTATCCAGCGCTTCACGTCGCAGGCTTTCAATATCATCCGAGGTGTCGGTTTGAACTATTTCGTCAGACCCTTCAGATTGGGAGGCATCAAATTTGGCTGCTTCCTCGTCGATAATCTGCCACGCTGTTTCAGCTTCCTCGGCCCGTGAAGCGCGGCCTTCCCGGGTGACACGTTCCAAATCATCGAGGGTATAGAGAAAAACGTCTTCGAGAGCTTCAACCGCGGGATCAACGTCTCCCGGCACGCCGGTATCGATGACAAATATGGGTTTGCGTCGGCGCGCTTTGATGGCTGCTTTTAAGCTCTCGGCATCCAGCACAAAACGCCTGGTATTCATTGATGTCAGGACAATATCAGCCTGGGTCAGCAGCTGCGCTAAATCTTCAAAAGTACCAATATGGCAGTTGAGATGCTGGCCCAGGGTATCGGCACGCTGATCTGACGGATGGGTGACGATCAGATTTCCAAGCCCCGCCGAGCACATGCTCGATGCCAGCATTTCACCCATTTCGCCGGCGCCGATCAGGAGGCCGGTCGAGCGCGCCAGATCACCATGAAGATCACGCGCCACTTGGACAGCTGCCGCGGCAATTGATACCGGTCGCTGATCAATCTCGGTTTCCAAGCTGACACGCTCGGCAGCCAATTGTGATGAGGCTATCAGATTATCCAAATAAGCGCCGGTCATATTATTGCTGCGGGCATGCCGGTGAGCAGAGCGCAATTGGCCGAGCAATTGAGTATCGCCGATAACCAAGCTATCCAGTGCGGCGGCGACAGCAAATAGATGTTTAATCGCTTCCCGGTCACTGAGAGTGTAGGTTTGACTTTCAATTTCGCTACGGCTCTCTCCGGCATGAGCGGTGAGCAGTTTAACAACTTCCTCGGCTGTGCTGGCAGGCGAAATAGCAGACGTAGCGATCACTATTTCGGTAATGTCAGTCGTCGAAAAAATAATCGCTTCATCAAATCCGGCTTCACGCAGGCGGTTATAAAAAGACGGCAGGGCAGTTTCAGAAATAAACAACCGATCGCGCAGCAGCATTGTCGACGACCGGTGATTGGCGCCGACGATGACAAGTGATCCTGCTAACTGATCCGGTTTTACTTTCTGATCGATCATTTTGTTAAATTTTTTAACCTCATTTATAAGGCGCCAAGTGATCTTCCAATGTTTCCAATGATACTTCTTTTTGCTCGCCGGAATCCATATCTCTCAGCGTGCCGACATTTCGCGTTAGCTCGTCTTCGCCCAGCAAAATAGCCGCCGCCGCATTTAATTGGTTCGCCCGCTTCATCCGTTTTTTGAGATTACCGGAATAGCCAAGATCAACCCGATAGCCTTTTTTACGCAGCATTTCCGTGACCACCAGCGCTTCGCTTTCAGCCTCGCCACCAACCGGAATTACGACAATGGGCCGCTTGGCTTCAACACCATCATCCAATAACAGTGTCAGGCGTTCTACGCCGGCAGCCCAGCCAATCCCAGGGGTTTCGGATCCACCCATCTGGCCAACGAGCCCGTCATAGCGACCGCCGGCGAGCACCGTGCCTTGGGCGCCAAGATCAGTCGTCGTGAACTCAAACGCGGTGTGGCAATAGTAATCGAGACCGCGCACAAGATTAGTATTGTGTTCAAAGGCAATGCCCAGCTTGTACAAGCCTTCACAAAGGTCTTCAAAAAAACTTTGCGACGCGTCGTTCAGGCTATCTTGCAATCTCGGTGCATTAACGACAATCGCTTGATCACTTTCGTCTTTGGAATCGAGAATACGCAACGGATTTCGTGTCAGCCGCTCCAGACTATCTTTTGATAATTTGTCTTGATGACCGGAGAGATACTTTACCAGCTCATCGCGATAGGCGTTGCGGCTTGCGCTGTCACCCAAACTGTTGAGCTCAAGCGTGATATTGTTTTTGAGGCCAAGCTCTTCCAGAAATGTTTGGGCGATTGAAATGGTCTCAATGTCGGCTTGTGGTGTGGCGACGCCTAAAATCTCGACACCGACTTGGCGAAATTGGCGGCGGCGGCCTTTCTGCGGGCGCTCATAGCGAAACATCGGTCCACGATAGAACAATTTAAGCGGCAAATCCTGCTGCAATCCATTGGAAATAAAGGCGCGCGCGACACCGGCGGTGCCTTCGGGCCGGAGCGTAATCTGATCGCCACCCTTATCTTCAAAGGTATACATTTCCTTGGTGACGATGTCAGAGGTATCGCCCAGGGTGCGGCTGAAAACCTCGGTAAACTCAAAGATTGGCGTGGTAATTTCACCAAAACCGTAGCGCTCGGCAACCTCAAATGCGGTTTCTTCGACCCGCCGGAAAAGGCGGCTTTCTGCGGGCAATATATCTTGCGTGCCGCGAACTGGTTTCAATGACGTCATTTAGTAAAAGTTCCAAAAGTTAGTTGCTGATCCACCACGCTGATTAGCCGCGACATTTTCATCGCGCTCATCAGATTAAGACACTAAAATGCTATAAATGTTTGGTGTTTAACAGGTTTTTCTGGGAATTAGCGCTGATAATCATTCGACAACCGCTGAGCCGTCGATAAGCTTTTCGGCTTCCAAAACAACATTGCGGCGGACGGCGCCAATCGGACCAATCGAGGGAACTGCCGTGCCGTCAACCAGAATTTCCAAAGCACCGGCATTACCGGTGATCAGGCTTAAGCCGGTTCGATTTGGTACATTGTAACTGTCGCCCTTTTTAAGCAGGCGCGTAATCAGCAGCTGATCGGCATCGTTGTCGCGGACTTGAATGTAGCTGTCGGTTATCGCCCGCAGGGTAATGCGGGAATTTCCGGTTGCCACAGCTGATTTGATCGCCGCTTCAAGTGCCGGTTCAGGTTCTGGTTTAATCTCGGGCTTAATTTCAGGTAGGGCGGCAACTTCCTGAGCCGGTGCGGGTTTGGTTTCTGCTACCGGTTCCGGTTTAGATTCTGGTGCAGCTTCTGAAGCAGTTTCTGGCGCTGGTTCAACTTTTTTCTCGGCGACAGGTTCGGCTGTTGGTACTTGCTCTGCAACTTTTTCTTCGACTTTTTCAGCCACTTTCTCAGTAACCGGTTCAACATTTGGTTCAACCTTTAATTCAGGTGCCGCTGTTGGTGCAGGTGCTTCCTGTTTTTCCACGATTTCCTGACTAACCGGTTCGGACTCCAGTTCTTTTGAAGCAACTTCAGGAGATATCGGTTGAGCTGGTTCGGTGGTTTCTACTGCCGCCGTCTCTTGAGCGGCTGTGGGTTTAGGTTTGACCGGTGCGTCCGCAACAACCTTTTTTACCTCTTCAACTTTATCCTCAGTTTTTACTTTAACTTCCTCAGAAATTTTTTCTGCAATATTCTCAACGGGTTGGGCGGCGTCCTTAACAACTTCCTCAATCTTGACGTTTTGCCCGGTTTCGATAGGTGTTGCTACCGGCGTTGCTACTGGCGTTTCTTCGGGCTTCGCTTCGGTCTGGTCTTCTGATTTCTCACTAGAATTATCTACCGGTGCGGCGTTCGCTGCGCTGGTCTGTTCCTCGGCCGTTTTGATCGGCTCCGTTGCTACCGGTTTTTCGCCAACTATAGCTGCCAGTTTTTCAGGAACCGCCGGCACCTGCTCAGTGACAAAGATGTTTTTGGTCGAAACGTAATACCAGCTGCCATAGCCGATGGCTGCCAATACCAGACCGAGCATAACAATCGCGCCACCGGGAATACCGTGCTCCGGAACCAGGGACGGGAAAGTTAAATCCTGCATTCTTTCCGCCGATGTTGATTCGGATTTGTAACGGCGGACAACTTCTTCACCATCCAAACCGAGATATTCGGCATAGGTTCGAATGAAACCAATCGCGTAAATAGTGCCCGGAAGTTCTTCAAATTTATTGTTTTCTATGGCTTCCAGATAAACCTGGCGAATTCGCAAAGCGTCGGATACCTCGCGCAATTCCTCGTCGCGGCGATTACGGGACGCGCGCAATAAATCACCAATGCTGGTGCCATTGGGAGAAAGTTCTTCGATATTCATCGAGGGTGGTAAATTCGCGTTCATTCGTTCTCTTCTTCTAGTGATTAATCCCAAACGTTTCTGGAATCACCATCGCATCCGTTAAAATCATTCCTGCTGAAAAATGATTTGAACGGAACGAAGCGAAATTAGCTCCAGAAATCAAATATTTCCACTAGAATCGTAAATTTACACTTAAATTAGTTTTCTCTCAACAAACTTTTAAAATCGAACAGAATCAATGGCAACGCGATTATTGCTAATTCAACATACGATAATATTGCACTTTAAGATGGAGAATCGTTGAATAAACAGGCGCAAGGTCAAAAATCGAAAGTGCCGCTTGATATCCACAAGCGGTTAATTTGTATTATCCAATTGGCGTTTCGGTTAAGTTTAAGCAGATTTTCCCAAATTGTTTTAGAGAAAACGAGCCATGCCCCTCATCCATCCCCTCATTGATGTCAAAGAATTCGTTGAAAACAATCCATCCAAGTCACAATTCTTGACACCGATTAGCGGTGAACACGGAAGTTCAACGACGGCGTTTTATTCAATTGCGGCACCCGGTGAATTGCCGCGTCGGCACCGGCACAAGAATTGTGACGAAATATCTATATTGTTGAAGGGAAGTGGTGTTTACGGGCTGGGCGATCAACGCATTCCAGCGTTGGCGGGTGATTGCCGCGTCGTGCCTAAAGGCAGCGATCATTTTTTTGTCAATGAGTCAAATGAGCCATCACTTATGGTTGGATTTTTTGTCGGCGCCAAAGATGTCGCCGCTACCGGCATTGCCTATGGAACTGCCGTCACCACGGGTGATCTGGCCGCGCCGCGCGGCGAACAGGATGGCGGTATTCTAATTAAACTCGACGATGTTCAACCGGAAAGTATGGACAAGGGCGATGGCTGGCTAATCACCGATTTTCGTTTGCCGATTTCAGCCCGCAACGGCTGTTCATCGACGCTGTTCCGGGCGCGATTTATGCCCGGCGCGGTTCACAAAAAGCACCGCCATGAAAACTGTGATGAAATTTATTACATTATCAGTGGTCACGGTTTAGCGGGTGCCGGACCCGACCGGGTTGAAGTGCGCGGCGGCCATTTTCACTTTATTCCTAAAGGCGTTGAGCATTGGCTCCACAATTTGAGCGCAACCGAACCGATCGAAGTGGTGGGAATCTATTGTGAAGCCGGCAGCGTTGCTGATACCGGCTATATCTATATGGGTGATGTTACGGCTGCGGATCTTGAAGCGAGAACGGGATGAGTAAAAAGCGCTAATTTACGGCCTTACTCGCCGACCGCCGTTTCAGCATTTTTTCTGACAATTTCGGGCCGCGTCCCGGTTCCGACCAAGGACAGACCTCGATACAAATGGAACATCCCATGTGGTCTGAAAAATAAAAAATACATTTATCAAAATCGACATACCATTTTTCGACGCCCCGGACCATTTGCTTGGTGTTGAAAATTGCGCCGGGCGGACATTCGGTGACGCATTTTTTACAAGAACGGCAAAAATCCTCGGCGCCAAAATCAACCGGCTGGTCAACCGCCATTGGCAAATCTGTCAGCACCGATGTGATACGAAAATTTGAGCCATATTCGCGGCTGATCAGCGAACCGTGTTTGCCTAACGTGCCAATGCCCGATTCGATTGCTATTGGATGTTGCATCAAGTCTTCGCCGATACCGTAACCTTCTGCCTGCCAACCTAAGGACCGGATATAGGCAGCCAGTTGGTTGGCGCGTTTTGAGCCAAGGCGGTAGCCGCGCATGACTTCCTTGGCGGCCGGTTGGTGAGGTGCTTGCACCATAGCGTCGCGATCCATAACGATTCCCAGCATGATGGCATATTTATAAGGGAAGGCGTTTTCCACATATTGACTGTCATCATCATAAAGCGAGATACCTACCAATTCCGAGCCGATCTCTTTGGCCTTGGCTTTAATTTGATGCGCCATAGCCTGCGGATCAGTTACTTCAATGGGTTTAGTTGTAACCGGACCCGCCGCATTGCGCCGCTCCCAAAGCCCGCGGATATTCTCCCAGAAAACAGTCCACGGATTCGACATATTGAAGAATGTATCCAAGGCCGCCCAGGGTATTTCCTCTCTGTTAGAACCGCGGCCGGTATTGTGAAACGGCGGGCTGGGCCGGAATTTATCGGCTGAGCCCAGGCCATTTATCCGGTTTCCCGAATAAGGCATTTCCTTGTAAGCGAAGGCATATTCAGCGGGTGGGGCGTTCGGTTTCATCAGACATCACCTCCGCCCATTATATTATCGATGTAATATATTTTCCCGGTTTTTTGAGCCTCGCGATGAGCCCGCCTGATGCGGCCGCCGACAGTCAACCACATCCAGATGATGCGGGCTAAATAGCGAAAGACAAAAATATCTCGTTCGCGGCGCCGCCAAAAACTATTCTCTTTGATCCGAAACTGTTTCTCACTGGTCGTTTCTTGACGTGTTTCAGTCTGTGCTTCGTTTGTATTCACTATCCCCCTCCCGATTTATATCCATCGAGAAGTCTGCCAGAAGTATCTAACGATAGCAATTATCTGAATATTAATAGATATCCTGTTAAACACCTTGAATACAATTATTTTACATTGGATTATC
>CAJWAR010000052.1 GCA_913020445.1 uncultured Rhodospirillaceae bacterium
CGTGCCGCGGATGTTACCTTGAAGGAAAAGCGCCGCTTGGTGCTGATGGTGCGGGAAACTCCGTTGCACAAAGGCCATCTCGATTTAATGTCGCGCGCTGCCGATTTGGGCGCCACAATCTTGCCGCCGATGCCGTCCTTCTATCATGGACCGCAAACAATCCAGGATATTATCAATCAAAGTATTGGTAAGGTGCTGGACCAATTCAGCATTGAACACACTCTGTTCCGTCGCTGGAAAGGCGATGAAAGGGTGTCCGACAGGGATGTCAAAACGCCAAGTAAAGATAGAGTGTCTAACGTCAGCGCCTATGGCACCAGTTAGTCGTATTTGATAAGAGAGGGTTTCTGGCTCATCGTAACCGAATAGGAGTTATGAATGAGACAGAATATCAGAACCCGGGGCACGTCCTCGGAGAAGGTCGCTGATACCTCCATACCTCTGAAACATTCAACAGGAAAATCATTCCCTAGCACCATTGTACCAACGGGGCCTCGTGCTTCTTCAAGGCGTTTTACTCGATTTTTGAGATTACTGGTCATTTTGATTTCCACCGTTCAGAACCACAACAAAATACGAAATTTCATCAATCGCGTCTGGGTGTTCGGCAAGATATGCTGCCTTCGCGGCTTCAACAGATTCGCCTTTTGCTTTATCAACGAGCAAAAATACTGGACCAGGTTCAGGTAGATCCCGTTCTTCCAGTTTTTCCAACCGGTGTGAAAGTATGGTCATCGATTCTCTTCCTTCATCGTTTCCAATTTCGTAATGCGGGCTTCCAGTTCTTCGGTTTCGATGGCGCGTCGCTGAATTTCAATCATGGCGGCCAGTTCGCGGCCTTCGGATGGTGTTATGTCTCGGTTGCTGACCGCTTCCAAGGTTGCACCAATGGCTTGAACCATATCCGATGCCACTTTTATGGATGGCATTTCGAACGATATAAGTCGATCCTTGCGCGGTGGACAAATACGTTCCAAACAAAGACGAAGGGCCACCGTGTCGCCTCCAAGGGCCATATCAACGGCCTTTTGAGTCAACGCCTCTGCTTGACCGTCGAGCAGTTCTTCAACGGCCAACGTCACCTTATTTCGCGGTCCATTTGGGCGGCCTTTTGGATTGCCGGATTTGCCTTTCTTAAATTTGGTATTTTCTTTCAAGCCTGTTTCCTTCCAGTATTAGCAGGGCGAACGTTGAGAATCGCCCGGACGAAGCGCTTAGGTCTTCGGCAACTGTAGCGGTGAACCTGATGCGTAAATGTCATTGCAGCTATTTCGCGTTGAGCGCGTGTTGTATTTCGGCCAAGCCCGGCATAATTTCAAAATTCTTCATATCGCTATTTCGCAGTCGTAAATTGATAGCGCTTTCCATTGTTCGTCGAACTCGTCGTATAGTTGAGGATTATCTGCAAAGGCTGGATAGCCTCCAAGATTGTCGATAATACGTTTTCGCATCTTTGCTTCAGATTCCCTTTGAAGACATTTTTCTTCCTCTTCTTTTTTCTTTTTTTCTAAAAATAATAATTTGTCCTCTTTCGTCTCCGAAGGAGCGGAAGGTTTATTAATAAGTTTATTAACAGGTTTAAGAGAAGGTTCGTTGGACAGCGTATGTCCAGTTTTAGGGACAGAAGTGTCCACTTTTAGGGACGGAAGTGTCTCTTCAAGGGACAAAGCTGTCCGGTTATCCTCATCGTTAATACTGGACACTTCTGTCCGGTAATAACATGGATTATATTGAGTACCTGAGCATCCAAACTTCTCTTTTGAGAACCATTTGCGATCGATAAGCTGCTTGATGGCGCGCCGTACTGTTTTCTCATTGCAGGAAAGTTCGCTGGATATTGTCTCCAGGCTGGGGTTGCATTGACCGGTGTCCTTGTTAATGCGGTCCACGAGACGCCAGGCAACGGCTAGTGCCTTGCCAGTGAGTTCTGGATCACAAACAATTTGATTATAAAAACTGAGTCGCTGCGCTGGCGTGCTCGATATACAAGGCTTATCCATAGGCGGTGTTCTTTTTATGTGAATTGAAAAATGGTAATTGGGTTAGACAGTGCCCCCGAGAACCTAAGGGTTTCAATGGGAGTGCTTTTTGTCTAACTTCTGCATAAGTAATTGAACTTAATATAAATCCTGAGCCCGGACGCGGGCACCATTTAGGAATTTCAGCGTAGTTTGCATGGATCAAAATTTTTTTAAAACAACGCCGATGGCCAATATTTTTAACGCTGTCGAATTTTGTTTTTGGGATATCGGCGCGCGGGGTGATTTTGATAACACTTTTGCGGCTTTCGCCTGGGCTGTCGACGCGGTCGGGTTCGAGCCCGATCCTGCGGCTTTTGAAAAGTTGTCACCGACGGGCCAGTGGCGCAGTGAAGCTTTTATCGACGCAGCAATTGGCGATTCCAGCGGCGAGAATACGCTCAACATTACTACTGATCCCATTGGCTCTTCGTTTCTGGATCCCGACAGTGCGATTGGCGAGCGCTACCATCTGACAGATTTGTTCAGCGTTAAAGAGCGCGTGACTGTCTCTACTTTGACCCTGCAAGATGCCTTGATACAGAAGGCATTAACGCCGCCTGATTTGCTCAAGCTGGATGTCGAAGGGCTGGAGTTAGCGGTCCTTGAAGCGGGTGCCGATATTCTAAAATCGGTGGTGGCGATCAAAGTTGAAGGCGCTTTTCTGCCCCAACGCCTCGGTCAACCCTTGGCGCCAGAACTCATAGCGTGGTTGGAGGTGCAGGGTTTTTGCCTCATGGATATCATTGAGCTGTCGAAATGGCGGTCTCGCTCTTGGGCGGTTGATCCTTATTCGGTGAGGAACTCTCCGAGTTATTCGAGAGGCCGCTTGGTTCAGGCAGATTTTTTATTTTTGCGAGAGCCAGAAATGGTAGATCGCGAAATCGCGGCGAAAGCTGCATTGGCGGCTATTGGTATGGGTTTCTTTGATCATGGATTAGAGATTTTTGAAGCCTGTCAGCAGGAGCTAACCGATAGTTTTGATATTAAACCAGAAGCCTTCCACGCCGCCGTAAATGCGACCGTCCCGGCTCTATGGCAAAGCGCGGGCTAAGGCGGAACTGGCCGCCGGCCTGGGGCATCTCTGGCGCCTGCTGCGGTCTTATTTTGGCGGGCTAAATGTGCCGGGATAAGGCGCGGGCACCGTTTTTTTTATTTTCTCTGTGTCCTCGGTGAACTCTGTGGTAATTGAACCACTTCAACATCGTAAGAGGGGACACCTTAGGCGATCATTGCGCAGGTCGATCGGATGTGCCAAGAAGATGTCCCCGTAAATGGAAAGTAACCATGCCTGTAGAAAAAAGACGCGGTCGACCGGTCTATCTCGATAACCACGCTACCACTCAAGTGGATGAGCGGGTTGTTGAAGCGATGCTGCCGTATTTCTCTGAGAATTTTGGCAACCCGCATTCGGGCAGCCATTTCTATGGCTGGGAGGCCGCTGAAGCGGTTGAGCTTGCCCGCGGCCAGGTTGCTGCCTCAATCGGTGCCGCGCCCGAAGAGATTTATTTCACCTCCGGCGCCACCGAAGCCAACAATCTGGCGATCAAGGGCGTTGCGCGGTTTTACCGCGAGAAAAAGAACCACATCATTACCTGCAACTCCGAACATATGTGTGTGCTCGATACCTGTTTCCAAATGGAAAAGGAAGGCAACCGGATCACATATCTGGAAGTTGATAACGACGGCATGATCGATCTGGATGAGCTTAAAGCGGCGATTTCTGACGATACTGTTTTGATCTCGATCATGACGGTGCAGAACGAAATTGGCGTCATTCAGCCGATGGCGGAAATCGGTGCGATTGCGCGTGAAAACAAAGTGCTGCTGCATAGCGATGCGGCCCAGGCGCTCGGTAAAATCCCGCTTGACGTCAAGGCAATGAACATCAATCTGATGAGCATCACCGGCCATAAGGTTTACGGACCAATGGGATTGGGAGCACTTTATGTCAGCAATAAGCCGCGGGTCCGGCTCGACCCGATTTTCAGTGGTGGCGGCCAGGAGAGAAATCTGCGCTCCGGTACGTTGCCGGCACCGCTCTGTGTCGGCTTTGGCAAAACCTGCGAGCTCGCCATGGCGGAGATGCCGGCGGAAGCCGAACGCCTCCAGAAAATGCGGGATGGGTTGATTGAAAAACTCACCAGCGCGCTTGATGGCATTCAGATCAATGGCGGTATGGAGCATCGTGTCCCCGGCAATTTAAATATCAGCATTGAAGGGGTGGATGCGGAAAGTATGATGGCGGCGTTGCCCGATCTGGCGCTGTCGTCGGGCTCGGCCTGTACCTCGGCATCAGAAGAATCCTCATATGTCCTGCAAGCCATCGGGCTCAGCAATGATATGGCGGAAGCCAGCCTGCGTATCGGGCTTGGCCGCTTTAACACTCAGGAAGAAGTTGACTACGCTGGCGAGCGTCTGATCGAAGAGATCACCAATGTGCGCGAAGGCCGGAAAAAGATTTCGGGTTCAGCGGCGGAATAGACCTAGGGCGGATTACCGGTTTTCTTGTAATATTCAGCGAGTGCTTCATCGAAGGCTTTCACCTCTTCTTCCGGCACCGGCAAACCGCATTCATAGCACTCGTTTTTGATGCGATCGAACCAGCGGCAACCGCATTCGTTACAGCCGAGTTCCGGCGCACCGGCGGGATTGGTAAAAAGCATTTAAGCCACTCCCTATCTACAGGGTCCTAGAAAAGAAAGCCCGACGACTTCGAGGAAATCATAATAGCCGTAATCTTCAAGATCGTCCCGGCCGATCATAAAGAACAAAATGATCTGACCGTGATTGGCGCGCTTGACCAATTCCTCGACCAGCACTTCTTCGGTGGCGCCATGCATCATCGCCAAGGTATCGTCATCGACAACAAACAATAAATCGACATTGGCGCGATGAAAATGTTGGCGTTTGAAGCGTTCGTAATCGACGCTGACGCCATCTTCTTCGATATTCCAGACCAACATGGTGCCATCGAGCGCTGCAATCGAAGTGGAAAAGTCACCGTTACAGAATATGCCGATGCGGCCACCCGAATCGATCGTCGAAAACGCCTTTGGGCAGGTGTCGAGCATGCGCTGCCAGCCATCGGCATCGGCGAGAATTCTGTCTGTATCGATGACTTGAGCGTCCATAAGCTTAGACCCGGCAGCCCAGCCGGAAGCCGGTGTGGATTGCGGTGGTTAGATCGCCTGGCACCATGCAGTCACCGGTGCCGTGGGTTTCATCGACCATCCATTGAAAGTCTTGGAACAAAGCCTGATTAGGACGAATAGGCGAGGCAGCGATAATAACATCAGCGGCGATTACGCTTTCTTCCTCGCCGGCCATGACTTTGACACCGTCGGCTGAGATATCAAGCAGCTTAACGTCGGTCACTGTTTCGATGCCAAGCTCTTTAATCCAAGATGTGTGCCGCCATTTCCAGGTCGGTGCAACATCGTGGCCAAGACGCCGGTTCTCATCAATGATGACGACATCATAGCCTTGGTTTTTCAATGACTCGGTAAGGGTGAGACCGATTTTACCGCCGCCGACGACGGCAACGCTTTGGCCTTTCTTGATCTTGACTTTACCTTTGGCGACATCAAAAGCATCAACTACGGGCGCACCTTCGGAGATCGGCAGTGAGTCCATATCGACCATGGCACCGGTTGCCAGGATAACCGCGTCATATTCATGCAGCATACCACGCATCATTTTAGGCGTTGGTTCGACGCCAAATTTAACTTCGACACCGTGTTTCTCAGCCATTACTTCATAGTAAGAAACCATCTGCTGGAGGTCGTCCGGATGGGCCAAATCATTGGCGGCATAGCCTCTCAGCGCGCCGCCGATGGCATCGGATTTTTCGTAGACGGTTACCTTATGCCCGCGTTGAGCTGCCGTGATGGCGGCTTCCATACCGGAAGGGCCGGCGCCGACAACCATCACCCGTTTGCACGTAACCGCTGGAGTGATGTTATATTCAGGCTCGTATTCATGGCCCAAAGCCGGGTTGATCGTGCAGGTATAGGGCAGGTCACGGAACAGGCGCGACAGGCAATTAAGCGAGCCGACACAGACTTTGGCTTCATGGAGACGGCGCTCTTTGGCTTTAATGATCAATTGCGGGTCCGCCAGTAAGGGCCGGCAAACTTCCCAATAATCAAAAATACCATCATTGAGGCATTCTTCCGCCATCACCGGGTCAGGCAGACGTCCACCATAGGCCAAAGGCAGATCGGGCAGTTCCTTTTTGGCGCGGGCGGCGAGATAGTTCCAATGGCCCGGCGGTACGTCGCGGCCGATTGAAGATTCCGGCGCTTCCTGCCAGCCAACAGTCATGCTCAGCATATCCATGCCGGCATCAGCGGCGATATGCATAATCTCGAAACATTCATCAACCGTGTTGCCACCCCATTGGTCCATCAGTTCGGCGCCATTGAGACGGACAATCAAGGGATGGTCATCGCCAATTCTCTGTTTAATGCCGTCGATCAATTCGACCAGGAACCGCGCCCGGTTTTCTACCGAACCGCCATATTCATCGGTCCGCTGGTTGGTAAAGCTGGAGAGGAAATTAGCCAGCAAATAGCCCATAAAGCTGGTGATCTCGACGCCATCGAAACCGGCTCGGATGGCCAACTCAGAGGCATGAGCGTGCTGTTCGATGCATTCCTTGATTTGCTCTTTGGTCATTTCCCGGGGCGGGCGGAAATGAGGTAGGGTTTGCGGAACGACCGAAGGCTGAACGCAATAACCAAGATCGATGCCGCCGTACCGACCGGCGTGCAAAATCTGCTGGATCGCCATTGCGTTATTGTCATGGATATATTCAGCTATGGTTTCGAACTGGGGCAGGAATTTTTCATCGTAAAGCGCGATCTGAGTGTAATAGGCTTTGCCTTCGCCCAGTGGATCGGCATAGGCGCCCTGGTTGGTGATCATACCACAGCCGGTTTCAGCAATGACTTTCATACGCGCTAATTCTCGCGGCGTGATCGAGCCATCAGTATTGTTGAAATTGGAGACGCAGCAGGCACCGTACTTCACCCGGTTGGTTAATTCGTATTTGCCGAATTTTACCGGTTCGAAAAGCTTGGTGAGTTCGGGCGATTGTGTTTTGTTCGGTTGGGCGTCCATGACACTTTCCTAGGCTGCAAATCAAAAACCATTAAGAGGGATTGTTTTGGTTGCGAACAATATAGGAGAGCGACCCAGCGTCCTCATTGATATAGGTCAAGAAAATGGATTGGCGGCGCATCAGTGGTGGTTTTAGAGAGCCGATTTAAGTAAGCTACGCCATTCTATACGGGGAGAATTAGCTCATGCGATCTCGATATCTTGTTATTGGCCTCGCTATTCCAACGGTTGCGCTTATTATATTTTATATTCTGTTTTTTCTGTACCCGCAGTGGTTCCCGAGATAGATCGATGTCGATTACGTAGAATCTAAATCCAGCGGAATCTCGAAGTAGAAAGTTGAGCCGGCATCCGGTGTGGAATTGAAACCGATGATGCCATTATGCATTTCAACGATTGATTTTGAAATTGACAGGCCCAGCCCGGTGCCGGGTGCGGAGCGTGTGTTGGGCGACTGTTCCTGGCTGAATTTTTCAAATACTCTGTCACGAAAATCTTCGCTAATGCCGCTGCCATGATCCGCGACTTCCACGCGCACGTTATCGCCTTTTTGGAAGATCGAAATTTCTACGGTTTCCCCCCGGGGAGAGAATTTTGCCGCATTCGAAAGTAAATTCAAGAGGACTTGGTTGAGGCGCAGGGGGTCGCCATGAACCCTCATATTTGAAGTAGAATTAACTTGGGTAAACGTGACACTAAATTCTTCAGCGAAAGGAAGACATTGTTCCAAAGCCTCAACGACCACTGTGTTCAAATCGATATTGCCAAAGGCAAATTCCATTGCGCCAGACTGCAACTTCTCAAAATCCAATATATCGTTGATAATAGCACCCAGACGATCGCAATTATTTTTTGCAATCAGGGTCATTTCCCGGGCTTTTTCCGGCAGTTCGCCGGCCGCATTGCCCAGCATTAACCCGACCGCCCCGGCAATTGATGTGAGCGGTGTTCTTAATTCGTGGCTGACAATGGAAACAAACTCAGATTTTAAACGCTCAATTTCTTTTAGGCGCGATATGTCTTGGCCGATAAAAAGCAATCTTTTCCTGCCCTCGACTTCAATAAATTCGCCGACGACAAGCATATCTATCAATTGACCGTTCTTCGCCCGAAATACTGTTTCCATTCCTCTTGACGACCCTTCATTTTCGAGTTGTTCCAGGAAAGTCGTCCGGTCGTCGGGATTTTCCCAAATACCAAGTTCCAAAACAGTGTTTTTAGATGCTTCGAGATAACTATAGCCGGTGATGGCACACCAGGATTCGTTGACATCGAAATGGTGGCCATCGCTGGGACGTGAAACTGTCATCAATGCCGGGCTGGAATGGAAAGCTTTCTGGAATAATTCATCACTGGTTTTCTTGCTCTGTAGATAATTGGGAATCCATTTAACCAAACCAAAAGCGACGAATATAAAACCGCCTAAAAACCCAACCAGTTTTTCCAACAGCGCTTCGACTTCGGTGTCACCAATAACGACAAATCTATTTAGTTGTTCGAAATTATCAGTGATATCCAAAATGCTGCCAAACAACAGCAGGCCAAATCCGACGATGATAGACCGCCAGCCAGTGCTCACACTAAAACTTGCACTTTTTTCTTGTTTCAGGAGAAAAAAGATCAAGCAGATCAAGATAAAAGCGCGAATACTTTCTAAAACAATATCGAACAATTTTGAACCAATCTGCGATTTTGTAAGTAATTCTGATCGCTGCTTCTTTACTCATATGTCAATAATAATATATGAACAAAGTGGTATTCTTTAGCCAAAAACCAAGGAAATATCAACTAAGGGGCGAGTGTATTATATTTAATTCTCGGTAGTAATGCCGAGTATTTGTCTAATAGTTTTATTACTATATATTTGCAATGGTAAGGAATAAAACTATTTAGTTACTAATTATTAGTGATTTTTGACTATCAATTTTCCTGTTTGGAAAGATCAGGGACCATTGATATGAATAAAGTTATTGCCTGTTTATTCGTTGCCCTTGCCCTCGGGGCGGTGCTGGTGCTGGACGTCCACTCCGTCGCACCTGCCTGGACAATTTATATGGAATGGACAGGGTTAATTTTGGCCTTCATTGCCGCCGTGATGTATTTCATGCATCACCGTAGCATGACCCGAGGCGATGACGACGGCGATAGGTTTGAAGATTAGTCCTGAATTCTCCCCCAAAATTTTCCCTTTTAATTTAAGTATGGAATAAACTTCCCGCGGCGGTATTTTTTCCGCTGTTTTTATTGTGTTGCTATAATTTAGTTTAGTCTTCCACGGTGACCATTCCGGTTTCATTATCTAAAATCATAAAAGCATCAAAATAAGATATCTCCGGCGCTATGCCGGTACGCTCTTGAACCGCCTTTTGCCAATCCTCGTTGTGAGCTTTTTCAGCGGCTTGCCTTGATTTCCATAAATAAAATCCATAGCACCACAATTTATCATCGCTCCACATGAAATGCTTGCGGATTAAGTCTGTTTCCGCCTGCCATTTGGCGATAACGCTGCGGGCGTCTTCGATCATATCTTCGCGACTTATGCCGCTTGAGGCAGGGTATTTTACGAGTTCACCGATCATCTTTTATTCTCCCGAATTTCTATAAAGCTGGCTCATAATATTTGAGCAAAGTTGTCATTACTCCTGCAAGAAAAAACCGGGCTAATATAGCCCGGTTTTTTGGTGAAAATTATCAGTTAGCCCTTCATGCCACCCAAAACTATTCTGACGAATATGTGCGGTTTCAAAAAGCCATTACCCCATTTTGCATTTAGCGCCTTCAAAGGATTGGCTTTGGCCACTTGGTCCGGTGTTTTGCCACCTTTGGCGGCTAATTTGATGGCGTTGCGCGCTTTAATGAGCATATCGCGAAAAGCTGCCAATTGTTTCTTATTGCCGAGCGGTCCATGGCCGGGAATGATTTTAGTTTGATCATTGGCAAGACCGAGTGTGATGCCGGCAGCCTGGATCATGCCATCAATACTGCCGCCATGTTCAACATCGATAAACGGGTAGAAGCCGTTGAAGAATGTATCGCCGGTATGGATGATATTTGAATTTACGAAATGAACAATGGAATCGCCATCTGTATGTGCTGGCGGCACATGCTTAATGCGGATGGTTTCGCCATTGAGATGAAACGTCGTAGAATCATTGAAAGTGATGATTGGCAGAGCAACTTTGGGTGCCGCAGGTACGGTCATTTTGAACGCTTTGAGCGGCTGATCAACGCTCATTGTTTTGCGCACGTTTTCATGAGCAACGATCGTCGCGCCCAATTTACCGATGTTTTCATTGCCGCCGGTATGATCAAAATGCCAATGCGTATTGAGCAAAAAGCGAATAGGTTTGGCGCTGATTTTTTTGACCGCCGCCAATATTTTTGGCGTCAACGGGGCGAATTGATCATCAATCATAAAGACGCCATCGGCGCCTGAAACGACACCAATATTTCCGCCCGCTCCCATCAGCATGCTGACAGCGCCACCGACTGGAATGGTCTTAATCTGAACTTTCGAAAAATCCCGTTGAGCCAAGGCATCACTTGCCGTGACAAATAGTAGAGCGCCGGCAAATATGGCGCTAATAAATGAAAGCTTGTTTGATCTCATAATCATTTTTTCCTCCCAATTGAAAATTAAAAATATAGTTTTTGTATAATTTAATAAGGCCCGTCATCGACATCAAAAAGATGAAAGGCGCTGGTTGGTCCGGGCAGTCTTACCGGTGCCGCGGGATGAACATGGTCAGGTGATAATTGGGCCAAGGATGTCACCCCCAACAAGGCCATCGAATTGGTAATTTCTGCGGCCAAAATTTCTAATACCCGCTGTACGCCAGTTTGACCGAAGGCGGCCAAACCAAAGCCGTAGAGCCGGCCCAGGCCAACTGCATCTGCGCCCAAAGCTATCGCTTTTAGGATATCCGCGCCATGATAAAATCCGCCATCGATGATAACAGTTGCTTGATCTCCAATTGCATCGACGACTTCCGGTAACACCTCAATCGCGCCGCGCCCGTGATCCAACTGACGGCCGCCATGGTTGGAAATATAGATGACATCTACCCCGAGTTTAACCGCAATCTCGGCATCTTCCGCGGTCGCGATGCCTTTAAGAATAAGCGGCAGCTTGGTTTGTTTTCGCAAACGTTCGACGACCCCCCAATCCAAAGCCGCCTGGTAGTTTACGCCTGATACGTGGGTTCGTTGCGCGGGTGAGAAGCCTTTAACTTTATCACGTTCCCGCCGGCCATATTGCGCCGAATCCACGGTCAGGCAAAACCCGACATAGCCGGCTGCTTCGACCCGTTTTACGTACTCATAAATCCAGTCGTCGTCGCCCCTGACATAGAGCTGAAAGATAAGGTCAGCGCCGGATTTCTCGGCCGCTTCCTCGATGTCAGGAATGGCGACAGAACTTTTAATGATGTCGACACCAAATTCCGCTGCCGCTTTGGCAGCCGGCAGCATGCCTGCGGGATCAAGTTGCTCAGCCGAACCGATCGGCGCTAAAACGATGGGTAAACGCCTTTTCCTACCGAACAATTCCGCTGACGGATTAATCTCCGAGACATCATTGAGTACCCGGGGCCGGAAGGCGATTTCATCTAAAGATTGCCGGTTTCGAAGCAACGTAGTTTCGGTTTCGGAGCCCCCGATTAAATAGTCCCAGTGCTCGCGCGATAGTTTTTCATGCGCTACCCGCATTATCTCGCCAAGCGTTTCAATTTCTTCGACAGTTTTGGTCATAAAAAATTCCCCGAATTTAACACGGCATTAAATCGGGTTGAGTTCGGGATTACAAGTCCGGGTATAGCCGAGTTAGAAGAATAGGCGAAGGACGGATTGATCACTGCTTTGGGCGATGCTGAGGCCAATCGTGCCGAGTTGTTGGCGGGTCTGGAGGGTAAGAAGGTTGGCCGATTCTTCATTTAAATCTGCATTGGTGAGTTTAGCCGCACCTTCCTCCAACTGGTTGATCAAGGTCGTTACAAAATCCAGGCGGAGCGTTATCAGGCTGGCGCTGGAGCCGATGGTGGAGGCGCTTGATCGCAATGTGGTGAGGGCGCTGTCGAGATCATTGATGGCTGTATCAATATTTGTATCTGCCGCCCAGTTCGACGCCGCGGTGGCTATCGACAAGCCAGAGGAATCGGATGCAATCCCAGATATCGTCAGCGTTGAGCTGCCGTCCTGACTAAACGTCACTTTCAGATTGCCCGGCGAGCCTTTGATCAAATTGGTGCCGCTATAGGTCGCATCATTGGCAAGGTTGTCTAACTGGTTTTTGAGATCGTTAAATTGAATGGCCGATTTGGACCTATTTTCCGTGCTTGCATCACTTTTGGCAGAAAGCGCCAAACCCTTCATTTGTTCAACAATATCATCGATTGCTTCGATACCGGTGACAGCGGTGTTGGCACTGCTGATAGCTTGGTCAATATCGTCTTTAAGAACCTGAAGATCGGACGCCCGGTGGGTCAAAGTCGAGGCGGAAAAGAAGGCAATAGAATCATCAATCGCGCTATTCACCCGTAGCCCGGTCGAAAGCCGTTCTTGCGTAATTTCGATTGCTTTTGTTGTGCGCTGCAAGGCCAATAAATTGGTATGCGTTGCAGCGGACAGAACTATCGCGCCAACCATTTAAACGGTTTCTCCGTTTATCCACACCTGAATTATACAGCGATATCAATAATTTAACGCCGTCGCCGCATCACCTGTTCTAGTGATTTGGCACCCTTTTTGGGTAATTACCCATTATTTAAGGATGAATTGGGCCAAAATTCAAGTGTTGGGCGATAAAATCAGTCTTCAATCCCCGTTAATAAAATTTATGACCGGTACAAATCCCCGCCACCAGGAACACGTTGGATCACCCAAATAAATGATCTCCTTGGGCATGATTGCGCTGGGATTTAGATCAACGCTATCCCTTTTTCCCTCGTTTGCCCTTTTTAGCTTTCTTCTCTTTTTTAGCTTTTTTCTCTTTCTTAGCCTTCTTTTCCTTTTTCTCTTTTTCTTTTTTTAGTTCTTCTTTGGCGGCTTCACTGCGCCCGCCTTTGCCCAATTTTTCGTCAGGCTTGCCGGCAAAACTTGGCTTACCTTTGCCGGCCGCAACTGCATCCAACGGGGCATAGGTAGCGGCGAAAACAAAGGCCGAAGCGATGAGCGCAATTTGTGATATTTTCAAAAGTTTCGAAAGTGTCATGGTGTCCTCCTAAAAGGCTAATTTTAGTTCGTATAGTATTAAGTAATAACGCCGATCTGCTTTGCCAACTATGCGTTTGATCACAGGCGTCTATTTCTTCTTTATTATTTCTTCAAACCTGACATTTCTTCGAGCAAATCAAGATAGCCGAAGAAATCCTGCTCACCGCGCCCCGTGGCGATCATCGCACTCCAGTTTTGCCGGACCAGAGAAGTGATGGCGAGCGGCACATTACCGGCCTTGCCGGCATCCAGCATCAGATCAAAATCCTTGGCCATTTGTTTGGCCGTAAAGGCGGGTGTGTAATCCCGATTTTTCAACGTCTGCTCTTTGTAATTGACCACCGGTGAGCCGACCGCACTGTTTCTGATAATATCGATCATTTGCTCCCAATCGAGGCCGCCGGATTCACCCAGCGCCAATGCTTCCGCCATCATTACCGAAGTTACGCCGACCATCATGTTGATCGAGAGCTTGAGATAGCGGGCTTGTTCGGCGTCGCCGGTATAAAAAATCTTTTCGTTTTCGCCCATGGTTTGAAAAATATCTACATGTTCCTCATAGGCTGACTGCGGCCCGGATATCAGGATGACCAGCGTCGACGCTTCAGCTTGCATCACCGTGCCATTAACCGGCGCGCGGAGGTAGCTCAGTCCTTTGGCCTCAGCTTGTTCCGCAATTTTGGCTGATATCACCGGCGAGACCGTGCTCATGTCGATAAAAGTGTCGCCGGATTTGGCATTGGCGAAAACACCATCCGGTCCAAGCGCGATGGCTTCAAGCGCAGTGTCATCCGACACCATCGTCACGATAATATCTGAATTTTGGGCCACTTCAGCGATCGTACCCGGGGTGGTCGCGCCGGCTGCCGCCAATTCGGCGGTTTTTGATGTCGTGCGATTGAAGACCGCGAGCGTGTAGCCTTTTTCGGTCAGGTTCAGCGCCATGGGATGCCCCATTTTGCCGAGGCCAATCCAACCAATTTTTTTCATACCATCCCCTCGTCTGCGTTTTTGTTCGATCTTATTTCGGATATTCATGTAATCAACTAATTCGAATGAATAAAAGTAAATTCTACAAATTACCGTCTTTTTTCTAAAACGCTATTGCCTAGCTAGGAAACATAAGGAAGGATGCCCATATAAAAAATGGTGGGGTTAAGTTTATTTGAAACACACCGCCATAGGCTCTGGGATGGAAATTTGGCAATATCTACAGAAATAAAATATTTGGTGAATGTTCGCGATGGGGATCGCTGGACGATTTATACCGATGCGCCGACCAAAGGTAAGGGCATCAAGGAAGCCAAGGTGCTATTGGCGTCAGGTAATTTTGATGGTGTCAAAGTAACCGAAGACCGTGGGCAATCCCAAGAAAAAATAGTTTTTGAAGAGGAATCTTCAGGGCGTACGGAACGCCCGGTTTCAGTAACGCCGGTTGACGAGGCGCCTTACTGTAAAGAGCTCGAAGAATTTTACAGCTTCGATGCGCGGATCACGATGGGCCGCCTGATGCGGGAGCATTTGGATAACGTCGGTATAACGGCGGGCGAACTTATTCATGATAAATTGAATATCTTAGCAGTTGTTCGGAACGATACATTTTACATCCAAATACTTCAGACTATTACCAATCTGCAGACCAAAGGCCGTGATGAAAAGCCGGCAGATCGCATAGATTTTCTCGAAAATATCGTCAAGCAAATGCAAGATCGCACTCAATTTGCCGACGAGCTATCAGAGCTTGAGCAAATTCTCGAAAAATCTCATGCCGGCGAACTCGTCCAAGAAGTTAAGGCGAAGATTGCCGAGGATAATCAAAATTTCTCCATCCGCACTATTTTATCCCGCTATTTGAGCGGTAAAGGCGATTGGGAAGGCAAGCTTGTTTTACTGCTCGACCAAATCGAAAAAGATCCGGGTGACGAAGCGCTTATTTTTATCGATGAGATGCTCGGTGAAATTTTCGATGGTTCGGAAGCAGTGCAGGAAATACTGGGCTATCAACGTAATTTGGCCGCGGCGATGACAACGCTTGTCCAGCTTGCTGCCGGGAGTTACGAAATAAGTGAAGGATCAAATTCGCCATTGGAGCGGATGAGCGCTGTCATGGCGAAACACGATCTTAAGAACACTCAGGATATTATTTTCGACCGCGTTGGCCGGGCGCTGGCTGGCGTAAATCCATTGACCAAAGGCGACCGTTTTGAGGAGCAAGATAGTTTTAGAGCCTTAATGCGAAACCTTATCGGCCAAAAAGTATTTGCCAATAGCAGTCAGTTGGCGGAAGCAGCGACACTCAGAGCCAAAAGCGTTTTGAAAGAAAAAAACGAAGACGAGAGCTATGAAAAAGCGGTCGACAATATGATCTTTTTGCTGCCGACAATTGCCATCAAGTGTGGCTATCTTTTGGATCTGACAGGCACCGAATACGGCCGGAATAATCAGCGGCACATAATTGCGAGCCTGTCGAGCGTGCTGGCGGGTATTAGCTCGGTAACCCAAATTGTCGAATCAGGCGCTACCGAAAAACAAATGGTGGTTGCTGCCGCCGGCCTGCGAGACCGGTTGCTGGCAACCGAATTGCCTGAAGATTGGCGTCTCCGCTTTGCCCGCAAAATCTATGATCTGCTGATGGCCTACAAAGCAGGTGACACGGAAACGAAAATTGCGCCGCCGCCGGAGGTCATAGGTAAACAAGCTGAAGATAAATTTGGTGGGACGGAAAAATCTCCTGACTTTAATACCCGGCAGAAAAAACGGGCTCCTGATGCTCCGGAGAAAGCCAAAGCGCCAGCTCGTAAATCGAAACAAACTGCTGACAACTTGTCGCGCCGGGAACTTGAGCACGGTGAATATATTTTTCGTGAAGGCGATGAAGGGGACGAAGCCTATCTCATACTTTCAGGTCAGGTGAATATTATCCGCAGTGTCGGTGATGAAGAAATTGTTATTGCCCAGGTTGGGGCCGGTGGCATTATTGGTGAAATGGCTTTGATTGATGAAGAGCCGCGCATGGCATCGGCGCGCACGGCCACGGAAACCGTGCTAACGATTATTCCCAGCAAAGAATTGAAAACCCGGCTGGATCGTCTTGAAGAAACTGATCCGGTCATGCGGCGCTTGGTTGGCATGTTCGTTCAACGCATGCGTGAGGC
This sequence comes from uncultured Rhodospirillaceae bacterium, assembly GCA_913020445.1. Taxonomy (GTDB): domain Bacteria; phylum Pseudomonadota; class Alphaproteobacteria; order Rhodospirillales; family UBA2165; genus TMED23. The sequence continues at coordinate 16,508 of CAJWAR010000052.1, forward strand.
TCGTATCGTCTCAATAGATTCTTAAATATCGGAACTGCTTTTGGGGGCGGTGCAATAGGTACAACTGAATTAAGCACACCAGTTTTGATCATCGGCGGCGGCCCGGTTGGGCTCGCTCTATCGATAGATCTTGGCTGGCGCGGCGTTGAATGTCAGATGGTGGAGGCCCGCGACGGCTCAGTTGGTCATCCAAAAATGAACCAGGTTGGCAATCGGACGCAGGAGTTTTGCCGGCGCTGGGGTATCGGTCAGCAAGTGCGCGACCTCAGTATCCCGGAAGACTTTCCCCGCAATATCCATTTTCTGACGACCGTCACCGGCTATGAGCTTGGCCGCTACGAATTTCCGGCCCGTCAGGATGTTGTGCAGCCATACTCGCCCGAATTTATGCAACGCTGTTCGCAAATTTGGTTTGATCCTTTGCTGCGGGATGTTGCCGCTGACATGCCCAATGTGACGCAACTGTTTTATACCCGGTTGGATCGTTTTGAGCAGGATGCTGAGGGCGTGACGGCTTTTGTCACCGATACCGAAAGCGGTGAAGACAAAATTATCCGGGCACTTTATATGGTCGCCTGCGATGGCGCCGAAAGCGCGATACGTGACGAACTTGGTATTGAGCTTATTGGCGACCAAAGTCTTAGTTTCAATATCAATGTCTTTATTAAATCAAGCGACCATGCGGCGCTGTTCCCTAAAGGGCGTGCGACGATGCAATGGATGTTTAATGAAGCCGGCATGTGGGCGGATATCGTCTCGATCAATGGCAAGGATTTGTGGCGTCTCAGCATTATGAAACTGCTGTTGGGCACAGAAATTACCGAGGCGGAGGCGGCCGATTATATCCGTAAAGCTGTCGGCCAAGATTTGGAGTTTGAAATCTATTCAATTCTGCCGTGGATGCGGAAACGGGTTGTTGCCGAGCGTTATCAAGAGGGCCGGATTTTTCTGGCCGGCGATGCCGTCCATCAAATGTCACCAACCGGCGGTTTTGGCATGAATACGGGCATCCAGGAAGCCGTCGATATCAGCTGGAAACTGGCCACCGTGCTGGCAGGCTGGGGCGGCGATAAGTTGCTCGCAACCTACGATACCGAGCGCCGCCCAATTGCGCAGCTTATCACCAATGAGGGGGCCAGGAATTTTACCCAGTTCGCCAAATTGCCAATCGGTCCGGAGATTGACCAGGATACGCCGGCAGGGGAGGCGTTCCGAAAAGAGTTCACCCGCATTCTGTATGATCTCCGGATGGACCGGGAATATGATACCGATGGCATTGTCTTGGGCTACCGCTATGAAGGTTCGCCGATCATTGTGCCGGATGGTACGCCGGAGCCTGAATTCGATGTGATGAACTATACCACAACCGCCCGGCCCGGCCACCGGGCACCCCATGCCTGGATCGGTGATGGCGAAGATAAATCGACCCTCGATTTATTTGGCCGGGGATTTACGCTTTTGCGTTTTGATCCCACCGTGCCGATAGATGCTTTAGTCGCGGCGGCCGCTGAGCGCAATATGCCGCTTGTCGTCGAAGACATCGATCAAGCTGACATCGCTGAGATTTATGCACGCAAACTCGTGCTGGTGCGGCCCGATGATCACGTTGCCTGGCGGGGCGATACCTGCCCGGACGATTGCTTAAGCGTAATCGATACCATCCGCGGCGCTTAATTTAACTCGACCCGGGTCGAATTATTACAATGTTAACATTTTAAACTTTTCTAATCAGACCGCTGAACATTTGCGCAGTGCGGCTGTCGGGGAAAATCGCATCCTCGATTTTGCCTTCATCCAAGCCGAGATGCTCGTGCAATACAGTTTTAAACAGGCTGCGGTAGTCGTTGACGGGCGCCAGGTCGCGGCCTTGAAATTGATGTTTTTCATCAAGGCCAGGCCATTTGCCGATGATCTGCCCGCCTTTGACCGAGCCACCCAAAATAAAGGCCAGCCCGCCGGTGCCATGATCGGTGCCGCGGGTGCCGTTGGCAGCGACGGTGCGGCCAAATTCCGAAACAACAACGATGACGGTTTCGCGCCACGCCTCACCCAAGTGCTGTTGTAAGGCTTCAAGGCCTTCATTTAGTTCTTTCAGCTTGTTTGTCAGCAGCAAATGTTGACCAGCATGGGTATCCCAGCCACCGGATTCTATCACCGCAACTCTGGGACCATTTGATTTCGTCAGTAGTTTGCCGGCGGCCTCGGCCATAATCTTGAGCGATGTGCTGCGGGCATTTACTTTACCCATGCCATCGGTAACGCCGGCGGAAAGCGCGGCCGACTTCATCGCCTGTTTCAAGGCATGTTCGAATACCGGATCGCTTTCATACACCCGCATCAGCCGGTCGAGAAAATCTCCTTCCGCTTTTGGCAGGGCAGAGGGCGCCCAGGTCTGAACGTCGGTTTTCCCCCGCATCATGAGAGGAACCGCGTGGCCAACCGAGAGGCCGATCCGTTGCTCACCTGCGTTCATTAATGCTAGTGACCGGTTTAGCCAGCCACTATCAACGCCGTAGGGTTTTGGTGTGCCGTTTTCCAGCACGTTTTGACCATCAAAATGCGAGCGGCCGCGATAATTGGTGGTCGCCGCATGGAGGATGGCAAGCTCGCCTTTTTTATAGAGCGGCGCGAGCGCGGTTAATCTTGGATCGAGGCCAAAATACCCGTTGAGATCAATCGCGCCATTTGTCTCACCCGGTTTGCCTAGGCTAAGAAACGAGCGCAACCGCGCGTAATTCGGGTCAGCATAGGGGGCGACGGCAGTTAAAGCGTCCATGCCACCGCGTAAGATTATGGTGACAAAGCGTTTATTGGTCGGTGCGGCGGCAAAAACCAAACCGGGCGAAGCGCTGGCGAGGACAGAGGCACTGCCGGCAGTTTTTAATAGATCACGTCGGGAAATTTTCATAACAATTACCTTCTCTGGAATTCCGGGCTGGCGAGGATCAGCGCGATGGCTTCCTCAGCCGAAGGCGCGGCCTTTACCCAGAACTTTGTTTGTTTCGAAGCAACTGCCCCGATGGTGTCGGCGAATAGTTCTTCCGGTTTGACGCTGCGCGGTAGTTTGGCTGCCAAAGCGCGCGTCCACTCAATCCGCCGCATCAGGGTTTCCGGATTCAGCCATTCTTTGGCAACATCCGGCCAGCCGGCGGGCGATGAGGCCTTGAAAGGGAATTGCTGTAATTCGCTTAGAGTCTGCAAAATGCCGCGTTTGTCCGGCTCGCCGATATCAAGCGCCCGATAGGTCGACAGCACCAGCTCATAGGGTGTTTTGGTTTTACTGAACGGTGACTGCCAGGCTTCTTCCAGATCGATGAGCGCTGCGCTGACTTTCGCCAAATTACCTTTGCTTTCTGTGAAGACGCGTTCGATTTTCTTGATGGCAGCTGCGGGTGGATCATCGGCAACAAAATGTCTGACGAGCTTGGTCGCAACAAACTTAGCGGTCGACGGATGATGGGCGAGAAACTTCAGCGCATCCAGGCCATCATTAACCGTGCCGCTATCATAAGTCCGGCCGAGCAGCGTTTTCGGGCCGGGCTCATGGAACCAGCGTTTAAAGCGAAAACCATTTGGCCCTTCCGGTCCACCGCCGCGGCCACCAAAAGACCAGCCGGTGATGATTTTGGCGAATTCTCTGACATCTGTTTGGGTATAGCCACCGTTGACGCCGAGGGTATGCAGTTCCAATATTTCGCGGGCGAGGTTCTCATTGAGCCCACGTGCCCGGGCGCGGCCATCACCGCCGCGCGGGTTCAGCGCCATTTGGGATTTTTCACCCATTGATATGTGATTGTCCAAATAGATCAGCATGGTCGGATGTTGGGCGACGGCGATGAGCATATCTTCAAAATTACCAAAGATGTGAGGACGGATTGTATCCGTTTCATAAGCGACTGCAATCGGCCCGACTATTTTGCGAGACGCGTTAGAAACGGTGAAATGATTGCTCCAGAATTTAACCATGTGTTCAGCAAAAGGAGCGGGGGTTTGGATCATATTGAGGGTGCGCGAATAGACACTATCGACGTAATTTTGGCCCTGCTGCTGGCGGAAGGAATTGCCCGACCTTCTGCCGCCGCCACTGCCCTGGCCACCACCACTTTGCCGATTTCCCTGGCCCCTATTTTGGCCTCGATTGCCCATTTGGCGATTGCGCACATAGGTCTGCATAATCTCCGAAACCTTGGGGAGGTTTTGCAGCAGGGACGGGGTTTTTTGTTCAACCGAAATTTGGCGTTTGAGCCAACCACGCGGATTTTTACCGATTACGCCAAGCTCGAGCGGCAGCGGCCCTAAGCCAAATCTATTGGCGGCAATGAACGCATCTTTTGAGATCATGAAGGCTAACCCCTATTACTGTTGACCGGTTATCCCGTTGTAAGTTGTCCGAAATCAATTTCAATGTTCCGGTTTTATACTATTACTAACGCGAATTTTTGAGAATCCCGTCGCCAGATACGAAAAATAGTTTTTCAATAGCGGTTCCAAATGGCAAAATATTCTCAACAACGTTGCAGCAAGCAACTGAAAAATAAAACTTAAAGACCGATTAGAGGCTAACAAAATGACAGATAGAACTCAAAAAGGTGGCCTTCAGGTCGCCAGTATCCTGATTGACCTTGTGGCAGATAAAATTGCCCCCGGCACCGGCGTCGACCCCGATGTTTTTTGGCAGGCATTTGAAAATGTGCTCAATGATCTAGCGCCGAAAAATAAGGCGCTGCTGCAAAAACGTGATGATTTGCAGACAAAAATTGATGCCTGGCATGTCGAGCGTAAAGGCCAAGACCATGATGCAGCGGCTTATAAGCAGTTCTTACTCGATATCGGTTATCTCGTGCCGGAAGGCGGCGCCTTTGAAATTTCGACCAGCAATGTCGATCCAGAAATCGCGACCATTGCCGGGGCGCAATTGGTGGTCCCGACGTCCAATGCCCGCTTTGCCCTGAACGCTGCTAATGCCCGTTGGGGCAGCCTCTACGATGCGCTTTATGGCACTGACGTTATTGATGAAACCGGCGGTAAGGAACGCAGTGGCGGCTATAACGAAGTTCGTGGCGCTGCCGTTATCGATTATGCGGCGGGCGTGCTAGACCAAGCCAATCCATTGGCTTCCGGCAGCCACAAGGACGCGACCGGCTACGCGATTAAAGACGGCGCTCTCGTTGTTGCACTTGGTGAAGGCAGTGGTTCAGGTCTTGCAGCACCGGAGCAATTTGTTGGCTATCAGGGTTCGGCAGATGCACCTTCCTTGGTATTGCTTGTTCATAACGGTCTGCATATCGAGATTCAGATCGACCGCGCTCACGCCATTGGCAAAGATAGCGCCGCCGGCGTCAAAGATGTCGTCATGGAAGCGGCGATCACGACCATTCAGGATTTCGAAGATTCAGTTGCTGCCGTCGATGCCGAAGACAAGACGCTTATTTATGAAAATTTCTTAGGCCTTATCAAAGGCGATCTTGAAGATACTTTTGATAAAGGTGGCTCAAGCATGACGCGCCGGATGAACCCGGACCGTGACTACACCACACCCGACGGTGGCGCGTTGAGCCTGCCGGGACGCTCGCTCTTGCTGGTGCGGAATGTCGGTCATTTAATGACCAACCCGGCCATTCTCGATAAAGACGGCAATGAAGTGCCGGAAGGCATCATGGATGCGATGTTTACCGCGTTGATCGGTATTCACGATCTCAATGGCTCTGGCGCGCTAAAAAACAGCCGCGAAGGCTCAATCTACGTCGTGAAGCCGAAAATGCACGGGCCCGAAGAAGCAGCATTTACCTGTGAGCTTTTCGGTCGTGTTGAGGCGGCGCTTGGTATTGCCGCGAATACGATGAAAGTCGGCATTATGGATGAAGAACGGCGCACCACCGTTAACTTGAAAGAATGCGTGCGGGCGGCGGCTGAACGGGTGGTGTTTATTAACACTGGCTTCCTTGATCGCACCGGCGATGAAATGCACACCAGTATGGAAGCGGGACCGTTCCTGCCGAAAGCCGATATAAAGACCGAGCCGTGGATTGGCGCTTACGAAGATTGGAACGTCGATATCGGCCTTGAGACCGGCTTCAGAGGCCGCGCTCAAATCGGTAAAGGCATGTGGGCGATGCCGGATGAAATGGCGCAAATGATGAAGGCTAAAATCGGCCATCCGCAAGCGGGCGCTAACACAGCATGGGTGCCCTCACCGACAGGTGCCACGTTACATGCGATCCATTACCATCAATGCAGTGTGGCTGAGCGCCAGGATGAACTCGTCAGCCGAGGCCGCGCCAGCCTTGATGACATTCTGACAATTCCTTTGCTGGGTGGGCGAAATCTGTCGCCGGATGAAGTGCAAAACGAGCTCGACAATAATGCGCAAGGTATCTTGGGCTATGTCGTCCGTTGGGTTGAGCAGGGCGTTGGCTGCTCCAAAGTACCAGACATCAACAATATTGCCTTGATGGAAGACCGGGCAACTCTGCGCATATCCAGCCAGCACATCGCCAACTGGCTGCATCACGGCATTTGCACCGAGGATCAAGTGATGGAGACCATGAAGCGGATGGCGGCGGTGGTTGACGGCCAGAACGCCGGTGACGGAGCATATCACAATATGGCGCCGGACTTTGACAACAGCATCGCCTTCGGTGCAGCGTGTGATTTGGTGTTTAAAGGCCTGGAACAACCGTCTGGTTATACCGAACCGATTCTCCATGCCAAACGCCAGGAAGCCAAGGCAAAGCTCGGGCAGTAATCTGCCGAAACGTATTTGGGAGCGATCATGCAGGATCGTCGCCAGCAACAGTCTGACCAGCGACCGGCCATTGACGGTCAGTCCACCTATGATGTGCTGATCATTGGTTCCGGGGCGGCTGGGCTGACCCACGCCCTCCAATTACCCGAGGATGCGCGTGTCGCAGTGCTCAGCAAAGGGGCACTGACCGAAGGCAGTTCTTATTATGCCCAGGGTGGCATTGCGGCAGTTCTGGAAGAAGGCGATACTTTCGCCTCTCATATCGAAGATACAATAGATGCTGGGGGCGGGCTCTGTGATCTGGAAGCTGTAAAGTTCACGGTGGAAAATGGGCCGGCCGCCATTGGCCGGTTGATTGATCATGGCGTTAAATTTACTTCAAACAACGAAACAGGCGATAAATATCCGTATCATCTGACACGCGAAGGCGGGCATTCGCAGCGCCGCGTGATTCATGTCGCTGATGCGACTGGTAAATCGGTTGAAAATACGCTGATTGCCCGGGCCAAGGAGTGCGCGAACATTTCGTTGTTCGAGAATATTCTCGCCGTTGATTTAGTGCGGGAAAAGCTGGCGGGCGGATATTTGGGACGCTGTGTTGGGGCTTATGCGCTCGATACACAAGACGGTCATGTCAAATTAATTAAGGCGCGGGCCGTGGTTTTGGCAACCGGCGGTGCCAGCAAAGTTTATCTCTATACTTCCAATCCCGATGGCTCGACCGGTGACGGCATCGCCATGGCGTGGCGGGCCGGGTGCCGGGTTGGCAATATGGAGTTTTCCCAATTTCACCCGACCTGCCTTTATCATCCTGAGGCCAAGTCGTTCCTGATTACCGAAGCTGTGCGGGGTGAAGGTGGTGTATTAACCCGACCGGATGGTACCCGTTTTATGGAAAATTACGATAGGCGGTTAGAACTGGCACCGCGTGATATTGTCGCCCGGGCGATCGACAACGAAATGAAACGTTTCGGTATTGACCATGTTTATCTCGACATCAGTCACCAGCCGGCATCGTTTATCGAGGAGCATTTCCCAACCGTATATGAGCGCTGTTTAGAATTTGGATGTGACATGGCCAAAGAGCCGCTGCCAGTTGTTCCAGCGGCTCACTACACGTGTGGCGGCGTTGTGACAGACCGACGCGGCCGGACGGATATCGACGGCTTGTGGGCAGTTGGCGAGGTCGCTTTCACCGGCTTGCATGGCGCCAACCGCATGGCCAGTAATTCGTTGCTCGAAGGGTTGGTTTATGCCGAGGCGGCCGCGCGAGATATTGGCGCGACATTAGATGAGCGGTCAGCGCCACCGGAATTGCCGGCTTGGGACGAGACTTTCGTCACCGATTCCGACGAGGAGGTAGTGGTGGCACATAACTGGGATGAATTGCGCCGGTTTATGTGGGATTATGTTGGCATTGTCCGGACCACCAAACGATTGGAGCGGGCACGGCACCGGGTCGAATTACTGCTCCGCGAAATTGCTGAGTACTATTGGAATTTTCGCGTCACCAGCGATCTCTTGGAATTGCGCAATCTATCGCAAGTTGCCATTCTGATTATTCGGTCCGCTGCGATGCGGAAGGAAAGCCGGGGTCTGCATTATACGCTCGATCACCCTGAACCCGATACCAGCGGGCCGCCACAAAATACCATCCTGATTCCTGAACATTATTCCGGTTAGCGCTAGTTCAGGCGCGACATTTGGCCAGGTCGGTGGAATGTTTTCACCGCCCACTCACCAGGAGTAAAACTGCGGCGGTTCTTTTTAATCGTGAAATATTGCCGGATCGGCGGCAAATGGCAGCCAGGAGAATAGTATCATTTTGGTTTAAGCTCAGTATGTCTACCAATGACCCAAAGCGGACATTGGTAAAATGGCCAAGTACAATATTTTTTAAGCTGTTGCCCCCATCCGCCGTTCCGAATATTCCAATGACTCACCATGTATTACCTTACAGACGTTATTTTTCTTTGCTGAATTTTTCAATTAAATCTTCAGGCAGAATGGGTACAATGTCCCACCGAGATTCTTTGTTGGAAGAGCGTATATCTGCAGCAAAGGAAGTTCCGGCATCCTTTCGTCTTGGCCCGATCAGATGATCAAAATAGTCGCCTAATACGCTATTTAGAAATGGATGGTGATCGTCTTCTATGCCTGCTCTAAGATCAAGACTGGTGATCTTTTCCTTATCTTCAAACAACTGTCTTGTGACGTCATAAACGTAGGAATCATGCCATTCGGGTAATTCAAAAACGAGATCATTGTCATATATATTTAGCCAAAATTCCATAAATTCGCTGTTGGCAGGGTGCCTGAGATCAAAACCCATGAAGCCGCACTCAGAATGCATATTCCGACGGCCCAAATAGCAAGTATAGATATCATCAGGCATTAACGATTTCAAAAATTCTAGCGACGGTGCTTGAAAAGTATGGCTGTCGGCATCAATCCAAAACAAAACATCTGTATCAATCGATAATGCACAATGTGTGAGAGCAAATACTTTGTGACAGAATTTGACCGCATTGAAGCGATAGTTCTCCTCGCCATCCTGCATAATTCCATTGGCTTCTACATTGCTGACGTGTCTGGATTTAAAGCCGATCAGTGCGGGAACTGCCTTGGCAAAATTAATATATTTAATCCGGGCACTTTGGAGCTCGGGAATCAATGACTCATAGTAAACATACAAGTCAATATTTTCAGGCCAAAGCGCTTCAAATGTTTCTATGAACCGCCTGCCATATTTAAAATAGCCTGCATCACTAAACGTCGTCACGACGGAAAATGTTGTTTCAGACGGTGTGGTGCTATTTGCTCGTTTTTCGGTCTGAAATAATTCTAGAAATTTAACCCCAGCACCGGCCATCTGTATCTTGCCGCCAGTTGGCAGGGAGTCCTGGGCCGGTAGTAATATGTGCTCAATCGAATCGACAAGCTGATTGCAGCCCACTTCTGAAATATTGGGACAAGCCCCATTTTCATCTTCAACGTAATAATCGTCGAAGACTATCGTGTTGCAATTTTTTAAGACATTATAATCGTTCTGAATGGTCTCAATCGAGTGCCCGCCGTCAATATAGGCAAAATCTGCTTCTTCCAATCTTGATGTTGCGCCGGTCACTGGATTTTGCCATTCCAGTTTTTTATTCTTGGGCAAGGTTTCGCGAGTGTTGCCCCGAATTAGATCAAATGTAAATCCAGGATTCTTAGATTGAAAGGCTTCAAGCTTGGCGACAATATTAGCGTGGGCGTGATGTGAACGCACATTATATTCGTCATTGTCTGTCGAATCGGAAGCATCCTCGAACAGGTCAAATCCCCAATAGTGAACATGGCGATGATATTGCAGTGCTGCAGTTGCCATCAATATGGCATGATCACCCTGCCAGGTGCCAATCTCTACAATGGTTTTGGGCGCAATGGCTTTTACGATCCGGGTAACTTGTTGGTATCTCAAAAATATTTGGTTTACGCCTCAATACGACTGGATGAATTATCAACTCTAACATGGCGGCACATCTAATCATATGCCTCAATATTATTACTTTAAATCGAGAGCTAAATTTTTCCGTTTTGCGACCACCCGTACATGACGAAAGGTTTCATCCACCAATTGAACGGTACTAAATTTTTCCATAATATTAACAATACCAACTTGATCTTTGCGAAGATCAATCACCAAACTGCCGTCTTCGGTAAGTATCGCCAATACGTCATCTAAATAAGTTTCTAAAGGATAATGAAAACCCCAGGATAAAAGTGAGATAACCAATTCTACTTTGATATCTTTTGGAAAAGTGGTGGTATTCAGGTCAACTAAAGCGAACTCCGACTCGAGCAGTCCATTGTCAGTTAGAAAGTTTTGGGTGGCCTTAAAATCGCAATAGGCGGATGACGTTTGTTCATAGAAATATTCGATTGTTCTGTCTATCTGGTCTTTGTCGAGCAGGTAGAAAAATGGATTTTGATCCCGATATCTTTCGTGCAGGAAAATATTTATACCACCAAGACCAGAGCCGACGTCAACAACAGAACTGACATGCTCAGGCAAATAGGAGGCAATTTGTTGATAGTCGTTATGAATATCTTCGTAAAAAAGTCGAGCGATTTCTTTCTGGCGATTTTTTTCCCAAATCGACAAAAAATACTGCTCATAGAGTCGGTATAGGGGCTTATACGAAAGCCATTTATGTTTGGATTGGTACTTCGTCCGTTGCAGTAGCAGCGATTTCAAACTTTCCGTTCGCAGAGAAAATTCCTGCATCCTGTATCTTGTCCGTCGTAAAAAAAAATCGGGATAACTGAGCTAATTTTGTAACAGAGGATTTGGTCTTTCTTGGTTTGATATTATGCCGCCTTTTTCTGATGGCACAAGCGACGGTTTTCCCAAAAACTAATGGCTGCTATTGGACCAAATAGGACATTGAATGCCAATTTCCTGGCAGGCTCTATTTCTTCAATATTGCTTTACTTACAAAATCTTTTGTATCTTATTGTTATACCTATTTCTGACGCATTGATTGCCTTCTCTACTTCTAGGAATTTTAGATATTACATTGGATCCTTTCCTATTTATTTCACGCCCTTGTCCTTTAGCGGAAAATTTAGTGCGAAGTTTAGAAGAAGTGAGAAATGCAAAAGTTCATCTAAGTTATCTTAACCTCCCCCCAGATAAATCTCGTCAACTTGATATTAATTTGCTGGCAGTTGTCGACCAGCTTAGGCCTCAAGTTGTATTCTTTCTGCCGACAATTGAAGAAGGGTACACAAATCCGTCACCCGCATTTTTTACCTATGTGTCCGTCATCAGAGTTTTTGGCCCAGACTTTCATTTGATATAATGGAGTCTCTA
>CAJWAR010000053.1 GCA_913020445.1 uncultured Rhodospirillaceae bacterium
GCCGCCGTTGCCGCCGCCGTTACCACCACCGTTGCCGCCGCCATTGCCGCCGCCGTTGCCGTCACCGTTGCCGCCACCATTGCCGCTGTCGTTACCGTCGCCATTGCCGCCATTATTTCCGTTGTCGTTACCGTCGTCATTACCGCCGCCGTTGCCGCCGCTATTTCCTTGGCCGCCGGCACTTGCGTGTCCAGGCGCCGAGCCCTGACCTGAGTTGCCACCGGAATTACCGCCAGAATTATTACCAGGGCCTTTACCGCCAGAATTTCCTTTATCGCCGGATTTACCCTTGTCACCTTGGTCACCGTTCCGACCGCTGCCACGACTTGAACGGCCAACATTTACGCCGCTGCCGGGATTTGTCGTTACGCTTGCAACTTGTCCTTTGGTGACATCGGCGCTGGCCGTTCCACTGGCTGCTGTGACACCAACGGTACCTTCGCTGACCGTAACGCTGGCGCCATTCCCGTCGACACTGACGCCAAAGGTCGTACCTTTAACACCTGCGAGCAAATAAGGCGTTTCGACCTCAAAAGCGCGGTCAGGGGATTTGTCGACTTTAAATAAAATACTGCCGATGGTCTGCATGATCCGGGTGATGTTCCCCGGTTTGGTTATCGCCGGCGTAATCTTCGATGGTGAACTGGCATTTATTGGTATCGCCAATTCAGTCCTTGCAGCGATCACCATGCGATCTTTGCCGTGCGTCAATAGGGCCCAGCCCGTGGCGCCGGTTTTAATCGATGAAGTGGGGCCAATGACGGTACCGGTTGTCAGCGGCTGCCAAATTTTGTCGATGGTAATTTTAACCGAGGCATCACCAGACGCTTCTTCGACTGTCCATTCATTGGGATCTGCAACTTCGTTCTGTGGCGCATTCGGATTAATGTCCGCTATCTCAGGGGTGGTTGAAGCGGCAGGTAAAATCAACTCGATCTTATTGCGGTCGTCGCTTTGCACATGGCTGGTCACCATCCAGGCGGTGAGACCAATTACAAACGCTGCCATTAGGCGAAATGATTTAAACATGTTTACCAATTTAAAACTCTCTTACCCTACGTTCGTGCCCCTAGGTTTGGGCCTTGTGCCATTCAGCAGCTTCGTCATCGATTTTGTCGATCTGCTTTTTTTCTAAAAAGGACGCGACAAAAGTTAAATTGTGTTCGGTACCCGGCTGGCCATTCAACGCTGCCAGGCTGATCCAGAAATAAGCCTGTTCCGCATCTTGTTCGATGCCTTGCCCTTTGAAATACATCAAACCGATGGCATTTTGTGCCGGAGCATAATTCTGCCTGGCCGCCGCCAGGAATAGCGTTGCCGCCGCCTCGAAGTCTTGTTCTACGCCGTGACCTGATTTGTACATCTGGCCAAGATTATTCTGTGCTTCGGCGATATTGTTTTTTGCCGCTTGAGCAAAATAGGCAGCTGCTGTTTTGTAGTCTTTGGCGAAGCCTTTACCGTTATCGTAATAATTTCCCAGATTCAGCTGCGCGCCGCCATGCCCTTGGGCAGCAGCCTTAATATACCAACTCGCGCTGATGAGGTAGTCCTGTTCAACGCCAAGACCTTTTTCGTACAACCAACCGAGACCGTGCTGCGCATTACGCACGCCAGCTTCAGCCGCCGGGCGCCATTTATTGAGAGCACTCTCATAGTCAGATTTTTGAAAAGAAGTCAGCCCCGCCGTAAACCGAGGGTCAGCGGAGGCGCACGCCGTCAAGGCAAGCAGGCATACTGCAACTGATTTTTGTTTCCACATTCCCAATTCCGCTCGGCCAGGTATCGAATTTTAACAAATAAGGGACTGTAAAATTTAACAATTTTAAGTAAAGGCTCAATTATTTAATTACACTTAAACATAGTATACCGAGTAGCTTGTATTAATTAAAGTAAATATAAGTCCAATGAGCTAGGGAAAGTATCTAATCGTCTCGATATTCATACGTAATTTAATGCTATCTGGTTAAGAAATTGCCGATATTTTTTACTCAGATTAAGCTGGCTGGTTATTTTTCTTCACCAATCCCCTTCATAAATCGGAAGGTTGACGGACACAGCCAGCCGGACAAGATCGGACTGCTTATTGGTGTTGGTTTCCCTTTAGCCACAGACTCAAGAAGCAGCCAAAATCGGTCATCCGCTGGCGAAGAATGATCTTTCATTTGAAGCGGGCTTTTTCCATTTCAACAATGAACATTTCATTTCAATAATGAAAATAAAGCGACCCGGGTCGCTTTATAATAAATCCCTGATTTCTGCCGATATTTAAAATGGCACGCTCCTTGCTGTTAACCGTACCAAAACGTCGAGTATAATAGGGATGCTGCTACCAGAATGAATTTACCACGGTGAAATATTGAAAGCTTGCGTGACGGAAGTCATGCAGTGCAATTTATTGTACCGGGAACGAATTATCTATTCGAACTGACCTTTAAATATTGAGGAAGAAGGAAATGAGTGAAAAAGATTTAACCAGCCTACGTGGCGCGCTTGATTGGCTGCGCCAAGAAGGGGATTTGATTGAGACCGATAAAGAAGTCAATCCCGATCTTGAGATCACTGGAATTCAAAAACATTTGGATGGTGGTCCGCCCATTTTGTTTGAAAATGTCAAAGGCAAGCCGCACGCGCGCGCGGTGACCAATCTATTTTCGGATATCGGTATTATCGAAAAAATGTTCGGTTGGGACGGCCCGGTCGATCGCACCAAAAAGCTTGCCCATGCGTTGACCCATCCGTTAGCGCCGGTAGAAATCTCCCAGGATGAGGCGCCGGTGCAAGAACACGTCATTACCGACGATCTCGACGTCAATAAATGGATTACCGCCATCCGCCACACCGAACTTGAACCCGAGCTGACCATCGGCTCCGGCATTTCCTGCGTGGTCGGCGATTATTTCGATGGCGGCAGTCACATTGGCTACAACCGGATGAATTTCCGCTGGGGCGACACCGGAACGCTGCAAATTTCGCCGGGTTCGCATATGTGGCAGATCATGACGGCTAATTATCACAATGATGAACCTGTCCCGATGACTATGTGCTTTGGCGTGCCACCATCGTGCACTTTGTTAGCAGGTGGCGGCTTCGACTATGTCATTCTGCCCAAAGGTTGTGATGAGATCGGCATGGCCGGTGCCGTGCAAGGCAGCCCGATCCGCTTGGTGAAATGTCAGACCATTGACGCCATGACTTTAGCTGATGCGGAATATGTGCTCGAAGGTTATCTCCACCCGCGTGACAAGCGCTACGAAACCAAAGAGGCCGAAGATCTCGGTGTTCAAGGTAAAACTTTCTTCCATCCGGAATGGGCGGGCTATATGGGCAAAGCCTATAAAGCACCGACCTTCCATGTCACTGCGATTACCATGCGGAAACCGGAAAGTAAGCCGGTTATCTTCCCCCTTGGTGTTCATACTTCGGACGATGCCAACATCGATACTACAGTGCGTGAATCGGCTATTTTTGAGCTCTGTGAGCGCTTGCAACCTGGCATCATCCAGGACGTCCACATCCCGTACAGCATGACCGATTGGGGTGGCTGCATCATTCAGGTGAAAAAGCGTAACCAGATCGAGGAAGGCTGGCAGCGTAACTTCTTGTCCGCTATCCTGTCATGCTCGCAAGGCATGCGCTTGGCCATTGCGGTTAGTGAAGATGTCGATATCTATTCGATGGATGACATCATGTGGAACCTGACAACCCGGGTTAATCCGCAGACTGATATCCTCAATCCGCTGCCGGGCGGTATCGGCCAGACCTTCATGCCCGCAGAACGAATGACGGCCGGCAGCGCCGCCTGGACCGCATCGAACACCAAGTTCGAAGGCGGTATGGGCATCGATGCCACGGTGCCGTTCGGCTTTGAGCAAGACTTCCATCGTCCGGTTTATCCGGTCGACAAAGTCAAGATGGAAGATTTCCTTACCGAAGAGCAAATCAAACATGCGCAAAGTTACATGCATGGTTGGGTTCATTCACTGGCTCGGACCGGCCGGTAATATTATCGATTTGGGACGGCGTGCAATGACATGTCGTCCCAATTCGGCAACCGAAATATGGATATGAATGCAAGTATAAATAATCGCCTTCAGGAATGGCTAAGAAGCCAGGCGCAATCGCATCCTGAAAAGGAATTTATTTATAGCATCGACCGGGAAAAATCGGTTTCCTATGGCGAGGCCGATCAGGTGTGTCGCCGGATTGGGCAATTCCTCAAACAGCGAGGCTTTGTCGCCAATGATCGCGTTGCGCTGATGTCCAATAATTCGATTGAGCATTTGCTCAGCTATATTGGCGTCATGGCTTATGGGGCAACGGCCTGCACCATCCATGTCGAAATGAACGCTCTCTATATCGATGAAATTATCGATACTGTTAAGCCCAAAATTATTTTATTCGAAGAAGCTGCCGGGCTCGATCTTTCATCAATTAACGATGTTGAGAAACTACCGCTCGGCCAAATTGGCGAGGCAGCGGCGAATACGTTTTTTGGCACGGTATCGGAAATGAGTGCTGAAACGATCGAAATTCCGGTCAATCTTCCCGAAGATATCGCCTCGATATTCTACACCTCCGGCACATCTTCTAAGCCGAAGGGCGTGATGTGTAACTTTAGTGACCTCGTCGATAATACGCTGGCGGTGGTTGAGGGATTTGATTTAAGCCAAGACGATCGAGTTTTGGATTTCCGTTCTTTCAATTGGATGTCGGCTCAGGTGTTAAGCGTGCTGGCACCCTTATCGCTAGGGGCGACGTTGCTGCTGGCGCGAAAATTTTCATCGAGCCGTTTCTTTAACTGGATAAAAGATCATCAAGCGACAATTGCTGCCGGCAATCCAACGACGATCAATATGCTGATCAATCGCCCGGCCGAGATCAGCGGCGCTGATATTCCGCATCTCCGCTATATCACATCGAGCTCGGCGCCTTTATTGATCCAGGATTGGCAAAAATTTGAAGCGCTTTATGACGTTAAAGTTTCGCAAGGCTATGGCGCCAGTGAAGTCGGCTGGATTGCAGCCAGCAATGAGAAATGCCGGAAACAAGGGTCTGTCGGCAAACCTTTAACTTATCAGAAATTGACCATTGTTGATGATAATGGCGAACAATTACCGACCGGTGGCATCGGTCACATTGAATTAGGGCCGAGTGCGGAAACAGAGTTCAAGTTACTTGGGGCAGATGGCGAACAACAAGTTTCCGCCAAAGGCCGCGTTAAAACCGGCGATATGGGGTATTACGATGAAGACGGTTTTCTTTTTATCTCTGGCCGGCAGAAGGATCTCATTATCCGCGGCGGGGTAAATATATCACCACTGGAGATTGAAAACGTTATATTAGAATTGCCTGGCATTGCCGAAGTAGCGGCATTTGGCATTGCTGATGAGATTTATGGCGAAGGGGTAGCCGCCGCTGTCGTTTTACAAGATCAGATCAACTTATCGCCACAAGATGTAATCAACCATTGCCAGCAGAACCTATCTACGGTCAAAATACCGGAGCGGGTAAATATTATCGAACATTTACCCAAAACGGATCGTGGAAAACTGGATAGAAAGAGTCTCAAAGAACTCTGGTCACAAAAGCATTCACATTAAATATCAATATTCAAAACCAAGGAGAGGCTTAGTTATGAAACACTCAAAATTACTTTTAAGCACTGTAATTGCCGGTGCTTTGGTGGCGGCTTTCGCGACCGAAAGTCAGGCACAAAAATATAATCTCACTCTTAGTGGCGCGAGCCCAGGTGGTTTGTGGTCACGCATCGGCGGCGGCATTGATGCCGCTATTGCCAAAGCATATCCTGGCTCGACGGTAAGTTATCAAACATCTTCCGGCGGCCTGGCAAATGTGCCATTGGTATCTCGGGGTAAAGTGCCAATGGGTCTGGCCACAGATGGTGAACTGAATGCCATTGTGAAGGGCTATCAAGGCAGAAAAGGCATCAGTAATGTACGCGTTCTTTTCCGCGTCTATACGCCGGCTTCACGCTTTCAACAGAGCTTCTTTGCGGTGGCCGGTTCCTTTGCCGGAAAGCATGGCATTAAAACATTTGCCGATATTGTTAAAAAGAAAATACCGATCCGGATCGCCATCAACCGGCGCGGCAATTTTGACGCAGATGTTGGTGAAGTGGCATTGAACTTATTGGGCGCTTCCAAGGCCAATATTAAATCCTGGGGTGGTCAAGTTGTTCACGCTGCGTCTAAGGAAATTGTTTCCTTGATATCAGACCGCCGGCTTGATGTTGTCAATTTTGGTATTTCTTATAATCACCCCCGCGTTCGGGAAATTGCAAAAACTGCCTCACCGGTATTGCTGAGCTATGGTGAAGGTATCGCCGCCCGGGTCGCCAAACAATTTGGTGGCGAAGTTTGCCGGGTTAAACCAGGTGAATATAAATGGACGCCAAATGGTGCGGTTTCTGTATGCATGGGCGCTGTCATTGTCGCCAATGCGAATATGGATGCCAAGCTTGCCTATAACATTACCAAAGCCATGGTTGAGCAGATCGAGACTTTCAAAAACAAATCTCACCGTTTGATCAAAAAGACGGCAACGACAGCTGTTTTGGCTCAGGCCAGTAATGCACCGCATCATCCAGGCTCGCTCAAATACTTTAAAGAAAAAGGTTTGAAATAGCCGTTGAGTAAAAACGCAATAGAGAAGGCATGCGGTAAAATGCCGCATGTCTTTTCTGTTGGTTATAAAACATGAATATATCAGCATTCTTATCGTTAAAAACGTGGTTCTCTGTCGGCGCTCGACGGCGTCCAGAAGGAATCTATGAATGGATTTTTACGCCCTTCGCGGTGGCTGTCGGAGTCTATGTGATTGTTGCCGCGACAATTGTCATCATTGCGCCTTGGACTTTGACTGTGCTGTTTTTTTCCGGCGTCGGGACCTTGGCTTTTTTGACGACCGGGGCTTTCGAAGATTCAAAAATCGAGAAACCTTCGATCATTGATATGCTATTTGCCGGGGCGAGCATCGTTGTCGGTATTTATTTTGCCATCCAATCGACCACAATAATAAACCGTATCGTCTTATTAGATGAACTCACTCAATTAGACGTCATATTCGGTACTCTGGTTTTTATCATTACGCTTGAGATCACGCGGCGAACAACCGGGCTTGGTTTAACGACCCTGGTGTTGATTTTTGCTGCCTATAATTTGTGGGGGCATAATCTAAGTGGCGTGCTGCAGCACGGCAAGATCGACTATCTGCATTTTATTGAGATTACTGTCTTCACAACAGATGGCATTTTTGGTCTGCCGCTCCGGGTGGCAGCAACTTATGCTTTCATGTTCGTCATGTTTGGCACCATCCTCCATGCCTGTGGAGGAGGCGATTTCTTTTTTAATTTTGCCGCCGCCATTAGTGGCAGAAGCCCGGGAGGGCCAGCCAAGGTCGCTGTTATTTCATCCGGCATGTATGGCATGCTTTCCGGCAGTCCGACCTCTGATGTGGTGACGACCGGCTCAATCACTATCCCGATTATGAAGCGGCTCGGCTACCGCGGCGCCCATGCCGGGGCCATCGAAGTCGCTGCCTCGACAGGGGGCAGTCTGGTGCCGCCGGTACTAGGCACGGCAGCCTTTTTGATGGTTGATTTTGCTGGTGTTGAATATCTCCAAATCGCTATTGCGGCGGTTATTCCGGCAATACTTTACTATGTCTCGATTTTTGCCCAGGTGCACTTTTCATCCCTGCGATTGGGATTTGGGCGCCTCGATGATGAACTCATTCCGTCGTTTATTGAAACGCTTAAACAAGGTTGGTTGTTTATTGTGCCGCTGACGGTATTAACCGTCGCGCTGATAATGGGTTTTACCCCGACCATGGTTGGCATTATGGGGACGGTCGCCGTTCTCGTTGTCTCAATGTTCAAAGCAAGCTCGCGCCTTGGTCCTATCGGCATGGCAAAAGTTTTAAGCGAAACTTGTTATCGGATGGTGCCTGTGGCTGGAGCCTGCGCGGCTGCCGGTCTAATTATGGGTGGAATATTCATGACCGGGCTGGTTGGAAAAATATCTCACCTGGTCAATTTGCTCACCGACTCGCAGACGTTTTTGACTTTGTTGGTTACCGCTGCCGTGACTGTAGTCCTGGGGCTCGGCATGCCGACACCTGCGGCCTACATTATTGCTGCTTCGCTGATGTCGCCGATTTTGACGGATATTGGTGTGCCGGTTTTAACTGCCAATATGTTTGTATTTTATTATGCGGTTATGTCGGCCATTACCCCACCGGTGGCAGTGGCGGCCTATGCGGCCTCATCCATTGCCGAGGACAATCCGCTGTTGATCGCCGTGATTGCGGTAAAGTTTGCGCTAGCGGCATTTATTGTGCCATTTGCTTTTGTCTACGGCCCCGAGCTTTTGATGATCGGCCCGTGGCATGTGATCGCCATTTCGATCATTACCGCGATCATCGGGCTGATCTTGATTGCGGCCGCACTTGAATCATATTTCCAGGACCATCTGGCAATTTGGGAGCGCTTGCTGCTTGGTCTTGCTGGCTTTGGTTTGGTGGTGCCGAATTTATATACCAGTGGCGCGGCCGTGATTCTTTTCGCCCTTTATTTCGTGCCGCGTTATATCCGTCAAAAATCCAAAGTTTGATTTGTAACTATAAATCTTAGCCGCTAAGGTGCCTTTTCAAATTTGAAAAGGTTTTACGATGGCGGAAAATCCTATCAGTCTTGAAATGATCTATCAGGCGTTGCCGTTTATCGCGCGCACTACCGGCGGGGTGGCGCAAGTTACGGATGCGACCGGCCTGTGCCTCTATGCGGTTGGTCCCGACGGTGAACAGCGGGAAAATCTTGAGGGCAGGATAGACAAGTTTTGCCGTCAAACTGCTGAGGAAGCTAAGCCTTCCGGCGTTGGTGAGGGTGACAGCGATAACGATGTGCGCCGTGAGAGCTTTGCGTTGCCGTTGGGTGATTACGTGATTTCGGCCAGCAATGAAGACCGTGCCGATCGCCAAAGCCAACTCTTCGAAACGCTCAAAGAAACCTTGCCGTTGATTGCCGCCGTCGCGGAAGGGGAAGCGATCCTGTTCGATAAGGCAGGTAAGCGCATGCTGACCGCCAATCCAAAAACCTTGGAGCCGGAGAAGGGCGATGGCAGCATTTCGGAAAGCTGCCTCAAAGTCATGCAAACCAATCGTCCCGATATCGGGCCGTCCCGAACTGTTGCCGAAGCGACCGCGGTTCGTATCCCGATCTGCTCAGCCTTTGGTTTTGGCTTCAACAATTCCGTTTCAGTGAAGAAACGCCGCGATCTGCTGGAGCAAGTTCGGCGTAATCGTAGCGCCAAATATACCTGGGAGGACATTGTCTCCAAGGGGACCAGGCTCAAGGTGGCGCTCGACCAAGCGCAAAGTGCGGCGGAGACCCAATCCTCTGTCGTGATCTTGGGCGAAAGCGGCACCGGCAAAGAGCTCTTTGCCCAAGCGATCCATAACGCATCAATGCGCGCCGATAAGCCGTTCATTGCAATCAACTGCGCGGCCCTGCCGGAAAATCTGGTCGAGAGCACTTTCTTTGGCTATGCCGAGGGCTCTTTTACCGGAGCCAGCAAAGGCGGCCAGGCCGGGCTGTTTGAAGAAGCCGATGGCGGTACATTGTTATTGGATGAGATCAGTGAGATGCCGCTTGAACTCCAAGCCAAGCTATTGCGCGTGTTGCAGGAAAATGAAATTACCCGCATTGGCTCCAGCCAGCCAGTTGCCGTTAATGTGCGTATTATATGCACCTGTAACCGTGATTTAGCGGCTTGTGTCGAGGAAGGGAGCTTCCGCGCCGATCTGTTTTACCGGCTCAACGTCATCGATATTTTCCTGCCGCCCTTGCGCGAAGGTAAAGGCGATATTCCTTCCCTCGTGACATCTATATTGCGTAATATCTCAGTGCAGGAGGACCGGCCCAATTTGCAGATCGATCAATGGGCGATGGATTTATTGTTGAACTATGAATGGCCGGGCAATGTCAGAGAACTGAATAATGCACTGGAACGTGCGGTCAGTCTGGCCGATCGGGAAACCATTCAGCCGGAGCATTTGTCCGCCCGCATTCGCGGTAATTTAGCCCTGCCGGGTGATCTGTCGGACCAGCCATCAGCCGCCAAAAAAAGCCGGGCAAAGAAATTGAAATCCAGCCTCGCCGAGGCCGGGCATAATTTAATTTTGGAAACTCTTGAGCGAAATCACGGCAATCGAACCAAAACCGCCAAAGAACTTGGCATCAGCGTGACGACGTTGTGGCGCCGCCTGCAGGAAGTGAAAATTTAGAGTTCGTACCCGCGATAGCGGGTGCCTTTGTTTTCAAGTTCTCTGACTTGGACGTTTTTAATCCTTGGCAAACATTTTCCATTTGTAGAAACATGTTTTGAACAAGCCCGGAAACCGGGCGGTCTGACCGATATTGGATGCCAAATGGAATGGTGTTTTTCATGCCAGGAAGGTCTAACGATACAATCTCTCCAACTTGCTCTTCAATGGATATGAAGTTTGTTGTCAAAAATCCAATAAAGTCGCTTTGCGTAACCAGCGACTTTAAATAAGGAGTAGATTGGCATTCAACGGCAATTTTTGGCAGCGATAAACCTGCATCCACATAATATTGATTTAGATAAAGCCGTTGATCAGATTCTGGCCGGGGCATTATCCAAGGATATTTTAATAACTCTTCAGCGATACTTCCTGTAGCGCTTAATACTGGGTGGCCGCGCCCCACAATAACGGTTGGCCGGTCGAAAAATAACAAACGGCTCGTAATTTCCTGGTCCATCATTTCGTTGTCGGGTTTTTTATATCCGAGCACTTCATCATCCAAGATCGAAAATATAAAGTCGAATTCACCTTTGATGAGAGACGATAAGATTTCTCTACGTGCTTTTTGAACGACCCTTACTTTTACATTCTGGTGAATGTCTAAAAACTTCATTGTTGCTTCGGGCAGAACAAAATTTGCCAGCGTCGGCAAAGTGGCAATCGAAATAGTGCGTTCAATTTCACCCCGCATTTCTCGAATTTCTACCTGTGCCCGGTTGGCTTCTAGAAGAATGGATTTTGCCCGGGTGTAGAAGTTCACGCCATAATCTGTTGGAGTTACGCCTTTAACACTACGTTCCAAAAGCGTGACTTCGAGTTGTTCCTCCAGCAATCGAATGCTGCGGGTCAGGCCTGGTTGTGATATGTTGAGGCTACGCGCGGCTTTGCCGATGCTGCCAGCTTCGACTGCTGCGGTGAAATGCTCGAGGTAGTTCATTTCTAAGGTCATAACAAATCCTTATGGCTATAAGAATTATGTACTATCATAGATTCCAATATCGCAATACAATTTTAGCCGAGTATGAGCGTGAAATTATGTAATTTTAAAAAACATAGTAGCGCTGGGAGAAAAACTGTCCTGCAAAATGCTAATTTCAAGTTATGTCTTACCACTATACGGATGCAGCTGCGGGCTTTTTATAAAATACTAATTAAACAAAATGGGAGAACAAAATGTTGAGCTATAAATCACTTCTATTAGCAGCCGGCGCTGTCGGATTGATGGCAGCAACTACACCATCTCAGGCTGGGTTTTATGATGGTAAAGACGTGACCGTCATTATTAATGCCGGCGCTGGTGGCGGACTAACCCGATCTGGTCGTTTGTTTACCAGCAACATGAAGAAGTATCTCGGCAAAGGCACCGATATGGTGATTAAGAATATTGCCGGTGCGGGCGGCGTCAAAGGCATGAACTTTTTGCAAGAAAAGTCGAAGCCAAATGGCTTAACCTTGTTGTGGGGAACATCTCAACAAATGGCACAGCTTCTCAAGCTGCGCGGTGTGCGCTTTGATCTCGCAAAATTGGCTGTTATTGGCGCGGGTAGTTCGTCGTATGTTTCGATCGCACGAACTGATTTCCCACCTGGAATTAAGAGTACGGCCGATCTTTTGAAGGTTAAAAAAATGATTGTTGGTGGCCGCGGCGCGACCGACGGCCTTGGCCTTTGGGCTCGTTTACCGCTTAAAATTATGGGACTCGGATATCGCTATGTGCCGGGTTATCGCGGTCAGCCGAAACTCAATGCAGCTATTCGTGCAAAAGAAATTGGCTTGTTGGGTACGGGTTCAACCGGTTATTTCGCCTTCTATGAAAATACCATCTTAAAATCAGGTGAGGGTATTGCTTTGTATTACCACTCTAACCTTGGTCCTGATGGAAAATTTGCCAATCCTGGCGTATTCCCCAAAAGCCTAAAACATTTCAGTGATTTCTATAAAGATACCCATGGCGGCAAATTGCCAACAGGGCCTTTATGGGAGGCTTATAAATGGCTTTCTAAATTCAACTCACGTCCATTTGGCCTGTACACGCTTAAAGGTGCACCTGCAGATAGAATTGCGGCTCTTCGTGCGGCGTTCAAAAAAACCCTCACCGACAAAGACTTTGTCGCTGGATGGCGGAAAGCCCAAAAGGCCGACCCAAATTTCGGCGTTGGCAAAGAAGTCGAATGGATTTTGACGGAATGGCGGAAAATATCGCCAGAAGCTAAGGCTGGTCTAAAGGCGCTCACCGCTAAAAAGAAAAAGAAATAGTATTGTTATCTCAAGGCGACGCAACGTGATTACTCCGCGTTGCGTCGCTTTAGTTCGATAAAGATGTCATCCATAAAATTAAATTGCTCGTCTGAAGCGCGGCGCATCAGACGCTGTATCAGGTTGGAATAAAATATGATTGAAGCACTACTTGAGGGACTCTTTGCGGTCTTTCAATGGCCGGCATTTGGCTTTTTATTTTTGGGCGTTTTGTTGGGCATTTGGCTTGGCGCGGTCCCCGGATTGGGTGGCATTATCGGTCTGGTACTTTTGCTTCCATTTACATTTGGCATGGACACCGTCCCGGCTTTTGCCTTGCTGCTTGGCATGTTTGCCGTTACCTCGACCAGTGACACCATTGCCTCCGTGATGCTTGGCATACCGGGAACCGCAGCCTCTCAGGCAACGATTTTGGATGGCTATCCGTTGGCGCAACAAGGAAAAGCCGCCCGTGCATTTGGCGCCGCCTTTACGGTATCTGCTTTCGGTGGCGTTTTCGGTGCAATCATCCTTGCGGTGTCGCTACCGCTGATCTTGCCGATCATTAAATCTTTTGCATCGCCTGAATTATTTATTCTCGGAATGTTGGGTCTGGCCATGGTTGGAACCTTAAGTGGCGCTTCTGTGTTGAAAGGGCTTTCCGTCGCGTGTTTCGGCATTCTGCTTTCGACCGTTGGATATGGCGAAGCTGAATCCATACCGCGGTATCATTTTGAAACCGATTATCTGCTCGACAGTTTGCCGCTTATTCCCGTAGTGCTGGGCTTGTTTGCCATTCCAGAAATTATGGAATTGGCAATTCGAAATGTTTCTATTTCGAGAGTGCCGAAAGATCAGACAAGTGGCGGCGGTATGCTGGAGGGTGTTAAAGACGTTTTCCGTCATTGGTGGCTGGCGCTCAGATGTGCGGCAATCGGTACCTATGTTGGCATGTTGCCGGGACTTGGTGCTGCGATTGTCGACTGGGTGGCTTACGGCCATGCGGTGCAAAGTGCCAAAGACAAATCCAAGTTTGGCTTTGGTGATATTCGCGGCGTGATTGCGCCAGAAGCTGCGAACAATGCCACACGCGGAGGCTCGCTTATCCCAACCGTTGCCTTTGGTATTCCCGGCAGTCTGGGCACTGCTATTTTATTAGGCGCATTGCTTATTCAAGGATTAAAGCCTGGTCCTGACATGCTGACCTCTGAGTTGCACATCACCTTCAGCATGGTGTGGACAATTGTAATCGCCAATATTGTTGCGGCCGGCCTGCTGATGATGTGGAGCAAGCAGGTCGCCAAAGTTGCGTTTGTGCCAGGTCATCTATTGGTGCCCGGCGTTATCCTATTTGTTTTCCTAGGTGCGTGGCTTGGCGGCGCAGATGTCGGGGATTGGATTTCTTGCCTTACTTTTGGCGTTATTGGATTTATCATGAAGCGGGGTGGCTGGCCGCGACCACCTCTAATCCTAGCTCTCATCCTTGGCAACATCATGGAAAACGCCTTTCAGATCAGCATGGGGGCTCATGATGGTTTTGGCTGGCTGGCGCGTCCTATCGTTCTCATTGTTATCGCTTTAATTGCGATAACCGTTTTTCTGTCGGTGAAAGGCATCACCAAAAATAAAGCATCGCAAACTGACAATGAAGATGAAGCGGACCCGGCAAAAGCCGGACGCCAAGAAGCATCAGAGGGCGGCGCAAAAAATCCGCTAATCTCACTACCTTTTGCAATTATTCTTTTTGCCTTGTTCAGTTGGGCTGGTGCTCAGGCTTTTGCTTGGCCGGAATCGGTAAACGAGTTTCCGATCATGTCGACGGTGCTAGGTGCCAGTTTGGTGTTTTTTGTACTTTATCACGATGGCCGGGATGCTTCCAAGGAAATTGAAATCCATGGCGGATTTTCTGGAGCAATGACCGCCGCTCTCGACAAAGCAATCGTCGATAGGGCTATTTTGTTTTTCGGTTATTTATTGACGATGATCTTCGTCATGCTGGTAATCGGACAGAAATTTGCCATTCCGTTGTTCATGTTTTTATACCTCATTCGTTGGGGCAGTTATAATTGGCGCGTATCACTTGGCTATGCGGCCGGTGGGTGGCTCATGATGGTTGGCTTTTACGACCGCATATTAGACTTGTTGTGGTATCCGTCTTGGCTTTCAACCTGGTTGCCGGAATTACTACCTGATTGGGTGCCGCCCTGGTTCTTTGTTTAATAGGGCTTGAATATGCAGAGCTCTTCGTTACCTCCACATCGTATCGAAACCTGTAAACCGGAAAAGCGCGAGCCGGGTATGATGGTGTTTAATGTCCGGCCCGGCGGCGCGGCCGACCGGGTTGAAGGTCTAGGATGGTTGCTCGGCGTCGATCAAGCCGGCGCGTTTCCGCTTAATCTAAAGTTTGATGTTCCGTCGCAGGATGTGCGGTCGCTGCCCAATGGTAATCTGCTATTTTCCCAAACTAGCGCCGGACTGATACAAGAGGTGACGCGGGCAGGGGAGTCAGTCTGCCAATGGTATATTGCCGGTAAATACCAAGATCAAACGCCGCCTGACGGCAGCATTGAAATTGAAGCCGAGCTGTTTCACCACACCATCAATGTATTTCCAAATGGTAACTTGCTGCTGCTCAGCGCTGAGATGCGAGAATATCCGGACTGGCCAGCCAACGATACCGACCCAGATGCGCCAAAACGCACGGCCAAAGTTGTCGGCGATGTTATTCTTGAAGTCTCTCCCGACGGTAAAGTCTTAAACCGCTGGCCGATGTTGGATTTGCTTGATCCGTACCGGTTGTGTTACGGCAGTTGCTCACCCTATTGGCAGCGTCGTGGCTTTGCCAATAGCAACGATTGGTGCCACGCCAATGCGGTGACCTATGACGCCTCGGACGACTCGATCATTGTGTCCCTGCGTACCCAGGATTGTATCATCAAGTTTGATCACGGCTCAGGCGAGCTCAAGTGGATACTCGGTGATCACGGCAATTGGCAGAAGCCCTGGTCGGATAAACTGCTCAAACCCGTTGGTGATGTAGACTGGCAATATCATCAGCATGATTGTTCGGTGACACCGGACGGCACCATTCTCTGTTTCGATAATGGTAATTTCCGGGCGACGCCGTTCGCTGAGAAAATGGCGGTCGAAGAAAGCTATAGCCGGGCGGTTGAATTCGCTGTCGATGAAGCTGCGATGACCGTCGAGCAAGTGTGGGCCTATGGCAAGGATCCGGGCGAGCGTCTATTCGCCTGCTATCAAGGCGGCGCTTACCGGCAGCCCAAAACCGGCAACACTTTTATGACCTATGGCGGTATCTGCACCATCGACGGTGAGCCGTCAGCAAATATTGAAGAGGCCTTTGCCCAGGCGCGCCTGATCGAAATTACACCCGACAAGGAAATCGTCTTCGATTTGTGGATCGATGCCAGCGACGAAGATGAGCCGCTGCCGCTTTCTTCATTTCGAGCCGAGTTCGTCGCTGATCTTTAACGCTTTTTCATTGCTGTTTATTAACAATCTACCTACAATTTTCGTTGTAAATTTCGTTTCCTGAAAAAAACGGAAAGTGGCGGTATGTCCCAAAATATCGACATAGTCAGAACTCAAGAGTTACCAGTCTTGGATATTGGCTCCTTTTTGGCTGGCGACGAAACTGCGCTCGATTCCCTGGCGGCAAAATTGCAAACCGCCTGCGAACGATACGGATTTTTCTTTCTTCAAAATCATGGGATTTCCAGTGACCTCATCAAAAATATGTTCGCCCAAAACAAACGGTTTCACGAACAATCGATGGACGTCAAAAACGCCATTGCGGTGGATGATAACCAGCGCGGCTATATTCGCCCGAAGGCAACGCTGATAAAACATTCGACCTATAACAAAAACACAAAATTTGACAGCAATGAAACAACGGTTTTTGCCACCGAGTACGGCGCGGATGATCCGCATCGCCAAGCGGGCAAAAGATTCTATAGCGAAAATCAATGGCCGGAAAACCTGCCGGGCTTCAAAGAAGTCATTCAGGAATATATGACGACCATGACCAGCTTGGGCAAAAGCACTTTGCCGATCTGGGCAACGGCCCTGGATTTGGAAAAAGACTTTTTCCAGCCCTATTTCGAAAATAACTATACCTATTTTCGGATGGCGCATTACCCGCCTGATCCAGACGTCGGTGCCAATGAATTCGGGCTTGGCCCCCACGCTGATACGGGATTTATGACGCTCCTGCCGCAGGCCGCTGTTGATGGCCTTGAAGTATTGGATATCGATGACGAGTGGTTTCGCCCGTCCCGTATGGACGGCTGCATATTGGTTAATACCGGCCAGTTCCTAGAACGCTGGAGTAACGAACGCTTTCGCGCATCACCGCACCGGGTTATAGCGCCGGCTGAAAAGCATCGTTATTCGGGAGCGGTATTTGTTAACACAGCCTTCGAGCCGATCTGCGAATGCCTGCCGACCTGCCATGACGATAACAACCCGCCAAAATACCCAACCGAATCCTATTGGGATTTTTATCACTGGTATATGGTCAACACCTATCCGCATTACGGTGAGTTTGATGAGCAAGAAAGGGCATGAGTGCCTCCGTCGGTATCATCGGTCTCGGTGCCATGGGCGAGGTGATCGCTGACCTTCTGTTAGATAGTGGTTTTACAGTTAGTGGATACGACATTATTGAAGAACGCTGTGCCCAAATGAGCGGGCGCGGGCTGGTTGCCAAAAACTCACCGCAAGAAGTCGCCGAGCAATCTGATATTTTAATCTCGTCGCTGCCGAGCTATCAGGCGTTGCAAAATGTCATTGAAGCAGGCGACGGTATTTTGCAAGCCGAAAAGCCTGGTCAAATTTTACTCGAAACCAGCACGTTAAAAGTCTCCGAAAAGGAAGCCGCGGCGCAATCTCTTGAAGCTGGCGGTAAATTATTTTTGGATGCGCCGATCAGCGGTACGACACCGCTTGTCCGGTCGATGAAAGGATCATTGTTTATCGGTGGAGACAAGGTGGCATACGAGAAATGCGTGCCCGTCATCGAGGCTTTTACCGCTACCAATTTTTATGTTGGCGGCGTCGGCGCCGGCTCGAAGATGAAATATCTCGCCAATTATCTGGTTTTTGTGCAAACGGTCGCGGCGGCAGAATGTTTCACGCTCGGCCAGAAAGCCGGCTTCGATCCGGAGCTGATCCATGCAGTTATCAAGGAAAGCGCCGGCAACTCACGCATGTTCGAGCAGCGCGGCGAAATGATGGCGAAGTCGGATTACCGTGACGGCACGGCGGCGGTATTTAACATTTTTCAAAAAGACGCTGCCATCATTACTGACTATGCCGCCGAGGTTAAATCACCGATCGATCTATTTGTCATCGCCCAGCAAAAATTTAATTCTGCCGCCGCACAGGGGCTCAATCATCTCGAACTCGCCGCTGTGTGTAAATCGATTGAAATGGCTGCTGGCATCGACCGGGATATGGTCGAGGATTAGCCGCGGTCTAATGGTCAAATTTCTCACGGGTCATTTTATGGGCAGCGGCAATTTCGTCAGCCGACAATAATTCTTTTAAGTCATCGCGCAATCTAACCAGATCATCACGCTCGCGGCCATGGACCTGGGCGCAAGCCATATTGATGTAAACATAAGCCAGCACATCATCCTGCGGCCGGCCAATACCTTGGTTGTAAGCGAACGCGATCTGATGTTGGGCGTAAGCATTGCCTTGATCAGCATGTTTTTGCAGCAGATCGACGAGGGCGTTTATCGTATTGTCCTGGCCTTGCCCAATTTGGATAACATTCATAATTTTATCGATAATGTGATAATCCAATTCATCGGCGCGCAGCAGAACTCTGATCGCCATTTCCAGATCATTGTTGTCCAAAGCCATACGGCCGAAATATCTAGCGGCGACCTCATTTCCCTGATCGACCAAGGATTTCAAAATATTTGGCATGCTTTCCAGATATGTGAGGCTCCAGTCAAATTCGATGAGATGGAGGAGGGCAGTGGCGCTCTCGCGATCATTCAGGGCGTTGACAATTATCGGCTGGATTAAATTAAAGGTCTCCGCCTGGCCGTCGTCCTGGTTGAGCGTGTTGGCGATTTGCCGGGCCAGACTGCGTTGCGCCCCGACATGACCAAGGGCAGCCGCCCGGACATAATACTTAGCGCTCAAATCCTCATTGGGGCGGGAAAAGCGCATGCCAATCCGGTAAATCTCACCGAGAAAGTAAGCCGCCTCCGTTTCCGCGCCGAGGTAACTCTCATGGGCATCCGCTACATCACGTAAATAGACCAAGGCTAAATCGGTTTTGTCACGGCTGCTTGTGGCGTCGCTTAACCAGGTGGCGGCGATCTCCAACTTAGCCCAGGAATTTCCGGCCTCAGCGCCTTCTGCCAAATAAACGGCATGCGCCGGATCGGTGGTCGCCCGCTTGCCGAGCTCCTCCAAAAATCGTTCCGTTTCATATATTGATTTCTGATCGTCAGCCTCAACTTCGACGCGCTTTTGGGGTTGGGCAGGGGCAATTTGCTGCGCCAAGACTGGCTCAGGTTCG
The DNA here is from genome assembly GCA_913020445.1 of uncultured Rhodospirillaceae bacterium. Taxonomy (GTDB): domain Bacteria; phylum Pseudomonadota; class Alphaproteobacteria; order Rhodospirillales; family UBA2165; genus TMED23. Next base: position 19,139 of record CAJWAR010000053.1, read on the forward strand.
GGTTCAGACTTAGGCGTAGGCATTGGCTCTGGCGATGGCTCAGGCGCTGGTTCTGGCAATGGTTCTGGGCTGGACTTTTCAAGCGCAGATTTTGTAATTGGAATAGTCTGCTGATCTTCGCCATTTAGCCAGCCCTCAAGGACTGCAGCTGACGTCTTTCTATCCATGCCGGTGTGTTGCTCAGAAGTCTTTCGAGTTTCGATTTTTTCGGCAGCTTTGTCTTTAGGAGCCGGCTCGTCGTCGAGTTCAAGAGGCGCAGTATCAGCAGACGCTGCATACAAAATAGGATCGTCGCCGAAACGGTTGGGTCCCAGAGTGCCGGCGACGAAACATGTTTCGGTTATAATCCACAAGCCAATGAATGACGTAACCAGTGTCGCGACAGCGAACCAGACCTCGGAGCTATAAAAGGCCGCCAAAATATACAAAGCAAAAGCAGGCACCATAAACAGGGACTGCAACCAGCCAAATCTATGACGGTCATGCAGGCGCTTAGTGACGCCGGCGGTGGCGAGCCAAAACACGACCACGAAACCGAACAATGGAATCCAGCCGTCAAATGTGTACGGCTCGGGCAGGCTATAAACAGCCGCCGATAAAATCGTTACCGGCAACAGGTAATAGAGCCAAAACCTCTGGCGGCCAATTCTGCCTTTATATAAAAATAACTTTATAAAGCTCGACATTTGTCGCCTTGGTGCTACCTGATTTAGTGGTTATAGCAACGGTACAATACGGGCGGCCAGTTAAAGTCGTGTTAATACAATGACAATGTCATTTTGCCGAAAAAATCAAAAAAAACACTATTAATCACAATACTCTATGGTATGGTGGTATTATTAACAGCAATATGACGCCAGTTTATAGTGCTAACACTACTTGGAGTATGCGATGGATAGACCGGTAAATACTCTCACCCGGGAAAACTGGATTGATTTTGCCCTTCAAAGGCTAACGGAAGAGGGGATCGATAAAGTAACCATCACCGGTCTGGCCCGTGAATTATCGGTTACCAAAGGCAGCTTTTATTGGCATTTCAAAGATCGGGATGACCTCCTGCAAGCGATGTTAACCCGGTGGGAGGAAACCGGGAGTAAATTGGTTTTCGGCGAAGTGGAGCGGGTTGGCGGGGATGCTGTCCGTCGTTTAAAACATTTATCAGACATCATAATTAGGCGATATGCTGATCAATTGAATTTGGAATTGGCGCTCCGGGATTGGGGGCGCAAGGATTATAAAATTGCGAATATATTACGCCAGGAAGATGAAAAACGGATTGATTACTTGCGCGGCCTGTTTGTTGAAATCTACGGCGATAAAAAAATTGCTGAAGCTAAGGCTTGGTTGTTATTTTCACTGTTTGTCGGTGAAATCATAATTGACGCACCGATGAAGGAACAAAGCCGGGAAGATATGCTGTGGATTTGTCTCGATTCAGTTTTTAAGGAGATACCTGAGAAAACTTGACTCTACGCCATACTCATAAGTATGGAAGCGCTAAGGGAGGGAAAATGACCGCTACGATTACAGCCGCCGATGTTATACAAATGGCCCAGGAATTCGGGGCTGATCTGGCTGGTATCGCGAGTGCGGAGACTTTGAACGCGTTTCCGCCTGATCCGCGCTGGCCGCAAACTCCCGGACGTATGTCGCCTGATGCAAAAAGCGTTATTGTTTTGGTGCTGCGTGTGCCGGTTGCGAGTTTTCGCACCAAAGAGCCCGAGCCCTATCAGATGATCAATATGCTGATTAACCGCCGGCTCGATAAAATAGCGTGGCGGGTTTCAGAGGCACTCGAAAAGAAGGGCTATTTCGGGCTGGTGATGAACAATAATTCGAGCGATTGGGAGTTAAAATCAGGCACCTATGGTCATCTTAGTTTACGCCATCTGGCGGTTGAGGCTGGGCTAGGCACCTTGGGACTTGGGGTTAATTTCATGTGCGCTGAGTATGGTCCGCGGGTGAACCTCAGTGTTATTGTTACCGATGCTGAGCTGGAACCCGGCGAGCCGATGACCGAACAGCTTTGCGTTGGTGAAGGCTGCTCCCGTTGCCTTTATGCCTGTCCGACTGACGCGGTTTTGCATTTTCATATCGACAAACGCCAATGCTCCATCAAGGCGCAAACGACCGGGTTCTATGGCGCTGCCGATCTATTCCAAAAGTTCATTGAAGCCGATGAGGGCGGCAGAGCAGGGGTGCTAAGCTCCCAAGGCTTGCTACATTACTGGCAGGGACTGACCCGGGTGTGGGGCTGTTTTGGCACGTGCCCACGTTGCACCGCAGTTTGCCCGGTCGGCAACGACTATCACGAGTTTTTGGCTGAGCCGCAAAAGGAAATACCGGAAACCAGTCCTGAGCGGATTGCCAAAGGAAAGTCCTACAAAGAGGCGCGAAAAGCTGGCGACGAGGTACCGGGATTAAGCGATTGGAATGTCCGCTGGGTCGGGCCGGATGGTTATACCGGCAAGGCAGCCAAAGCTGAGCGTAAAAAATTTAAAGCTGGCCAAGAAAATACGGGGGCATCATGAACGAACTCATCCCAACGACACTGACATCAGAAGCCATCAAGGAGAAGGCCAAGTCCCTCGGAGCTGATTTGGTCGGTATTGCGGATGGTGCACTGATGGATCAATTTCCGCCTGATCCGGAAAATCCGCGCACACCGTCGCATATTACGGAAATCGATGGCGCCCGGGTGATTGTTCTCGCCAAGCGCATCAGCTTTGCCACCTCGCGACTGGCCAAGTGGAATGATCAGCATAAATTTTATGGTGACGAGTTATTGATCTCTGCCTTAGAAGAACTTGCCCTCGATCTGGTTTTATGGCTCGAAGACAATGGCGTTCCCGGTCTGCTGGTGCCGTATCACCACGTCGATCCTCTGAAATTCGAGAAAGGCAAGGATACTCAGGCAACCCGCCCCTTATCGGCGGAGCACGCCGCCGTCGAGGCCGGACTGGGCACGCTCGGTTTGAACCAGCAACTCATAACGCCACAATTTGGCCCGCGTGTAATTCTGGGACTGGTCATGACTTCAGCCGATATCGAGCCGGATACAAAGATGGAAGAGGCTTTGTGTCTTGGGCCCGAATGTGGGCGTTGTCTCAAAGCTTGTCCCGCCGACGCTGTGCAGCCTTGGGATCGGGATTGGGTGGCATGCGACAAATATCGCTCTCCCTTCGGTTTCGAGTTTTTGTCGGATTACCTGACGAGCATTTTGAATGAACCAGACCAAGCCAATAAGATCGGTATGTTGCGCGGTATGGAGTCTTCGGAAATTTTTCAGGCCATGCTGCGCGGGAGCGGGATTATTACCGGCTGCCGCCGTTGTGCTGATGTCTGCCCGGTAGGTGACGATTATGAGGATCTATTGAAGAAATGGGTTGATGAAATTGCCGAGGAAACGCCAGAAAAACTAAAACGCCTTGAAAAAATGGTAGCTGCAGCCTCGTTGCCGGAAGCCTACGAAAACCAAAAACGCTGGATCGGTGATTTTAAGCCGGGAGAGCAACAATGAGTAATCCGGTAACCGACCACAACAAACCCCAGCCCTTATCGCTCGATAATCCACCCACAGACGAGGGTGCCTATCAGGGTCAACTTCATGATCCTCGGGATGAATCGTGTGGATTTGAGATTCTACCAAACTTTGAGCGCTTCAATAAAAATAATGACATTTATAACCGGGGCCGCTGGGACGAACGCATCATGTCCAAGAAGGTCATTGATTGGTTCCGCGGTATGTATCGCCCGGACATCGCGGCTCGCGACCGGGACGGCTACACAGCGAAGGATTTTGCCTTCCGGCTCGGCGGTTGGGTCGGCACTAATTTGCTGATCGAGAGGAACCTTAAAAATGGCCGGGTCGATGGCTATCAGGACGACATTGAAATTTATTCTGAGATCGCTAAAGAAAAAGTAGAAATAGAGTCGCCGGAAATAATGGCGGAAGAGATCAAACGCATTTCGCGTGTTTTTGGTGCTGAGATTATCGGCATCACCGCTGCCGATGAACGCTGGCACTACAGTCATTTGTATGATGCGGACCACAATGCGGAAAAACCGGTTAATTTGCCGGAAGGGCTCGTTAATACCATCGTTATCGGCACCTCGATGGATCACAATATTATCAAGACCTATCCGTCGGCGACGGCAGGCACTGCCGTCGGGTTCGGTTATTCAAAAGATGCTAACACCATGCAGGCGATCGGCACCTTCATTCAGGCGATGGGATACCGCGCCGTCGCCTCGCTGAATGACACGGCGCAGAAAGTTCCTTACGCCATCCAGGCTGGATTGGGCGAAAACGGGCGCCACTCAATGCTCATAACACCAGAATTCGGACCCCGTACGCGTTTGGGCCAAATCTTCACCGATATACCCCTGGCCCATGATGCGCCAAAGAGATACGGCATTAAGGAGTTTTGTGAAATTTGTGAGCGTTGCGCTGAATCCTGCCCGCCACGCGCCATTCAAAAGGGACCACCGACCGATAAGCCTTTGAATGCTTCGAACCATGTTGGTATCCGTAAATGGTCCATCGATAATGAAAAGTGTTTCAAGTTCTGGTGCAATCAGGGCACCGATTGCGGTATCTGCATTCGCGATTGTCCGTACAATATGGATACTTCGACCTGGCTTAAGAAAAAGTATTTTAAGTTTTGGGTTTGGCTGGCCGGCACGTCACTGCGGCGCCTGGCGCTCTGGCTCGATTACAAAATTGGCGATGGTGGCCGTCAGGAACCCAATTGGTGGTGGGCTGGTGGCGGCGATAAATCATTGAATAAATAAATTAGGAGATCGCAAATTATTTAAGGGGAGGAAAAATTATGGCTAATCCATTTCCAGAGGTTGCACCAGAATTTCAGCGGCCCGAGTTTGAAACGGTGGTTCATATGCTGGCCCATGCCACAAACGAGCATCCGGATCATACGGCAATCATCAGCGGTGAAAATGAAATAACATATGCAGATTATTATGCCTGCGCTGCTGGATTGGCAGCGGCTCTCATCGAGATGGGTGTCAAAGGCGAACGGGTAGTTGTGCTTAAAAGCAATTCCGTCGAAACCTCCGTTGCCGCTTATGCTGTTTGGGCAGCTGGTGGCCAACTGGTTTTATTTAATCCGCTATTCACCGAAAACGAACTAGGTCCATTGATTGCCGATGCGGCACCGAAGGTCGTTATCTGTGATTCGGTCCATAAAGACATGTTGGCGCCCTTAGTTGAAGCCAACAATATTTCTCATTTTTACACCTTTGATGATAGTGCCATATCAATTGATCAGTGGCGCGGTAACCGGGACCTTAAACTGCCCGAGCCAATGCCCTCATCCGGTGACACTGCGATGTTGGCCTTTACCGGTGGTACTACGGGTCTGCCCAAGGGGGCTATTCATACGCAAGAAAAACTGGTCATTGGAGCGCGCTTGGTCGAGGCGCTATGGAGTACTAAAATCGCCGGTGACATTTGGTTGAACGTGGCACCGCAATCGCATATTTGGGGCTGGTTCATGACATTGTTAGCACCAATGTATGGCTGCAATACAGTCGTCATTGTGCCGCAATTCAGGCCGGATATTGTGATTGATGAACTGGCTCGCACCAAAGCGACGATATTCGCTGGTGGCCCCTCCGTCATTTATAATGCTTTGCTGAGTGTGCCGACTTTGAAAGATGCGGATTTAAGTAGTTTGCGCCTTAGCCTTGGCGGCGGGTCGCCCTTTGCCGACGCGACGGTGGAAGCCTGGCAGGCGACTACCGGGCTTACCGTTCACGAGGCCTGGGGGATGTCGGAAGGCGCTCCGATATCCGGCAATCCGTCAGATATTCCAAATAAAGTCGGCAGTATAGGTTTTCCCTGTGCGATGACCGACGTTGAAGTTGTCGATCCGGAAAAAGGCGTAGATATACTGCCGGTCGGTGAAAATGGCGAATTCCGCGTTAAGGGACTGCAGATGGTCGCGGAATACTGGAACCGGCCAGAAGAAACGGCAAACCTTATTCACGATGGCTGGACCTATACAGGTGACGTTGGTCACATTGATGAAGATGGTCGCTTGACCATTGTTGACCGAAAAAAAGACATGGTCATAGTCGGTGGCTACAATGTGTTTCCGCGCGAAGTTGATGAAGTGTTGTTTGCTCATCCGGATATTCAAGAAGCCGCCGCTGTCGGCGTAGCGGACAAATTTAGCGGCGAGGCAGTTCAGGCTTTTGTTGTCCCTGCTGATGGGGTAAACCCCTCTCCTGAAGAGCTACTTGACTATTGTAAAGACAAGTTGGCGAAATTTAAAGTACCTTCAGAAATTCATATCGTGGAGTCGCTGCCAAAAACACCAGCGGCAAAAATTGATAAGCTGGCCTTGAAAAAATTATTTGAGCAGGGTTGAGCTTTATACATAGGAGTTAGTTGGAAATGGACGTAAAAGGACACGCCGCGATTGTCACCGGCGGTGCATCAGGATTGGGTGCCGCGACGGCACGTATGTTGGCAGAAAAAGGCGCTAAAGTTGCGATTTTTGATCTCAATGAAGAGCTCGGCAATGCCGTTGCCGAGGAAACCGGTGGCGTATTTGCCTCCTGCGATGTTGCCGATGAGGCCAGTGTTCAGGCAGCTTTGGACAGTGCAAAAGATGCTCATGGTGCGGCCCGGCTATTAGTCAATTGTGCCGGTATCGGTTTTGCCTCGCGTGTGGTTGGCCGCAAAGGTGCGCATGATTATGGATTATTCACCAAAGTAGTAACGGTCAATTTGATCGGCACTTTCAATGTTATTCGGTTGTTTGGTGTCGATTCGACGCAACTGGACCCGCTAGAAGACAATGAGCGTGGCGCCATTATCAATACGGCCTCGGTTGCGGCTTTTGATGGTCAAATTGGGCAAGCAGCTTATGCGGCCTCAAAAGGCGGTATCCATAGTATGACCCTGCCGATTGCCCGCGAATTTGCTGACCGTGGCGTGCGGATCTGCACCATTGCCCCCGGTATTTTGAAAACCCCGCTGATGGATATCCTGCCCGAAGAAGTGCAGCAATCACTCGGCGACAGCATTCCGTTCCCGCGCCGTCTTGGTCATGCGGAAGAATACGCTTCGCTGGCCCTGCATATTTTCGAAAACAGCTATCTGAATGGCGAGACAATTCGCCTTGATGGCGCTATTCGAATGGCCGCTAAATAAAGAATCAAACTTTAGAAGGAAATTAAATCATGTCGATCACAGCGCAAATTCCATACGGAGCGTATTGGAGCACGCCGAACGTAAAATGGCAGGGCTCCTTTCAGCATTTACATGCCATCGAATTTGCTGCTCATGTTGCTAAAGATGAGCTGGCGAAACGCGATATTGAGCCGACATCCTTCGATTATGGTGTCCTCGGACTGACCGTTAATCAGCGCCAGTCGTTTAATGGGTTGCCTTGGTTTACCAACATGATGGGCGCGCCGGAAGTCGGCGGTCCCCTGATCAATCAGGTTTGTGCAACCGGCGTTCGTTGTGTCGAAAATGCGACCATGGAAGTTGAAGGCGGCATGGCGTCGCTTGCTTTGGTTGCAACCTGTGACCGCACTTCGAACGGTCCGCAGTTATATTATCCGGAACCAGGTGGCATTGGCGGTACCGGCAAGCATGAAAATCAGTTGCTCGATAACATGGGTGACGATCCATTCGGCCATTTCTCGATGTTGCAAACGGCTGAGAACGTTGCAGCGCGTCATGGCATTTCCATGGACGAGCAGCACGACGTCGCAGCGCGGCGCGGCGAGCAGTATCAGGATGCGGTGGCGGATGATTCGGCTTTCTTAAAACGTTTTATGACCTTGCCGTTTGATGTCCCTTCTAAAAATTTCAAAAAGACAGTGGGCACGCTTGAAGGCGATGAAGGTGTCTATCCGCCAAACCGGGAAAAATTGAATAATTTAAAGCCGGTGCTCGAAGGCGGCACCGTTACCTTTGGCGGCCAAACTCATCCGGCGGATGGCAGTGCTTGTATGGTGGTCACGACACCTGACCGGGCCAAGGAATTGAGCCGCGATAAAAACATCGAAATTCATATCAGAGGTTTCGGGCAGGCGCGGGCGGAACTCGGTTATATGCCGGAAGCGCCACTCCCAGCTGCGCAAAATGCGCTCAACATGGCGGGCTGGAAGTTGGATGATGTGGATGCGATAAAAACGCACAATCCTTTCGCCGTGAACGATTGTTATTTTGCCAAGGAATCCGGCTGGGACGTCAATAAGATGAACAATTACGGCTGCACGCTGGTATGGGGACATACCCAGGCAGCGATGGGGACCCGCGGTATTATCGAACTGATTGAAGAATTGGCGATCCGGGGCGGCGGTAAAGGTGTCTTCACTGGCTGTGCTGCTGGTGACACCGGCATGGCTGTCGCGGTCGAAGTGATGGATTCGTAAACAGTTTTTCCGGCATCGCCAAATTGTAGCACTTTTAAAAGACCCTCCCCATCCCAACCTTCCCCCGCCCAATAAATTGGGGAGAGAAGGGGTTTATTGTTGCAATTTATTCGATCTAATCCCCTCCCTCCTTGCGGGGGAGGGTTAGGGTGGGGGGTGACTATGTATTCCAAAAAGAAAACCTACAAATTTAAACGCCATTAATTTCACGGTTCTGGCATAGCCTATTCGGTCATAGCATCACTCAATTGACCTTCGTCAAGGTATCGCTGAGCACATTTTCTTAGTGTGGCAGTTGATACTCTTGGAGAAGGGCA
>CAJWAR010000054.1 GCA_913020445.1 uncultured Rhodospirillaceae bacterium
GCCGACTTCATTACTTGCCGGGCCGGGCGGGACACCCGGAAAATCAGCCAAAATCGGGCCATCGGTGCGCTCCAGCAATTTAAGCGTTTCGGTGAGCACACGCTTTTGAAAGTCAGGCTCATTGGGGGCGCCAAACGGTCGGCCAAGTTCAAACGGACAGAAAAGTGCCCGCGGCGGTCTGATTTTCTCCGAGTGCTGGCGAACCAGGCTGACTTGCGTCGTGGGGATGCCGGCCCGTTCAAGATAATGCGAAAGCGCGCCAACGGCACGCGTGCAGGATGGTCAGACGGGGCAGAGCACGACCGCGGACACATTGTCGGCTTTTAAGGTTTGCACGATTTCGCGGACACCGGGCTCCATTTGCTCCGGCGGTGTTGCGCCCATGAAGGAAAAATGAAACTCAGCCACCGAACCGATCAGGCCATCTGCAGCCAATTCTTTGAGCCGGTTGATCGGAAAAGCGACATCGACATCCTGCATGAAACCGAGCCGATCAAAATTGGTTGAGATATGACTCATCACAATGTCTTCATCCGGAACATTACTAGGGATGATGCGAAAGTCGCCGCTTTGCTCGGTAAAGGGCCGGTCGCCCCGGCGATGCAGCCCGGCGGTTGAGATCAGCGCGATGCGCCGCTCAGATAGTGGAGGTCCGGGCAGGAGAGGCGTCTCTTCAAATTGTGGCATCTCGCGATTGAGGAATTCCTCGCGGGCGTCATCTGGAAATTCGTCGACTTTTACCAAGTAGCTTTTCCTTTATGTCGCTTCTTTACCTTCATTCCACCAGCAATCCCGCATGTAAGCGGTGAAATCATCAGGATCGATCTTAGTTGAGCGCGAGAATGCGTCCATCAACGCACCTTGCTCGATATCGATCTCCAGCACGTCGGTAAACCGGTTCCAGAAATTGAAAAAACCCGACACCATCGACAGTTCAACCACCTGGGCGTCATTGTAATATTTTTTAAGCTCATCCAAGGCGGCGTGATGCTGCGGCGGCTTGCCGGGTGCACCTTGATAAAGCTTGTCGGTCATAACTTCCGCCCAGCGCATGGCCGCTTTTTCTTCTGCCGTGAAACTGTCCGAGTTCAAATAATCACCAGTAATTTCCGCCATCAGTTCTTCGCTGAAACCTAACGCCCGACCGAGCGTTTCGTTATGGCCTGTTCAATAGGCGCAGCCGTTTAGCGTCGAGGTCTTTAAAATCGCCAGACATTTGGTCCGCACCGGCAGGATCTCCGTTATTTCCTGCCGCAATGACGACACAATAAAACCGAACAAAGAATGCATCAGCTTTGGTGTGTGCGAGCCGACACGCACTGCATTGGCAACCCGTCCGAACATTTTTTTAGAATGCTCGAACATCATTTTTTGCAGCGGATTCGCTTCATCGTCGGTTGGAATTGGGATAAGTGACATTAGTTTATTTCTCCTATTTAACTTCCGGCCAGATGCGGCGGCCGACGCTGGGGCTGCCCGGCGCATGAATGGTGTAATTGATGATCTTGTTGGTCCAGACGGTTTTATCCATGGCCAAAGACTCATGATTTTGAAAATGCTCCTGGCGGGCATCGAGCGAGGTAAACTCATACATCACCGAATGCTTGGCCCAGCCGGCAACGGACACCATTTTTCGCGTATTAATGCTGCCCGGCATTCTTGCCATCGCCGGCATCCGGTATTGTGCGTACCAGGCGGCGAGGTCCCATTCGTTTTCAAGCTCCATGGTGCAGAAGCTGCCCATCTGAATGGCCGGGCCCGGCGTTGAATCGTGGATGCGGGTGTCGAAATCCGGCCCGTTGACCCGCGCTTCTTCGGTGAAGACATTAATTCGCTCTTCAAGGCGAATGGCGAGCATTTTCTGGGTTTTAGGATTTTCTGCGTCCATTTCTTCATAGATTGGCTTGAAAAACACATGCGGCGAGCCGGCGCCGACCAGCAATACATAATCCTTACCTTTGCCAACTTCTTCGAGATCAACCCGGGCGAGGTGGTCAGCGATAACATCCATATGCTTGCCGCCGCCGGTCACTTCGTAATGCGCCGCCCAGAGAATACCCGGACGTTGCAAAATTTCCGGCAAATAAGTGCCGTGCAGCCAGTCAATATAATCGTCTTTTTGATCTTCCGGTAAATCGTACCAGACCGCGCGGATGCCTTGGTCCATCCTAAGTTCTCCCTAAATTAATTTTGTCCGGTCCTAGAAATACTATTCCCAAACGACTTTTACTATGTATAATCCGCCACATGCCATTTGACAATGTACTATCTGTAAAGTATCGTACTTACCAAAAGGAGAGTATAGTAAGTTTTGGAGGAAATTAACATGTCAGATATAGAACAAAACGCTGAAACTACGGATCATACGGCCCAATCGCTACCGGGGAATGTGGATTTGTTGTCGACTCGTCCGGCACAAAAGGTCATTGGGCATCTGTCCAACAAGTGGAACGTCCTGATTATCCGTCGGTTATCGCGAAAAACCATGCGTTATTCGGAGCTGCGCCGCGATATCGGTGATATTTCCCAGAAAATGCTGACCCAGACCTTGCGTCATTTGGAACGCGTTGGCCTGGTAGAGCGCACGGTCTATCCCGTGGTGCCGCCGAAAGTCGAATATTCATTGACCGAGCTCGGTTGGACGCTGGTTGAACCGATTAACGTGCTCTGCGATTGGGCGATTGAGAATATAAATCACGTTGAAGATGCCATCGAGGAATACGACGCCAGGGATGGCAATTCATAATTTATAAATTTAGGGAGAATTAAATGTCGCGCATTGATTTAGTCGATCTCGATATAGACGACAACGAGATCCAGAACATGTTTACCGCCGTGACGGCGATGCTGGGCAGGGTGCCAAACTCGTATAAAGTTTTGGCGCGCTCACCCTTGGTCGCCAAAATGCTGGTGCCGTTCAACGCCGTTGTCCAGCGGGAAGGGGCCGGCAGCGTGCTCTCGACCAAGCTTAAAGAGATGGTGGTGATTAAGACGTCGCACATCAATGAATGCAGTTATTGATTTGCCCATAACACGTCGCTTGGTCAAGCGGCTGGCATTACCGACGAACAAACCATAGAAATCGGCACCGATGAATACCTCGAGTCCGATCTCTTCAATGCGCGTGAAAAGGCGGCGATTTTGTGGGCGGATCACGTCACCAGAAACACTGCCAAAGAAGACAATGGCATCTATGAACAGGTGCGCGAGCACTTCACCGAACAGGAAATGGTCGATCTTACATTGATTTCTTGTTTCTTTAATTTTTTCAATAGACTAACAGACTCTCTTCAGATACCAGTGGAAGATCAGGGCGAAGTCGACAAGATCAAAAGATCGGTCCGTCTCGACCCGGAGAAAGTCAAAACCTACCTCCAAACGACAGTTGAAAACTGGCCCGAAAGCTTCCCGGAACCGAATCCGGATTAAATGGAAATTAGGCAGGAATTAAGGGGACAGTTTACTTAATTATAAAAATTCGACCCGGGTCGATTTATTACAATGTTAACTCTTTTAATTAAGTAAACTGTCCCCTTAATTCGTCACCCCGGGCTACGACCCGGGGTCCAGAGTCTTCCTGGACTCCCGCTTTCGCGGGAATGACAGTTTAGTTTGAAATTAAGCTCTACTTCTTAACCGACAAAGCCTGGATTTCGATTTGGACTTCGTTTGAGACCGCTCGGATGAGGAATTTCATACCGTAATCAGCGCGGTTGATTTTGCCTGTGGCGGTGAAGCCGGCGAACATCATCTTATTGCGCGGGTGCGGAGCTTTACGATTGAAAACCACGTCCAAGGTCACGGGTTTGGTGACACCGAGCAGCGTTAGATTGCCCGTCATCTTACCAGTCTTGGCACCAGTTTTTTCGATTTTGGTGCTTTTGAATGTCATTGTTGGAAATTCTTTAACGTTAAAGAAAGCCGGAGAGCGCAGATGCTTATTGCGGGCGGCAAAACCGGTATCGAGGCTGGCAGTATCAATGGTCGCGCTGACACTTGAATTACCTACGTTGGCCTCATCAAAATTGATGCTGCCGTCAAATTTGGTGAACCAGCCGGCAACCCGTGACCAGCCGCCGCGATTGACGCTGAATTTAATCTGGGTATGCGGCTTGTCGAGCGCAAAGGTTTCGCCAGCTTTTGCCGATGGTTGATAGCCAAAGCTGAGCGTTGCAGCGACTGCAGCGATTGATAACAATTTTATTAATTTCATAATTAACTCCCTGTTGGTGGTGTGTAATTTTATTATTCAAAACGGTAATTCAAATGAATCACCGGCAATTATGATGGCAACGGCAGTTCCGACAATGACCGGGATCGCACCAACGACGCCGACCATAATCGGGCCGAGTGCCGGACTATGTTGCCATGGTAGTTTCTGAGCCCCTGCTGGTGCAAGAAAAACCAGCAATAAAAGCGCAAAAGAAATTAAATGTACTTCTGAAAATAGTACTATAGAAGTTGCGAGGCCTAAAAAAGCGCCGCCGCCAGCCATCAGGGCCGCGGTGCCAAAGGTAAAGCGCGGCTTTGGCCAATTGCACAGCAGAAAACCACCAGCTGAGGCGGCCAAAATGGCATAACTCTGCGACAGCGAGCCCGACGCGCCAATAAAGGCAATAAAGCTGGCGCCAATGCTGGCAACCAATAAGACAACACTGGCATGGGATGGCCGCGTGCCCCAATTGGCGAGGCGATCAAGCATAAAGACGGCGGCAACGAACAGCAGACCAAGCGTTACTCCGGTTTCAAAAGTTAGATTGGTGATCTGGCGCCAGCCGAGCCAGCCGATGATGGCAGCAGGCCAAAGAATAATCGCCAGATATTTCAACAGCGCCGGTGATTTTATTAGATCGATAACAGCGCCGACAACGACACCGGCGAGCACGATGAAGACCAGCTTTTGGCCGGAACTTACGGGTGGAAAATCGGGCCAGGTGAAAAGCGCCGAATAGCCGGCCAGAAAAGCGACGCCGATGGCGGCACTGGCGATCCTGCCACCCGGAACAGGGCCTAAACACCAGCTGAAAAACGTAGCAAATAGGACGGCAACGCCAATCGGTATGGCGACGCCATTGATCAGAACTTCGGTAACCAGATCGTCCAAGTGGAGAGCCCCTCAATTATTATTGTAATTTAAATTGTGCATGTCTGTGCTAGCGTGACAATAACAAGCAGTCCTATTTATCTTAAATAACGGAGATTTGAATGAAATCAGTCGCTTGTTTGGCAGTTATTTTTGCCACTTGGATGAATAGCGTGAGTGCCGGTGAAGTTGCGGTTGTCAAAGCCACCGCCTTCAACAATGGCAACGGCACTTATCGGTTCACCGTTACGCTCCGCCATGCTGATGACGGCTGGAAGCATTATGCCGATAATTGGGAAGTCCTAACCGTGCAGGGGACAGTGCTTGGTAAGCGCGTTCTGCTTCATCCCCATATCAATGAGCAGCCGTTCACCCGGTCCATTCGCAGCGTACGCATCCCGCAAGGCATCAAAGAGGTGGTCATCCGCGGCCACGATAAAATTCATAAAAACGGCGGTAAAGAGCTGAAACTAAAGTTGCCGGGGAGATAGATTAAGTATTTTGGGAATTTGTCTTATTAACTAGGAAATTTCTGCTTTCAGTGGCGAATTTTACCCAATATTCTCATATATACACAATATTAATACTTAAATATCAAAGGCTTACCTTCACCAGCGATCTGGCATCAATCCTGCATCGATTATCATTACCGGCCTGGAAAATTGGCTGGAAGAAACGCGTTAATTGGTGTGAGGACGAAAAAATGGCCTTTTTAAGAGCTTCGGGTGAATTTACCGCAATTCTGTTTTTCTTCGGCTTTGCCTATATGATGATGTTGGTGAGCTAGTCAGCTCGTTTAACCACTTTTCCGAATAAAAATGAGATAGATTCCGGCCGGTATGATACCGCCGCAGAAAATGGCGACGGCCATTGGTAAAGCTGTGCCATCAGCAAAAAATCCGACCAAAATTGCAACGGTTGCACCGATCATTTGGCGGGTAAAGCCGAGCAATGAAGAGGCGGCGCCGGCCCGGTCGGGAAAAGGTGAGAGCGCGCCCGCCATGGATTGGGCCGAGATCATCGCATCACCTATTCTGAAAAGGGCAAACGGCACGATGATAGCGGCAGCTGTAAAGACACCGTTTAACGCCAAACCGAGCAATATAACGCTGAAAAAAGTCGTGATCGTAACGCCAATGGAAATCATCCGTTTAATGCCTAATTTGACGGAAAGACGGCCACTAATAAAGGAACCGGTCATACCGCCGAGCATGACCAAAGCGAACTCATAGGCAAATGTAATTGGCGTTTGTTGGAGCTGGGTAATTAACACATCCGAGGCGGCGGCGAGAAAACCGTAAAGGGCGCTGGAGGCAAAAGTGACGCTTACCGTATACATGATGAATGTTCGATTTGTCCCGATTTGACTAAAATTGATTAACAGGTGGCCCGGCCGTAAAGCGCTATGGTTCTTTTGCGGCAAAGTTTCTTTAAAAAATAGCAGCGCCATCATCAACATCAGGCCGCCAAAAATCGCCATATAAATGAAAATTGAACCCCACTGAAAATGCAGCAGCAAAGCACTGCCGATAAACGGGTTGAGCATCGGCATGATCGACCCGACGGTCCAGATATTCGACAACAGTTTCGCGGCGCGTTCTTCTTTGTAGATATCGCGGACAATAGCGACACCCAGAATTCTGCCGGAAGCCGCCGAAATACCTTGGATAAATCGAATAACAGAAAGGGTTTCGACATTGCTGGCATAGGTCGATAACAGGCCGGTTGCGATAAACAGCAGCAATCCCCAGCACATGACGGGTTTGCGGCCAAAGCGATCTGACAACGGCCCAATCGAAATTTGCCCCAGCGCGGTGCCCAGGGTAAAAATGCCAATCGTCACGCCGATTGTACCCGGGTCGACTGCCATCGCTTTGGCGATCTCGGGCATGGCGGGCAGGAAAGTGTCGATGGCGACCGGGTTAAGCGAAGAAATACCGGCGATCAGGATAACGAGAAGTAAATATTGTAAGCGATTCATAGCGCGACAATAGCGCTAGAGACGGCGGATAAACAGCACATAGGTTGCCGCTGCCGCCAGCCCGCTCAACGCAATGGCTACTGCCATGGGTATCGCGCTGCCATCGGCAAAAGTGGAGAGCAAGGCCGAGACTACAGCCGCCATCGAATTTTGAATAAATCCCTGGAGCGATGAAGCAGCCCCGGCATTTCTGGGAAAGGGTGTCAGCGAGGCAGATGTTGTTTGCGGCAGCAAAATAGCAAAGCCGACCATAAATAACATCATTGGTCCAACAATGGCCAGGACATGGTTTATCTCTGCTAAGGCGAATCCAAGCATAAGCATGCCACTAAGCGCAACGGTAAATGAGCCCAACATAATGAGCCACCGCATACCAACATAATCGATGAGTTTACCGGTAATCGCCGCTGCTGCCATATAACCGATCATCACCAAGGAGAACCACAAGCCATATATTCCTGGTTTGATGCCGAAGGTGCCGATCAGTAACCCGGAAGAGGAATTGAGATAGGCGACAAGCCCACATAACACGAAGCCGCCACAAATTACGTTAATGAGGAATACGCGGTTACTGAGTATGCTGGCAAAATTTCCTAACAGTGTCGAGGGTCGCAGCGCTCGATAATCTTTTTCCGCTATCGTCTCTTTGAAAAACAGCAAAAAAATTATAAACGCAGCACCCGAATAGCCGGACATAAACCAAAATACTGTGCGCCAGTGGAAGTTTTCCGATAAATAACCGCCAAGTGGGGATGAGCCGATTGTTGAAATAGCGCCAATTAGCATAAATGCCGTAATGAGTTTGGCGAGCTTTTCCCGCTCGAACAGGTCGCGCGCCACCGCGTTTGATAAAATTCGGCCAGAGGCGACAACCAATCCCTGAAGGAAGCGCCAAAAAATAAGTGTCTCGACATCACTCGCTAAACCGGCGCCGACAGTTGCGGCAAAATAGATAAAAAGGGCCAAGACGATAATTGGTTTGCGGCCATAGCGGTCAGCGAGCGGGCCATAAATGATCTGGCCCAGCGCGTTGCCGGCAAATATCGCCGTGAGAGAATACTCGATGGCGCCAATTTCGACGTTTAGTCCTTTGGCGATTGCCGGCACTGCCGGCAGAAAGGCATCGATGGCGATCGGCCCGATCATCGTCAAAAAACCCAGCAGGCAAGCATAGAAAATATATGCTCGGTTATTTGCGGTTTTTTTTAAATGGTTTGCCGACATTGCTGCAAATCTGCTTTCAGCTTAGTGCCAAAACAAGATGGCAAGTTGGTCACTACCACCATGATCTATCTGGTAATGGTGAGACTGGCAAACACGCTGTTCTCAAGGTTCGCAGGTTGGACAAAAAAATAGCCCGGCAATTGCGCCGGGCCATATTTCGCCAATGAAGCTGTCCTGGAGTTACAACTAAACGGCCTTAATCTCGCGAATGAAGTTTTCGACTTCATCACGAAGTGAGGTTGCTTGACTATCAAGAGTGGTAACAGCCTCACCTACGTTTCCAGCAGCCGACCCAGTGTCATTGGCGGCGGTGGAAACGGTGGCGATATTAACCGTTACATCCTGCGTCCCTTGGGCGGCCTGCTCAACATTACGGGCAATCTCCTGCGTCGCTGCACCCTGTTCTTCCACGGCGGAGGCAATTGTAGAGGCAATTTCGTTAACTTCGGAAATTGTCTTGGTAATGCCCTGGATCGAATGAACAGACTCGTTGGTAGCAGATTGGATATCTGCGATTTGGGCACCGATTTCTTCCGTCGCCTTGGCAGTTTGGTTGGCGAGATTGCCAACCTCAGATGCCACCCCGGCAAAAGTCGAAATTACTTATTGGGCGTGACAGTCACCAGTGCATTATCAAGCTATTACCCGTTCTTCGGGGATGCGCAGTTTTATCGTCGTTCCACTTCCAGGAACGCTTTCTATCAACATAGAGCCGCCGTGCATTTCGATAAGCGATTTCGTCAGGGGAAGTCCCAAACCAGTGCCCGAGTACTTATGTGCCTGCTCGCTGTCAATTTGTCCGAACTTTTCCAACGCCTTGGCAATTCCTAGCTCATCCATGCCAATTCCGGTATCCTTGATGACAAATTGTATAGAACCATCCTCATCTTGATTCGCATTTAGACTAACATCCCCCCCCTCCGGCGTGAACTTGATGGCATTGGTCAGAAGATTGACCAACATTTGCCTCATTCTACGCTTGTCGGCGAATATCGTGGGGAGATTTTTACCGATATTTACGGTGAACTCAATTTTCTCCTCTTGGGCCCGAGAAAGGACCATGCTGGAAGAAATATCGACAACGTCTGCAATCTCAAATTTCTCCTCAAACAATTCCGCTTTTCCTTCCTCGATTGCGGATACATCAAGAAGGTCGTTCACGAGTTCACTAAGATGATGGCTGGAATCGAGAATATCACCGAGATAATCTTGGTATGTATCATTATCAATAGGTCCTAAAATTTCGTCCTTCATCATTTGGCTGAAGCCGATGATTGCGGTCAGTGGAGATCGTAGTTCATGGTTCATATTGGCCAGAAAATCGGATTTAGCCCGATTAGCGGACTCGGCATCATTCTTGGCGGCGTTCAGTTCCCGGGTTCGTTCTTTTACCCGTTCCTCAAGTTGATCATGGGCATCTTTTAAAGCCTTTTCAGCCATTTTACGCTCTGTAATGTCGGTGTGAAAAGCGATTACGCTGCCATCGGGCAATCGTTCCTTGCGAACTAGTATGACCTTATCGCCGCGTACAAGTTCGTTATACTTTCCACCTTCGCTCCTATGATCCTTCAAGCGACTAGCGACAAATTCATCAATATCTTTGGTAGCCTCCGCCGCATACCCGCTCTCAACCAGCAGCCGGAGGAAATCTTCGAATAATAAGCCTGGAACCAGTAAATCGGATACGTGGGCGCGCGATTTTTTATATTCGCTGTTGCACATGATCAATCGCTCATCCGGGCCCCAAAGGACAATCCCATCAGATGCATTTTTAATGGCGTCAAAGAAACGCTCTTGAATACTTGCTGCATTTTTCTGCTCGGTGATGTCTGTGCCTGATCCCCGATACCCCTTGAAGGTGCCCTTCTCATCAAAGACAGGCATACCGGAGGAAGACAGGTGGACAACCGTGCCGTCGGGACGGACACGGGAATGCTCAAAATTATTAAACGGAAGATGGGCTTCCAAGTCCGCAATATTCCGACGCACTCCTTCTTCCTTCAGGTCCAGACGAGACTCCTGCCTCGTCTTTCCGAGCAAATCTTCTTTCGCCACACCGCTGATCTCAGAAAACCGTTCGGAGAAGTAACTAAATCGCAGATTCTCATCCATTTCCCAGAACCAGTCCGAAGATGTTTCAGCAATGGTGCGAAAGCGTTCCTTGCTTTCTCTCAAATTAGATTCAACTTGCATTTTCTCATCAACCATCTCGCTGAAATTTTGGAGCAGCTGTTTGGTCTCCGGGTCCAGATGCTGAAAGTGCGGAAGTGCTAAAGGCCGACCCTGTTTATAGGATTCTATTCCATCAGCCAGACCACTGATCGGCCGCGTTATGGATCGGGCAATCACTGCGGCGATAATGGTTCCGATTATGAGTGCCAGTAGGCTGACAGCCATAATTTCCCGGTTAGCCGCATTTATTGATTCGGTAAGTTCCTTGCGCGATACACCGACGCGTATCATCGCTTTTACGTCCTTGACCAGTCGGTGGCTGGTATCGGTTATTTCCTGGTCGCCAAATTTTACAATCTGAACGTTCCAATCGGATTCTTTGGCTTTGAATTTATAATCCGCTGGCACCGAATTCGGTATTGGTCCATTGAACGTGTGGGTAAATATCTGGCCTTTAAAGTCGGTAATTACGAAATAGAAAATTCGAGAATCGCTCCGAACAATGCGGCGCAAAGTTTCGCGTATTTTATGAGGCTGACGTTCCAGCAAATCATTCATTGTCGATTGGGAAAGCGATTCGAGCATCGTTCGGCTCCAGCGCACATGCTCATTTTCCAGAGAAGTACGAAACCGTTCATTGACAAAAAACAAAATTCCGATTGTCGTCAGAATGATGAGGCCGGTCGTGGCGATTATGATTCTAGTGTTTAATTTCATGGAGTGATCCGAATCATAGGACTATTTCCGTGGTTGAAATGAAAATACATCCGGCCTGAAATCCATGAAATAAATTGAATAAGGTGTCCAATTTATTCCGCGCTTTACGCCGTAAGTATATAACGGGTTATAAAGTATCGTGCCCGGCATTTCTGATTCAAATATGTCCAGCGCATGTTGAAATGCCTTGTATCGCTGATCGGCATCGCCTGATGTTAAAATTACGTTGGAAAAATCGTTGAATTTCGAAGTTGGCGTCCAGAACTTATATTTAGTTTGAATTGAAGAACGTGGTCCCCAGGATACCATTAACCCACCAACCGGATCAGGCAGGCGGATTGTATTTGACCAGGCGTAAATTTCGACGCCTTTGCCGCGCGCAGCTTTGAAATTATCGACCAGTTCCAATTTTGCCTGTATGCCAATCTGGCGCCACATGTCGATGATCATCAACGCGGCGTTTTCGCTGTTCAGATAATAGTCTCGAACGATCCGGTAACTGATAAGTTCGCCCTTGTATCCGGATTCCTTGAGTAGCCTTTTTGCCTTTTCGACGTCGTAAACGTAGCCCGGCCGTTTTGCATTGTACATTTTGCCGAATGATTCCAACTGATGGCCGTTCGGGGTAAAATTGCGGTTAAGCCAGAGTGTTTTTCGGAGCGCCTTGCGATCAATCGCCAAGCTTAGAGCTTGCCGGAGACGCTTGTCTCGAAGTTTGGAGGAATTGGTATTGAAAGCGAGTACGTGCGAATTGTCTAATAATACAGATCGCGCTTCTATATTTGGATATTTATCCAGCACGCCAATTCGTTCTGGAGCAATATCTACGATGATGTCAAATTTACCGCCAATTAAGCCGGCCATGCGCCCGACGCGGTCTGGCACTTCTTTAAAGGTCAAGGTGCCAAAATTCTGTTTACCCATGAAATAGGCGTCATGTGCGATAAACGAAATTTCCTTACCAGGTTCTCGTTGATTAAATTTTAGCGGTCCGGTGCCAACTGGATTCCATCGATTAGCATCCAATGCAATCTTAAGCCAATCAGGCTTGTCGCTTTTATATTTGAGCCAGGAACGTGCATTCACCACCCAGGCCGTGTAGCCCGTTAGTTTTTGTTCTAAAAGTGGGTCAGGATGTTTGGTGGTAAAGCGGACGGTATGCGCATCGATTTTAGAAACTTCTTTCAACATACCAAAATGATTGCGTCCGCGCCGGGAAAGAGATTTTTTGCCCCACAGTCGCTCTTTGGAAAAGGTGAACACAACATCGTCGGCGGATAATATATCACCATTATGAAATTTTACGCCTGGGCGTATTGTGACCTCGAGTGTGCGATCGTCAATCCGCCGCCAGCTTTTGGCCAGACTCGGCATTAACTTAGGGGCTTCTCCTGGAATTTGGTTGATAAAATCCCGGCGGATAAGCGTGTCGAACAAGGAATAAAACACGCGAACTTCGATATTGCCGGTGATTTCCGAGGGTTCCAGAGTGCGTGGTAGTGTGTTAACCGCGATGACAACATCCGGCCTTTTGTCTTCCGCCGCCACGGTGTCCAAAGCAAAACTAAAGGAAATTATAATTGCGATAACGGTCCAGATGGATCGTATGAGAAAGGTATTATCGTGAATTTCCGATCTCGTTATCACTATCATTTACTATCTCCCCTGAAGAACTCCCATTTGAGATATTTAATAATATGCAAACACTAAATTTATAAATGAGGTGTAATAACCTGAAATCAACCAATTTTTAGAATATTTCAGCGTAATAACCAGCTGTAATACATACTTCCCAGGCAAATTTGTGTTTCATAGCCACTATACCTAAATTGCTCCATCATTTAGGTAAATTTTCTTCCGTAGCATTCTATAAGTCAGGCTAAGGAGTTTAGAATATTGCTTAGACCTAAAATCAGGTTATTTAATACTCTGCAACAATAACTGATATTTAGTGGGAAGCCGCCAATGTGTTGCACCGCTTAACATAAGTCGCAGGTAATGCTCACTTGGCGGCGGTGGGTTCAAGTGTTGGCGGGCGATGTAAAGGCTGGCGGTGAGGGGTTTGTGCGGCGAGCAGGGGCTCCACACTTTGCGCCTTTCCCGATCATACCCATTAACGCGCTTGCGGCCCATTTTAAAACCTTCGGCTTTGTCGAGCGCTAAGACTTCACGCCTTGAGATGATGTGATACAGCACGCCCCAGACTTCATCGCCGGGTGACGGGATAACGTCAGCGACCCCGCAGCGCCGCCGGGGCGAGCGCCGCGAAAAAGCCAGCTTGTGATCTGCCAACATGGCGATGCCAACGAAGCGATAGCCCGGACAGCGCCGCCGCATCTGCTGGGGGTCCATATTGGAGCCATAAGCGAAATAGAGCATAGATTATAATTCCAAGGTTCCAGGAACCTTCTAATTTAATTCCAAACTTTATCAGCGACCTCGACAATCATAGCAAGTTTGGCTTTTTCGTCAGCGACAGTGACCGGATTGCCGGCGACAGTGCTGGCGAAGCCACATTGCGGGCTTAAGCCCAATTGGTCGAGATCAATAAACTTGGCAGCCTCATCAATCCGCGCCCGGAGTTCGTCCTGCGATTCCATTTCAGGCGTCTTGCTGGAGACCAGCCCGAGTACGACCATCTTATCTTTGGGTACATATTTAAGCGGCGCAAAATCACCGGCGCGGGGTGAATCGTATTCGAGAAAAAAGGCGTCGACATTGAGATCGTTGAAAAATTTCTCAGCAAACGTCTCATACCCGCCTTCGGACAGGAACTTACCTTTGTAATTGCCCCGGCACATATGGACGGCGATGGTGACGCTGTCCGGGCGGTCGCGCAGACAATCATTAAAAAGATCGACATAGTCGTTCATTAATTGCGCTGGATCGATACCGTTTTCTTTAACCCGCGCGTGCACATTGGGATCGCTCAGCATCGGGATCGGCACGTCATCCAATTGAATATAGGTCGAGCCGGCATCAGCCAGCGCTTTGATCTCCTCCCGGTAAACCTGGGCCAGATCAGCGAAATAGTCTTTTGTGCTGTCATAGACGCCGGCTTCAATTGTCTGGTCGAGCCGGAACATGTGCATGGTGGGTGGTGAGACAATGGTTGTTTTTGGCGTTTTGCCGGTATTGGCCTGCAAGAACTCAAATTCGTCACCGGCAATTGGTGTCGTGCGCGAAACTTTGGTGGCCACAATCGGCGCGGTGAATTCCTGCTCATGGCCGTGATCATCGTGAAAGGTGAACAATGCTTTGCCGACCTCCAGGCCATTGACCCGTTCAACAAAGCTCGACCAGTAAGAGGCGCGGCGAAACTCGCCATCGGTGATGGCCTCTAATCCGACACTTTCCTGCAATGCAATAACGTCTTTAATCGCCTCATCCTGTATTGCCGTTACGTCGTCTTCGTTAATCTCGCCGGTGTGAAGTTTCTTAAAAGCATCGGTTATTGATTTCGGGCGCAACAGACTGCCGACATGATCAGAACGGAAAGGTGGCTTGCTTCTGTTCGCCATAAATATATCCCTTAAAAAAAAGTGGTCTTAACACTGGTTATTATTCGGCTACAATGTATATTTATAATTTGATAGATCAATAAAAAAACAGAATTTGATTTGGGAGACGACGATGGCCGACAACCGCAAAGAGCAAACCCGAACCGCCTGGCTCGAAACAATTGAAAAACATAAATCTGACACCCACAGTCCGGCGACAGATCAGATTTGGTCGGAAAAATTGGAATGCGCCAGCCGCGATGAATTGATCGCCATCCAAAATGATAAGCTCAAAATGGTGACGCCGTTTCTGTATGAAAACAGTGATTTCTACCGCCGCCGTTTTGACCGGCTTGATTTGGCACCAACCGACATTCAGACGGTTGACGATCTGACCAAATGGCCGGTTGTCGATAAATCGGAAATGATGGCAGATGTTCAAGAACATCCACCCTATGGCACCTATTCAACCATGGATGACGAGCTTTGGAACAAGCGGGGCTGGATGCTGTTTTCATCTTCCGGCTCCAGCGGTGTGCCCCGTGTTTTCCGCTATTCTCATATCGACCGTGATCTCTGGGAATGGGCCAATGCGCGGGCGATTTATTCGTTTGGCGTGCGGCCGTCGGATACGGTCTTTGTCGCTTCCGGTTATGGCCCCCACGTATTTGCCTGGGGCGTGCAATATGCCTTGCAGCGGATGAATGTCGCCTGCATTCCAGGTGGTGGCATGACGACCGATATGCGCGCTAATATTGTTGATCGTTTTAAGCCAACCGTATTGTGCTGCACGACCTCCTACGCGCTGCATCTCGGCCGTGTTTTGGAAGAGAAGGGGCTTGATCCGGCGGCCAGCTCCATCCGCATGCTGTTTGTCGGCGGCGAACCCGGCACCGGTATCATCAACACGCGTAACCGGCTCAAGGACCTGTGGGGCGCGGAGTTGAGGGAATTTTACGGCTGCACCGAAGTCGCACCGCATAGTGGCGGCTATTCCTGCTCGCATGCGGAAATTTCCGACGATCTGGTGGCAACCCATTTGATGGAGGATCATCAGATTTGGGAATTGGTTGACGCGGATACGATGGATCCGGTAGCCGAAGGCGAGCGAGGGATCACCGTCTGCACCAGTCTCCATTCCGAAAGCTCACCGCAGCTGCGCTTCAATGTTGGCGACTATACCGTCTATTCGACTGAGCAATGCGGCTGCGGGCGCACTCATGTGCGGGCGATGGGCTCATTCGCCGGGCGGTCGGATGATTTGATAAATCTGCGTGGCATTAAGATGTATCCTGTGCAGCTCGAACAAGCCGTGCGCGCCGTGCCGGGCATTGGTGACGAATATGAAATCCTCATCGAAACCAATAAAGACGGCTTGGATATCATGACCGCACGGGTCGAACATAGCGACGATGTCTCGGAGCAGGTTATTAACGAGATTAAAACCCGTTGTGAGGTGACAGTGAGTGTTGAGATGCTCGCGCCCGACACGCTGCCCAAAACGGAGTTTAAGGCCAAACGTATCCGGGATGAACGGAAGAAGGAGTAATAGCTGTCCCTTTAATTCCAATGCTCGCAAAAAATTGACGCCTCTCGATTTCATAATACCTTATGATCGAGCAATGGAATTCGAACTCAATTTCTTTTGGTTGTTGATCGATTTGGTCACGGTTTTTTCGCTGATTCTCGGCATTTACCTCCGCTGGGATAAATTACCGGAGAGCAAAATGGCGACGCTGGACCCAGACAGATTGGCACGTGATCTAATCGATGACACAGAGCTCACCGAAGAGGAGAGGGGCTTCATGAAAGAGGTTGCGGCTCTAGAACTCACCCGCCGCCATCTAATTTGCTGAAAAAAAAGCCGTCTCCGAAGAGACGGCTTATCAAAAGATGAATTTTCGGCGGAAATCAGACGGCTTTTATTTCTTCCAGGAAGTTTTCAACCTGATTTTTTAGCGAATCCGATTCACTTTTAAGCGTTCCGACAGCTTCACCCATCTCATTGGCAGCACTACCGGTTTGGGTGGCGGCAGTAGAAACCGAGGTGATATTTGTCGTCACTTCTTTAGTGCCGCTTGCTGCTTGCTCGACGTTGCGAGCAATTTCGGAAGTCGAAGCACCTTGCTCCTCCACCGCTGCAGCAATGTTGGTAGTGATATTGTCGATCGTACCAATGATCGTTGAAATACTATCGATTGCTGTCACAGATTCCTTGGTAGCGTTTTGGATACCAGAAATTTGGGCGCCAATTTCTTCGGTCGCCTTCGCTGTTTGGCTAGCAAGGTTGCCGACTTCAGAGGCGACAACGGCAAACCCTTTGCCGGCGTCACCAGCCCGGGCGGCTTCGATGGTAGCATTGAGTGCAAGCAGATTAGTCTGACTGGCGATGTCATTAATCAACTCGACAACTTCACCAATTTTATTCGCCGCCTCGGCCAAGCCTTGGACCTTTTCATTGGTCGTTTCGGCTTCACCTACCGCATCGGCGGCAATTTTTGCGGACTCATTAACTTGCGACGAGATTTCTGAAATCGACGCTGAAAGTTCTTCCGCTGCTGCTGCAACGGTTTGAACATTGGCGGCCGCTTGCTCGGCAGCTGCGGCAACTGCTGCAGCCTGACTGTTGGTATTTTCAGCCGTTTGGTTGAGCGTGGTCGAGGTTGAGCCCATATTGTCGACAGCCGAATTTACCGAAGACAGGACACTCGTTACACCGTCGCCGAAGCCAGCGGTCAGTTCGTCGATCTTGGCAGCCCGCTCAGCGTCGACTCGTGCTTTTTCCTCAGTTTCAGCAGCCTTGGCCCGTTCAGCTTCACGTTCAGCTTCGGCTTGTTTTTCCTGCGCTTCACGATCCTGGCGTTCGCGCTCAGCTTCAGCTTCCCGTTCGCGCTCGGCTCGTTCGAGTTCCTCCTGCTGGCGTTTAGCTTCTTCTTGACGCTGGTGTTCTTTGGCTGCTTCAGCTTCTTGACGCTGTTTTTCCGTCTGTTCTTCGAGTTTCACACGTTCGATCGTGTTGTCGCGGAAGCTTTCGACGCCTTCAGCAAGTTGACCAATTTCGTCGGCGCGATCCGTATGCGGAACGTCAAATTCGGTTTCGCCGTGCGATATGGAGCTTAGAATTTCGGTCAAGCGCGTAATCGGTGTGGCGGTCCGTTTTGAGGTAAATACGGCTACCAGAATAATTACTATCGCAGCAATCGCGAGAATAATCAGGATCAAATTGCTCAAAGAGTTGCCGCGAACGATATCACCGTCAATGACGCTGGCAATTTCTAAAACACCGCGCACAATTTGTTTTCCGTCGATTTCAACCTGACGCGTCATTACTTCATCAGGATTGGCCACCAGAAAATCCCATGCTTCTTTCTGGAAGTCATCTAATTGCCGTTCTTTGCGGTTAGGGAAGGGAAAGGCACTATAGAGTTTGAGAGTGGTATCTTCTTTCGACAAAATTTCACTCATGTCATGAATAAATGTCGCCGGTAGAGGCACACCCTTTTTTTCGCTTTTATGATTGAACGAAGGTTTTAAATTGCCGTCGGCAAGAACTTTTTTGATCACGTTGTTGGTGTAGTAGGCCCGGATCTTCTTAAACTGACCTGCCGTTACCGTGGCGGAGAGTGTCGCGCTATCGCGGGCATTACCAGCAATAATATTCGGTAAAAATACCCATAAACTGACGATTAACAGGCCTAACAGAATAGGAACCGGCAACACCATTTGCCACGTAATGCTTTCTTTGAATTTGTTCATGATTAAAATTCTCCAGTGCATTTGACTTTAGTTTGGTTCGGAGGTGGGCCAAAGGTCAGTTTCCGAGACTCGATAATTGGCTCTCCAAATTTTGACGCGAAATGCTTTGATCACAGTAAGTTATTGTGAATTCGTCGCATTTAACATCTCCAATGCAAATGGGGAGATATTTGCCGTGTTCAAGTTATAAATAAAGTAAAAGTGAGTAATATATTGATACAATACTAATGCTAATTAGAATAATTATAATTAACCTTATAAGTTGGTAAATCCACTCCTATGTTATGGTAATACTTGACTTTTATGCTGAGAATTATCTGTGTCTGGAATTTGATGAATTCACTAAAATGTAATGTGGAATAGAGTTCGCTATTACACCAAAAAAGGCCGCCTCAAATGAGACGGCCTTCTTAGTGAGTGGAAACTCAGATTTAAGACGAGTAGTACATCTGGAATTCGATCGGGTGGGTCGTGTGTTCCAGAGCGTAAACTTCTTCCATCTTAAGATCGATATAGCCGTCGATCTGGTCATCGGTGAAGACGCCGCCTGATTTCAGGAAGTCACGGTCTTCGTCGAGAACCGCAAGGGCTTCGCGCAATGAGCCACACACGGTTGGCACGTCGGCGATTTCTTCCGGCGGCAGGTCGTACAAATCTTTATCCATCGCATCGCCTGGATCGATCTTGTTTTGAATACCGTCAAGGCCGGCCATCAGCATTGCTGAGAAGGCGAGATAGGCATTCGCTGTCGCATCCGGGAAGCGAACTTCCACGCGTTTGCCGTTCGGGCTGGCTGAATATGGAATACGGCAAGCTGCTGAGCGGTTGCGCGCCGAATAAGCGAGCAGAACCGGCGCTTCAAAACCAGGGATCAAACGTTTGTAGCTGTTTGTCGATGGGTTGGAGAACGCATTGATCGTTTTGGCGTGTTTATTGATGCCACCTATATAATGCAGGGCAGCATCAGAAAGATCAGCATATCCAGAACCAGCAAATGCAGGTTTGCCATCTTTCCAAATAGATTGGTGAACGTGCATCCCGGTGCCATTGTCATTGATCACCGGCTTCGGCATGAAGGTCGCGGTTTTGCCATAGATGTGAGAGACCATATGGACGACGTATTTATAGGCCTGGATATTATCGGCACTTTGGACCAGGGTTTCAAATTTGATGCCAAGTTCATGCTGTGATGGCGCCACTTCGTGATGGTGTTTTTCCATCTTTACGCCCATGTCCTCCAAGGTCGTAACCATTTCTGAACGCAGATCGTGAGCAGAATCAACTGGTGGAACCGGGAAATAGCCGCCTTTGACTGGTGGACGGTGTCCTATATTACCTTCTGCAAAGACTTCGCCGGAATTATATGGGCCTTCTTCGTGGTCGATTTTGTAGAAGGTGTGGTTCATCGAAACTTCTGAACGCACATCATCGAAAACAAAGAATTCAGGTTCCGGACCAAAGTAGGAAGTGTCACCTATTCCAGTACTTATTAAATGCGCTTCGGCGCGTTTCGCAGTTGAGCGAGGATCACGGGAATAGTCTTCACCTGTTACAGGGTCGCGCACGTCGCAGATCATGATCAAGGTTGGCTGAGCGGAAAAGGGATCCATGACGCAAGTGGATGGATCAGGAATTAGCGCCATATCGGATTCATTAATCGCTCTCCAGCCGGCAATTGACGAGCCATCAAAGAAAATACCGTCATTGAACGCATCTTCGTCAATGGTATCAGGCATTTGGGTGAGGTGCTGCCATTTGCCCCGCGGATCAGTGAAACGCAGGTCGATGTGGCGAACGTCGTTCTCCTTGACGGCTTTGGCGACGTCTTCCGGAGTTTTACAATCAAACGACATGGTGTTCTTCCTTTCTTAAAGTCTAAATTCTATGAGAGTGAGAGTGTTCAAGATATATCTGGTTTAAATCGCTTCTGCGCCCCGTTCGCCTGTACGAATGCGGATCGCATCTTCGATTGAGCTGATAAATATTTTGCCGTCGCCGATCCGTCCGGTGTGAGCAGCTTTTTGGATGGCTTCGACGGCAGCATCTAATTGCTGGTCCTCAATAACAAGTTCAATTTTCACTTTAGGCAGGAAATCAACAACATATTCCGCGCCACGATAAAGTTCTGTATGTCCTTTTTGGCGGCCAAAGCCCTTGGCTTCAACGACCGTAATACCCTGCAGTCCGACGTCCTGAAGCGCTTCCTTGATCTCGTCAAGTTTGAACGGTTTTATGATCGCTTCGATCTTTTTCATTTAAATCAGCCCCTAATTTGACGTACTTCCGTGCATAATTTTGAAGCACTGGGTGTATATTGCCACGCATTTTCGCCGCCCCTAGGAGACGACTTATCATTCTCTATCGCAGGAGTCATGCCAGTTTTTGACTTTTATATTTTTGCCAATAGAAACAATTGATTAGCCGGCAAGGTGAGGTTAAGAAAACACCCGATTTTAATGGCGTATGCACAAAATTTAGGCATCTGCTCAATTAACCATCTGAATCAGTTATTTCTATGCGTTGCTAAACCTTTATCAGCACTTTAAGATTTTTTAAAAAATAGACCGGGAGTGTTCCATGAAAATCAAAGAGCGCATCGATTACAGCGCAATCGTTGACCGTAAACCGCTGACTTTGCCGGACGGTGGCAGGGTTATTGTCTGGCCGGTGGTTAACCTTGAGGAGTGGCCGCCGGAGCTGCCATTGCCCCGGCGCATTCTAACGCCACCTGGCGAAGGTGGTCATGTGCCGGACATACCTAATTGGTGCTGGTCGGAATACGGCATGCGGATCGGCGTTTGGCGTCTCATGAAAGTGCTGGAAGAGTTCGGCATTACGCCGACGGTTTCGATGAATGCGACAGTGCCTGAAGCTTATCCCCGGGTTGCTGAAGCAGCACTTGAAGCCGGCTGGGAGTTTATGGGGCACAGCTATATCCAAAAGCCGATGTATGACGTTGATGATGAACGCGAAGCCATTTTCAAAACCATGGAAACCATGCAGGCCTATTGTGGTTATAAACCGAGGGGTTGGATGGGGCCCGGGCTGACGCAAACTGAAAATACGCCTGAATTGCTGGTTGAGGCGGGCTTCGAATATACCGCTGATTGGATTTTGGATGATCAGCCCTGCCTGATTAATACCGACAAGGGGCCGCTTTATTCGGTACCTTATACGACCGAGCTCAATGACATTCCGATCATGCTGTCACAAGCTCATGTCTCGACCGTGCTTTACGACCGGACGATGGATTATTTCGAGACGCTTTATGAAGAAGGGGCCGACAACGTGCGGATTATGACCATCGCCGTCCATCCCTATATTCATGGCGTGCCGCATCGGATCAAATATTTCCGCCAGATTTTTAAGGAACTATCCGAAAAACCGGGTGTGGTCTTTATGACCGGCGCCGAGATTTTGGATTGGTATTTGGCTCAGCAGTAAGCCTAAAACACCGCTTCCTGGTCGACTTGCCGGTTGTCTTGATTAAAGAACAAAACCTTTGAGTCTACCTGCTCGTCTGTCATGACGTATTGCGCGATGACGATGCGGTCGCCTTTGTAGCATAGCCGGGCACTCGGACCATTGATACCAATCGTGTGGTCGTCATCGCCTTCGATCACATAGGTGTCGTAGCGGGCGCCATTATTAAAATTGTAAATCGAAACAACATCGCCGGCGCCAAGTCCCGAGGCTTCAAGGATTCGTGGTGGCAGCGTGATAGAGCCGGAATATTGAAGCTCGCATTGTGTTACACAAATGCCATGGAGCTTCACGGCCAGAACTGAACGCATAATCATGAAGTTACATTTCTCGTGTATTGCAGATTCCTGAACGGGGGCTGTTTGATTACATTTTCAGCCAAAATGCAAGCTTGTATTTATGTTACGTCCGCGTAGCGGGCTACTCTTCTATCGGTTTCCACCTCACACGTTTCGCTTAACGTCGTTTTAGCCGCCACGGTTTTCTATAGTCGCGGCGCGACTGCCAGCGAATAACTGAATATTTCTTGAGGAAATCATCCATATCATCAGCCTCGTCGTTTTCGTCATCTTCCTTCAAGCGCGATTTAGAAATTGCCAGACGGTAGTTGATATCTTCAACATAGCGCCGGGTTGTCAGGCGGGCTTTGTCGAGCATTTCAGGGTGCTGCCAGGCCGGTTTTACGAGACCTCGGTCATACCCCGGTTGATTTAAAATTGGATAATAGACGCCGCTAAAGGGGCTATAGTGGCGACTATCAGTTTGGGCAATCATGCATTCCTTGGCCGGTGACGTGCGATGGATTGGATTGGAAATATCCCAGGCCAGCCCGGCGAAAGCTGCTTCGCGCCCAGCCTCGGGATTTTTACGGATATATTTGAGTACGGTTTTATCAAACCGCTCGGTAAAAATATCTAACCGATGGATAGCGCCCGGTTGTGAGCAGCGATACAGATCATAGGCATGACGTACCCGTGCCGCAGCAAACCAGTGAACGGCGCTGGCTTTGTCCTGCTTATACAGGCGATCCGCCATCGCGTAGAGATAGACCGGCGGGAAGGTGTGGGCGCGATCTTTCAACCACGGCATGACATCATCATAGGCTTTTTTCGGGATATTGCGGATTAGTTCAACGCCAATGGTCCAATCATCTTCGACCAGGGTTTGCTCAATCGCATTTTGGGTGCGATCAGCGCTCAACACCCAGCGCTCGCTGGTGGTTTTACAGCCGCTCAAGGCCAACAGACCGATCAGTGTAACGCAGATGCGAGTCCAGTTTTTACGCCAGTTTTTACAATCGGATATCATAGCCTCTCTCCATTACTAATTTTGTGGCTGCTTGTGTTATGGAGGGACCAGAGGCGGTTTTTATGCTAGACACCAAAAAAGATTGAAAAAAATACCGGAGCCAAAAGGAGGGCATGGGGTTTTGAAACCGACCAATACGATTTTAGGCGAGTATGGCACGACGATATTTACCGTGATGTCAGCACTGGCGACGGAACACAAAGCGATTAATCTTGGCCAAGGCTTTCCGGATACTGACGGTCCGGCCGATATTCTGGTCGAAGCCGAACGCGCTACCCGGGAAGGCCCCAACCAATACCCGCCGATGATGGGTTTGCCCGAATTACGCCAGGTAGCAGCGGCACACAACAAAACCTTTTATGATCTCGATATCGAATGGCAGACCCAATCAATGGTAACGTCGGGCGCCACTGAAGCCCTGGCAGCCTGCCTGTTTGGGCTGGTTGAACCAGGCGATGAAGTGGTGATGATTGAGCCGCTTTATGATTGTTATTTACCCATTCTGCGCCGGGCAGGGGGCGTGCCCAAGCTCGTCCGCATTGAGCCGCCCCATTGGGAACTACCCTATGAGGCACTGGAAGAAGCGTTCTCCGATAACACCAAACTGATCATGCTCAACACACCGACCAATCCGGCGGCCAAGGTTTATAGCAAAGAAGAATTGGAATTCATTGCCGGCCTGATGGTAAAGCACGACGCCTATGCGGTCTGTGACGAGGTCTACGAGCACATGACTTATGATGGCCGGCCGCATATTCCGTTGATGACCTTGCCGGGTATGGCGGAACGTTGCATCAAGATCGGCTCGGCCGGTAAAACATTTTCGATGACCGGCTGGAAAGTTGGCTATTCGGTCGGCGCGCCCAAGCTCATTGAGGCAGCGGCCAAAGCGCATCAGTTCCTGACCTTTACGACGCCGCCTAATTTGCAAAAAGCAGTGGCCTTCGGCCTCGCCAAAGACGTTGCGTATTTTAAATCGCTCGGCACCGACATGCAGGTCAAGCGTGACCGGCTTAAAGACGGACTCACAGAGATCGGCTTTGAGGTGATGGACGGTCAGGGCACTTATTTTCTGGCCACCGACTTTAGGCCGCTCGGGTTTAACGGTGATGATGTTGAGTTCTGTAAGCATCTGACGATTGAGGCCGGCGTTGGCGCCGTGCCGTTCAGTGCCTTTTACCAGGGTGGCTTAGCGAGCGGCGTCAGTCATTTCGCCCGGTTCTGTTTTTGTAAACAGGACGATCTCCTCGATGAGGCGCTTGATCGGCTGGCTAAGCATTTCGGCGGGGTGTAAAAGGGAAGGGGACGTCTTCTATTCTTCCTCACCCAGTTTATTGAGGGCGGCGGGTTCCAGTGCCGGCGACATGTAGTTCTCAATCGGGCCGGTGTGGGATTTAATGTGCATCAGAAACTTGGCGTCGAGCTTTTCGGCATGCGCCAAAATAAAGTCGATCTCTTGATCAGCGGCTTGGAGGTGGGCAGCGCTGGCTTGTTCGACGTCTCGCCAAATATCATCCCCTGCCTGATCGAAGCCGGCAACATGATAGCGCACGGCAACATCACCAAATTGACGGTGGCGCTGATGGGTGCTGGTGATCAGAAATAGCGCGAGGTCTTTAGCCAAATCCCCAGCTAACTCTTCTGGCGACATTTCCGCCCGGCTGTTGCGGTGGCTCAAATGGCCGGGACTGGAATATTTAAGCACCATCATTTCATCGGAGTCATCGCACATAAATATGTCGTCGTCCGGCCAGCTCCTGAGCACGAGGTCATAATCCATCGTGCTTTGATAGGTTTTTATCAGTGGCGTCGACTTAACGATCAGCGGATGGGGAATAAAGGCGTGGGCCACGATTCCCGTGTCTGCTACCCGCCAGCACAGCTGACTGGGATAAGAGGTGAAGTTTTCAGCATCGACAAAAAAAGCCTCCTGCAGATGATGGGCATGATCAAGCGCCACCTGAACCAAATTCCGGCCTGAAACCGAAGCTTCCGCCGCAAGCTGGTCCTTTAAAGCGGGCAGGGCGCTCTCGCTGTTCACCCGCAGGAAATTAATATTCACCGCCTTGGCGCCCGCCTGCATGTGGGCGGCGGCAGCGGCCAGGGTTCCGTCCGATAAAATAAAATTGGAATCGAGCAGCACGATCTCAGAATCCGGGTCTGCGTGGGTGCGGTCGGTGAGGTGCAACACACAGTGCTTTTGGATTTCGTATTTGATCTCCGGGCCTTCGAGGTTTTTCACCCAGTCGAGCAACGGCGTGTCACCGACGTTGAGATCATCGATTAAATGGAAATGCAGGGTGGCGTGGCTAGCCAGCGCTTGCACGTTAGGCTCGAAAGCGGGCAGGGAGTCCCGGTTCGTATAAATGTGATAAAAAATCTCGCCATCCCGGGCCAGGCTCGGCAGATTGCCGGCCATGCATTGGAACGGCAGTGAGACCTCGACAAAGTTGCGGACGAAGCGCTCTTCCCAAACCAGCATGAAAACGTGATAGATCACAGACGGCCTCTCCCTTAGCGCCAATACTCGCGAACCCAGGGAGCAGGATAATCCGCTGGATTTGGCGTGTCACCAAAACAAACGAGCTTTGCACCGTTGGGAATAGTTTGTGCTGCTTTTAACCGGTAGTCGACACACCAGTCGAGCGGCCACGTCAAAGCGTCCGGCACCATCAAGCCGGCCCAATCCTGATCACCTCTGAGACGTTCGGCAATGTCAGGTGTGAACTCGTCCCATATCTCGGGTCTGGAGCCGAGCTTCAACAAAAAGGCAGTGGTGCTGAAGCCGATGGAATACTCGTTCGCTTTTAAAACGAAATCCGCATTGTAGGTCAGCATCTCATCAAGCGAGCCGGTGATGACCGTATCCAAATCGAGAAACAATAGGCGCTCGCCGATATCCGGCACGTCAGGGCCGAACAGTGCGACCTTGTTCCACCAGCCTTCCAGGTCCGGGGCCGGCAGGGGATGGGTTTCGATGGTACTCTCCAAGCCGTCGGTATTTTCAGTAAAACAGACAAAGCGCGGCATGGCTGAGGTATTCCGGCTGACCATGCCTGCGAGTTTGTTGACATAGTCAGGCCCGTATTTATCACCCCATTTAAGGCAGGCAACGGTTGCCGGCGCAGCGCTGCCGGTGGTTTTCGTTGAACCCTTACCGGCTGCCAGGGCCTGCACCCGTTTGGCGCCAATTTCCACCAGCACTTCATTCGGATTAAGCTGGGCAGCGCGCTCGAAGGTCTGGGCGGCAGCGTCCAAATCTTGCCGCCGGATTTGCAAGCGTCCCAAGGTGATCAACGGGTCGATTTCATTTCTTTCGGCAGCGGCTTGCTCCGCATAGCCCAAGGCTTGGTCGAGATCGCCCAGCAATTCACAGGCCCGGGCGGCCAAGACAAAAGCCATGGCATTGCCGGGATCGATTGCAATGGCGTCCCGGAAACAGGCCAGCGCTTTAGCTTGTTCGGCGACATCGGTGTAATAGCAGCCGAGGCCAAAATGCACCGCCGCGTCATCGGGCAGGCTGGCGGCGGCGGCTTTGAGAAAGCGCAGGGATTTTTCGTCTTGGCTCAGGCGCTGGTAGAGCAGGCCGACGATTTTCTGAATGTTGGGCTCGGCTGGAATTTCATCTTCAATGGCGTCAAGTTTGCTCAACGCTTCAGACAGCTTGTTCGCCTGATCGAGCGCCAGCACGTCTTGAAGTTGATCGACAAAATTCATCAAATACATACCCTCCCAATTGAAGTATGGCATATTTGACGTGTTGACTTAAAATCCGATTAAAAATTTTGCTGAAAACTCAGCCTGTACTTGACGCTTGGCAGCCGTAGGGTTACACAATCGCCTCCCAACACACGTATTCTTGGGTCATGTGGCGAACGTAGCTCAACTGGTTAGAGCACCGGCTTGTGGTGCCGGGGGTTGGGGGTTCAAGTCCCCTCGTTCGCCCCATTCCGGCAACTTTTAGCCCCAACCGGCAACTTTTTAAAAGTTGCCGGTGAATCTAAGGCGCTGT
The DNA here is from genome assembly GCA_913020445.1 of uncultured Rhodospirillaceae bacterium. Classification (GTDB taxonomy): domain Bacteria; phylum Pseudomonadota; class Alphaproteobacteria; order Rhodospirillales; family UBA2165; genus TMED23. Next base: position 27,237 of record CAJWAR010000054.1, read on the forward strand.
TTATCCTCAAAGTCCAATTTTTTTCGTTAAACTCTATGTTTTCGTCGCGAAATAGAGATGTCCGCTTTCGGTAGCAAAGCGGACTCTATTTAGGTAGGGATGAGATGTCTGCTATTAGCCAA
>CAJWAR010000055.1 GCA_913020445.1 uncultured Rhodospirillaceae bacterium
GCAACGATGGTTTATTGCGCGCAGCGCGAGCTGCAGCGGGCGTCATTGCCGCCACCGTGCCCGCTCCAATTACTTTCAAAAAGTCTCTTCGATCCATTGCACCCTACCAGTTTTGTATCAGATGGGTTCGGTTCCCCAATCGAGCCCACCTGAAACTGTTAAGTTTGAGATCAAATTTTCTCTATTCGTGCCGCACTTTTCTTAAAATCAACCTGCCCCGACACGGGATCCCAAATCCGGCTGGTCACGCCATTTGCCAGCCATTTATTCTTTTTAGGATCGGCACTATCGGCAACCGATAGATTCCACGGACCAAACATGTAGCCGCGTGGCACACTGTTCCTCGATGGTTTAACCAAGGAATTGGTGCCGACTTGAGCCCGCGCTTCGAGCGAGCCCCGCCGAGTTACCATACGGACTTTGTCACCGTCTTTGATGCCCAAATCCTTGGCGTCGTCTTCGTGCATTTCGACATACATCTCGGGCACCAAGCGGCGGGTGGTCGGGCTCCGGTTGGACTTGGCGGTATGGAAATGCTCATAGACCACGCCTAAGCCGAACCAATAAGGATATTTATCCTTTGGCACATCCTGCCATTTCTTGCCGCGATGCTCCTCATCTGGCATATCCGGCGTAAGCCCTTTGTCACGGACCTCTTTGATGAGCTTTAGATTGTCGATTGTATATAAATCTTTCTCCGGTCCATAACGCATCATTTCTTTAGTCAGTCTTTCACGATCCGAGTAATCCTGATGGACCAGTTTCATATTTACCTTGCCGTTTTTGGTGCGGAAATAGCCATAAGGTTTATTTTCCCAATCACCTTCCTGCAGCATGAAGCGCCGCTTGGTGCCGCCGTTTTGAGCGATCTCATAAGTTGGCGCCGGCCACTGGATGCCACGCAGTTCGGCAAGTTGCTCATAAGGCGTGATCTTGTCCAATTTCTCAACTTCCAGAATACCGGTGAGATCAGTATCGGTGCCGGCCGAAGCCTTAATAACATCCCGGAAGATTTCCTGAGCGTCATAGAAGCCGTCTTTTTTCCGTTGGTAAGGCAGTGATTTGTCCATATCGAGACCGAGCAGTTTACCGATGCCTTTGGCTTTATCGATGACCATATCCATATCTGGACGGCAGCCTTTCGGCGGCTCCGCCGCTTTCTGGCATATGTTTAGGCGTCGTTCAGAACTAATATAAACGCCCTCGACTTCGCCCCACGTAGCGGCTGGGAAAATAACATCCGCATAAAGATTATTAGGCGCATGCCGGTAGATTTCCTGGACTACATTGAACGTCTTGGTGATAGCCGGCCGGACAAGATTGTATTGATCTGGCAGATCAATGTGAGTGGCATAGACAAAGAAGTATGCTTTCACATCGCCTTTTAAAGCCCGCTCCATCATACCAACGGCGTATCCAGGATTTTTCGAATTCATCGCATTGATTAAGTTCTTTTCAGGAACCCGCCAATGTTTAGCCATATGTTTACGATGGGATGCGTTCTTAAGCGGCTGGTTGAACGGCAGGCGGCCAGTCAAGCCACCGGTGAAGCGTTCGCCCATGGCATTTGGTTGGCCCGTCATGGAGAATGGTCCGCAGCCCGGTTTAGCTAGATTGCCCGTTAACGTCAGTAGATTAATGATCGAAATAACGTTGTGCTGGCCATGGATATGTTGGTTATAGCCGATACCCCACATAATTATGACACCGCCATAGCCGCCTTTTTGAGTACCTTTTGACCTCGCCAGGCGTTTACGTGTGGCGTCGGCAAACAAACCGGCGATACGTCTGATCATGGCAGGAGAAACGTCATGGTTTTTGCCGCCCATGCGGTCTTGAACCTGCTCAGGGCTATAATTCTTCCGCACACCATCAACATATTCTTCCCAATTATTGGCATGTGCTTTGACAAAATCCCAATCAATAACATCTTCGTGGTCTTTCAAGAGGACATGGGCAATTGCGTTCAAAAAGCTGATATCGCCATTGAGTATCGGAACGTGAATACTGTTTTTGGCATTGATATCTTCGTAACCCATGACCGTGCCAGTGCGGCGAGGATCGACGACAACCGTCGGGATGTCTTTTTTGCGTTTGTGATCGGCCGCCCGCCAATAAATAATAGGGTGTGCTTCACGGGCATTGTGGCCGAAATGCATGATCATATCGGACAGTTCAATGTCTTCATACGCCAATGGCGGCGTATCAGACCCAAGTGTGGCAAAATAGCCTGTCACTGCAGAGGTCATGCACATCCGGGCATTGGCCTCAATCGTATTTGATCCCAAAACACCTTTCATAAACATGTTTTCGAGATACTGGCCTTCCATGGTCAGCTGGCCGGAGCCATAGAGGCCAATCGAATTACCGCCATATTTTTTAGCCAGATGGGCGATTTTATGATCAACCATTTCCTTTGCCGAATGGGATACATCTTCAACAACACCCATAACCTGGTTTTCAAAATCATCGGCAAGTTCTTCGAGAGCCTGTTTGCGCTCCAACTCGGCCGCTTCTTTTTGGCGAACCTCGGCTTCGCGTGCCGCTTTTGCACGTTGTTCCTCGGCTTCAGCTTCTTGGCGTTCGCGTTCTACTTCCTGGCGCTGACTTTCGGCTTCTGCCTCCGCCTCTTGCGCCTTGCGTTCGCCATCTTCTTTTTCACGCTGCCGTTCGAGTTCTAGATTCCGCTCTTTTTCGGCGTCAGCTGCTTGGCGTTGCTTTTCAGATTCTTCTTCAAGACGAACGCGTTCAATGGCGTTGTCTTTGAAGACTTGAACGGCTTTGGCCATTTCTCCGAGTTCATCAGTCGAGTCGACATAGGCAATTTCAACAGAATTATCACCTTCGGCGAGAATTCCCATGCCTTCCGACAAGCACATCATGCGACCAAGAACACCCTTTGAGGTGAAGACGAATACGCCAACAATCGCCAATAATATCAGTAGAGAAGAAGCGATAATGGCGATACGAATGTTGTCTTGAGTTGCGTTGGCAACATTGGTGTATTGAACAACCAGATCATTACTAAATTTACGCAATTGATTCGATAGACTGACGGTTTGAATTTGATAGTCAAACCGAGCAGTACTTTCGGTAGCGCCGAGAACTTGTTGAACCATATTTTGCATCTCAGAATATTTTGCTTCTATCTTGCCGATAATTTCCTGCGACTTGGTATCTGCGATGGCGGGAAGTTCAGCATAATTTTTGCGGGCGAGATCAATCGGGTATTTACCACCGGATTTAACTGCCGACAAAGTTTCACTAAAAATAGCCTTCGCGGTTTCAAATTCTTTGAGATTGGGGTTGAGGATTTTATTCGCGACGACGACGTTGTCCGAGAATAATAGGCTGTATTTCCGAATACCAAGAAGATCGCCAACTTTATAGGTGATACCTTCCATCTTGGTGTGACAATCGGCGCATCCCTTCGCCACGGCGGTATCGGCGGTATAAAAAGTAAGATACTTTTTGCCATCTTTTTCTTCTGGGCGGAAAAATAAGGATTTTGAATTGGCTTTGAGGAAAGCATTAGCTTCCTTATCCATGGCGGATAATAGTTTTTTATCCGGATTTATTGGATTATCAGCCAGGATATCAACGGAAAGCTTTGAGCCTTTTCCGGCACTTGTATTTACCAGCCGGGTGAAAGTGGCGGGGAAAGGTACCGATGGATGCTCTTCTTTGTCAGGTGTCATGGAAATGCCAAGCTTGGCTTGGCGCGCGGTGCCAATAATAGTTTTCGTATAGACCCCTCGCATCTGCGTTATATAGTTATTGAGGAATACAATCCTTTTATTGGTGTTCTCAAGGACCTCTTTTGCCGCGGTGTTACTGAGAACGCTCTTAGCCATGGCCTGCGTCAACATGCGCTGGCGGCCAAGAACTTCAATAATGCTGGCATCATTTTTAGCGACAGCTAGTGCTTGAAAAAGATAAATACCAGATCCCACTGAGATTAGGCCCAATACTGATAGCATGAGGGTAACTTTAATTTTAATCGACATTTCTGGGACTCCATTTTTACCCGCAGCTAATTGCACGGGTTTGCATTAATTCATATTTTATTTGCGCTGATTGTATTCAAATCGACGCAATTCCGTTTCGCAGTTAGAATAAGTTGCGTTAATAAAAGGGCCTTATATTTGACCTTACTAATAATGTGGGGATTGCTGAAATTTTCTTCAATATTGTGTTACAAAATTTTACATATGGTTGGATTTCTTAGTATTATTACAATTCAAAATTTATTTCATCTTTCATGAGTGCATTGGCGGGTATCACTTTGTGTGCCATAACCAGCGCTGGAAAATTTGAGTAAATAATCCATAAATCATCTAAATTTCGGGGAGAATTGTCTAAATGTTTTTCAAATGTGTTCATCATGCACCAGCGGATGATCAACCAAGCGGACGTGTTGTTTCCAACGGTTCAACCTCCAGAATTGTCGATATTCATTGCCACCGGGAATGCGCAGCAGCATCGGAAATGATGAAGGTTGAAGCCGAGCGGGTTGGCTTTGCCGCACTTTCCTTTGGCAGTGAGTTGACCAAAGAGGTCAATCGTCAGCAATTGATCGACATTAAGCCAAAAATGGAATCGATTGATGAGCGCATCGCTGACATGGATAAAATGGGTGTAGATATCCAGGCCGTCTCAATCTCACCCTATCAATATTATTATTGGGCCGAAGCTGAAGTTGGCCGCGAGGTTTCGAAGACCATCAATGATGATCTTGCGGAAGCTGTCGCGGCGAAGCCGGATCGTTTGGTTGGCCTCGGCACGGTGCCGCTGCAGAACACCGAAATGGCAATTGCTGAGTTGGAACGCTGTATCAACGAGCTCGGCTTTAAAGGAATTGAAATCAACAGTCAGGTCGCCGGCGAGGATTTGTCGGCACCGCGTTTAGCTCCATTTTGGGCCAAAGCCGAAGAACTGGATATTGTCGTTTTTATCCACACTGCTGGTTTCACCCACCCGGATCGTCTGGCCGATCACTATTTCATTAATTTGATTGGCCATCCGATTGAAGCCACCTTGGCGATTTCCCGGCTTATTTTTGACGGCGTGATGGAACGCCATCCGGGACTTAAAGTCGTGGTTGCTCATGGCGGCGGCTATTTGCCGGCCTATTCCGGCCGCATGGATCATGCTTATCGGGCGCGCCAAGACGTCCGGGAAGGCTTGCCCGACCTGCCAAGTGATTATCTCAAACGGTTCTATTTCGACACTATGGTTTTCGAACCCGATCAGCTTGAATATTTGATCAAAAAATATGGTGCTGATCATATTTTGCTTGGTACCGACTACCCCTATGATATGGGTGAAAGTGACCCCGTCGGCTTGGTAAATCGGGTGGAGGGGCTGACTGAGCACGACCACGCCGCGATTTGCGGTGGCAACGCGGCCAAGCTGCTTAACATCTAAAACGCCCACTATTTAGCCGCTTTTAAGCTCCATCGTCATTTGACGGTGGGGCTTTTTACGTATTGTGGTATGTAACTACTTGACTATATATCAAAACGATATATATCAACTTAACATATATCGAATTAACATAGGTAGAAGGTCAGTTATGGATATCAAATCGCTTTGTCTTGGGGCGCTCAGTATTGGCGACGCTTCGGGCTATGAAATCAAAAAAATGTTCGAAGAAGGTCCGTTTAGCCACTTCTATGATGCTGGCTACGGCTCAATCTATCCGGCGCTGAACAAATTGCTGGAGGACGATTTAGTAACCTGCACAGAAATTGAGCAGGAAAGCCGCCCGGCGAAGAAGGTATATAGTTTAACCGACGCAGGGCTAACTTACCTTAAAGCTGATCTGAACCAAAAACCGGCACGTGATAAAACCCGGTCGGAAAGCATTGTGATGATGTTCTTCGGCCATTTGTTAAGCTCGTCACATCGTGAAGAAATTCTTCATTCCTACATCGATTATTTTCGCGACGGATGTACGTGTCTCGATGACCTTGATCTTTCCAATCAACCTAACGGCCGACTATTTGTACGCGGTCTGGGGCTTGCAGTTTATGAAGCTGCTGCCAAATACTTAGAAGAGAATAAGGACCTTTTACTCTCTGACGATGAAGAACGAGATTTCGGAGACGCCGCATGAAAAAGTCTTATTTAATCGCCGCCGGCGTAGCCGTAATCGCAGTTGGCTGGGTGGCGTCTGGTCAATTTGGCAGTAAAGAAAATGCCGCCGCCAAGCCAGCTAAAGATGTGATGGCGGCAAAAAAGAAAGCGGCTTTGCCACGCGTCAAAGTAAAATCATCTGCCGCTCAAAGCAGAGTTAATGAGTTGGTTATCCTCGGCAAAACTGAAGCCTCACGCCGGGTCAGTCTCAAGGCGGAAACGGCTGGCCGGATCGTTGCGATCAAGGCCAAGAAAGGCGACCGGATTAAAAAAGGCGATGTAATTGTTAAATTAGCCCTTGATGACCGGCCTGCCCGGTTGGCGGAGGCGAAAGCAAAATTACGTCAGCGGCAAATTGAATTTCAAGCCGCCAAGGAACTTTCGGCACGGAATTTTCGCTCCAAAGTAAAGCTCGCCGGTACCCAGGCTCTATTGGAATCTGCCAAAGCCGAAGTGGCGAAAGCGAAACTCGATCTGAACCGCACCGTAATTCGCGCTTCCTTTGACGGCGTGCTGGAACTGCGCCCGGTCGAAATTGGTGATTTTGTTAAGATTGGCAATCCGGTGGCGACCATTGTTGACCTGTCGCCAATGCTGGTTGTCGCCAATATTCCGGAAGCTCAGATTAGCCACGTGAAATCAGGCTTGGCGGCAAAAGCACGTCTGATTAATGGCAGAATAATCACGGGCAAGGTTCGCTATGTTTCAGCCGAAGCGGTCACCTCCACCAGGACATTTATAGTTGAAATGGAAACGCCCAATCTAGATCACTCGATCGTTGCCGGGCTGACAGCTGAACTTCGTCTGTCGCTGGGTGAGGTAAAGGCCCACCGGGTGTCGCCTGCCGTGCTCACGCTATCCAGTGATGGTCTGGTCGGCGTTAAGTCGGTCAACAATGATGGCATCGTCCGGTTTCATGAAATTAAACTGGTGGCCGACACGCCAGAAGGTATGTGGCTTGGCGGATTACCGGACCAATTGACGATTATCAGCATCGGTCAGGAGTTTGTTAAAGTAGGCCAAAAAGTCGAGCCGGTGCCGGCGAGTTCAGCTGCGGTTTCCGCACTAAAAGGTAAATAGCCATGACCGCGACACTCATTGAGGCAGCCATTAGTCATGCGCGGATGATTATTTCCGCGCTAATTCTGATATTGATTTCAGGGACGATTTCCTATGTTGGAATTCCCAAGGAATCAGAGCCCGATATCAATATACCGATCATTTATGTCAACGCGCCACTTGATGGCGTGTCGCCCGAGGACGCCGAGCGCCTCATCGTTCGGCCGATCGAGCAGGAACTGCGCGTGATTGAAGGCGTCAAGGAAATGCGCTCGACCGGCTATGAAGGCGGCGCCAATGTTACGCTTGAGTTTGATGCTGGGTTCGATGCTGACAAAGCAATGGCCGACGTCCGCGAAAAACTTGATTTGGCTAAGCCCGAATTACCGGCGGAAGCCGAAGAGCCAACGGTTCATGAGGTCAATTTCAGTCTGTTCCCGGTTGTCGTTGTCATTTTATCCGGCGATGTGCCCGAGCGGAAACTCATTGGTCTCGCCAATGATCTGCAAGATGCGATAGAAGGCATTCCAAGCATTCTTAAAGCCGAAATTGCCGGTGATCGTGACGAAATGGTCGAAGTTATTATCGATCCGGTGAAGCTTGAAAGCTATGGCATTCAGGCGAGCGCCGTTACGTCCGTGATGAAATCCAATAATCTGCTGGTCGCGGCCGGTGTTCAGGATACCGGTAAAGGGCGCTTTTCCATCAAAGTGCCGGGCATATTTGAAAACGTTACCGATATTATGAACATGCCGGTCGTGGTCGATGGCGATTCCTCCATTCGCGTCAAAGATGTCGCTGAAGTTCGGAAAACCTTCAAAGACCCGAAAGGCTTTGCTAGGGTTGGCGGCAAGGGTGCCGTCGCACTCGAGGTTTCCAAACGGACAGGCGAAAACATCATTGATACCATTGCCAGTGTGCGGGCGGTCGTTGAAGCTGAGCGCCGCAACTGGTCGGCGCCACTGCAGCAAGCTGTTGAAGTTAGTTTTTCGCAAGATAAATCCGACAACATTAAGGGCATGCTCAAGGATCTCCAGAATAATGTCGCGAGCGCGATCATCCTGGTAATGATTGTCGTAGTTGCCGTACTGGGCTTGCGAACCGCGGGTCTGGTCGGCGTTGCCATTCCTGGGTCTTTCCTCATCGGCATTCTGGCACTATCCGCGCTTGGCCTGACCATGAACATGGTCGTGCTGTTTGCGCTGATCCTGGCGGTCGGCATGCTGGTTGATGGTGCGATTGTGGTAACGGAATATGCTGACCGGAAAATGATTGAGGGTGAGCCGCGTGGCCGTGCCTATGGCATGGCGGCAAAGCGTATGGCGTGGCCGATCATCGCGTCGACGGCGACGACATTGGCGGCCTTTCTGCCGTTGTTGTTCTGGCCGGGCGTGGTTGGTGAGTTTATGAAATTTTTGCCATTGACGCTTATTTTGACTTTGGCAGCCTCGCTGTTAATGGCGCTTATATTTGTACCAACGCTGGGGTCTATATTCGGCAAGCCCGGCTCTATCGATGATAAAACCTTGAAAGCGACGTTGGCAGGAGAGTCCGGAGACCTCGATAATGTTGAGGGCTTTGTCGGCCGCTATTTGAAGGTGTTGAAACCGGTGCTGCGTCATCCGGCCAAAATTGTCATGGCTGCCTTCGCAGTGTTGATCGCCGTTCAAGTTATATATGGCGCGTTCGGTAAGGGGATTGAGTTTTTCCCCAAAGTGGAACCGGAAATCGCCAAATTGCAAGTTCGGGCACGGGGCAATCTTTCGATCCATGAAAAAGATGCGATCATGCGCGAGGTTGAATCTCGTATTCTCGATATGACTGAGTTTGAGACGATTTATACCCGCACGGGCCGAGAAGAAAATAGCCAAGAAGCTGAAGATATTATTGGTACCATCACGCTTGAATTGGTTGATTGGGACGAACGTCGCAAGGCGGCGGTTATTTTGAAGGAGATTGAAAATCGCTCCAAGGATATTCCTGGTATCTATATTGATGCGCGCGAAGAGGAGGGCGGACCGCCCACCGGTAAACCTATTAATCTTCAAATATCATCGCGTTATCCCGAGCTTTTGGACGGCACTGTCGAGCTCATTCGCAATAAATTAGAGAAAACAGCCGGCATGATCAGTATTGAAGATTCCCGGCCGCTGCCTGGTATTACGTGGGAAGTCTCAGTTGACCGTTCACAAGCGGCGAAGTTCGGCGTTGATATTAAAACCATCGGTCAGGCCATCCGCTTGGTAACGGGTGGTATCAAAGTCGATGAATATCGGCCCAACGATACTGATGGCGAAGTGGAAATCCGCGTCCGCTACCCGGTTGAATTTAGGACCATCAAGCAACTTGATCATATCCGGGTAAGCACCAACCAAGGCTTGGTGCCGCTCAGTAATTTTGTCAAACGATCTGCCCAGCCAAGGATTGGAAAGGTCAATCGGGTCGACGGCAAACGCTCGCTTTCGGTCAAGGCTGATCTCGAGCCGGGATTATTGCCTGATAACGAAGTGAGAAAACTTTCCAATTGGCTAGAGACGCAAAAAATTGATCCCCGGGTGGAGATTAAATTCAAAGGCGAAGATGAAGAGCAACGTAAAGCAAAAGCCTTTTTGTCGAAGGCCTTTGGCGTCGCCTTGTTCATTATGGCGATTATCCTGGTCACTCAATTTAATAGTTTTTACTCGGCTCTATTGATCCTATCAGCGGTGATCATGTCGACCATCGGTGTCTTTATTGGACTGCTCGTCACCGGCCAGCCGTTTGGCATCGTCATGAGCGGTATCGGCGTCATTGCGCTCGCCGGCATCGTCGTCAACAATAACATTGTGCTGATCGATACCTTTGACCATTTGCGTAAAACCATTAATGATCCGATGGAAGCAATTTTGCGAACCGGAGCTCAGCGTATGCGGCCGGTCCTATTGACGACGACGACCACAATACTAGGTCTGATGCCCATGGTATTCGGCGTTAATATTGATTTCGTTACCCGCGAAGTGGCAATGGGCGCACCGTCATCGCAATGGTGGACACAGCTGTCGACAGCGATCGTGTTCGGGCTTGGATTTGCGACCATATTGACGTTGTTTGTAACGCCCGCTTCGTTAATGATCCGGGCCAACGTCCATAATTGGCGGGTCCGTCGTCAGCAAAGCAAGCTCGCGGTCGAAGTCAGCCCAGCTGAATAGATTCTATTCGTCGGCGATTTCAAGATCGTTTTCAGATTTTGAGCTATTCTTAGGCGGTTTAGGACCTTTAGCTTCCTGCTTTTGGTACGACTTTGCGCCGAACGGGAAGGTCGCAATATAGGCGATTAAAATAATCGTCAAAGTCAGCCACGGCGCACTGACAATCATCGCCGCCACCAGACCAACGATCAACATTGTGAGCAGCACAAAGCGGTGTTGAATCCGTAAATTTTTGAAAGAGTAGGTCGGCAGCTGGCTAACCAATAAACCAGATACGACAATAATGAATAAAGCGACGAGAATTGGCTGCCGTAAGAACTGAACATCAACTTGAAAGGAAATAATCATCGGCAGCAGAACCAAGCCGGCCCCGGCGGGTGCCGGTACGCCGGTGAAGTAATTCTTCGTCCAGGCCGGCAAATCGGGACCTTCGATATCAGTATTAAAACGGGCCAGCCGCAAGGCGCAGCAGACGCTGAATAATAACACCAGAACCCAGCCATAAGGTCCGGCGTCTTTCATTGTCCACAGATAAAGCAGAAAAGCCGGGGCAACGCCGAAGCAAATGAAATCTGAGAGGCTATCGAGCTCGGCGCCAAATTTGCTAGTGCCACGTAGCGCGCGCGCAATACGACCATCCAAAGAATCCAGCACTGCCGATATGACAAGAGAAATGAGCGCGGGCTCCCACTTGCTTTCCAAGCCAAATCGCATTGATGTCAGACCGGCACATAGTGCCAACATCGTCAAAATGTTGGGGATCATTTTGTTGAAGGAAAGTCCTCTCAACCGTTCACGTCGTGGGCGGAACATTTATCTAATCTCCCCTAAGCGCGGCTGCTCGGTGGCTTGAAAATCAGCAATAACTGTTTCTCCGGCTATTGCCCGCTGTCCGACGGCAACCAGTGCCGAAATTTCTGTCGGCAAATATACGTCGACCCGGCTGCCAAAACGAATTAAACCAAAGCGCTCGCCGGTCATGACGCTTTGACTTTCTTGGATATCGCATTTAATGCGCCGGGCCACGAGGCCAGCGATTTGGACAAAAGCGATCTCAATATTGTCTGCAGTGGTCAGGCGAACGCTTTGGCGTTCATTGAATTCGCTGGCTTTGTCTAAGGACGCATTGAAGAATTTTCCAGGCCGATAGGCGAGTTTGCTGATGGTCCCGGCGATCGGTACGCGGTTCACATGGACATCAAAAACATTCATGAATATAGAAATACGATTAAGCGGCTGATCCCCCATTTCGATTTCGGGCGGTGGCACAGCTTCCTGGATCATTTGAACGACACCGTCGGCGGGACTGATAACGAGGCCATCGCGCGCCGGCGTATAGCGATCAGGGTCACGAAAGAAATAAGTACACCAAGCCGTTAAAACAATACCAATCCAACCAAGTGGCTCACTGTAATAAGCCGCCACTACCGTAACTGCCGCAAAAATGGCAATAAACGGCCAGCCAGCTTTATTGATCGGAACGAAAACAGATTTTAACAAATTTTAAATCCTAAAGTAGTGAACCATAATAAATTACATTGAATCAGGCGGATAGCCCAATCATTCCCGGGTTTTAACCGGGAATGATAGACCTCGTCAATCAATGGATTTAGTTGGATATTAGCCTCATTTCCAGGGGGAGGATGAAAGCGGGCTAATATTTGTCGTTCTAATTAAGCCGAACTGGTGATGCGCTGGTTTTCTTCGACCACTATTTTCTGGATTTTTAAAAAAACGCTGTGTTCTATTTGACGAACGCGTTCGGGGGAAATCTGGAACAATTTACCAAGTTCGCCAAGTGTTGCTTTATCTTCTTCGATGCGACGAGTAACAAATATTTCGCGTTCTCGATCAGTCAATGCGTCAAGTGCCGAAACCAGCAGACTACGTTGATATTCCCGTTCTTGAAACGCTGCAACGGAGTCTTCCGGTGAATCAGACTCATCGATTAATCGATCCTGCCATTCGGTCCGATCCTCGTCACCGACGACATCATTGAGCGATGAATCCGGACTGCTCATGCGTCCATCCATTGCCATAACTTCATGTTTGGCAACTTTCAATCGATCCATAATGATTTCGATTTCGTCGCTGGTGAGTTGACCTTCATTGGAACCGCCAAGTTCGAGTTTCATTCGACGAAGGTTGAAAAACAACTTTTTTTGGCCGACTGTTGTACCAATGCGCACCAATGACCACGAGCGCATGATGTGTTCCTGCATCGCTGCTCTAATCCACCATTTAGCGTAGGTTGAAAGGCGGAAGCCTTTGCTGATGTCAAAGCGATCAATTGCCTGCATGAGACCTACACAGCCTTCTGAAATAAGGTCCTCCTGATTGAGGCCATAGCGGCGGAAACCATTTGCGAGTTTAACCACAAGCCGGAGATGACTGGTTACTAAGGCGTGTACGCTTTTCTTATTACTCCTTTTTTGCCAAGCAGAAATATATTGCATTTCCTCAGCTTCTGACAGCATCGGATAATGGCGAATTTCTCGCAAAAAGTTAGAAAGGTAATTACCGTTTTTGTATAAAAAAAGTTCGTATGGCTCTGTCACGGCTCGTCTCCATGTTTTTTATAAACATTTTTTCTTTATATTTTTATCTGGTTTAACTTTTCAGGATACTCTCTAACTTAGCCTCGATGGGGCGTCAGCAACTGAGCCGTATACGAGAGCAACTCCTCAACGCGAAAACCTTAGCGCGTAGATAAAACGCTATCTGAAGTTGTGAAAGTGGAGAATTGTGGCGTGCCGAAAGCGGGTTAGGGTTTTCTCGCAAAGGTATCCAGGGACATCACAGTTCTAAGGAGGTCTGCCACAGTTCGGGCCTGCATTTTCTCCATAACCCTAGCTCGATGAACTTCGACTGTGCGTTGCGTTATACCGAGATCAAAAGCGATCTGCTTGTTTAATTTACCTTGAGCAATCATCTCAAGAACATCTCGCTCACGTGGCGTGAGTAGGTTCATCCGCTCTTGGATCTCATCTTGAAAATCCAAATCGGCAATTAATTTCCGGCTTTCATTAATCGCTTTGTTCGCGATTTCGAGAAGCATTTGATTGTTGATCGGTTTCTCAACGAAATCAAAAGCGCCTTCTTTCATTGCCCGAACCGCCATTTGCGTATCGCCATGCGCGGTGACAATAATGATTGGCAACCGGGTGGGCTCTTCAGCCAGTTTAGTTTGGAGGTCAAGGCCGCTGATGCCGGGCATGCGAACATCCAGCAAAATGCAGCCAGGACCTTGAATCGGCAGAGCCTCCAGGAAGTCATTGCCGGAAGGGAAGGCTTCAACATGCAGGTCGACAGATTCAAAGAGATCTTTCATAAGCTCTCTATTGATCTCGTCATCTTCAACGACATAAACCGTTGTATCGTCTGACACCTATCGGCCTCCCAATATCATATTGTGTTTTTTAAACAATATGGGTTTCCTGCGTCGGTTTCAACTCCTGACAGCAATTCCAATCCAATTTAAAATTTTGAGGAAATAAACAAATCGTGAATAACTAATCAGCGATTCCCAGCGCTTGGTTAATATTTTCCAAAACTTCTTCAATATCAAATGGTTTTGTCAGATAGTTATAGAATCCAGCTTCTTTACCTTTCTGTACATCGTGTGGCATCGCTGCTGCCGAAAGGGCAATAACGGGAATATTTTTAGTGTCCTTGTGACTATTGAGAAACGCCATGGCATCAATACCACTCATCCCGGGAAGGTTGATATCCATAATAATGATATCAGGGTGTTCTGAGCGGGCAATTTCCAGTCCAACTTCAGCTGAAGACGCCGTTAACAAATTAAGATAGGGCACGTTATCGATGAATTCCTCCATTAAATGTAAATTTGAGGTATCATCTTCGACGTAGAGCAGGACATGTTGAGTATTGGTGGAAATACCATATAAACTTTCAAAGCTTTTACCGGAAAATTCACTTGGTTTTACTTGAACAGCGCTCGACTGCGATACCGGCAGTTCAATCCAGAAGGTACTGCCTTCATCAAATATGCTGTGAAAACCAATCTCACCATCCATCAATTCTATCAATTGCTTGGTAATTGTTAAGCCGATGCCAGTTCCCTCAATACCTCGCTGATCAACGCCCAATCGGCTAAACGGTTCAAATATTTCAGCCTGGCGTTCGATCGGTATGCCAATTCCAGTATCTTCGACGGCGATTCTAATTTTATGATCAGGCGTAGGCGAACTGGAAACTTTAACCGTGCCGCCTGATTTATTGTACTTAATCGCGTTGGAAAGTAAGTTGAGCAAGGCTTGATTCAATCGCGTTCGATCGGCCGTAACAACCAATTCAGACTTTGCATAATCGGAAGGTTTGATTTCTATATTGTGCCGTTCGGCTAGCGAATTAATAAGGCCAATACATTCTTCGATGACCTCGGAAGTTTCAACTTTCATGAAGTCCAAGGCGACGCGGCCAGATTCTATTTTTGCCAGATCCAAAATATCGTTGATGAGTTTTAACAGATGTTGGCCACTTTTGAGAATTTGACTTACTTGTTTGGTTTGGCGTCCCTGCAGGGGCTCTTTTTTATTTTGTAATAATAGCTGCGCATAGCCGAGAATCGCGTTCATTGGCGTACGCAGTTCATGGCTCATACTGGATAAGAAATCCGATTTTGCTTTGTTCGCAAATTCAGCTTCTTGACGCGCCTCTTCCAAGGCTTCTTCCACGCGATTTCTCTCGGTTATATCTTGTGAAGTACCCCTGATGCCGATCGGCTGGTTTTGGTCATCAAATAGGATTTCGCCTTCGCCGTGGATCAGGCGTTCGGTGCCATCAGGTCTGACAATCCGAAAATCATTTGTGTAGTTCTTGTCGTGATCGCCGATTGCATTGGGTGCCAGATTTTTCATCCTCTCCCGATCTTCGGGGTGGATAAGTTCAAAAAACAGATCTAAATCGATTTCTTTTTCATCTGGGTCTAAGCCAAATAACCGGTAATGCTCATCACTCCAATATAATGACTGTTCGATAAAATTCCTTTCCCAACTGCCGATTTTTGCGATGCTTTGGGCGATGTCTAAGGCACCTTTTGCATTTGCCACTTCTTCCTCAGATTTTTTGCGCTCCGTTATATCGAATGAGAGTACAAACATGCCTTGAACGTCGCCAGCTTCATCGAAATCGGGAATCAATGAGACTTGCGTATACATCACTTTCCCGTCTTGGGTTGGAACAAAATTATCGTAGGTGACGGGTTTACCCGTCAGGGTTTTCTCGATGTGAGGTTTGACGCGATCATATAATTCAGGTGAAAAAACATCTTGAAATTTCTGGCCGATAATTTGTTTCGGATCGACGCCAACTGTTTCAAAGTATTTATTAGCAAATTGGAAGCGTAAATCCGTGTCATTATAAGCAATCATTGCCGGGATTGCGTCGGTAATGGTATGGAGTCTGTCCTCGCTATCGCGCAATGCCTGTTCGCGGTTTTTCAATTCAGTGATATCCGAATACAGCACCATCATGGTGCCATCCGCCATCCTATTCTTACGCACCTGAACCCATTGTTCATTGCGAAACATTTCAAGGTTTTTAGTTTCTTGATCAAATTCTTCTATGCGTTGCGTGACCCACTCATCCAGATTATGCTCAACATCGATATCGCTCGATTTGGCAAATGCCCGAATAAAATCTTCATAGGTTTCACCCGGCAACAAGTGTTGTTGTGCGCTTGGGTGGGTTAGTCTGAAATAGCTGTTGCAGTAGACAAATCTTCCATCTTTATCCCACAGCGCAAAGCCTTCAGAAAAGTTCTCAATGGCAGCAAAAAACTGCTGTTGCAAATCGGCTATTTTCTCTTCAGCAAGAACTTGCTCGGTTTCTTCATCAGTTGTGCCGCGATAGCCCAGGAACGTGCCATCGGCATCAAACTGCGGTGTGCCGCTGGTAACCAGATACCGAACCGAGCCGTCGTCATGTTCGATTTGGAAGCGAAAATTTCGATAGGGCAGATGAGCGTCGAGATCTTGCAGATGTTTTTGCCACTCTTCACCTTCGAAATTTACTGCCGGTATATCTTGCCGCCTTTTACCCAAAAGCGCTTCGGTATCGAAATATGGCGTGTTATTGGCAGGCTCTGAAATAAAGGTAAACCGGTGCTCGGCATCGGTTTCTCAAAATCGATCAGCAGCTGTTTCGGCGAATTCTCGAAATCGTTTCTCGCTTTCTGTGAGGGCTCGTTCTGCTTCCTTTATTTCGGTAATATCTGAAACCGAAACCAAGATAGATTGCTCATTTTCCCAGATGATGGGCACCGCATTATCCATCGTGTAAAATTCGCTGCCATCGAGCCGTAAATGCTTTATTTCCACAAAATCCTGGGATTGATGATTTTCCTCAACCGAGTGCTGTCGTTCGATAATAATATCGCGAAAGTCGGGGTGAGTAAGTTCCAGGGATGTTCTGCCTAACAGATCCTTTAAGGATTTGGCGCCAAACATGCTTATGGCGGAATCATTGGCAAAAACGATATTAAAATTTCGGTGTACCAGTATGCCGGTGCGTTGAAATTCGATGAGAGATCTGTATCTCTGCTCACTTTCGCGCAGATTAGCTTCCGCTTCAATACTAGTCGTTGTGTCGATTGCTGTTCCCCGGACACCCTCGAAATCGCCAGTTTCCAAATTGAAAACCGGTAATCCGCTAATCGAGAGATGACAGATGTCACCGTTCTTTTTTTTCGCTGTACCAGGCTTATTTCTAAACGGTCGATGAATTAATCCAGTGAGAGCTGTCGAAGAGGCTAAATTAAAGTCAATCACTTCCTCTAAATTCTTGCCGTACAGTTCGCGTGGGTGATAGCCAAGATTTTCAAACACTCGATCGGAGACAAACGTTAAATTGTAATTTTGATCTACTTCCCAAACCCAGTCAGAAACCAGCCGTGTGACATCTTCCAGGCGCCGATGAGCCTCACTCTCTGTCAATTGAGAGAGATTATTCAGGTTCGATTTGGATTGGCCTTTCGCCACTTTTTAGACCTTTTTAAATCACCGTTGTTCCGGCTACCCTCGGTTCATCAGTTTACTTTAGGAAGCGAGAATACCTGACCAGGAAAAATCATATTGGGGTCCCTAATTTGCTTTTTATTGGCTTCGTAAATCACCGTATATCGAAAGCCACTGCCATAGGTTTTGCGGGCAATGCGCCATAGGCTATTGCCCGATTCGACAACAACCAAGGTGCCCGGTCTAACGCCGGTCAGCGGCACCGAACGGGCGAACACGACTTCAATGCGGGATTTTACCTTGCCATCTTTGTCGATGAGATCCGCGCGAACGGTATACATGCCCGGCTTAACTTTGCGCTCAGGGGTCTGGCGCCATAGGCCGCGGTCATTTGCTTTGCCGCGGCCCAAAAATTCGTTGTTCAGATAAAGGTTTAAATTGCCCTGAGCAGGCGCTTTGCCGATGATATCAAGTTTGCCGCTATCATCGTAATCGACGGCATCAATGGTAAGGACGACATCCGGTGCGTCCGGCCTTGGTTTCTGCAATATTTCGACGCCGCCACCTGATTTGGACGGGACTTTCATTGCCAGCGGCTGAGTAGGTTCTGCCGTTGATTTTCCCGCCAGGTCTTTACCTTTTTCAGGTACCACTAAAACTACATCGGATTCGGAAGCAACAATTGATCCATCGGGATTGGTCATTTTTAAAGAAAGTCGCCGGCTGCCTGGCGCCAATGGTGAAGTTGGTACAAACACCCATTCACCTCTTTTATCGGCGACGACTTCACCGATCTTTTTATCACCATCATAAATTTCCACTTTGGCACCCGGTTTGGCGCGACCGGCCATGACCGTATCGCCCTGCGGCGTGATGCGCACGATATCGAAGCTGGGTGAGGTAACTTGAAGAGTTTTGGTTTTTGCTTCTATTTTAGCCGCAGGTTTTGCCGGGCTTTTTTTCTCAGCTTGTGTTTTGGCCGTCTCTTCTGGGGCGGCTTTTTCGTCAACACTCTCCAGGACGAAATTCATTGCGATTGCCGCTACGACGACGATACCGCCGATAATGGCTATAATTGCAGATTTGCTCACGCCTTTTTGCCTCTTTATTATCTTTAATGATGGTTAATTCAGACTAATACCACTGTGCTTTTTAAGCAATCCTAACCTTGGCCCAACCCCGCTCAACCGATTAGTTGATTTGAATTTCTATCGCGATTACAGCGGCGATAGCGGCTAATAGAAGTGGAATTGCCGCTAATACAATAATCGCTAATGATTGAGAAAAATTGAGAATAAAGGTGAAGCGGTGAGGCAAATTGCGTAGCGCACTATCGATAAAAAAGATAAAGCCAAGCAGAATTATCGCCGGCGCTAGTGGTGGCGCTTGCTCAAGCAGCCTCAGCGCAATCAACAGCATGCCACCGCCACCAGCCAACAAGATACTGCGACCGAAAAATAATCTGGGACGTGGCCAATTCCAGACATAAAACCCAAGCAAAGTGGCGGCCAAACCAAAGGCAAGATCGCGGTCAACAAAGATGTCACTAATCCAGGCGATAAGGCCCAGGCCCACAGACGCCAGGGTCATAAGCAGAGTTGCCCAATTACTGCCATATCCGCTGGTGGGACCTTTGCCTGGAGTGAAGAGCGCGCCAATACGTTGCAGGTTAAAAATAGTTACGCCCCAGCCAATAAGTATTGGAAATGACCAGATATCGATGCCGCCCTGCATCCACGCAACGATGCCAATGGTACTTACTATTATTGCGCCGGTTTCGATCAACCGGCCGAATTTCGTCTCGGCGCTCAAAGAAAGATCAAGGATTATTCCAATAATCAGCAACGCAACGGTAGCGGATAGGATGGCGCTGCTGTTCAAGGCCGGCGGAAAAGTTGGCGTCCCGAGAACCAAAGCGCAGACCCAGGCGAAGCTTGCGCCGACAGATGCATTGGCAAGTGCGATTCCTTGGTTATCCCTGCCTAGAAATCGGATAATCCCGGTTAAAATAACCGTGCCGAAGAAAGGGAGGACCAGTATCTGCGTAATTGGATTGTAAAAAAAATCGGCCATCAACAAGCCCTAGCGCGATTCGCGCCTAATTCGAAAGACAATAATCAATCGTCACTTCTTTTTGGCAATTACTTTGTTGTGGATGGGCGGAATGGATTCTAAATAAACCACAATCGCTTTCAGATCCTGAGGCGTCAATTTGGCGAGGTTTTGACTGACATCGGTCATGGCACTGCCGACAAAATCGCCATCCGGCAGCATGCCAAAATTGACAACATCGGCAATTTCCGCTGCTGACCATTTACCAATACCGGTTTCCTTGTCAGGCGTAATGTTAGGAGCTGGATCACCTTCCGGGCCATCGGGCGTACCGGCCAGGAAATTACGCTGATCGCTAGCGCCAAAAATATTGCGGGGTGTGTGGCATTCGCTGCAGTGGGCCAAGCTTTGCACCATATAGGCGCCGCGGTTCCACTCGGCGCTTTGTTTTTCGTTAGGTTGGAACTTGCCTGGATCGAAAAAAAGTATTTTCCAGCCCAATTGGAGGAGGCGGATATTAAATGGGAAACCGATCTCATGCGGGATGTTTGGTTGAGCCACCGCCGGCAGCGAAAAAATGTAAGCCTTTAAGTCTTTCATATCCCGCTTGGTCATTTTGGTGAAAGTCGTAAACGGAAAGACTGGAAAATAATGACTGCCGTCAGGAGCCACACCTTCGCGGAGGGCCCGCACAAAATCGCGCTCGGTCCAATTGCCGATGCCGTGGGTTTTGTCTGGCGTGATATTGGGGCCATAAAAGGTTCCGAAAGGGGTTTTAAGAGGCGTGCCTCCGGCTAATAATTTGCCTTTAGCCTTGGTATTTGTGTGACACGTTTTGCAGCCGCTAATATGGAAAATATATTCACCGCGTTTAATTTGTTTGAGCTGCGCCGGCTCGGCGGCCAAAGCTGGAGCCGAAAGATAGAAAAGTGCAGCGACAATATTAAGGCATCGGATCACTTTTGGCCTCACTGGTAACAACGGCACCTCAAGTAAGAGACGCCGCTATTTTACGGTCATGAACCAAGGAAAAGCTATTTATTCTTCGGTGCTTGGAACTCTTTGTGACAGCCGCCGCAAACTCTTGCCATGGCCCCAAAAGCTTTTTTAGAGTTACCAAGATCGCCGCCCAACGACACTTTGATCAAATTATCAGATGCATTTTCCAGCGACTTTAAATTTGCTATGAATTTGCCCATGTTTTGCCAAATTTCCACTTTGGCGCGGGTGTCGCCACCGTGCGATCCTTTGGGCCAAAGATCAGCCGAGGCCAATTTTTTTGCGTTCGCATTAATGGCTTTAGCGGCGGCGGTTATGGTTTGGGTGTCCGTGGCTTTTTTTATCTGCACAAAATTTTTGCCATTTGATTTCATTAAGGCTAAGCGATCTTTGGCGGCCGTTTGTGCATCGGCGGTGGTTGGCAGCGCGATACCAGAAAAAAATAAACCAACTGCAGTAATGGCGCTTAGGATAATCAAAGTGCGATTCATGATTTTATCTCCCGAATTCGTGTTTTATTGTTCCCCCTCCCAAGCCGACAATTCGGCGACTGCAATGATGTCACCGATAGTTAAGTATATTTTCCGCCGCGACAATTAAAATGAATGTCGCTATGGTGCATCTAACGAGAAATTGAACAAGAAACTGTCGGAAATAGGTAAATCATGGAAAATATCAAGGCAATTGCGGTCTATTGCGGCTCAAAGCCAGGTGCATCACCAATATATGCTGCGGCTGCCCGGGAGTTGGGCAGGCAGATGACTGAGCACAATATTCGGCTCGTTTTTGGCGGTGGTCGCATTGGCCTCATGGGGGAAGTTGCCGATCAGGTTCTTACTAATGGCGGTCAAGTTACCGGCGTTATCCCGCATTTTCTAAATGATTTGGAGGTCGCGCATAATGACGTGACGGAACTTATCACGGTTGAATCGATGCATGAGCGCAAACATGTCATGTTCAGCCGCTCGGACGCCTTCGTCATCCTGCCGGGCGGTCTTGGTACTTTGGACGAATGCATGGAAATAATCACTTGGAAGCAGCTTCAGGTGCATTCCCGGCCGATTATTATTTTGGATGTTGAGGGGTATTGGAAATCCCTAAGAGTTCTGTTTCAAGATATTGTTGACGGTGGTTTCGCCCATCCAAAAGCGCTGGAGATGTTCTCAATTGTTGAGAATGTCGATGATGTCTTTACTGCCATTGCCGCGGCTCCCGAACCCGACCCGGTAGTCCTCGAAAGTCACCTTTAGGCGTAAAGCCAGATTTTGCCAAGGTTAAAGCCAGGAGTTCGAATTAAGAATATTATTTTATCAGCAATATCTGCTGGAATGGGGTTGCTTCGCTTTAACTGCCCGAATAAAAGGTGTCCAAGATAATAGCGGCTACCGCTGTAAAGGTCCCGTGTGGATGTGTAGCCAGCAAATAGGGGAAACCTTTTCTCGGTGAAATAAAAATCAGAAACACCACATATCTTTTGCCGACAGACGAATTTAGGAGTTCAAGCTACGATGATCGACCAGTCCACCAAAAAGCTAGATATTATTTACACAAAAGTTGACGAGGCACCTGAACTTGCCAGCGCGTCACTTCTACCGATAATTAAGGCCTTCACGAAATCAGCTGGAATTGCCGTTGGCACCAAAGATATTTCGCTCGCCGGGCGAATTATTGCGAACTTCCCGGAAAAGCTCTCCGATGATCAAAAACAAATCGACGATCTGGCTTTCCTTGGTGAGATCGTTAAAGAGCCTGATGCCAACGTCATTAAGCTTCCCAATATCAGTGCGTCCGTTCCGCAACTTATGCTCGCCATTTCAGAGTTGCGGCTCAAAGGTTACGACATTCCGAAATATCCTGAGAATCCGTCCAACGATGAAGAAAAAGCCATTCGGGAAACCTATGGCAGGGTGCTGGGCAGTGCTGTAAACCCAGTTCTCCGCGAAGGAAATTCCGACCGGCGGGCACCTAAGGCGGTTAAAGAGTTCGCCAAAAAGAACCCGCACAGCATGGGTGACTGGGTATCCGACTCCAAAACCCATGTGTCGACGATGGATAGTGGAGATTTCCGCTCAAACGAAAAATCGGTAACGGTTTCAAATGCGTCTGTTGGGCATGCAAAGATCGAGTTCGTTGCCGTGGATGGCAGCGTAACGGTTTTAAAAGTGGATCATCCGCTTGAAGAGGGTGACGTCATTGATAGTACAATGATGAGCGCTCAGGCACTTAGATCCTTCCTTGATGCAGAAATCAAAGATGCTAAAGAGCAAGGCATCCTCTTTTCGTTGCACGTCAAAGCGACAATGATGAAGATTTCAGATCCGATTATTTTTGGCCATGCTGTTTCTGCCTATTTGAGTGATGTGTTTGAAAGGCATGCAGAGACATTTGCCGGGCTCTCCGTCGATCCTGACCTCGGAATTGGTGATCTTCTTGCTAAAGTCGGCACACTTCCAGATGATCAAAAATCAGAAATTGAGGCTGATATTGAAGCCTGCATGGAGACGCAACCTGACCTCTATATGGTAAATTCAGATCGCGGCATTTCCAACCTTCATGTATCCAGTGATGTCATCATTGATGCGTCCCTACCGGCCCTAATTCGAGCTGGCGGCAAAGCATGGGGACCTGATGGCAAAGAAAATGATACGAAATGTGTTATTCCGGATAGCAGCTATGCCGGCGTTTATGCTGAAACGATCGATTTCTGCAAAAAACATGGCGCGTTCAATCCTTCGGAAATGGGTAGCGTTCCCAACGTCGGTCTCATGGCTCAGAAAGCGGAAGAATACGGCTCTCATCCCCAAACATTCAAAGCGCCTGGCGACGGCGCTATTCGCGTGGTTGATGCGGCTGGAACGACACTGATCGAGCATAATGTTGAAGAAAACGATATTTGGCGGATGTGCCAAACTAAGGATGCGCCTATTCAGAACTGGGTCAAACTGGGCGTTAGCCGGGCACGTGCAACGGGCGTGCCAGCTATTTTCTGGCTGAATAAAGACCGTGCCCACGATGCTGAGCTTATCAAAAAGGTTGAAATATATCTGCCTGAGCATGATACCAACGGCCTTGATATCCAAATCATGTCGCCGGTTGAAGCGACACGGTTCTCGCTAAAGCGCATGAAAAACGGTGAAGACACCATTTCGGTCACAGGCAACGTTCTGCGGGATTACCTTACCGATCTTTTTCCGATTTTGGAAGTTGGAACCAGCGCAAAAATGCTTTCGATTGTTCCCCTTCTCAATGGCGGGGGATTGTTTGAAACGGGCGCTGGCGGCTCTGCCCCCAAGCACGTTCAGCAGATGGTTAAAGAGGGGCATTTGCGGTGGGATTCGCTTGGGGAATTCTGTGCTTTAGGCGCGTCACTTGAGTTTCTCAGTGAAACAAAAAACAACGCCAAAGCACTCGTATTGGCAAAAACCCTTGATCAAGCGATTGAGCATGTCTTGGATAATAATCAATCTCCGAGCAGAAAAGTTGGCGAAATTGACAATAGAGGCAGCCACTTCTACATCGCAAAATATTGGGCCCAGGCACTTGCAGCCCAAGACGATGATATGGACTTAAAAGCCTATTTTGGTCCAATGGCGGAGCAACTTGCTTCGAATGAGCAGGCGATTGTAGACGAGTTACTTGCGGCACAAGGTGAAGATGTTGATTTGGGTGGCTATTTTCATGCCCCTCAAGAAAAAGTCAGCGCGGTGATGCGTCCTAGTTCAACACTGAACGCCATTATCGGTTAGCTTGCCTTCTTTGGGTATGCCCGTTATGTTCCGGCCATCAAAATTTTGGCCGGGACACTAAATTGTGCATGTGGGGCACACCCCGCCGGCTCTGAAACGAATAGTCGTATCCTACAGAGTTGGAGTACCATAAATGAGCAAAATTAAAGTTGTCACGCCGGTCGTTGAACTCGACGGTGACGAAATGACACGTATCATTTGGCAGTTCATCAAGGATAAACTAATCCTGCCATACCTTGATATCGATCTTAAATATTATGATCTCGGCGTTGAAAAACGTGATGAAACCGACGATCAGATCACCATTGATTCCGCCGAAGCGATCAAACAATACGGTGTTGGCGTGAAATGCGCGACGATCACGCCGGACGAAGGCCGGGTTGAAGAATTTGGCCTCAAGGAAATGTGGCGTTCACCGAATGGCACCATCCGTAACATTCTCGGCGGCACGATTTTCCGCCAGCCCATCATCTGTAAAAATGTACCGCGTCTGGTGCCCGGTTGGACCAAGCCGATCGTTATTGGTCGTCATGCCTTTGGTGATCAGTACCGCGCCACCGATTTTGTTTTCCCGAGCGACGGTAAGCTGACCATGAGCTTCACGCCGAATGACGGCGGAGAGCCGATGGATTTTGAGGTGTTTGATGCGCCGTCTGGTGGCGTTGCCATGTCGATGTATAACCTTGATGACTCGATCATCGGTTTTGCCCGGGCCTGCATGAACTATGGCCTTGATATCGGTTGGCCGGTTTATCTTTCGACCAAAAACACCATCTTGAAGCGCTACGACGGCCGCTTCATGGATCTGTTCGAGAAAGTTTATCAAGAAGAGTTCAAAGACAAATTCGCAGCTGCCGGTATTTCCTATGAGCATCGCCTGATCGACGATATGGTCGCTTGCGCGATGAAATGGGAAGGCGGCTATGTTTGGGCCTGTAAGAACTACGACGGCGATGTGCAATCCGATACAGTGGCGCAGGGCTTCGGCTCGCTTGGCCTGATGACTTCGGTGTTGATGACACCGGATGGTCAAACCGTCGAATCCGAAGCGGCGCACGGTACGGTGACGCGTCACTATCGGCAGCATCAGGAAGGTAAAGAAACTTCGACCAACCCGATTGCGTCGATCTTTGCCTGGACTCGTGGCCTGCAATATCGTGGCAAGTTCGATAACACACCGGATGTCGTTGATTTTGCCGACGCACTCGAAGAGGTTTGCATTGAAACCGTTGAATCCGGTCACATGACCAAGGATTTGGCGCTGTTGATCGGGCCGGATCAACCCTGGCTGCTCACCCAGCAATTCCTCGATAAACTCGACGAGAATTTAATTGCAAAAATGGCTTAGGGCCCGTTTGAAAAATTAGAGAAATGTTAGGGGACCTGTATTCGCTACGTGTCCCCTACATTTTTGGCCCCAGATTTCACTGGCCTCCGCGAATGAAATTGCTTTCGGCAGATTATTTCAGATCAAACAACTTTTTCGCATTCTCGAAGGCAACCATTTTAGCGGTTGCTGGGCGAAGGTAAGGTAACAGGCCACTTCGAACGGTCTTGATCGCGCCGTCATATTCCTCTTCGTTGTGGCTATCTGTGCCAACGAGAAAACGATCCGGCAGTTCTTCGATTAACTTCAACCAATCTTCCTCAACACCGTCTTCGTCAAAAATTTTTCGATCTGAGTAGTTTCGCCAATTCGGATTTAGAACCGGCGGGTAGCGGAAGGAAATCTCACAGTATAAATTAGGATTATTCTTTAATAACCGGCCAATAGATTCAGCTTCGGAACTTGAGCCACAATGGTTCCATAATACTCTGCCTTTTCGGTTGCTCGCCACCAGGGCTTGAAGCTGTTCCACTGAATCGTGGTCTTCGTTCATATGTATGGTCAGAAAACCATCATATTGAGCCACCAAATTGAAAAACAGGCGCATGGCCGCGGAGTCGGTCTTTCCTTTACGTCCAAATTTTCCTCTACGAGTGTTATTATTTGCAAAAATTTCGCCGATCCCATTAATACGGCCAGCCTTCAAATCTGACTCTGCCGCAGTAAAAAGACGCTTAATATCTGCATTCTCAGCGTCATGCATCGCCTTAATACCTTGTTTTAAATAAATGATATTAAGTTCTGATTGGCCGCCAAAGGCGATGAAACGATTACCGAAATGTGCTGCGTATTGTTCCCAAGGTTTCCGCCTGCCTCTTTTTGCCCCTGCGCCAGCCCAACGGACACCGTTGCGGTCCATCCATTTTATTACATCCACCGCTGGAAATTGGGGATCGGGATGCAAATGCAAATCGGCGATAGGCACATCTTTTGCTATCTTTGCACTTTCAGGATTTATTTCTGCGGCTTTTAAAATTGAAACAGCTATGAACGAGATGAACATTGTTGCAATAAACAAACGAATCATTGAAAACCCCCTTTTTTAATGCGCATGTAATTCTCTGAATAATTACTCCATAATTTTGATGTAAAATAAACGGCGACGTAAATTTGACGTCAGTCATAACATTTAACTGTTGGTTATAAAACTTGTACTGCTTGAACATATTGCGGACTCTATTTGCGAGTCAATTGCAATGCTGGATTTTCATATAACCATTGCAGAAAACCGTATTTTTCTTATAGTTATTTGCCGAATTATTATTGTCTAATGCTACACTAAGGGAGAATATCATGGCCGAAAGCGTATACAAAGTAGTCGAACTCGTTGGTACCAGTAGCGAGTCATGGGAGAAAGCTGCTGCAGCGGCAGTCGAGCGAGCTGGACAGACCGTGCGGGATCTGCGTATCGCAGAGGTTGTTGATCAAGATATGCTCATCGAAAACGGCAAAGTCAGCGCTTATCGTGCAAAGGTGAAGGTGTCGTTTAAATTTGAAGATTAAGCTAAATCGATTAACTTTTTTGCTAAGTGGGGAAATACCCATTTGAAATTAAGTAAAAAGCCTGCACTTGTTGCAGGCTTTTTTAATACGCCCAAT
>CAJWAR010000056.1 GCA_913020445.1 uncultured Rhodospirillaceae bacterium
CAAAGCCAAAGCCGTGCTGGTGCCGGAAATGAATGCCGGACAGCTGGTCTTGGAAATCGAGCGGCTTAGTTCAGACGTTATCCAAGTAGCGGGATTGAACAAAATCGACGGTGAAGCCATCTCACCGGCGGAAATCGTCGTCAAAATTGAGGAGCTGGCAAAAAAATGAATAAAATAGCCGCCGATGCTTACGCCAATAACCAAGCCACCCCGCCGGGCGATTTCGAGATCAAGGATTATCTCAGGCTCGATTTGATGCCCCACTTCATGTGTCCGGGCTGCGGCCACGGTATTGCGCTCAGGGCACTCATATGGGCGATCCACGAGCTGGGTATCGACAAGGACAATCTGGCTATCGTCTCGGGCATCGGTTGTTCGGGCCGGGTGGGCGCCTATATCGACGCCAACACTTTCCATTTCACCCACGGCCGTCCACTGGCTATGGCCACAGGGCTAAAACTTGCCCGTCCCGAACTGGAAGTCATCGTAATTTCCGGCGATGGTGATTGTCTGGCGATCGGCGGTAATCATTTGATCCATGCCTGCCGCCGCAATCTGGATATCACCTGTCTGATGCTGAATAACGAGGTTTACGGCATGACTGGCGGTCAAGTTTCGCCGACCACGTCCGAAACCATGCTGACCACGACGACGACGACCGGAAACATGGAACCAGCCTTTGATGCCTGCAAATTGGCCGAAGCCGCTGGTGCCGGACTGGTTGGCCGCGAGGTCACTCTCCAAGTGCCGACGTTGAAAAATTTAATCAAGGAAGGCATCGCCCATGACGGATTTTCCTTCCTCGAGATTATTTCCGATTGTACCGAAGTCTACGGCCGCAAAAACGATCTCGGCGAAAGTGCCGAAATGATCCTCAAACAGAAAAGCGATCTCCGGCCGGAAACATTTTACGACACCGTTGACCAACCCTTCAGACCCAACAAGCTGGAGACCGGCGTTTTAGTCTGTAACGACCGGCCCGAATATGGCGCCGCCTATCGGACCCATACCCGCAAAGGCAACGCCCAGGGGGGAGAAAAATAATGGCTTTGACCGAAATTCGTTTTGCCGGCAGCGGTGGTCAGGGTCTGATCCTCTCCGCCCGGATGCTGTTCCGCGCCATGAGCCTGGAAGGTAAGACGGCGGCTCGCTCTCAAGGCTATGAGCCGACATCCCGGGGCGGCTTTTGTTTTTCCGATGTCGTCGCCGGAGACGGCGAGCTGGATTACCCGCTCACTACCGGGTTGGATTATTTGCTGGTGCTGGATCAAGTTGGTGTGGCGCCGTCGCAAAGCCTGTTGAGAAAGGGCGCCTTGGTGATCGCCGACGAAAGACTGACGCCCGAACCACCGACCAAGAATGTTAATCTGCACCGCATACCCCTGACCGATCAAGCCATTGCCATCGGCAATATCCGGGTCGCCAATATCATCGGCCTTGGCCTGATGTGCGGCCTCGGCGGTATTTGCGGTAAGGATGCGCTGACCGAAGCGATCCAGATCGAAACACCGAAGAACTTTATGGATCTCAATCTCGAAGCCCTTGATGCTGGCTTCGCTGCCGTTGGCGAACTTGAAGCGGCGTGAACGGTATTTTGACTGCGGAATACTGTTTGGTTGTTGATAGCGAGGCCCAAGCCACTATTGTTGGCGGCAGGTTCAATAAAGCTGGTGTCAAATTTATCATTGATATATGTAGAGCAATCTCCGCTTTTGCCCCAATAAGGACTTTATCAACAGTATCGATCCTAAGCGGTCATCCAGTGCAAAATAAAATAATCAGTTTCAGCTCGCGTTAGGCTGAATTTGTGATGCTCCATTTGGATGTGAAGTTAGTTTCCTTTACTGCACCATCTATGGGGCCTTCCAAATCCCATTTTTTCCGCGGCAAGCCCGACCCACGAACTCCCGCTCGCGGTCATCCAATACTAGATTTTGTGTATAATTTCGACAAACTTGGCTATTGGCGAGAATAAATGTCTTGGTCGGAACAACAGTACTGTGTTGATTTCCATTGGCCGAAGACCAAGTCGTTTTTTCTCCACTTGCTTTATTGTTTAAGGCGAACTGAAACATTTGTCTGAGACTATTTTGTTCTTCCGAAGAAAGGCTATCTAGCGATATTTCAAATGAAGCCAGTTGGCGAGTTGACGTAATAACCGGGCCTTTAATTTTTACTGTCTTCACAAAATAGCCAACTTTAGGGGCGTAGTAATAAAAAATTGTCTCGACATAAAAGTCTCGTTCGATATGTCTAAGACAGCGAATTTTGAATGTATCAAATGCGCCAGCTGACACCGTAATATTGGCCGTCCCAAGGACACTGCAGGTAAATTCCTCTACATATTCTATAGGCAAGCCCTCTTTTTCTCGAAAGAAGAAGTGTTTAATTTCGAGACGTGCGCGATTTCCAACTTTTAATGGCCACAGTTCTTCAGAACCGTCTGTTTCAGCATAAGCCCTCGAGCTGTCAGATTCCCAAGACATCCAAGGATAGAAGATATTTCGAAGCGTAGAAAATTGGAACTTGGTGCCGATTTTCCAGACAACTTTATTCTTGTCTATCGAGGTTACTCGATAAGCCGCGCCGTCATCAAACTTGTAAAAGTCGCCGGCGCGAAAATTCGGTAATAGGGCGGGAAGCAGATCGGGACCAACGGTTTCATTAGGATCGGAGTATCGAAATCCGAGTGCTTCTAACATTCCCGATTGGCTGCAAGAACCTAGAATGATCATGCAAGTCACCAATGCAATAAAGGGTTTGAACCTCCAGTTTCTTATTCCGATTTTATCGGCATTCGCGTCTTTTTTCGTCATTGGACCTCCCAGCGCACACAATTAGAAGCCCATTTCATTCTAGAAAAACAGCAGAATTGTGCCTGATTTATAATCTTTTGATGACTTTATGTGACGTAGGTCACTTGTTACGATTCACAGTATGAGTTATTCTATAGTCTACGATATATAGATGATTTTAGAAACACGGGAGATAAATTAAAATGGCACCTTTCGGATTTAGAAAATTTAATTCAATGACCCGTGAAGGTTTGGTAACAAAGAATCTGAATTGCAAAATTATTGCAATTTCCAGTGTGACTTTAGCTATAGCTCTCTTACCAATGGATTTCACCAACCTTAACGGACTTGCCTGGAATAGCGCATTGGCGGGTAACACTTCCTCGCAAACGCAGGAGCAATCAGATAAACAATCCGCAGCCTCGCAGGCCGCGTCAGATGCTGCATCTGCAGCCTCTCAAGCTGCTTCGGATGCTGAATCTGCAGCCTCTCAAGCTGCTTCGGATGCTGAATCAGCAGCCTCACAGGCGGCATCAGATGCAGAATCTGCGGCCTCTCAAGCTGCTTCGGATGCGGAATCAGCAGCTCAGCAGGCTGCTTCGGATGCAGAATCTGTGGCTCAACAAACGGCATCAGATGCCAAAATTACTGTTGAAGCATCGGCTTCCCAAGCTCAATCCGGCGCCCATACGGGTACTTCCCCATCTGTTTCGGACGGTGCTGCTGGCACCTCGGATGGTATTACCTCTGCAGCCACTATCGGAGGCACTCAGGAAGCAGCTGCAAAAGCGGCTGGCAAGGTAGTTGCTGGTGTAAAGGAAACTGCATTGATTGGGGCTGGATATTCCAGTTCAGCTATAGCGGAAGCCGCTGGAGCTAAGGCTGACACCCCTGAATCTGCTACCAACTCTTCTGCGAGTGGTATTGGAAAATAATGATTTTGGCGGACGTTGAGCTACCTAACACTTCATAGGTGACCACCGAAAAGGTTGTTTATGACTTATCTCTAATTGTGACCGAGACATCGTTGGTGCGGCAATTATATATAAAAGCTGCATCGACTAATGTCCGCTGTTACTGAGAACGGGTTATTAAATGCTTGCCCCAAAGCAGAAGTGGCTCCGCCGGTTGCCCAACGAAGCCACTTCTAATCAGATGTCCTTCATACTCCGAAGAGTCCCTGGGATTTCCGATTAGATCCAGTCACTTCCACTTTCCTCGCGGTCCGTTTCCGCTTCTGAATCTAAAAACATTGTAAGCGCAGTTCGGATTCAAAAACAATAGGGATTCGATCCACACCCCTGTGGAACCTGGGGATAACTAGTACTTTTTTTGCATTTTTTGCAGATTAGAGGCCCGCCAACACACCGCCTGAATAATAAGTGCCGATTCGGTTGCCCTTGGTGATCGGCAGCAACAGATTCGATGGGAAATCCCGGCTGTGATGAATGGTGATACTGGAAGCTTCTTGTCTGGAAAGATGTCCGGTACTGATCGCGTGCAATAAGTTTTCCGGCATTTCATCATCAGCACATTTGATCCGAAGGCCGAGACTTTCACCGGGCTGAAGTTCAATACCATAAGGGCGGATTTCGATGGCATATTCGACAACCTCGCCCGGGGGTACCGGGGTGCGGCTGGTGTGTTTGTGATAAGGCTGCCAGGGCAGAGATTTATCCGTGTCGAGCTCTCGCTGTGAGCCCCGCAGCCAGCCGCGGGTCAACAGCCGTTCCTTGCCATCGGCATCGCGGTGCACCAGTGAGATAAACCAAAGCACCTCTGATGCAGTTGTTTCAGCAAATAGATTGAGGGCAATGGGACCGCAAATCTCGGTTTTTTCGACCATGCCGCCGGTCCAGAATTCCACTTCATTATGCCTGTCGGGTGCATCTTCGAAACTAGTTGCATCATCATGCTCGAACAATTCATGCTCGTTCAACCAGCCGTCATTGTGAAGATAAAACGGCGTCCAGCGGGTTTCCGGGAAGGGCCAGCTATCACCCTCTTTCCACTCGCCTGAACCGACCATAAATACACGGACAGGGTTTTCGTCATCGAGGCCGGTTTCCTGTCCTTTAAGCCAATGGTCAAACCAGCGGAGCGATTCATACTGATATTGATAGATCGGCCGGTCTAAATAAAGCGGCGGGCCGATGGTCAGGCATTTCGGTCCTGCCCAGTTTTCCCAGCTGCGGAAAGCGCCTGGTAAATGCAGACCAAACACGCCCCAGCACGCCCCGAGATAGGCTGGCACGGCTGGCTTCTCATTATAGTCCAGGGAGCGATCACGGTAGTAGTCGTTGTCGAGAGGCTGAGCCAGAATCTCAGCGATCAAGGCAAAGCGTTCCTCAAGCGGTGCGTCGAGCGCCTCGCTGAGAAACGGCACCGCCGCAATGTCAGGATCGGCCTTGGCCTTATCAACAAGTTCTTGAAAGGCCGCGTCGCCGATTTCCTGTTGCAGCAGGGGCGCCAGCTTTGGATCAGCTAACGTCGGCAACCACATTTTCATGAAGCCGTGGCTTAAGATGCCACCATGGTAATAGCGATCGCGGTACATATCGGTGTAGGCAAAGGGGGCGAAAATGGCTTTGAGGCTTGGCGGGTTTTTGGCGGCGACCATGTTTTGAACAATGGCAAAAAAGGACATGCCAAACATACCGACATTGCCGTCGCACCAATCTTGTTCGGCCAGCCATTCAATGGCCTCGCAAATATCCAAGATCGTCCGCTCACCGAGATTGTCATATGTGCCGCCAGACAAACCCGTGCCCCGCACGTTCGCGACGACGTGGATATATCCGCGCCGGGCAAAAAATTGGCCATCGCCGGCCTCCATATGACCACGCGCATGAGAGAAACCCGTCGGGATTAAATCGTTATATTGATCTTCTTTTGGATAGGCATGGGCGCTGAGGAGGACGGGCACGGGATCGCTGGTATCGGGACGCATTACATCGGCATCGAGTGTAATCCCGTCGCTCATCGGAATAGTGAGATTGGTTTCAAGGATGACGTCGTGTTCGCGCGGTGAGGTGCGCCAATTCTGTGTGAGCATTTACCGTTTCCCCCTGGGTTTGTCGCTAGGTGACATTTTTCAAATACTAGCTATCACCCAAAATAGCAAACCACCGAGCAAACGGAAGCCCTAGTTCAAAAACTTGATGTCAGAAGTAAAGATTGAGTAATGCTCTAGGATACTGACCAGGGCTGATTCCAATGACATTTGCTGCAAATATCATGATCGGCTCGATGGTTGTCGCGATGCAATCCCCGCAGCCTTTGAAGCGGCTCGGCAACCCAGATGTCGCGCAAAGTATCTTTGGTGCAATCGCCGATGACGAGCTTGCGGCTGGCGGCATCTTCACAGCAGGGCGAAACGCGGCCATCATAATAAACATAGAGTGCTGTCCAGATCGAAGGACAGGGCGACAACCAATAACCTTTTTTTACCCCGCGGGTTTTATCTGCCGCCGCTTCGCGCTCAGTCAACTCGCCGAGCCAGTCACCTTCATCAGCGATTAATACGTGGTCGACGTTTTTCCGGCTTTCCCAATATTTGGCGAACTCTCCTAATTCCGCTTTATTTTCTTCCAGCTCGACGCTGGAAATACGGACAAACGGTTTGTTGCCTGGATAGTCGTCACACAAATCGAGGAAATCATTGATATTGCCATAAACACGCTCGCGGTTAAGCGGCGGCATTACCTTTTCGTAAACTTCCGTGCTAAACCCATTGACACTAAAATTGATGAACTCAAAGCCACCCAAGGCGAGCATCTCTTTTAGCTTTTCCATACGAAACAAACTGCCATTTGAGAACAGGCTGTAGGTCATGCCTTTACGGCGCACGTATTTTACGCGTTCCAAGAAATTCTTATCGGCAAAAGGCTCGCCGTAAATGCTCAACCCGACATATTTGATGCCAAGGTCAGCCGCTTGATCGACGATACTATAAAATACCTCGTCACTCATGGTGCCGATCATCGGTTGCTCACCATGAACACACATTATGCAGCGGGCGTTACAGGTAAGAATAGTTTCAATCGAAAGTGCCGGTATCCGATCGGCGACAGTGTCGTCTATATGTGTGGCTTCGCGCAGCACATAATTTTGATAATAGCGGTTCTGGAGCAGCCATTTCGACTTGAAAATACGTTTCGCCAATCCTCTCAACCAGGGACTGGAATTTGATACATACCGAATAATGGCGTTGGCCAAGGGTTTGAGCATAAAAACGATCTTCCAAAAACGAGACATTATCGTCAGGTTAAATGTGGGAAGGCACAAATTAATTTCAAGTTGATTTTGGCCGTTTGCGAGCAATCTAATATTTCAATAAAACCACAGTAATCAAAGGGGTATTGGTTGAATTAAATTAAAAATTTAATGTCCGACATAAAGGTCGGGTAGGCATAGACCGTGCTGCCGAGCTGATCTGCGGTAACGCCGTAAGTTATGGCAAAAGCAAAGAGATGTATGGTCTCCGGTGCGCCGTGACCCAGTAAATGGGCGCCAAGAATTCGGCCGGTATCGTCTTCGACCAGGACTTTGGCAAACGAAGCTTTCTCAGCGTAGGTTTTGGCTGAGCGCCATTCAACCATATCGTTTGATTTGACTGAGAACTTGAGCCCTTGCGCTTCCGCTTGATCTTCTTTGAGGCCGACACTGGCCAATTGCGGCGTGGTGAACACGCAGCTTGGGATATTAGTGTAGTCAGCGGTCTTTAAGTTACCGCCTTCATTGATCAGATTATGACCAACGATACGCCCCTCATAGGTTGCGACGGGTGACAGTTGCGGACCGGCAGCCGCATTGGCATCGCCGGCAACATAGACGTTAGGGTTCGAGACACTGCACAAATGTTCATCCACCGCAATTACATGGCGGTCGTGCTCAATACCGGCGGCCTCGAGATCAAGGTCTTCAACATCAGCAATACGCCCGGCGCCATTGGCAACGACATCAGCCGTCAACGTGACTTCCTTGCCGGCTTCTTCAAAAGTGACGGCGAAGCCATCGGCGGTTTTTTCGATATTGCTGGTTGAGACAGCGGTGCGAATATCAAGGTCGATGCGTTGACTTTCAGCCGTCAGTGCAGCGACTGCGTCTTCATCCAGCATCGGCAGGGGTTGGGGGGCGACTTCCAACAGGGTGACGGAGCTGCCGGCGCGGGCAAACACATGACCGAACTCGAGGGCAATCACGCCAGCACCAATAAAAATGATTAAGTTGGGCCGGTCTTTTAAATCCAGGATGTCATCACTGGTGATGGTATGCTCGAAACCCGGGATCGGCAGCTCGCGGTTTTTAGAGCCGGTACCGATAACGAATTTTTTGGCCGAATAAGTTTCACCATTTACTTCAATCTCATTTGGTCCGCTAAATTTGGCGCGTCCGGTAAGCGTATCAATGTCGCGACCGGTAAGGCTGCCTTCCATCATGTCCGGCACGCCTTCGATGAATGTTTCTTTGCGCTCGATCAGGGCGGGCCAGTCGATGCTGTTAAATTGAGCATCGATTTTGTGATCGCTTGCTTTGGCGATTTGATCAAGTGTTTCGCCCGCTGCCACCAAGACTTTCTTTGGCACACAGCCGCGGAGCGCACAGGTGCCGCCAAATTCCCAGCTTTCGATAACCAGCAAGCACAGATTGCCCGGCTTCTTTGGCCATACCAGCGGGCGCAAATCCGGCGTTGCCGGCTCCAAGAACAATGAGATCGTATTCTTTTGACATTATCAGGCTCCGTTTAGAAGTTATCCCCTGCTATGTCATATAGAATAAAGCCGCCTGAGGCATAAGCCTGGGGCGATCAATTGATGATCACTTATGCGTCATTAAAAAAGGCCGCGATCTAATTCGCAGCCTTTTTAAAAGATTTTTAGATGCCGGCTCAGCCGCCATAAAATACGGTGTCGCCAAGTTCTTTCATCTCCAGGATGGCTTCATCGGCCCGGCCTTCGGGCTCTTTGGCGACATTGGCCTCGGTTACTTCACCGATGACGATGTGATGATCACCGTGTTCGACTATTTGAGACACTGAACATTCGACACTGGCGGGCGCCGAATCAATAATTGGTGAGCCATTGGCGCCGCTGTGATAAGCCTCGCCGCTGATGGTGTCGCCATCTTTTTCGGCCGGCTTAAAGAACGCAAATGCCGGCCCCTGCTGCCCTTTACCGAGCATATTAAGGGCAAAACAGTTGGTTTTCTTTATCATGGCGTAAATTCCAGAATCCGGTTTTACGCCGATGGCGACAAGTGGCGGATCGAACGACGTTTGGGTGACCCAGTTAACCGTCGCAGCAGCGATAGCGCCGTCCGCATCTTCCGCGGTCATCACGTAGATTCCGTAGGGGATCATACGAAGTGCTGTTTTCTTGGCCTCAGCGTCCATGATTTTGTTCCTACCTGATTTTGATATACTAAAATGTCGCTTTTTTTATCTTTTTTGGCCATGGGTAGGCAAGCTTTGTCATCACTCTAAACTCACCGAGAGTTGAAGTAACGTTACTTAATATTCCTAATACTGCGGCCCATATTAGTGGCGGAGTGTTATTTCTCTCTTGGTGGAGCATGTGTTTAAACACATAAATATTGCGGATAGTATTTCAGCGCTTTCGACCTGCAAGCTGTGCCGGCGTATTGCGCTTGTTGTTTTTATCGCCATATTTTTTATCGAAGGGGCCATCTTAATTCCGTCGGTGGTGAACTTTGAACGTGATCTATTAAAGCGACTTGAGTTGGAAGGATTTCAAACTGTCCAATCCATTTTCCGCCTCGCCCCATCGGAAGCTGCGCCAGCCGATTTATTAGCTGCCGCGACCAAGCAAATGATAAATTCAAAGCTGCGCGGTGGGGCGCTATTCGATAAATCCGGTGAGCAACTGGGTAAATTCGGTGAAGAAATCGGGCCCAATTATTCACCAAAATCGACGACGTCGATGAAAATGATGGAAACCGTAGCCGGCCAGCGTTACGAAATAATGTGGACACCGAAGTTGATTGGGGCGCCTTATTTTATTATCGCCCGGCTTGATTCTTCGTGGATTGGCTTCGAGCTTGTCGCCTTCGTCGGCCGCATAATCGGCCTGGTTTTTCTAATCGCTTTTTTTGTCACCAGCGTAACCTCGATCATTCTCGGCTCAATGGTTTTAAAACCTGTTCTGGCGTTGCGCAAAAATTTGCTCGCTGCCGGCGATGACCCTTCAAACCCGGATCGTTATAAAATTGAAAATGCCAGTGAGGATGAATTGGGTGATGTCGTTATGGCATTCAATCTAATGACCAAACGCATTGCCAGTGACTTTCATGCGCTCGAATATAAAGAGCAAGAATTATTGCAATCAAAAATAATAGCCGAACGGGCAAATGAGGAAAAATCCACTTTCTTGGCCAGTATGAGCCATGAACTGCGTACGCCGTTGAATGCCATCATCGGCTTTTCCGAAGTGATCAAAACAGAGATCATGGGTCCGTTGGGCAATCAGCAATATGTCGATTACGCCAAAGACATTAACAGCAGTGGCCAACATCTACTCTCGCTAATCAATGATATTCTCGATTTGTCGAAAGCCGAAGCAGGCAAATTGGCGCTAAATGAGGATACTTTTGATATTGATGATAGTCTGGGTGAAGCATTGCGCATTATTGATCCATTGGCGCAGAAAAAAGCACTGATCGTTGAGGTTAATCTGGCCGAAAATCTGCCACCTCTTTTGGCAGATGAAAGACGGTTTAAGCAAATACTCCTGAATTTATTATCCAATGCGGTGAAGTTTACACCAGTCTCAGGCCAGATAACTGTCATAATCGGCATTAACAAAACCGAGGAATTGAATGTTTCTGTTCAGGATACCGGCATTGGTATCAAGGCTGAAGATCTGCCATTGATATTGCAAGAATTTTCGCGTGTTGAAGATAATCAGACCCGAACGATTGAAGGCACCGGGCTCGGGCTGCCGTTGACAAAACTACTGATTGAGGGCCATGGCGGGCGCCTGGATATTGAAAGTGAATATGGCGAAGGAACAACGGTTAACTTCTATTTGCCGGCGAGCCGCCTGATCGCTCAAGCGGCCTGACCCTTAACTAATCGTCGTATTGAACCAGCGTCGTACAGGGAATGTCTAGTTTATCCCGGCCGTTGAGAAAACTAAGCTCAATGATGCAGGCACTGCCGACGACCTCTGCGCCAACTTGTCGCAGGAGATTTACCGCCGCTGCCATGGTGCCGCCGGTGGCGAGCAGATCGTCCAACAGGACAACCTTTTGACCCGGCTCAACAGCATCTGCTTGTATTTCAATAGTATCGGTGCCGTATTCCAGCTCGTACTCGTAGGGGATGGTCGGGCCTGGCAATTTACCTTTTTTCCGCACCATGGTGAAGCCGAGACCAAGCTTGAGTGCCAACGGCGCTGCCACCAAAAAGCCCCTTGATTCGATACCGGCCAGTATATCCGGCTGATGGCGGCTAACTTCTTTGGCCAATCGCCCCATCGTGACCTGCCAGGCGTCCGCATTCGCCAACAGTGTAGAGATATCGTAAAATAATATGCCAGGTTGAGGAAAATCTGGTATGCCGCGAATGTGATCTTTGATATCCATGGTTCTAGTAGCCGCCCTTTAGAGTTCGAAATAAATTACTTAACCAGTCTAACGGCACAGATTTAACATGACCAACGTTTTTCACCGCAATCCCCACAATGAGCCGCCCGTCGCTATGGGAGGCCACGGGATGTATTTGATCGACGCCAGTGGCAAAGAATATTTAGATGCCTCAGGCGGTGCGGCGGTGTCGTGTCTTGGCCATGGCGATCCGGACGTCATCAAAGCTATTCAAGAACAAGCGGCCAAACTGGCTTATGCCCATACCGGTTTCTTTAGTAGTGAACCAGCCGAACAACTCGCCGATCTTTTGGTCGAAAAAGCACCATCTGAGTTCGGCAAAGTGTTTTATGTATCGGGCGGTTCTGAAGCAGTTGAGTCGGCGCTAAAACTGGCCCGGCAGTATCATCTCGAAAATGGTGAGCCGCAACGCCGGCATATTATAGCGCGGCAACAAAGTTTTCATGGCAATACGCTGGGCGTGCTGGCGGCGGGTGGCAATCAGTGGCGGCGCAAGCAGTTCGAGCCGTGGTTGATAGAAGTATCTCATATCTCACCGTGTTTCGCCTATCGCGGTCAACGGGATGACGAGAGCGAGGAAGAATACGGTCAACGTGTCGCTGATGAGTTACAAGCTGAAATATTACGGCTCGGCGAAGATAGCGTCGCCGCCTTTGTCGCCGAGACCGTTGTCGGCGCGACCGCAGGGGGGGTGCCGCCGGTACCGGGTTATTTCAAACGTATTCGCGAAATATGTGACACCTATGGGGTGTTGTTGATTTTGGATGAAGTTATGTGCGGGCTAGGTCGTACGGGGACATTTTATGCCTTTGAGCAGGACGGTATCGTGCCGGATTTGATTACCATCGCCAAAGGGCTTGGCGGAGGCTATCAGCCGATTGGTGCTTTGCTCTGCAGCAATAAAATCTACCAGGCTATTTGTGACGGCTCAGGGTTTTTCCAGCACAGTCATACCTATATGGGTCATCCCGTGGCCTGTGCCGCGTCGCTTGCCGTTCTGAAGGCGATATTTGATCGGGATTTACTAACAAATGTTGGCGAAATGGGGGCTTACCTCGCAGCGCAATTAAATGAGGCGTTGAGTCAACATCCGCATGTCGGCGATATCCGCGGTCGTGGATTGTTTCGTGGGATCGAATTGGTGCAGGACCGCGAAACCAAAGAACCCTTCGATCCCGTATTGAAAATCAATGCAAAAATTAAAAAAGCCGCCTTCGAAAACGGCATGATTTGTTATCCGATGGGGGGTACGATTGATGGAATTAAGGGTGACCATGTCTTGCTGGCACCTCCATTTATCGCCTCCAAGGCTGACATTGAAACAATTGTTGAAAAATTATCTCACTCAATACATTCGGCAATTAATTCAATTAATTCAAAAGAATAACTTGAGTCTGAAACCCAGCATGGTTTAGGGTAATCCCCAGCGATATAGGAAAACCTGTGCGCCTGACCCAATACTAGGGAGGTCAGAACAATATTTGGTTTTACATTGGGAAACTCCCTAATTAATCAGCGCGCGTGCGGGAAGCCTCGAGCATAATACGTCGGGGCTAGAACATTTTTCAGTGTCAAAAATAAGGACCTTTTATAAATTAACTAAACTAATCGGGAGATTAAAAATGTTGAAAAAATTATCCTTATCGACATTGGCTTTCGGATTGGCAGCAGGCGCCTTTATGATCGGTGCTTCTGGTGCTGATGCAGCCGGAAAACGCCAATTTATTGCTATCGGCACCGGCGGTCCAACCGGTGTTTATTTTGTCACCGGCAATGCCATTTGCCGGATGGTGCATCGGGCAGCTGCTGAGGGCCGTTCAAAAGGCCGCAAACATGGCATCCGTTGCTCGGCTCCCTCGACCGGTGGCTCTAACTACAACATCCAACAGATCAAAGATGGTGAATTGGATTTTGGTGTTGCTCAATCTGACTGGCAATATCATGCTTCAAACGGCTCCAGTAAGTGGAAAGGCAAACAATTTAAGAAATTGCGTGCGGTTTTCTCCGTGCATCCTGAACCCTTCCAAATTATTACCCGTGGTGATTCCGGTATTAAAGGCTGGAATGATCTTAAAGGTAAAAAAGTTAATATTGGAAATCCAGGTTCAGGCCAACGTGGTTCCGCCGATCTGATGATCAAAGCGGCAGGCTGGACGAAAAAGGATTTCAAATTAGCTGCTGAATTGACGTCTACCGAGCAATCAAAAGCCCTCTGTGACGGCAAAATTGATGCATACATTTATTCTGTCGGCGTGCCGAATGCTGGTGTGTCAATTGCGACAGATGGCTGTGGTGCAAAAATTGCCAACTTTAACGGCGCTCTGGCGAAAAAGTTTGTGACCAAAGCAAATCCGTTTTACGCGTGGGCAAACATCAAAAAAGGCACCTATAAAACGACCACGTCTGATATTCAAACCTGGGGCGTTAAAGCAACATTCGTAACCTCAGCTGATGTCGCGGATAACGTTGTTTACGAAGTTGTCCGGGCTGTTTTTGAAAATCTCGGTGAATTTAAGAAACTTCATCCTGCGTTCAAAAACCTTGATCCTAAAACAATGATCAAGGATGGCTTGTCTGCACCTCTGCATAAAGGTGCGGCAAAGTACTACAAAGAAAAAGGCTGGATGTAGATCTTAACAGAATTGAAAGTCGGCTTCGGGGAGTTCCCCGGGCCGGCTTTTAAATTTGTGTAGTTTATTAAAACTATTTTCCTATAGGGGCATGGTATGGCTGAGACTGCACCCAATGCGGTTTCCGGCGAAGGTATTTCGCAGGACGACATTCAGAAAAAAATAGACGAAGTTGAATATACCGGTCGCCAGACCGGGCCGACTTTGGGATTGATTATCGGCATCATTGGTGCTGCCTGGTCGCTGTTTCAATTGTGGATCGCCTCGCCGTTCCCGTTCCTATTAGATTTTGGCATCATCGTTTCCGTCCCGGCTCGCGGTATCCATCTCGGCTTTGGCTTGCTGATGGTTTTTTTAATGTTCCCTGCAGCCAAATCGCTATCCCATAAACGCATTTCCCCAGTTGATATTGGCTTGGCTTTACTGGGCTGTTTTTGCGCTCTCTGGGTGTTTATCGACCAGGAGGGTATCACCGTTCGTCTCGGTCAGTTATTGACCATTGATCTTTTTGGCGCAAAATTCCCGTTTGAGGCTGTTCTTGGTGCCTGCGGTATTCTGCTGCTGCTTGAAGCAACGCGCCGGGCCATTGGTTTACCGCTGGTTATTGTGGCCTCAATCTTTTTGCTTTACTCGATCTTTGGCCAAGCCATGCCGGAGATTATATCTCACCGTGGCGTCTCGGTTACCAGATTAATCGGCTACCATTGGCTTGGTGGTGAGGCAATTTTTGGTATTCCAATCGATGTTTCGGTTAGCTTTGTTTTCTTGTTTGTGTTGTTTGGTGCGCTACTGGACCGCGCGGGTGCTGGTAAATATTTTCTCGATCTCGCCTTTGCCATGGTTGGCAAATATCGCGGTGGTCCAGCTAAAGCCGCCATTTTGGCATCCGGCATGACGGGTCTGATCTCAGGCTCCTCCATCGCCAACGTCGTGACGACCGGTGTGTTCACTATTCCGGTGATGCGCAAGACCGGCTTTCCGGCAATCAAAGCGGGCGCCATTGAAGTTGCCGCTTCGACCAATGGTCAGATTATGCCGCCGATCATGGGTGCAGCGGCGTTTATTATCGCTGAGCTTATCGGTATCACCTATTTTGATGTGATTGTGGCGGCCTTCATTCCAGCCATCATCAGCTATATTGGCTTGCTCTATATTTCACATCTTGAAGCAATGAAACTTGGGCTCTCGGGCATGGCGAAGGCAGATATCCCGGTTCTCAGGAAAGTATTTTTCACCGGCGTACACTTCATTATTCCGATTGTCGTCTTGGTCTATCTGCTGATGGTTGAGCGTTGGACGGCAAGCAGTGCCGTCTTTTACACGATTATGGTGATGTTCCTGATCATGTTTGCGACGCGTATCTCACCCCGCAATATGAGCCGGGCGATGATGACCGTTCTCTACATTATTCCAATCGTTATCGCGGCGGCCTTTCGATTTTCCGGCGAGAAGACACAACCTTCGTTGTTCTGGGGACTTGGAGCTGCCGCGTTGATCGTCATCGGGCTGGGCCTGATTAAACACAGCAAAGAAGGCGGCGCGGTTGCCGGCCTCAAAGAAGCCTTCGTGGAAATCTACGCTGGGCTAATAGCGGGTGCCAGAAATATGGTTGGCATTGCCGTTGCGGTGGCGACGGCTGGTATCATCGTTGGTGCGGTCTCTTCGACCGGGCTCAATAATGCCATGGTCGGCGTGGTCGAAGCACTTTCGGGCGGTAATGTCTTTATTCTGCTTATCCTGACAGCGGTGCTTTCGCTGGTGCTTGGTATGGGACTGCCGACGACGGCTAACTATCTCGTCGTGGCGTCGTTGTTGGCTGGCGTTTTGGTCGAGCTCGGTACCGCAGCCGGTCTCGAATTACATTTAATCGCCGTTCATCTGTTTGTCTTCTATTTCGGCTTGATGGCGGATTCGACACCGCCGGTTTGTTTGGCTGCCTTTGCCGCCTCGGCGATCTCCCGGGCCGATCCTTTGAAGACCGGTTTTCAAGCTTTCACCTATGATATTCGAACGGCAATTTTACCATTCGTCTTTATTTTCAATCCAGAACTTTTGCTGATTGGTGTGACCACTGTGTGGCATGGCGTGATGATCTTTGTCGTCTCACTGATCGCCATTTTCTGTTTCACTTCCGCAGTTCAGGGCTGGATGATTATCAAAACCAATATTGCCGAGCGGGTTGTTCTGCTGGCGATTATGTTCGCGTTGTTCCGGCCTGATGTTATTTTGGGCTACATTTATCCTGAATACATAGCATTGGATTTTGACAAATTCGTCGCTAACCAAGTTCAAGCTCCCGAGGACAGGAAAATTCGTCTGCATTCCATTCGGGAAACAGATTACGGCGATCGATTTAAACTTTATGTGCTGAGAGCACCTGGCGGAAATGCCGGGCAAAAGGCTTTTGGACTTAAAATTGCCAAAGAAAAAGATGGTCGTTTTGCGGTTGCCGATCTGACGCCAAACGGTATGGCGGAAAAAGTTAAAATGGATTTTGGTGATTTTGTAACTGCCGTTGAAGTTGAGCAAATCGATCGTCCGGCCAAAGAACTTGTCTATCCGATCGCATTAATCCTCTTAGGTGGCGTTCTGCTGATGCAAAATGGCAGACGTAAAAAAGGCACTGCGCCAGCGGAAGGAGCATAGCTATGTACAATAATATATTGCTGACGGTTGATTTAAGTGATGATGCGTCATGGTCCAAGGCAGCGCCGACTGCGGTAGAGATGTGCAAATCCTTCGGCGCAAAGTTGCATCTGCTGACCGTCATCCCGGATATGGGAACACCGCTAGTCGAAGAATTTTTTCCGGATAATTATGAAACTGAAATGGCCAAAGGCGCGGCGGCTAAAATCGCTGAGTTTGCCAATACCCAATTCCCGTCAGACCTGACACCCAATGTTCATGTTGGCTCAGGCTCGATATACAAAGAAATCTTACGCGTTGCCAA
The DNA here is from genome assembly GCA_913020445.1 of uncultured Rhodospirillaceae bacterium. Classification (GTDB taxonomy): domain Bacteria; phylum Pseudomonadota; class Alphaproteobacteria; order Rhodospirillales; family UBA2165; genus TMED23. The sequence goes on from CAJWAR010000056.1 coordinate 17,001, forward strand.
CGAGACCAACGCGGATTTGATCATCATGGCGTCCCATCGGCCGGAGTTGAGTGACTATTTGTTGGGACCCAACGCCGCGCGCGTTGTGCGCCACGCGAATTGCTCGGTGATGGTCGTGCGTGAATAGTTTAAAATAGGCGCAAAAAAACGCCGCCATCTTTGCAGACAGCGGCGTTTTTTATTAAGCGAAATAAATTATTTCGAAGCTTTTAAATAAGCAATCACGTTATCACGATCTTTCGCTTTTTTAAGCTTGAATACCATGGCACCTTTTTTACCGACTTTGGCTTTCAGGTATTTCTTTGGATCTTTCAGGTAGTCGTTCAGAGCAGCTTCATCCCAATTCCAGCCTGCACCTTTGAGGCCTTTGTATTTTTTAAAGCCTTTAGCGGAACCAGCTTTGCGGCCAACCACACCAGCCAGAGATGGACCAACTTTATGTTTGCCGGCTTTAACCGTATGACAAGCTTTGCATTTGTTGAAAACCTTTTTGCCTTTTTTGGCATCGCCGGCGGCAGATGCATCAGTTGCAAAAAGGGCAGTCGAAAGAATAAGGCCGAAGGCCAAAAATCCACGAAGGAACATGTATCAAACTCCTAAAATTACCGTTTCAATTCCACCCGACCCACTTCGGATATGAACAGGCGGTAGAAAATTCATCACAAAAAAACCCATTTTAAGTCTCTTTGACTTATCGGCGCGTACTATAAGCAGCACGCCTAAGATGACAAGCCAAAGATGCTTAAAAGTTTGATGGTCCAAGGCTAATAAATTACATATTTTGCTTAGCCTAACATTGACCAATGTTAGTCAATAAATTGGTACTAATGGTCAAATATGCAAATTTTATGGCAAACCACTTATAAATGGCAAAATCATCCCTATATTTCATTAGATACTGAACTGCTTTGGTTTTTCGGAACGGGGGGTAATGCGTGCTGTATTCGTGCATACCTCGTTGATATTGCACCGTTTTTAGGTGTGAAAGAATAATATGGCGAAACTAAATCTAACCGAAGAGGATGTTAGAATTCTTCTGACCAATCCGTCCGGTGAGCAGCGTGCCGAAACGGCGGCAAAAATCGCGGCATCTTTTGATCCTGAACAACTTTCAGCCGAAGAGAAACAACTCGCTGAAGATATATTCCTGATTATGGTACAGGATGCCGAGATTCGTGTGCGTGAGGCGCTTTCCGATAATCTCAAAGATAATCCGAGTGTACCACACGAAGTAGCGTTATCGCTGGCCCAGGACGTTGATCAGGTTTCTTTGCCGGTGCTCCTGTTATCAGAAGTTCTGAACGATCAGGACCTAACCGAAATCATCAAAAGCCATGGGATGGAAAAGCAAATAGCCATTGCCAGGCGCGCCAATGTATCTGAAGATGTTGCGGCGGCGCTGGTTCAAACGCAGGATGAAAATGTCGTTGCTCAGCTGGTCGAAAATGAAGGTGCCGAGATATCCGACAAATCACTTGAAACCGTCGTTGATACTTTGGGCGATAGCGAGAAAGTGCAAGGCGCCATGGTCAACCGGCCAGAGCTTCCGGTTACTATTATTGAACGCCTCGTTACAGTGGTATCTGATAATTTCAAAGAGAAACTTGCCAGCCGCCCTGATTTGCCCTCGGGCATGGCGGAAGGTTTGCTGACCCAAAGCCGGGAAAAAGCAGTGATTGGCTTGTCGGTGGGTTCCGATGAGGCATCGGTTTTGAAATTAGTCAGCCAATTGATGGCAAATGACCGCTTAACACCGTCGATTGTTTTGCGGGCAGCGTGCATGGGGAATATTTTATTTTTAGTCTGTTCGCTGTCAGAACTCGCCGGTGTTCACATTGATAATGCGCGCAAACTCATAGAGGATTCCGGTGAATTAGGTCTTAAAAGTCTATGTGATCGGGCTGGTCTGCCGGAAACATTCTATCCCGCTATTCAAGCCGCCGTGGAAGTCGAACAGGAAACGGAATTTGACGGCGGTGAAAATGACCGCGAAAGATTTGCACGGCGAATGATTGAACGCATTTTAACCCAGTTCGGTGATCTCGGCGTCGATATGGAATCTGATGATCTGGAATATTTATTGGCTAAATTGAACGAACTTCCGGTAGATCTTGAACATAACGCCTAGCCAATTAACGAGCTAGATTTTCCCCAATTCCTGCCAGATAGAATAATCTTCCCGGAAATTTTTCAAAGAATTGAGTACCCGGCGAAAATCTTTGTTGGCGGATGCCCGCGTTTTGGCGACTTCCAGCCAAGCCCGTTTTAAAGCGAGAGTTACTTTGGGTGGGAATTTTTTCACATCAATGCCTCTGATAACGATGTTTTTGAGCGCATCGAATTGGCTGGCTTCTCCAGCGGCAAGGCTATATTCCATATTTGCCATACAGGCTGTCTCAATCATCTTCTTCTGGGATTTACTTAGTCGCTCCCATTTGGTCAAATTTATCATCAAATCGATAAAGCCCGCTTGCTGAAACCAGCCAGGAAAATAGTAATGTTTGGCGAACTCGGTTAATTTAAGAAACTGATCAGCAGCCGGTGTTGAAAAAGCCACCCCATCAACTTGTTTCTCTTTTAACGCAGCCAGAATATCAGCCGGCGCCAGGCGAATGGTCGTCGCCCCCATAAATCTGTAAACCCGAGCCGCCAGGCCCGTTGCCGCTATTTTAAGTCCTTTAAGGTCTTTAAGTTCTTCGATTGGATGCTCAAACCAGCCCGCACCGGCCGCTCCAGTTACGCCACAGATGAGGCTGTGAATATTGTTTTGACGGTATAATTCTTCATAAAGTTTTTGTCCCCCATGATGGCGGAACCAAGCAAGATGTGAAGCTATATCGGGGCCGAAGGGGACCGCGCCAAAAAGCTCAAAGGCAGCAGATTTTTCACCCCAAAATTGGGAGCTTGCCAAGCCGGCATCGACGGTGCCGGAGGCTACCGCTTCAAATAGATCAAGGGTTGGTACCAGAGCGCCCGGCTCGTGAAATTCAATATCTATTCTGCCGGAACTGATTTCTTTAAGCCGATCAATCATGGCGAGGCCGAGATTACCGCTTAATGGCATCTCGCTTGGAAAAGCACTCGCCATTTTCCATTTAACCGGCTTTCCAGCAGATGTCGAATTTACCAAAAATGCGCCAGGCTGACCGGTACTGCCTGATCCGTTCGATATTTTTGAACCTGGCGCCGTTACCGCCAATACGACGCCGATAACCAAGCCCATCACTAATCCGCCAATAAACCCGCGCATTTTTCTCCCCGTGGATATTTCTTTACTTTTTAACCAGCAAATTTTGCTGTTTTAGATAGTGATACAAATGAGTGCCGCCGACAACCTGTCCGGTGTTTTAATTTGTCTTGCGACGATGAATTTGCTAGGTGTTTGGCGAGTTAATAATGAAAATTAAAGTCCACCTGGGGGACTGATCGATTAACGGCGATAAATTATGCACTATTGCGGATGCAATTAAGGAATTGGTGCCGGACGGTTCGAGCATCGTGCTCGGCGCCGCGCTGGAAAACGCCATACCGTTTGCCGCGACCCATGAGCTAATCCGTCAAGGCAAACGCGATCTCAATGTTGTTGCGCCAATCTCGGATATTTCGACCGATATGATGATCGGTACCGGCTGCGTTGCCGAAGTAACCGGTGCCTGGGTCGGCAATGTGTCAGGCGGCATGGGGCATAATTTCCGCCGCGCCACCGAGCATGGTGAGCCAAATCCAATTAAAGTTCACGACTATTCAAATTTTACCATCGGCATGGCTTTTTTTGCCGGGGCTTATGGGCTGCCTTATGTGCCGGTTAAATCCATCCTCGGCTCGGATATCATTAAATCCAACCCACAAATTAGATTGGCGGAGAATCCGTTTGCCGCTGAGCCGGACCCAGTTGCTCTGATACCTGCACTGAAACCCGATGTTGCCTTTCTTGTTGTCCAGCGCGCCGATCGGGCTGGTAATTCCCATATTTGGGGATCCACCGGTCTGACCCAGGAAGCATCGATCGCCTCTGAGAAAATCATTGTACTGGCCGACGAAATCGTTGAGCCCGAAGTTATTGCCTCTGATCCAAGCCGGGTCTTGATACCAGGCTTTGGCGTTAATGCGGTCTGTCACCTTCCCGCCGCCAGCCATCCGTCGCCGCTGATCGGCAGATGGAAAAGGGACAACGCCTTTTTTCATCACTACCACAAGGAGACTCGTGACCCGGATAGTTTCCAGCGCTGGGTCGATGAATGGGTACTTGATCTGCCGGATCATAAAGCTTATCGCACCAAACTCGGCGGCGAATTGGAAGAACTTCGTATTGAAGGCGAGGCCTATTCAGCGCCCGCCAACTATGCGACGGATTGAGGGGACAGAGCATCATGCATAAATACTCGACCCAGGAGCTTATGATCATCGCGGCGGCGCGTCAGATCAATGATGGTGAGCGGATTTTTGTCGGTATGCGGCTGCCGATCACCGCGTACGGCGTTGCCCGTCTGACCCACGCACCAAACGCTGTTGGTCTGTTCGAAAGCGGGGTTGCGCGCTATGAGCCGGCTGAGGACATGCTCTACACCATGTGTGACGGCCCCAACCAATTTGGCGCGGCCTGGACCACCGGGCTGATCCAGATTATGGGGCTCTTAAGTGGTGGCCGCGTGCATGCGGGCTTTATTGGCGGTGCCGAGATTGATCGATTTGCCAATATTAACACGTCCTATATCGGCGATTTTGAAAATCCGACGACCAAATTACCAGGCTCTGGCGGTGCGCCTGATATTGCAGCGATGGCCGAGCGTCTCATTGTTATCATCAACCATCAAAAACACCGGCTGGTCGAGAAAGTTGATTTCATTACCTCGCCCGGACATTTGACGGGAGGAGATGCGCGTAAGAAAGCCGGCTTGCCCGGCGGCGGTCCGTCGGTTGTCATTACCGATCGCGCCATCCTTAGGCCGCACGGCCCGGAAAACGAGCTTCATCTGGCGTCGGTCCATCCCGGCCACACCGTCGAGGAAGTCATCGAAAATACCGGCTGGGATTTGAAGACCACACCCGATCTCGAAGAAACCCCGGCACCGACAAAAGAAGAACTGGACGCGCTGCACCGCATCGACAAAGAGGGTTTCTGGCGGAGCTGAGGGTAGGCGGCTATTCGCTTATGATTAGCCGTTATCTGAATTTTCCCGGTTGTCGATCACCCGGCGAATTTTATTGCCGCCATCATCGCGTGGCAGGGAACCGGCTGCCACCAGATTAACTTCCGCGTTGATGCGAATAGCGCTTTTGATTGCCGCCGCGGCCTTTGATTGAATTTCGGCCGCCGCTTTTGCTGAGATATTATTGTTTGCTTCCAAATTAATTGTCATCGTTGGTAAGGTGCCGTCGCCGTTGACGACGATTTGGTATTCATGACTAAGCTCGTCAAAACTGCGGACGGCCTCTTCAATGGCTGACGGGAAAATATTGGCGCCGCGGAACCAAATCATGTCATCGACCCGGCCAATGATGGAGCCTTCCAGCCGGGGACCGGTATGACCGCAAGCCGGGCAAGGTTCGCCGGCCGTAATCTTGGAAATGTCGCGGCTCCGGTAGCGGAGCAGGGGCTGCGTATCACCGACCAAATTGGTGAAAACAACTTCACCTTCTTCGCCTGGGGGCAATTGTTCGCCGGTTTCGGGGTCAATTATTTCCGTGATCGCCATATCAGCAGCGATATGAAGCGCCGTATTACCGGGACAACTGCCGCCAAGCGGAAACAGCTCGGTCATACCAAAGCCGTCAATGACATTGGCGTTCCAGCCTTCTGCCAAGCGTTTGCGGGTAGCCGGAATGGCGGCGCCCGGCTCACCCACCGAGGCGACACCGCGCAAGCCCAATTGCCGCGCATCAACGCCCATTTCATCGGCAACCTCCAGCAGGCGGAGCAAGTAAGACGCCGTGCCGCTGATGGTGACCGGTTTAAAATCCTGGATCAGCTTAATCTTGGATTTTGAATCATACATCCCGGCGAGCACCATTATCGCTCCCATGCGCTGACCACTCTCATAGGCCGCGGTGGGTCCCATCAAGCCATCAATCGGTCCTAAAATAATTGAAATATCACCGGGACCCATATGCGGCGAGCGTTGAAACCGGTCGAGAATGTAATCCCAATCACGTTGCGAGAACGCCCGGCGCAATGGTTGTCCCGTAGTGCCCGATGTCGATATTAGCCGAGCCCATTGGCTTTGTTCGGTACAGGTGTAGCTGCCATAAGGCGGGTGCGCCTGCTGATCGGCCAGCAATTCAGCCTTGGTGCAAAAAGGAATTTTAGGCAGATCCTCAATACCTTTGATATCGTCAGGTGTTATTCCGGCAGCGTCGAACTTAGCCCGCCAAAACGGCGCATTGGCATAAACGTAATTGACCATGGTGACGAGGCGTTCGCCTTGCAGGGCTTGACGTTGATCATCCGGCAAGCGGTTCATCAGCGGATTGAGTATGGAGTAATTAGGTAGTCCGGGCATTGATTATGTATTCCCTGAAAAAATAACGCAGTGCTGTGGATCAACACTTAGCCAGATCTTGTCGCCGGCCTTGGCGCGCAAGGATTGATGAACAATGCAGCGCAAACGGATGGCGCCGACATGGACAAAACATTCAACGTAACCGCCCTGATAATTGAGCAAATCAACAACCCCTGGCAAAACGTTGGCTAGATCATCTGGTTGCTCGGTGGTGGCTTGAATATCTTCTGGCCGGACGACAATCTGTAAAGCATCTCCTTTATCGAGGCCGTTCGATAAGATGACGTTTAACTGACCAACATCACCATCAATATTTATTACACCCATATTACCGTCAGCTTCATTGGCCCCATCAACTACGGTGCCGTTAATAATATTCGCCGTGCCAAGGAAGGAGGCGACGAATTCGTTTACCGGTTTGCCATAGATTGCCCGCGGCTCGTCTTCCTGGATAATCAGACCATCCGACATGACGGCCACCCGGTCCGACATTGACAAAGCCTCCGATTGATCATGGGTGACATACAGTGTCGTAATCGCAATTTGGGCGACCATTTCCTCCAGCTCAATCCGCATATGCTCGCGCAGTTTGGCGTCCAAATTGGACAGGGGTTCATCAAGCAATAACAGCTGGGGGCGGCGCACCAGAGCCCGGGCGAGGGCGACGCGTTGTTGTTGACCGCCGGAAATTTTGGTCGCCGGACGCTTGGCGAATTCCACCATGCCAACTTGTTCCAAGGCATCCATAACCAGATCATTAATTTCAGCTTTGGGCGGGCGCGGCTTTCTAACCTGCAGTGGATAGCCGACGTTATCAAATACATTCAGATGCGGCCAAATTGCATAAGATTGAAACACCATACCGATATTGCGGTGATGGGTTGGGGCAAACAGATCGTCTGAAGGTTTGGCGACAATTTCGCCGTTAATCGAAATCTCACCACCATCGGATTTTTCCAGTCCGGCAATACAGCGCAGCGTGGTTGTCTTGCCGCAGCCGGAAGGTCCCAGCAAAGTGTAGAACTCGCCTTCGCCAACTTCAAAATCAATCCCTTTGACCGCATGCGCCGGTCCTTCCGGCGTTTCGTAGGTTTTGGTCAATCCTTTGACGCTTAACATCGGTATAACTTACTCCGTCTTGGGCAGCAGGAACTGCCGCATTAAGAAGATGATGGGAATAACGAATAAAATAATCAAGACGCCAACTGCGGCGGCCTTTGATAATTCCAGATTTTCAAACAAACGCCACAATATAACACTTAACACCATATTATCTTCGCTCATCAGAATAAGCGGAATGGTAAATTCCCGGAAACCGATAATGAAAAGCAATACCATGCTGGCCATAATGGACGGACCCATTAGCGGCAGAACGATGCGCCTGACCGTGGTTATCCAGGTGCCGCCGGCGGCATAGGAGGCTTCCTCAAGTTCCTGATGCAGTTGCATCAGGCCAGCGCGGTTGAGCCTCGTGGTGACGGCAAAGCGGTAGGAATAGGCTAGAATGAGCACCCAGACCGTACCATAGACGCCGATCGGCATACTGAGATAAAGCAGCATGGCGGCGAGCCCGGCAATCACCGACGGAATACCAATTGAAAAGAAACTGACAAAATCGAGGATTGAGCGGCCCGGCATTTTGGTGCGGACCAGTATCCAGGCCAGCATGGCGCCGATCAACGTGACGATGACGGCACTGCCTCCCGCCACTACGAACGTGTTGCCGATTGCGCGGTAGAAACGCGTTTCCTGGAACAACTCGATATAGGGCGTGAAGGATATGTTCGACAGTGCGGCAAGGCTCGGCGCGTTGAAGCCGAAAAAACTCGTCCAAAGCAGAACCAGCGCCGGCAGGATGGCTGCAAAGGACAAAAAGAAGATTACGAACAACAGAGACGGCCATTTCCATTTGCCCAGTTTGAATCTTTCCGGACGGTATCCTTTGCCGGTGACGGTGACAAAACTGTCGGCCTGGCGGATCATATGATTGTAGGCGAACAGCAGAAGAATACCGATGCCCAAGAACGGCAGCGCCAAGGCCGCTGCTCTGCCGTAAACAGGGAGCTCCGTATCGGGGCTGAGCTCAAAGAAAATTCGAATGGAGAAAACATTGATACGGGCCGGGAGGCCAATGATCAAGGGCAGCTCGAACTGCTCCATGGCGATCAGGAAGGCCAGAATAAGTGGCGCCAAAATACCGGGTCTTAATATCGGTATGGTGACGCGGAAGAATGTCGTCATGGGCGATGCGCCCGAGGCTGCACTCGCTTCCTCAAGCGACGGGTTCATTGAGCGCAGCGCCGCTGTCAACAGCAAGAACACGAACGGGACCAATGCTGCCCCCTGGGCGAAAATCAATCCCGTCATGCTGAAAATGTTGAATGGTCCACCGCCCTCCAGTCCGAAAAGAAACCGGATCGCCTGATTGATCCAGCCCGCGTTGGGGCCGAACATGAAAATCCAGGCAATGCCCAGCATTATCGTGGGCACCAATAGTGGAAACAGAATAAGTGTGAAAATGATGTTACGGCCAGGCAGGTCCGTGCGTTCCACCAGCCAGGCCAGGGTAAAGGCGATCAAAAAGGCGACGGCGACCGCGCCAAGGCCGAAGATAAAGGTTTGTGGTATGATTTCCTGATAAAGAACCGGATTGATATAGACCTCGGCAAAATGATCCAGGGTCCATTCGGCGGCGTCCTCAAAGGGTAGCGTGTCTTCCGGTCCCTTAAAGGCCGACAATATCATCATAAACAGGGGCGCCGAAATAAAATAAAGCGCGGCGACAACGGCAGCGCCGAGGGCGAGTATGCCCCCGAGGCCGAGATCGCCTCCTCTGCGTCCTGAAAACAACGCAGCTATCGCCGCCATACCGCTAACCTACCAA
>CAJWAR010000057.1 GCA_913020445.1 uncultured Rhodospirillaceae bacterium
AATTGAAGAAGGGTACACAAATCCGTCACCCGCATTTTTTACCTATGTTCGTCGAAAATTAAAATTACCGGTAGTCCATTTTTTTGCTGATTTGGCAAAACCGTTCTGGCGGTCGATTTCCGAACAGATGGCAGATTTTTCCGATCTAGCTGTTTCTACGGAAGGTTCCTCTTTTTCATACTCTGGACCCGATAATTCAAGAACTATGGCCGGATGGACACCGGCTCCGTCATTCGCTGAATCCCCACTAGAAAAAGATATTAACGTTAGTTTGATAGGAACGCTTGGTCCATATTATCCATATAGACAGGAAGCGATTGACTTTCTTCGGAACGCCGGCGTTAAAGTAACCACCGGCGGCGGATATAATGAGAACTATAGCGAATCACAGGATACTTATTTTGATAAATTGCGGCGTTCAAAAATTGTTTTAAATTTTTCACAGGCAGGAAATAACATCTTGGGATCGGATGGACGAGCTGTTCATCATGTCAAAGGTAGAGTATTTGAGGCGATTGCCTGCAATGCTTTACTGCTAGAGTCAAAAAACGAAGTCACCTCCAGATGGTTAAAACCTTCTGTAGAATTTGTCGAGTTTGGATCGAATGCTGATTTACTCTCCAAGATTAGTCATTATATAACACACCACGAGGAGCGATTGGCCATTGCCAAAAACGGACATCAGCGATACCTGAAAGACTACGCTCCACAATTATTTTGGGACCGAGTATTTAATGAACTAAGCGGAGTTTAACAGCCTTAATGAAGCGAGATTTGAATAGCGCGACTAAATCGACAATTTTATTCTGCCTGAAAATCACCCAAATTTAATCCAAAACGGCTAAAATAGGCTTCTGCTTTTTTAATGTCTTGCGAAGAATAATACTTTTTCCAGTTTCCCGGCAGGGGACTTTTGATATGACTAAGAGTTGGATCAGTTTGGTCGCTGGCAAGCGATCTTTCGTGCTTTTGTTCAATTTTCTTTATGCGAGTAGGCGCAGATAATTCTACGGACTTTTCGATGAGCTCGGGAGAAATTTGATGATTTGGTTGAATAAATTCCAGCATTTTGCTGAAGGTGTCGAAAGGATTTAAAACCAATTTATCATAGCTAATAAATTGAATTTGGTTAGGGCAAATTCGCTGCATTTCTTGATATGAAAGATATTGTTTAATCCATGATTCAAACCCAAATTTCATTGCGTATTCTAACGGCTTCACATCTTTCGTTTTTTCTGCCAGTTCTTCATACACATGATTTTTATGATGGTTATACATGGATATGCATTGGTCCAAAGGATTTCGGTAAATGTATACAACCCTCAATTTATCATTGTTTGTCGGAATAAAAATATGCGGATTCTTTTCGACTAGATGATAAACGTTGTTGTATGAGATCGCATGAAAATTCAATTCTTCCCAGGAAGATTTCTCAATATCCGGATTTTCAATAAAACCCGGACAAACTAAGTGGCCATGAAGCTTTATTATTTTTAGATTTTCAAGAATGCTAAAAGTTACATATATAACTTCTTCGGTAACCTCGGCACCCTCACCCAAAAGTTGATCTAAATATTTGAATATAAATGCGCTGAACCAAGTTCCCGACCGAGGACCCGTGCCAATAACGCACAGGCTGTACTTATCTGCATTGTGGACTGTGACATTTTTATCCACAGAATAAATCTCCTGTATTTTGGTTCTTCTCGCGAAAGAAATAATTCTATAGAAACTAAATAAGATTTTCACTCACAAAAAAATTCTGTAATGGCGACAAGGTGGCAGTTGGCATACCAAACTTTGTATAGATATAACTTCAGAAGAATATCGTCTGCTTATGGCTAAGAGCGGACTCTTTTCATCGGTATTTTGGGTATAGCGGACGTATTCGGTAAACCTGCAGAATGTCAGCTTCTGACTCTAAGCGGACATTGTCGTCAAACCTTGGGCGGGCCGATGGTGGGCCTACCTGCCATATGCGCTATTGAATTGGGCTAAAGCGATTTGCGTTGGCCGCGTTGACATCATTCTACATTGCCTAATAAGCAGCTGAATTTTAACTCACTAATTATTAAAATTCCAATACCCTGGGAAATTAATAGCGCCAGCTGCCACTAATATAGATGATCCAAGTCACACTTCCCAATGATGCCTGAATTGGCTAAGGTTAAAATAAATACAACACGCGAGATGTGATCAGGAGAGGAAATAGAACAATGGAAAAACTAAAAGCCATCGTTGATGAGGCGATGGGTAAATTGGAAGACTCCCTATCTAAAGATCAATCAGATAAGTTAGCCGCTGTTATCGAAGCTGCGGTAATAAGGGGGATGTTGGAAGGGCAGCACCGGGCGGTTGATGTCTGCAATGATTGTGGTGATGCAGAAAAAGATACCGCCCAAAAAATTGCCGCCGAAATCCGTCAAAAGAACGACCTGCTGATCACCAATCTCTCAAGCCTTCGTTAATCTCGAAACTATTGTTAAAAATCTCTTCCCATCATGAGTGGTGTCGCACACTTGCGCCACCAACTTGACATTAGTTTCAAATGTAACTAATTTTCTTTTATAAGAAATAACACCATTTGGGAGATAGCGGATGGCGAGAAACGGGTTGTTGATCGACTATAATTATTGCACCGGCTGTCGATCTTGCGAGGTCGCCTGTCAGCAGGAACATGGCTACCCTGCCGGGCAATTCGGCATTACGGTTACCGAGCATATTCTCGAAAAGAAAAACGGCTTGTCGATTTATTATCTGCCGTTCCCAACCGATCTCTGTAATCTCTGCGCCCACCGGACCGAAGGTGGTACGCAACCCAGCTGCGTTAAACATTGCCAAGCCCGCTGCATGAGCTTTGGGCCGCTCACGGAATTGGCCGCTCAAATGGACGAACAGCCAAAGACCGTGCTGTATGCGCCGAAGTAAGGGGGAAATAAGAAAATGAATAAGATGGATGACGTAAAGATTGTTAAAACTGGTGCGTGGTCAGGTGGACCGGGGTGCCATGGCGGCTGTGGCGTTGATTTGCACATCAAGGACGGCAAGCTGATTAAAGTCGAGGGGGACGAGGATCACCCGTTCCATCAGGGCCGTCTTTGTCCGCGCGCGCTCGCGCTAACCCAATACGCCTATCATGAAGACCGGCTGCAAACGCCGCTGAAACGGGTTGGAGAACGTGGCTCCGGCGAATGGGCGCCAATCTCCTGGGATGAAGCGCTCGATGAATGCGAATATGAAATGCGCAAAATCCGAGATGAGTACGGTGCGGAATCGATGGTGTTCGGACAAGGCACCGGGCGCGATGCCGGCGGGCCGCTGATCTTTATGGCCTATGCCTATGGCAGCCCCAATTGGACCCTGTTCGGCCTTTCCGGTATTTCCTGCTTTACGCCAAGGCTAGCCGGCATGCACACAGTTGCCGGCGACATTACCTTTCCCGATGCGGCCCAGTTTTCGCCCGAGCGCTACGACGATCCTGAATACACACCGCCCGAGGTGATGCTCCACTGGGCTCGGGGTATTCGCGGTTCGCAATGCACCGATCATTATTTCTCCGGCCATTATGTCGTCGATATGATGAAGCTCGGCACCAAGCTGATCGTCATCGATCCGCGCTTTTCCTGGGCGGCGTCCCGGGCTGAGCTGTGGCTGCAAATCCGGCCTGGCACGGATGGTGCGCTGGCGCTCGGTATGCTTAACGTCATCATCAATGAAAATCTCTATGACACGGAATTTGTCGAGAAATGGACGCACGGCTTTGACGAACTGAAACAACGGGTGCAGGACTATCCGCCCGCCAAAGTATCTGAGATTACCTGGATTCCAACCGAAGATATCGTCAAAGCAGCCCGCATGTACGCCAAGGCCAGTCCGGGTGCTATCCGCTTCGGCCAACCGCTAGATTCCAATGCCGAAGCGACCGCGACCATGCATGCGCTCAATTGCTTGTGGGCGATCACCGGCAATACCGATATCCCCGGCGGTAATATTATCTGCCGCCCGCCTTATGGTGTGTCGCTTTATCCCTATTCAACCGAGGAAGTGATCCAGCTTTACGGTGAGGAGTTCGTCAATAATCTCAATAAAAAGCGCATCGGCGCCGACAAGTTCCCGCTGGTGAAAAACTTCCGTGCCTGGGCGCTGGCCGATACGGTGCTCGAGCAAATGGAGAGCGGTGACCCGTATCCGATCAAAGGGCTCTGGCTTTACACCAACAACTTCATGGCCGGCACGGCGCAGGATCCGAGGCGGCATTATGAAGCGGTCAAGAAGCTCGACTTCAATGTGGTTGTCGATAATTTCATGACCCCCACCGCCTCGGCGATTGCCGATATCGTTCTGCCAGGCCAGACCTTGGCGGAAAAAAATTCGGTCTTTACCACTGGCGTTATCCTCAACGCCATGCGCGGGCCGGTAAAAATTGGTGATACCAAGTCAGGCTGGGATGTGGCGTTTGAGATGGCCAAGCGGCTCAACCCGCAAGCTGTGCCGTGGCGCAGTCTGGATGAGCTCTTTACCGAACGTCTCAGGCCCGCCGGTGTTACCTTCGATGAACTGGCCGACAATAACGGCATGTTGACGCCGAAGGATCATCCTTCCGGTGGCCGGCCCTACCGCCGCCACGAAAAGGGCCAGCTACGTCCTGACGGCGAGCCCGGTTTCCGCACGCCGACTGGCAAGATCGAGCTCTATTCCACCAAGTTCGAGGAATATGGCCTTGATCCACTGCCCTTTCATGCCGAGCCGGTTGAGAGCCCGATCAGCACACCCGAAATTTTCAAAGAGTATCCGCTGATCATGATCACCGGGCGGCGTAATCCAACCTATTTCCATAGTGAACACCGGCAAATCCCCTGGCTCCGTCAGTTTGATGGCGAGCCCTATGTCGAACTGCATCCGGAGACGGCTGCCGAGCTTGGCGTCGAAGACGGTGAATGGGTGTGGATTGAAGGGGTGCGTGGTAAGGTTAAGCGCAAGCTCAGAACCACGCCGGTGGTGCACCGCCAGATGGCGATGGCGCCGCATGGCTGGTGGTATCCGGAGAAAGAAAACAAAGCACCGACCCTCAACGGCATTTGGGATATCAATCTCAATCAGTTAATCCCGATGGGTCATCAAGGCAAATCCGGCTTTGGCGGCGCGCCCTTGAAAACCATGCTGTGCAAAATTTATCCGATGGAGAAAATCTCTTAAAGTGCCTGGCAAAAAGGTGAAGCGGCGTTCCGATTATCGCAAAGTGTTTACTGCCACGGTGAGGAAATGGGCGCTAAACTGTTTACGGTTTTAAAATAATCGCGAGGGAAAAATGTCAGCTTATTTGATCGTCAATATTGAAAAAGTTAAAGACCAAGACCGGCTTAAAGAATACGGCGAAAAAGTTGCCGACCACACGGCAAAATATGGCGGTAAATTACTGGCTGCCAGTCCTGAGCCCACCGTTCTTGAAGGCAGCCTCAACAGTATCAGAACGCTCATTATTGAATTTCCGGATTTGGCGTCGCTTAACGGCTGGTACGAGGCCGATGACTACCAGCCTTTGAAGGAAATCCGCCTGTCGGCGATCGAATCGACGTTATCCGTTGTCGATGGCGTAGATTAACGCCGCTCTTCGCCAATTAGATTTTCAGGCGGCATTACTTGGCTATGATAGGCTTCAAGCTCAGCCCGCAGGTGATCCGAAAACGGGGTCGGCCGGCCGGTTTTCGTACTAATCAGAACTTGAATAGAATGAGCTCGCAGGCGGACTTCTCCATTAACGGTACCGAGAAACCTAAGCTCCAAAGAAGTGGTGCCAAATTTTTCCAACACAATTGCCATTTCCAATTCCTCACCTAAACGGCAGGGTTTTACAAATTGGCAGTCAATCTGGGCGGTTGGCTGGCCCATCTCGTGAACCAGAACCATGTCGGCAAAATTTGTGTCCAGCCGTTTGGTGAACCAATCTTCAACGACGGCTTGGAACATCTCAAAATATCGTGGAAAAAAAACATATCCGGCGGGGTCTGTATGGGTGAATCGAATGGGTCTCTTGATTGAAAACGGTTTGGTTAAGTCTATATCATTCATGTTTAAATCCTACCTTAGTGCCGAGTGTTGTTTTTATGTTCCCAAGATTTGCGGCCTTTTAGCATATCCGCTCGAAATTCACTAATTAAGAAAGGCCGTATTGTTTAATAAAATTGACCATCGCATTGATCGTCGCGGCTGGCTGATCTAAATGCGCCGAGTGTTTTGCGTCCTCAATCATCACTGTTTCTGTCGGACAATTTAAGCCGGCCTCAATCGCGTTAACTTGCGCGACCGAGCCGTATTGATCATCAGCCCCTTGCATAACGAGTGTGGGAACGTCGATACCGGGTAGGAACTCTTCGATGTTCCAATGCCAGAAATCCGGATGGAGCCAAATATCATTCCAGCCAAGAAAAGCACAGTCAACATTGTCGCCATGATATTTGACCAGGCCTTCCCGCAGATCCGTTGTTTCAAAGGCGACTTTGGCGTCGGCAATACTATTTACGGTCACTTCCTCATTGAAAATATGAGCCGCCATTAAGATGATGCCTTTAACTCGCGGGTCTTTAATCGCACCGGCGTGAATAATCGCGATCGAGCCACCATTGCTATGGCCGATCAAGATGGCGCCTGCGATGCCCGCCGCTTCCAGCACCGGAGACACTACGTTTAAACCTTCGTGATGCATATACTCAACTGGTCGTGGCAGTGGGATCGGATCGGAGGCGCCGTAGCCTTGGCGGCTATATACAAAACCATTAAGTCCTGTCGCCTCGCAGAGCTTTGCCGGAAAATCACGCCATAGCGCGACGCAGCCCAAGCCTTCATGCAAAAAGACCAAGGTTGGTTTTTCAGGGCTGGCGCCGACATCCACGTGTAGACACTCCAGCTTGACACCATCGACGTTGATAAATTGTGAATCGGCCGTCATTTAGTATTAGAGGCCGAACATCTTAACAGCATTGCCGCCCTTGATGGCTTTCGCTTCGTCAGCCGGGCGGGTGGCAATCATGTCATAGAGCTTGGGCACGTCGCAGGGCATTGGGAAATCGGTGCCGAATAATACTTTCTCAGGTCCAGCAATATCGATACAGAGGCTTAACGCGCCTGGATCATACAGCACAGCGTCATAATAAATTCGGCTGAAATATTCGCTCGGCAGTTTGTCGATTTTCATCTTAACCAGGGTTTCAACCTGGAAGAACATATCGATCCGGCCATTGACGTAGGGAATATAGCCGCCGCCATGGGAGGCGATGATCTTTAGATCCTGGAAGCGCTCGAAGAAACCATCCACCGCCATGCGTGCGATGCCGATGGTGGTATCAAACATAAAGCCGGCGCCTGGCATGAGAATGCGCTCAATACCGAACTCGGCTTCCTTGGCGCCAAAGGGCGCTGTTGGATGAACCAGCACGGGCAGTGCGTGCTTGTTGATCTCAGCCCATACCGGCTCGAACAAGGGGTCGATCAAATGCCTGCCGTTGATGCTGGCCATGACCATGACACCAACTGCGCCAACTTCTAATGCGCGGTTTAGCTCGGCGATGGCTTTATCGGGATATTCGAAGGGTAGGGAGGCAAACCAGCGAATGCGATCGGGATAGGCGGTCTGGCCTGCGGCCATCTCATCATTAGCCAGCTCGGCGGTTTTCGCGCTGATTTCCTCACCGCCCCAATAGACATTGGGTGACGTCAGCGAGACAATTGAAACATCAATGCCATACTCATCCATGGCAACGATGCGGGCATCGTAATCAAAGGCTTCCTTTTCCAAAGCGCACGCAGCCGCGCCTTTTTCCATGAGATAGTCGCGGCCATCTTCCATCGTGCCGGCACTGTAGGTCGGGCCGCCATGTTTATGCAGCATATCGAGCCAGGAATTGCCGAACATATGGGTATGAATATCGACGACGGTCATGCTTCAGGTTCCTTTAGAGCAATAATTATATTAATGCCGACAAACTAGAATTTAAGCATACTGGTTACAATACCAATTTGTGCTACTGTTCTAAGATTATGGTGCAGGTAAAAAACATGGCGAAAAATAGCGATCTGAAGAAAGTAAAAAAAGGTCTTGAAGCGCAGCGGAAAGATCTTCTTGAGCGCGTCGAGTTGACCGAGGATGACCGCAAACCGGTCGAGCTTGATCAGACTCAGGTGGGCCGGCTTTCTCGCATGGATGCCATACAAGTGCAGGAAATGGCCCTTGAACAAGAGCGCCGCCGCGAGATTGAACTGCAAAAAATTGATGCTGCTCTCAAGCGTATCAAAGAGGGCGACTACGGCTATTGCACCCATTGCGGTGAAGATATTTCTCCCAAAAGACTGGAGTTTGATCCTGCCGCCCCGCTCTGTGTCGATTGTGCCGGAAGTTAGACGGCAGCGAATCGCCTGTTATTTTCTCAAAAGTAACCAAAATCGAATTGACGCTAGAGCTGCGGAAACGATGCTGGCGATCAGGATAGCTTCAAAAAGTCCTATTGCACCACGTCCGGCGGGCAATGCCAGATACCAGGCAAGTGGAATCATAATTACGATATAGGCGATAACGTGAAGCGCCGCCGGCACCCAGGTTTCGCCGCATCCGCGCAAAGCATGAGCCATTACGCTCTGTCCACCATCAGCGATCAAAACAAGAGCGATAAAGCCAATCAGCGGCGCGGCGCGGCTGACCAATTCCTGATTAGAAGTGAATCCCGCCGCAATTTGCACATTAAGGGCGGCCAAAATAATACCAAGTAGTGACATGCATATGATCGTCAGCCCGAGACCGGTCCAGCCGGCAAATTTCATATCGCGCCGATTGCCGCGACCATGGGCACTGCCGACACAAACCGCGGTTGCCGAACCAAGTCCGAGGGCAAACATAAAAGTCAGCGCCAGCATATTGAAAGCGATCGAAAACGCACCCAGTGGCAGCACGCCCAGCAATCCGGCAAACAGGCTCATGCTTGAAAAGGCGCCGGATTCAATGCCAGAACTCGCACCGGCGCCGAGACCGATTTGGCGAAGTTTGGCCCATGCGCTCCAGCCGCCGGCCACAATCATATTAGCGTGCCTGCGGATGCCCAATTCACGGTGATTTTTGAGGTTCCAAACATAATAAAGAATACAGACCATCATGATGGTACGCACGCCTACCGTCGACCAGGCCGAACCCGCGGCCCCCATTTCCGGCGCGCCGAGATGACCAAAAACCAGAATCCAGTTGAGGACAATATTAAATAAATTGCCAATGATCATAATGTACATGCCGACTTTTGGCCGTTTGAGGCCTTCGAGAAAAAAGCCGCTGGTGACAAAAATCAGCATCGGCGGCATGCCCCAACCAAGAATGCCAATAATCTTGCCGCCACCTTGGGCGATCTCTTGAGATTGTCCGGTTAAGGTTAGGAATTCTTCACCAAAATTCGACAATACCAAGCCGATAAGCCCAAGGGCGAGCGCGTAGATTATCGAGCGCCGCCACACCGCACCACATTGCTCAGGCTCCTTGGCCCCGAGATGATACGCTGTCATGACCAGCGTGCCCGTCAACAGGCCAAAGCTGCTCACCATGAGGAACATCATTGGCGCCAGCCCAATACTTTGTAAGGCCAGTTCCTGGGCTGAATAATGTCCGACCATGACAGCATCGACGATCATCATCACCATCATGCCGGCACGTGCCAAAATGGTTGGCCCAGCGAGGTGAAAAATATCGCTCCCGTGGCGTTTGACGGTCGTGGCAAGGGTTTCAGCTGATGTCATAATATATCTATCCAGTGACGGCGACGTGCTGATAGCACGGCATCTCCAATGTTTCCCGCACTATTTTTTAGCTGTAAGGTGGCCAAAAATATATCTGGGGAGAAATTAATGATTGAGCTCTATCAAAGCTATTTATCAACCTGTTCTGGTAAAGTGCGCCTGGTCCTGGAGGAAAAAGGTCTCGATTATTCCGAGGTCGTGATTAACCTGCAGAAAGGCGATCAGTTTGAACCGGAATACGTCAAATTAAATCCCAAGAATGTTGTGCCAACGATCATCCACAATGGCAATGTGGTGCGCGAATCCAGCGTTATTTGCGAATACCTTGATGACCTTGAACCTGAGCCGGCGTTGCGGCCCAGCGATCTTTGGAAACGGGCGCAGATGCGCCTTTGGATGAAATTTATCGATGAAGAAGTGCATCCGGTAACGACGATTGTCACCTATGCAGTCGCCATTCGCCACGAACGTGCGGCCGCAAATACGCCGGCAGAGTTGGAAGCGCATTTTAATAAAATGACCGATGCCACCAAGCGCGAGCAACAGCGTGCTATTCATAATGATGGCGTCGAGTCGCCCTATTTTCTGGATGCCATTAAAATCATGGATAAGATGGTCGCCAACGCTGACGCTTCGCTGGAAGAATTCGGCGGGCCTTGGCTGTTGGGAGAAGAGTATACGCTGGCTGATGTTGCGGTGACCCCCTACATGCTGCGGCTGTCACATTTTTCCTTCGATGGCATGTGGCAGGATACGCGGCTCCGGGTTACCGAATGGTGGGAACGTATCCAAGCCCGGCCCAATTACTGTGGTGTGATTTCGCCGGATACACCAACGGCAAACCTTGAAAAACGCCAAGCGCGGGGGGCGGAAGAATGGCCGCGGGTGAAGGAAATTCTAGGATTTTAACTAGCGCTAATATCTACGCCGATTCAGCCTGGCGGCTTTGCCGTTTGCGCTCGTGGATATCGAGATAGCGTTTGCGCAGCCGAATTGATTGCGGCGTTACTTCCACCAGTTCATCTTCGCCAATATAGGCAATGGCTTTATCCAGCCCCATTTCAATCGGTGGGGTTAGGTCAACGGCGTCATCCTTGCCGGATGCCCGGATATTGGTGAGCTGCTTGCCTTTAAGAGGATTAACCTCAAGGTCATTGCCGCGGCTGTGTTCGCCGATAATCATGCCGCCATAAACTTTGTCACCGGCATTGATGAACATCGGGCCACGTTCTTCAAGGTTCCATAACGCATAGGCGACCGCCTTGCCGTCACCCAACGAAATGAGCGTGCCGTTGCGGCGTTTATCAATCGGCCCTTTATAGGGCGCATAGCCGTGGAACAATCTGTTGATGATGCCGGTGCCCCGGGTATCGGTTAGAAACTCACCGTGATAGCCAATCAGCGCGCGCGAGGGCACGTGAAAGGTCAGCCGTTGCTTGCCGCTGCCGGAGGGCCGCATCTCCAGCATTTCGCCTTTGCGGGCGGAGATTTTCTCAACCACGGTGCCGGAATATTCCTCATCGACGTCAATCACAACTTCTTCGATAGGTTCCAGGCGCTGGCCGGTTTCCGGGTCCTCTTGATAGACCACACGCGGTCGGCTGATCGAAAGCTCGAACCCTTCGCGCCGCATGGTTTCAATCAAGACCGCAAGCTGAAGTTCGCCGCGACCGGCGACTTCAAACGCATTGGAATCAATGGTTGTCGTAATTTCGAGGGCGACATTGCCTTCGGCTTCCCGTTTCAAGCGGTCCAAAATAACGCGCGACGTTACCTTATCGCCTTCGGTGCCGGCCAAGGGTGAATCGTTGATCGAAAAGGTCATCGACAGCGTCGGCGGATCAATCGGCTGCGAATCAATAGCCTGCTCGACAGTTGGGGCGCAAATGGTATCGGCGACAGTTGCCTTGGTAAGGCCGGCAATGGCCACGATATCGCCCGCTTCCGCTTCTTCAACCGGTACCCGCTCCAATCCCCGGAAAGCGAGCAATTGGCTGGCGCGGCCATCTTCAATAACGCTGCCGTCTCGGTTGAGGGCGCGGATTGCCATATTTCGAACAGCTTTACCGGATGAAATTTTGCCGGTCAGGATACGGCCAAGATAGGGGTCGGCTTCCAGCGTGGTCGTCAGCATGGTGAATTCGCCGTCAGCTTCGACTGTTGGTTCAGGCACATGGCGGAGGATCAGATCGAACAGCGGGTCCATGTTGTCTTTGGGCCCCTCTGGTTCTACGGCTGCCCAGCCTTCCTTGGCAGAAGAATAGAGATGCGGGAAATCCAATTGGTACTCATCCGCATCCAAAGCAGCAAACAGGTCAAAAATCTCGTCCAATACTTCGTCGGCGCGCTGGTCCGGGCGATCAACTTTATTGATCAAAACCATCGGGCGAAGACCCAAGCCAAGTGCTTTGCTTAAAACGAATTTGGTTTGTGGCATTGGCCCCTCGGCGGCATCGACGAGTACGACAACGCCATCAACCATGCTTAAGATACGCTCAACCTCGCCGCCAAAATCAGCGTGGCCTGGTGTGTCGACGATATTGATGCGCGCCTCGTTGCGTTCAACCGACGTACACTTAGCCAAGATCGTGATACCGCGCTCGCGCTCCAGATCATTGGAATCCATGGCGCGTTCCTGGACCTGCTGGTTTTCGCGAAAGACACCGCTTTGTTTAAGCAGGCAATCAACCAGAGTTGTTTTGCCATGATCGACATGAGCGATGATGGCGATGTTGCGTAAATCCATCGACTTTACACTTCTCTTAAAACCACAAAATTTTCGAAGTTTCGGATGCGGCTTTACGAACTGCCGCTACCGGAGCCCTGTATATAGCGTCCAAATTCGTGATTGCAAGGGTGGACTTGCTAAAAGTTCCTAGTTTGCGCCTTTGATTGCAACTTTACTGATGATGTAGTCGCCACCGTGATTTATGAGCGACAAACCATTAAAGGGATCGCGAAAGCTCTGATCTGTCACCGCCATCAGCTCATTACCATCGACCGAGACTTTCATATTGCCGAAGCGATCTCTGGTCCACAGCAGCACGTGGGTGCGCTTGTCTTCAAGATTTAAACTTTGGTTGTAGGTTTGAATGGCATTGGTGCCGTAGCGTGAGGAGCGCACCATTTCCAGCGCATTCGGTTTTCCGCCCCGGTAATACATGCGATAGCCTGCTTTTCGTGTTGAGCCCTGATAGGTGACTAATTCGAATGAGCCTTCTTTGCGCCAGGAGGTAAATTCGATTTGGAGGGAAAAGGCGTTGCTGATCGTGCGATCAAGATGAATTGCCGCGAGCCCGGTGTTTTGTGACGGCGTATTGGATTGCGTGGTAGATCTACCGCCGCCCTCGCTTTTTTTCTGATTGCCGCCAAGGGCCTGATTGAGAATAGCGCCCAATAGCTGTTTGCCAATATCGTCGTTACCTTGCTGGCTACTTGTTCCGTTTTGTGATTGCGATGCGGTATTTTCAAAAGCGGCGCGGAGGCCAAAGCCTTGTTCGACCCACCAACGGCCAGCCGTTACTTGCTAGGTCGGATTGGCGGTAAAATTGCCATCGCTGAAAGTTTCGCTGACCAGATCAACACGCCAGGGCACATCGTAGCGCCGCGTAAGATCACGGAGATCGCGCAGAAATGCAGGGGCGGCGGCGCGGTCACGCTCGGCTTCACCAACCATTTTATTAAGCTCATCAATCAGTTTTTGCAGATCATTGGAAGCCTGCTGGCCCACCGCCGGCGTCGGCGCGTTGGGATCGTTCCAAGTGTTATATTTTGTTTGTGCTGAGCCGCTTTGAGCACTGAATATTATTAGAACCGCTGCAGAAATTATAAGTAACTTCCGAAGTGCGGCCTGAGTGTTAAAAAGGTGCCCGCCGTACATAATTTCCGCTCCCTAGTGTCGACGAATTAGGGTATTAGAATACGATAAGTCGCCCAAAAAGGCGATACATATAAGGAGAGAAATTGATGGCAGCCCCTTTTAAAATAATTTCGATGGCTTCTCCCGAAGTTGAGGTTGAAAATTTGAGTAATGGCGGCGTGATACTGCGCTCGCCAAGACCAATCGGTGATTATCCGGATTCGCAAAACGCCTGGTTGATCAACTGGGCGGCAGATACGCCAGAAGCTACTTTTGTCGCCGATCGAACCGGGCCCAATGGTGATTGGCGCCACGTTACCTACAAAGATTTCCTGGCCCAAGTAAAATCGATCGGCCAGGCGCTGCTTGATCGGGGATTATCCGTTGATCGGCCCGTTGCCATTCTTTCAGATAATGCCGTTGATAACGCTTTGCTGCTATTTGGCGCCATGCATGTCGGTATTCCCGTCGTGCCGATTTCGCCAGCTTATTCTTTGATGTCGCAGGATTTCGGCAAACTTAAATATATCCTCGGCATGATATCGCCCGGCTTGGTTTATGTCGCCGATGGAGAGAAGTTTGGTAATGCACTTAAAGCAATTGATATTGGCAAAGCCGAAATTGTCGTAAGTTCCAATCCGCCAAAAGTTGGCAAAGCGACGCTATTTGCCGATCTGCTGGCGACAGAACCGACAGTAGATGTCGATCAAGCCTACGCAAAAGTCGGCCCGGACACGATTGCAAAAATTCTGTTTACCTCGGGCTCAACCGGGCAGCCTAAAGGGGTGATAAATACGCAACGGATGCTGTGTTCCAATCAGCAGGCGATGGCGCAATGTTGGCCTTTTATTGGCGAAAAGCCGCCGGTTGCTGTCGATTGGCTGCCGTGGAATCATACGTTTGGCGGTAATTATGTGCTCAATATGATACTGCGTAACGGTGGTACACTTTATGTCGATGGCGGCAAGCCGGCGCCTGGCATAATTGAGCAGACTGTCGCCAACCTCAAAGAAATATCACCGACCATTTACTATAATGTGCCGCGCGGTTTCGACATGCTCTTGCCTTATTTAGAGAACGACGCTGAGTTGCGTGACTCCTTCTTTAAGAATCTCGACGTTATTTTCTATGCCGCAGCGGCGTTGACGCAAACTGCCTGGGAGCGTCTCGAAGCCCTTTCGGAGCAAGCAATCGGCCAGCGGGTGATGATGCTTTCGGGCTGGGGCGCGACCGAGACGGCGCCGGATAATACCATCGTCTATTGGCCGATAGAGAAGGCCGGCGTGATTGGTCTGCCCATTCCCGGTACCGAGATTAAGCTCATACCTAATGAAGATAAGCTCGAAGTTAGAGTGCGCGGGCCGAACATTATGCCGGGATACTGGAAACATGAAGAGCTAACCAAGGAGGTTTTCGATGAGGATGGCTTCTATTGCATTGGCGATGCCGCCCGTTATGAAGATCCGCTCGATGCCAGCAAAGGTATAGTCTTCGATGGCAGAGTGTCTGAAAACTTCAAATTATCGACGGGGACCTGGGTTTCGGTTGGTAATCTGCGCACCGCCGTGGTCGCCGCCGCAGACAACGTTATCCAAGACGCGGTAATCGCCGGACATGATCGTGATGCAATCGGGATTTTGATATTTCCGAATATTGCCGGTTGCCGGGCGCTCTGTCCTGAATTGGCGGAAGACGCACCACTTGATGAGGTTATCGAACATGCCAATGTGCATCAGGCATTGATCGAAGGATTGCAGGCCCATAACGTCAACAATCCAGGCAGCAGCACCCGGATAACGCGGGCGCTCATCATGACTGAGCCTCCTAATATAGATGCCAATGAAATAACTGATAAGGGTTACATGAACCAGCTTGCCGTTTTATCCCGACGCGCTGGGATGGTGGAAATTTTATTCGCTGACACGGGCGGCAATATCGTTATTGATTAGTGAGAATGACTTGAAACCATTGATTCCAATAAATAAGTACTTATTTGTAATTAATGAAATACTGGATAGAGAACTAAAAAATGGCGAATGAAATTGCTACTCAGCAGACGCATGATATAGCGCTTGGGAATGAGCAAGATACTGAGGATTTCGTCACCTTTAGAATCGGCACTCAGTTGTTTGGGGTCCATGTTTTAAAAGTACGCGATATTTTACATCTCGAACAAATTGCTTTCATACCGCTGGCTCCACCCCAGGTCGCCGGTTCGATTAATTTGCGGGGCCAAATTGTGACTGTTGTGGACGTCCGGGTTTGCTTAGGCTTATCAGACCAAAGTTTTCGTATTAAAGATGGTGCTGAAGATGCGCCGATTGGCGTTACCATCGAAAAAGGTGCCGATCTCTATACGTTGCTGGTCGATGAAATTGGTGATGTATTGAGCGTTGCCGAAGAGCAGCAAGAGCCGGTTCCGAAAACGATTGATGAAAATTGGCGCAGTTATGCCTCGGCCGTTTATCGCCTTGAGGGAGAGCTGCTGATTGTGCTCGATTCAGATAAACTTGCTGATCCCAACATCGGTGATTGACTGAAAATCAACTAATTTCGGCCTTTATCTTTTTAACCATTTCTGTAGCGTTTTCTCCGTCATACGGTAGTGCCTCGCTATGCCCCCAAACCGGACCGGGCCAAGCTGCGTCGCCCTCGTGGCGGGCGACGATATGAACATGGAGCTGCGCGACAATATTACCCAGTGCGCCAATATTTATTTTCTTAGGCGCATATTCTTTTTCAAGGTATTTTGAGGTCTGGGATATTTCGCTCAGCAATAGTGCTTGATCGTCTTTCGACAGATGATGAATTTCGCTGATATTGGGACGCCGTGGCACCAGAATGAGCCAAGGATAACGGCTGTCATTCATCAGCAGTACCCGGCTAAGCATCAGATCAGTAACAAATAGGCAGTCGGCAGCGAGGCGTGGGTCTAAACTAAACCCAGCCTCGCCATCCGTTGATTGAGACAATTCTATTTGCCGAAAAGCTTTTTAAGACCCTCGGTTGCACCCTTGGCTGCATCGCCGACCGCATCACCGGCGCCGCCGGTTGCGCCACCAATTGATTTGGTCACACCTTCAACGGCTTTCGCTGCACCAGCTGCCGCATCTTTAACCGCGCCGCCCATGTTTTTAAATAAATCGCCGGCAACTTTGGTGAGATCGCCCATCATTGCCTTGGTGATGGCATCCTGAACTTTCGGAATGAGGACTGCGGCAATTTCTGCGGGCGGCAGGCCTTTTTCTTTTTTGCCGATATTGTCGAGCGAGATCGAGAATGGCGGCAAAGATGTATCCATTTTAAGGCCATCATGAGAAACCGCACGGACTTTAACCCCAGTCATGCGGAATTTCTCGATTATCAGCTTGGGCTCATCACCTTTCCCGCCCCCGGAAGAGGAGCCGCCGCCGGCAGACTTTCCACCGCCAGATTGCTGAATAAAAGATTCAACATTTTTCTGAATCGCAATAAAGTTGGAAGTCTTCAATGATTCCTGGATGGATTTTTTCGTATCCAGTGGGTTAAAGGAGAATTTCTTGAATTCAGCGATGACATCCGGTGCGTTGATCAATATTTCTTTGATAACAATGACGTCCGAGCCAATCGAACCAGTGTCAATTTTGACACTGATATTGTCCAGTTTAAAAGCATGGGAGGTCTTAAATGTCGCTGGATTGCCGACTTTAAGCCCGGATAAAGCAGCTGCACCCGAGGCTAAAGATAAATCGACTTTGTTCAGCTTAACCTCTGATTTGGTCAGCTTGGGGCCCATTTCTTCGACGGCAACTTTGATCGCATCACCGGCAAAGACAAAGACGAATAAAACGACGGCGACGACAATAACGACGATCAATCCGCCAACAATGGATACAATCTTTTTCATGAGTTTATTTCACTCCTTGGATCAAACCTGTTTCAATTTATTGTGGCCCGTCAAATTTTAAGTTTTAGCAGGCGAGCCGCATTTTTCCCCAAGATTGCGTCCTGTTGGGCGCTGGATAGTTTTTTTGATTTTCGAATAAAGCTTAGGGGGTTGGTTTCACCAAAAGGGAAATCGGTCCCCATCACAATATTCTTGCTACTCACTTTAGTTGACAAATAGTCTAACATATCTGGATTGAAAATCACGGTCTCGTAAAAAAATTTACGGATATAGCTGCTAAAGCTGCCTTTGAGGGTGCCGCCATCACGGCCGGCCCGATAGGCATTGTCCTGCCGGCCTGCGTAATAAGGCAGATAGCCGCCACCATGGGCTATCAGTATTTTCAAATTGGGAAATTTGTCCATCACGCCTTCATAAACCAGCGACGACATGGCGAGGGCTTCTTCATATGGCTGGCCGACCATAAAGGCGAGACCAAATTTTTTCAGGCGGGGGTCAGCATTCCCTGCCGGATGAATAAAGATCGGCACGTCCAATTGCTGGGCTTTACGCCAAAATGGATGAAACTTTTTATCACCCAGTTCATCACCGCGGACGATGGTCGAAATCTGCACGCCGCGAAGGTCGAGCTTTTTGACCATACGGTCGAGTTCCTTCGCTGAAAGTTTGGCATCCTGCAGCGGCACGATGCCGATGCCGCATAGCCGGTCAGGATGCTCGGCCACCGCCTCGGCAACGCTATCATTCACACGTTGGACAATCTTCAAAGCGCGCGACGGCGCCATCGGTTCGGTGTTGTGATGGATGAGGCTCGGCGAGATAACCTGCAAATCAACGCCCATGCGGTTCATTTCCTTAAGCCGGGCCGACATGTCGATCATGCGCTGCATGGTTACTTGGCTGTGTTTATCGCCGCCCAGACTGGTTTGTTTACCAAGACCGATACGGGAATGCAGAGAATTTTTTTGGGTCAGCGCAAAAACATCGGGGTTAACGATATGGCCATGAAAATCGATCACGAACGGCTTTTTATTTTTGGCTTTAGTTTTGGATTTGAGCTTCTTTTTTGCCTTGGCGGCCATTCTTAATTCCTCCCCATTGATTCAAAGTATTGTCACTGGAATTGAGGGTGGAGGCAATGGAATTGACGCAAAAAAACAGGGAACGAAAAAAATCCGGCGGCTAGAGAGTATCGATTTCCTCATACCTCGCTTCGTCCCCTTTTTCTTCCAGCAATTCATTTATCGCGCTTTTTAGCTCGATCATTTTTAGTTCCCGTCCCACAGCCATTTTATTAAACATTTCAAGCTCGTCGATCTTCTGATTAAGATCATCACTGGCCTGCCTTTGCTCGGTTATATCGTTGAATACGATCAGGACGCCTTTTGGCGTAAAATGGCGATAGAACTCAAGAACGCGTCCGTTTAATCCTTCTTCGATAAAGTTTTTGGATCTATCATTTAATCGTGCTTTCACCAATTCGTCGACCTCGCCAACACCATAATCGCCGCGTTCTGCCTGAAATTCCATAATCTCTTTGATAGGGGTACCGGGTGTAAGAAAACCGTCTGGAAGCTCCAACAATTGCTCGACCTTGCTATTAAAAACCTCAACATTAAGATCGGTACTGATCAGCAGGAATCCTTCTGACATTGTGTTGAGAACTTCCTGCAGTTGCGCTTCTTTAATTTCCAGCGCCTGTTCCATTTCTACGCTGGTCTGGGCGCGGTCTTTAAAAGTTTGAACGGCACGAGCGAGATCGCCAATTTCATCCTTTCGATTCATCGATGGAATTTCAGTACTCAATTCATCATTGGCCAGCTTTTGTGTGACGAGCGCGATTGATTTGATCGGGATTGACAACTGTCGCGCAAATATTACTCCTAAGACTGCAATAATGATGCCGATAATAATGCCGGCAATGAGCATAAAGTTCTGCATATTCTCTATTGGTTTGAGCACTTCGGCTTCATCGATTTCTGCCAGAACTGCCCAGTTGGTATCCAGTACTTTCAACGGTATGTAGGCAGAAAGAACGGAAATACCTCGATAGTCATTCACTATGTGTACGCCGGCTTTATTCTTTAAAGCGTTTTTGACCGACAACGTATCAACCTTGGTTTTTAATATTGTGCTTTGCTTGGAAAAACGGGAGTCACTGCGCATAAGCAGATCAGGACCGACAATATAAGTTTCTCCGGTTTTCCCCATGCCAGCCGTCACTTGCATGATTTTATTCAGGCGTTCTATCGGCAATTGTATCGCCAGTATGCCCAGGGCTTGCCGTTCATCATCTAAGATCGGTTTAGCCAAAAAGGCGGCAGGCTGGCCCTGGCTTGGTTGGTAATTTTCAAAATCTTCAAACACGAGTGTTAGTTGATTGGGAGTTTTAATGGCTGCCTGGAAGGCGTGGGCGAGATTTGTATCCTGCCATTGCCCCAACAACAAATTGGAGCCGAAATCAATTTCTTTGACAACGGTGTACAGGAGATTTCCATCTAGATCGATCAGGAATACATCATAGTAACCGAACGAATTTAATATCTTCCTGAATTCCGGATGAAATTGCCGGTGAGCCGAGCTGTATAGTGAACCGTCGCCTGCATCCGCCAGCAACTCCTTCCTGTCACGCTTGTTTGCCGTAATATAGTGTTGGATGAGATAGGCATTCGCAGCGGGTCCAAGCTCTTTCCAGCCATTCGCAAAATCAAGCATCGCCTGTTTGGTGATTTTGGAGCTCGCCAATAAATTTATCTCGGCGGTTACTGATTTTATAAAAGTGTTGAGATTTGAACGACGAGTTTCGACCAGCGCAGTAAGTTGCCTTTTCGCTGCAAGCTGCAATTCATCGGACGATTCAGTGTATGCCACGAGGCCGGTGACGAAAGCAGCAATTAATGACAAGGCAACAATAACAAACGGGAACTTTGTCGAAATCCTTAGCATTTAAAGAGTGTTAGGCAACTCGGATTAAAGCGCAATGAAAAATTATTAGTTTAGATTTAATCTAATATTTCTAGCTGATCTGCTCTTTGGTTTTTAGAAATCTGATATCCGGGAAGTCTTCACCGGCGCGATCAAGGTGCCAGGCATTGCGGGCGAGGAAGACGGGCGCATTATCATGGTCATCGGCGATGGCTGTACTGTTCTCATCGATAAACTTCTTAAACAGTTGAGAATCGTCAGCTTCGATCCATCTGGCAGTATAAAGCGACGTTGATTCAAAAATCACCGGGACTTCGTATTCGGTGCGAATGCGATCCGCCATAACATCAAATTGGAGCGAGCCGACAACGCCGACAATCCAATCGGCGCCAATGCGTGGTTTAAAGACCCGGGCGGCGCCTTCCTCGGCCAATTGTTGAAGCGCGCGACCGAGGTGTTTGGCTTTCATCGGGTCTTCCGGGCGCACGGTTTGCAGCAACTCAGGAGCAAAGCTTGGGATGCCGGTGAAGTGCAGCTCTTCGCCTTCGGTCAACGCGTCGCCAATTCTAAGATTTCCGTGATTGGGAATACCGATAATGTCACCGGCATACGCTTCTTCCGCGGTTTCCCGGTCCTGGGCCAAGAACAATACTGGATTGTGCAAATTTAGCATTTTATTGCTGCGCACATGCTTAAGTTTCATACCGCGTTTAAAGTGGCCGGATGACAATCTGAAAAAGGCAATGCGATCGCGGTGCTTGGGATCCATATTGGCTTGAATTTTAAAGACAAAGCCACTGACTTTATTTTCTTCCGGATCAATGGTGCGGTCGGCGGTCGGCTGGGGACGCGGCGAAGGGGCATATTTGCCCACTCCATCGAGCAATTCGCGGACGCCAAAATTGTTAATCGCACTGCCAAAAAATACCGGGCTGAGATGGCCCTCGCGGTATGCCTCCAAATTAAACTCAGGACAAAGACCGCGCGCCATCTCAACTTCTTCGCGCAGTTTTTCGACGGCGTAATCGGGCAGCAACTCATCAAGTTTAGGATCATCCAAGCCCTGACATTTTTCTATTTTGCCCGGATTATCATCAACGCTGCCACTGGCCTTGCCTTTGGGCATCAGAACCAGCTGATCATTCAGGATGTCATAGCAGCCCAGAAAATCCCGGCCCATACCGATCGGCCAGCTGGCCGGCGTGACATCCAAGGCAAGAGACTGCTCAATCTCGTCCAGAATTTCAAATGGGTCACGGCCTTCCCGATCAAGCTTGTTAACAAAGGTCACAATTGGCACATCGCGCAGGCGGCAGACTTCAAAAAGTTTGTGGGTTTGCTGCTCAATGCCCTTGGCAGCATCGATCACCATGACGGCTGAATCCACGGCCGTCAGCGTGCGGTAGGTATCTTCGCTGAAATCTTCATGGCCCGGGGTATCCAGCAAATTGAAGGTGCAACCTTCATAATCATAAGTCATGACAGAGGAGGCCACGGAAATGCCGCGTTCGCGCTCGACCTTCATCCAATCAGAATGGGCACGCCTTTTGTCACCGCGCGCTTTGACGGCGCCAGCCATCTGGATGGCACCACCAAACAGCAGTAGTTTCTCGGTGAGCGTGGTTTTGCCGGCATCCGGGTGGGAGATGATCGCAAACGTGCGTCGCCGGGCTATGAACTCTTGAAGCTGAGACATTGTGAACGGGTATCAATCATAATTAAGTTAATGGGCGGCGCAGACATAACCAGTTTTGTCCGCTTTTACCAGATAATACTGACTAATGATTTTTACGCCTTTCCATGAAGCTATAACGGCTATCGGAAATTACGACGATATCAATATCTTCGCCATCGCGCCGCAAATTCAGCGTGATCTCGACACCAGCGTCACCCAATGACCACAAGAGACGATACATCGCCGGCAAACTGGGGACATCTTGGTCATTGATGCCGACAATAAGATCGCCGGGCTCAACTGATACTAAATCGGCCGGTCCATCCGGGATAACACCGGAAACAAATAAGCGGTCCATGGCCTCTGCCGTATACATGCCGAGCCATGGGCGCTGAGGCCCCGAAGCAATCCCCTTCGAGACCAAATCATCATAAATTGGTTTCAACAGATCGATCGGTACGAACATGTTGCCGGGGCTGTCTTTGCTGCTTTTCTCGGCGTCATTAACCCAAAGCGAACCCAATCCGCACAGTTTGCCATCGCCCCGAATGAGGGCGGCGCCACTCCAATTCGGGTGGATGGGAGCAGTGAAGATAGCGTTCTCTAACATATATTCCCAGGAGCCGGCAAATTCCCGGCGCGATACCACAACGGCACTGATCGAATGATCTACTCCGCCATAAGGCGCGATGATCGCAGGCTCCTGCTCATTTAAACCTTCAGCACTGCCGATTTCCAAAGGCGCGATTTCCAATGGTGACAACGCATGGATGATCGCCATGCCGGATTCGTGATTATAGCCGACCAATTCCGCTGACACCGGTTCGCCACCGGCGGCTTTGATGGTGATGGTGCGCGCATCAACGACCAAATAGCCAATTGTCAGCAACAGTCCGTCATCGCTGATCAGAATTGCGTTGCCTTCCCGTTCGGTGCCGAGAGTTTGCGCGCTGAAGGCATCTTCGGGGACTTCTGAAGTGAGTCGCACAACTGATGACAGCGCTTTCTCTAGATCAAAATTAAGCTCTTCCTGTCTGGGATGAGGCGCCAGTTTCAGTGAAGGATCTAGCAGATGGAGCAGGCCGCTCGGGCGATGTCCATTAACGCGTTTTATTCCCGACATTTCCAATTCTTTTCATTTAGAATTTAATGGATTATTGGATTATTGGATTTAGTTTATCAGGCTCTCATCTGGGTGGCGAGGGCGAAGGCATGAGTTTATTCGCGCGTGATTCCCGATGCGCGATGTAGGTTGATGCAGCGACAATTATTGCCGCCCCGATCCACGTCCAAATTTGCGGGAATTCACTAAAGACAAAAAATCCGATCAATGCGGCCCAAATCAGGCGGGTAAATACCAGCGGTTCCAAAGCGCTAACTTCGGCATATTTGAAGGCTTGCACCATTGTCAGATGTGCCATTGCGACAAACACGCCGATTCCCGCCAGCCAGGCCAATTGCATTAAACTTGGCGTTTGCCAGACAAAAAGTGCAAGGCAAAAAGAAATCGGAGTTTGTAAAATGGCGACCAAGGCGCTGCAGGTGACAGCACTGTCGGTACGAGATAAATGCTTGGCGAATAATTTGGTTCCAGCACTGCTTGCGGCAGATAGAATAACAAATATGAAGCCGATGCTTATCACCGCAAATCCTGGGCGGATTATTACCAAGGCGCCAATAACGCCGACTCCCAGGGCGATCCAGCGCCGCCGGCGGATTTTTTCGCTGAGGAATAAACTCGCACCAACAGTCACAAAAAATGGTCCGATCAATCCCAAGGCGACGGCATCGGCAAGCGGCACCAAAGACAGTGCGGTATACCACGTTATTAAGGCCCCAGCGTTGAAACAGGCGCGGATTAAGTGGAGCGGGAGTTTAGTTGTTTTAAGCGGTGTTAAGCCGACCTTTAAAAACCAGGGGATATAAAACAACGCCGAAAATAGGTTGGAGAAAAAGGCGATTTCAAATGGGTGAAGTTCGGGCCCTATGTGGCGGACAATACCATGCGAGGAAATAAAGAATAAATTGCTGATAATTGTCAGACCTACGGCAAATAAGTAGGTCGAGGACAAGGCAATTCCGCGCGACGGGACAGGATGGTTCATCAATGAGGCTCGTGGTTTTTAAGAGATCAGAACCTACCAGCAGCGCCATACAATTAAAAGGCGACATCAAATGACGCCGCCTTAGGTCGATAAGCTGAACTGCTAGACTGAACTAAAAATCTACAACAACACCGACCAGGAAGTTGTGGCTGGCATAGACACTTTCGAACGGCGTGCCACTAGCATCTGAAAATTCTGGGTCTTGAGTCTCGAAATAACGATAGCCAATTTCAATTTTGGTCCGGTCATCCAAGTCAAATGTGACGCCGCCGCCGAGTTGCAGGGCAAATACCCAATCCATGTCATCGGCAATCGCCGTCTCAGTTGCTTTAAATTCGTTCAAGAAAAGTCCCGCTATGCCAACACCACCCATGAGAAATGGCGTCAGTCGTGAATTGTTGGGGAAGTCAAAGGCCACATTACCCATAAACGAAATTGTCGACATGTCGCCGCCGACGACTTCGGTATTATAAGTCGATCCAGCTGCGGTTCCGGAAATTTGCTTTAAGGTGGCATCGGTGTACATGATTTCGCCTTCGATCCGGAAACCATTATCAAGCGCGGTGCCGATCGCGCCGCCGAGAGAGAATCCCGGCGAAAATTCCGCGTCATAGTTATTGCTGGCGCCTTCATTTGATGTTTCGGTCAACATGTGGAGGCCGATTGAGCCGCGAAAATAGGTGTCTTGCAGGCCTAGGAAACCCTGACGCTGTTGCGTTGGCATAACTTGACGAGGGGCTGCTTGCGGCGCGGCCCGAGGCGCCGTTTGCTGGGGCGCCATCTGCTGTGGTGCCGCTTGTGGCCGAGTCCCTTGCGGAAAAGCACGTTGGATATAGGGATTCTGCGAGCCTCTAATTTGCGCAACTTCGATATTTTGTTTGGCCCTTTGTTTTACCTCAGTCTGCTTGGGAAGAGCACCAGTATTGTCAAGCGAAGCAACTAAGATCGTTGTAGGAGCTTCCGCCACGCGGCGGGGTGCCGGCACCATATCAATGACAATCCGGTGCCCTTGCTTGCCATTAGGCGAAACAAAAAACGGCCGTTTAAGCCGGATCGCTGAGCGGCTTTTTATCGTCAGGTCACTGCCGTTGATTTCAGATGAATGCTGGCTAAATCCGGTGACCACGCCCCGCGCATGGCGCTTTTGGAATTCCGGCGCCTGCCAGAATGCATGCGGTAAACTCAAGCGAATTGATTTGCCATCTTTTGAAACGCGATAGGATAAATCTGTCGGCTGACTAACATCCAACACAATACGTGTTTTGTCAGGGTGTACGCCAACCCGCAAATCATTCACGGTGGCGGGTGTACCGGTGTAATTTTTACTGGCCAAAAGGGTCGTGCTGCTCGCTGGATGAACATCCAAAGCAAGGGCAGCAACACACAAAATGGCAGCGAATGGGGACAATTTGCCTGGCAGGAATCCCATCACTAACTCCTAAATATATATAAAGCGCCTATTTGGAGTTCATAGTGAGGTCTGAAATGTTAAAATAATGATAA
>CAJWAR010000058.1 GCA_913020445.1 uncultured Rhodospirillaceae bacterium
TCGCCGGCGCTTGGAAAGGAATAGGAATTGGATATCGATTATAAAGTAATGGTGGGCCCGGCAGGACTCGAACCTGCGACCAGACCGTTATGAGCGGCCGGCTCTAACCAGCTGAGCTACAGGCCCCCACCACTGCAACAGTATAGACCGCTGCTAAGAGAGCGACAAACTAGCTGGAAACTCGTGCGGGTCAAGAAAGAAGTGGCAAAAAAAACGGCGCCTCAAACAAAAGACGCCGCTTTATTTTGTTATTTTTTAATTCCTAATAATCCAGGAAGCTCCGGAGTTTGCGCGACCGGCTTGGGTGTTTCAGTTTACGCAGCGCCTTCGCTTCAATTTGGCGAATCCGTTCACGGGTAACCGAGAACTGCTGGCCGACTTCTTCCAGCGTGTGATCGGTATTCATGCCGATGCCAAACCGCATCCTGAGCACCCGTTCTTCACGCGCCGTCAAACTCGCCAATACCCGGGTTGTGGTTTCACGCAGATTACCCTGGATCGCGGCATCCAACGGCTGGACCGCGTTTTTATCTTCAATGAAATCACCGAGATGACTGTCTTCCTCATCACCGATTGGGGTTTCGAGGCTAATCGGCTCCTTGGCAATTTTAAGCACTTTGCGGACTTTATCGACCGGCATAGCAAGCTTGATTGCCAATTCATCCGGTGTCGGCTCGCGGCCAATTTCATGCAGCATTTGGCGCGAGGTCCGCACCAGCTTGTTGATCGTCTCGATCATGTGCACCGGAATACGGATGGTCCGGGCTTGGTCGGCGATGGAGCGCGTGATCGCTTGCCTGATCCACCATGTTGCATAGGTCGAGAATTTATAGCCCCGGCGGTATTCAAACTTATCAACCGCTTTCATCAGACCGATATTACCTTCCTGAATGAGGTCCAGGAATTGCAGGCCACGATTGGTATATTTTTTAGCGATTGAAATCACCAGCCGCAGATTGGCTTCAATCATTTCTTTTTTTGCTTTAGCCGATTCCCGCTCACCTTTTTGTACGGTGGCGACAACGCGGCGGAATTCGCCGATCGGCAGACTTACTTCATTAGCGATCTCGGCAATTTCGTCGCGGATTTCCTTGACGTCAGATTTATTCTTTTTACCAAAATCCGCCCAGCCTTTGCCTTTCAACTTGGAAACCCGCGTCAGCCAATTGGGATCAAGTTCGTGGCTGTAATATTCTTCGAGAAAATCAGCCCGTTTGACTTTGGCTTTTACCGCCATCCGCAACAGACGGCCTTCATTGCCGATAAGTTTCCGGTTCAGATCATACATATGACCCAACAAATACTCGATCCGATTATTGTTGATATGAATGCCTTCCATCAACTCGACGAGTTCATGGCGCAGCTTGGCAATGCGTTTTTCTGTCGCCGAGGTTACATCCTTGCCCGCCTGAATGGCGGCCAGACGTTTTTCCTGGGCGCGGTGGAGTTTCGCATAGGTCTTCTTTATTTCGTCAAATTTTTCCAGCACGGTTGGCAATAGCGTTTGTTCCATAACGGCGAGCGAGACGGTGGCATCGTCATCGTCATCATCGTCATCTTCACCCTCGCCTTCAGTTTTTTCTTCGCCTTCGGTTTTTTCTTCACCGTCTTCGGATTTATCTTCGTCTTTGGATTTTTCTTCTTCCGGCTCTTCTTTGACGGCCGGGGCAGCGGCGGCAATTTGATCTTCTACCTCTTCGCCTTCCTCACCTTCCTCACCTTCTTCGCCTTCCGGTTTGATGGCAGTGGCATCTTCCTTGGGCCCGGAGAACGTCGCATCGAGGTCAATAATATCTCTCAGCAGCATGTTTTCTTCATCAAGGTCTTTACGCCATTGCAGCAGCGCCCGGATGGTCATGGGGC
The DNA here is from genome assembly GCA_913020445.1 of uncultured Rhodospirillaceae bacterium. Classification (GTDB taxonomy): domain Bacteria; phylum Pseudomonadota; class Alphaproteobacteria; order Rhodospirillales; family UBA2165; genus TMED23. The sequence continues at coordinate 1,864 of CAJWAR010000058.1, forward strand.
TTTCAACAATACCGCCGATCATCATTTCACGACCGGCTTCAATCCGCTTGGCGATGGCAATCTCGCCTTCACGGGACAGCAATTCGACACTGCCCATTTCCCGGAGATACATCCGTACCGGATCATCGGAGCGGCCAACATCGCTTTCATTGACATTACCGGCTGTGGATTCGGTTTCTTTTTCTTTCGCACCTGCTGGGGCTTCGGTTGTTTCTTCGCTTTCTTCACTCTCGACAACATTGACGCCGGCTTCGGACAGCATCGACATGGTGTCTTCGATTTGCTCGGAAGAAACTTGCTCGGGCGGTAAGGCGGCGTTCAACTCGTCATAGGTGACGAAGCCGCGCTCTTTGCCAGACGCGATCATTTTCTTTACCGCAGCATTAATCGTATCCAATAAAGGACTGTCGTTAGACTCGCCCTGTGCTTGTGGTTTTTCCGCCGTGGCGGCTGCAGTTTTGGTGGCCATTCAAACCCCGCTTAGAGCCCCATATATAATGACAGGCTCAAAATTTCCAAAGTGCGGTTTCCCGCTTTCAAGTTCCCGATACGTTAGTGTTTCTAATTGCTCTCGAATTACGCACTCTTGGCGCTGCCGAAATTAGAAATATCCGCTTCCGCATCCTCTTTTTCAGTCGCTGTTTGCTTCAAGGCTTTGAGTAACTCAAACGCTTCCTGAGTTGGGTTTTCAGCAAGTTCCTCCTCAACGGCGCGAATTTCTTCAAGCAGTTGGTTACGGCGGAACAGCCGAAGCGTTTGCTCCCAGCCTTTCCTGGCGACATCACTATGTTCATCTGGCCGGGCGAAATGGGCGTGGTTTATAACCTGTCGGCTCAAAAGGCCGTTCATCAGCTCGGAAAACCCGGTATCTACTAAATGGTCCTGCAGAGCCTGAAATTCAAGTCCTGAGGACGAAGCCAGGGTCTTTAGTACTTCTTGACGTAGCTTGTCAAGCTCTGAGGCGCTAAATTCAAGGCTTCCGAGCTGTTCGCCGATGACGTCGAAAAGCTCCGGATGATTGATTAAAGTGGCGACCAATATCGCTTGTTGTATCCAAATGGTGTCAATTTGCGCAGAAACACCGGATTTTTCGGCCATTTGCACCGAAGGATCGCGCCGACCATATCGGCCGGAAACTTGTTTACCACCTTGATTTGGCTGATTTTTACGGAATTCTTCCCACAACCGATTTTTGAACGTATTAAAATAATACTTCTGTACGGTTTCATCCGTAATGCGCTGCGTTGCATCGCGCAGGCGTTTTTCAAGTCCGGCCCGGTCTTCCGGTGTGGTCAGGCGATGCCCGTGGGTCTCTAAGCGCCAGATAATTTCAGAGAGCGGCACCGCTTGGGCTAAGACTTCTTCGATGGCTTGCGCGCCCTTGGCTTTAATCAGACTGTCAGGGTCCTCGCCCTCGGGCAAAGTGACAAAGCTCAAACTTTTTTCCGGCAATAAAATCGGCAGGCACCGCTCGGCAGCGCGCCCGGCTGCCCGTTGACCGGCAGTGTCACCATCAAAACAGAGCACCGGTTCTGGCACTGCCCGCCACATCAATTTGATTTGATCCTCGGTGAGCGCGGTACCCAAGGGTGCAACCGCATGTTTAAAGCCCGCCTGATGCAGGGCGATGACATCGGTGTAACCTTCGGTGACAAGTATCGTGCCGGTTTGGCGCGCAGCTTCGACGGCTTGGCGAAAAGCATAAAGATTATAGCCTTTGTGAAACAACGGGGTTTCCGGCGAGTTGAGATATTTCGGCTCGCCGTCGCCTAAGATACGCCCGCCGAAAGCAATGATGCGGCCACGCCGGTCAGTGATTGGAAACATCACCCGGCCCCGGAAACGGTCATAGGGTTCTCGAGAAGGATCATCCGGCTGAATTAACAGCCCAGCCTCGATCATCAATTGATTAGAAATGTTTTCTCTGGCCAAGGCAGCCTTTAGCCCGCCCCGATTATCGGCAGCGAAGCCCAGGCGAAAATGTTTAATCGAATTTTCCGTAATACCGCGGTTCAGGAGGTAATCAAGCGCGCCTTTGCCTTCGGGCATGCGAAGCTGTTTCTCATAGTAAGCGCTCGCTGCCTCCATCACGTCATAAAGACCCTTGGCACGTTCCTGGCGCTGACGCTCTTCCGGCGTCTCAACCGGGATTTCCATGCCGGCTTCAGTGGCCAAGCGGTCAACTGCTTCGGGGAAGGACAGATTATCGGTCTTCATGACGAAATCAAAGACGCTGCCATGCTCGCCGCAGCCAAAGCAGTGATAAAAGCCTTTATCTTCATTGACCGTAAAAGACGGCGTTTTCTCATTGTGGAACGGACACAACCCGGAATGCTCGCGGCCTTTTTTGACCAGGCGCACGCGCCGGCCCACCACCTCAGCCAAGCCGATGCGGTTCTTAACTTCGTCCAGAAAACGAGGTGAAAAAGCCATGCTACTCCCGATATTACGTCGCCAATAATAGCGGAGGCGGCAGGATAAGAGGAGACAAAGTTATTCCACTTATCCCCGTGATTCACAGGAAGGAATTGAACCACGAAGAGCACTAAGGACACAAAGTTCAATTGCCACTTCGTGTTCTTCGTGAGCTTTGTGGTTTAATATCTCACCCACCCACATACTCCGAGATATCGACGTCATCCAATTGTTCTGGCAGCAGGTGTTTTTCGGCGTATTCCTTGTGCACCCCTGAGGTCAGGAACAGCTCGAACAGATCATCATCGATATGCGCGTCTTTTTTCATGAAGCCCATGATCTTGACCGATTCAGAGAGTTTCTTCGGCGCCTTATAAGGCCGGTCGGCGGCGGTCAGGGCTTCGAAGATATCGGCGATTGCCATGATCCGGGCCGGGATTGACATATCATCCTTCTTGAGGCCGCGCGGATACCCGCCCCCTTCCATTTGTTCGTGATGGCCGCCGGCATATTCCGGCACGCGTTTGAGATATTTGGGGAATGGCAGAGCTTCCAGCATGATGATCGTCTGAACAATATGATCATTAATTTTATAGCGATCTTCTTCGGTCAGTGTGCCCCGGCTTATGCCGAGATTATAAACTTCACCGAGATTAAATTTATGTTCCGGCACTTTCATGGAAAAGCCCCATTTGTTGTCGGGTGGCATCAGGTCATGGCCTTCGCGGATAACAATATGGTCATAGCGGTCATCGAGCAGTTTCTCGACCACCGGCAGGCTGGGCTCGTCTTCGCGTTCTTTACGTTTGGCTTCCTCATAGGAAATGCCGATGCGATCCGATAACGTCCGCGTCCAGGTTTCTTTGGCAATGTCCTGCATGCGCTCGACTTTTTCATCGGCCATAAACTCACCGCCGACATTACATTCGCCGATAAACGCGAAATCATCATCCAGTTGTTGCACCCGTTGTTCATAGATTTTACCGAGCTCGGTGACGTCACCATCATCAATAATGCCTTTAAGCATCTCGATCTCGGCATCGCGTTTAAGCACTTCAAAACGCATGCGGACTTCGTGAATGCGGTCATAAATGGTTTCGAGCTTGGTTGCTTTATCGACGACATATTCCGGTGTCGTCACCTTGCCGCAATCATGCAGCCAGCCCGCGATGTGCAATTCGTACCATTCGTCTTCGGAAAGGTCGAAATCCTTGAAGCGCGGATCATCCGATTCGCAGGCTGCTTTGGCCAACATATTGGTGAGTTCCGGCACCCGCTGACAATGGCCGCCGGTATAGGCTGATTTGGCGTCAATCGCGCCGGCAATCAGCTCAATAAAGGCGTCGAGCAATTCTTTTTGGGCTTGCAGGAGCATTTGATTGTTAAGCGAGACGGCGGCCTGCGACGCCAACGCTTCGATCAGCGGCTCTATTTCTTCGGCAAAAGGCTGCACCTCGCCGGTTTCTTTATCTTGGGCATTGAGCAATTGCAGCACGCCAATGACATCACCTTCGTGGTTCTTAAGCGGCACGGTTAAAAATGATTGCGAATGGTAGCCGGTCGATTCATCGAATTTCTTGGTGCCCGAAAAATCATACCGGTTTGAGGCATAGGCATCCCGGATATTAATGGTGTTGCCGGTAACGGCGGCGGCGGCGGAAACATTGTTGAGATTGGGCTTGCCTTTTTCGTTAAAAATCTTGACCGCCGGAAAGTCGATGGGTTTCCCGGTCGTGCCGCCAAGGGCGATATCAAGCGAATCATTGCGGATGATTTGGAAACACAGCTCTTCCGTTTCGGACATCAGATACAGCGTTCCCGCATCGGCGTTGCAGAAATCCTTTGCCGCCAGCAGAATGTTTTCCATCAGCTTGTTGTGATCGAGCTCTGCCGATAAGGCGATGCCGAGTTCAATCAACCGGCGGTATTCACTGCCGTGTTCCGCCGCCTCAATTGAGGAGTTGTCCGTATTATTTTCGGTACTCATGGCTCTTTGCCTCTGTCCTACCTGGTTTAATCCTTGGATTACTTTGCGGCTGTTCCCTAACTGCCGTAAAATATTGCATGTAAACAACAGGGTATCGGGGGATGAGCTTAAGCGCAATATTCTTCAACCCCTGGTCTCTAAATGGGGAATATCTGGATTTTAACCGACAACAATCTTTGGCTTGACCTCAGGCACCTATCCCATAGGTATAACTAGCCAATAATTCGGTCGGAAGAAGAGGTTTATGGCCTATCAGGATTTACGGGAATTTATCGCCAAACTTGAGGCTGAAGGCCGCTTGCAGCGGGTTTCAGAACCGGTTTCGCCAATCCTGGAAATGACCGAGATTCAAACGCGGCTGCTGGCTGACGGCGGTCCGGCGGTACTGTTTGAAAACGTGATCCGTGAAAATGGCGAAAAGTACGACCTGCCGATGCTGGTTAATTTATTTGGCACCGTCGAGCGCGTTGCTTGGGGAATGGAGCGGGAACCCCAAACTTTACGCGAATTAGGTGAAACTCTTGCTTTCATGCGCCAGCCTGAACCCCCCGGCGGCTGGAAAGAAGCAATTGGCATGCTGCCGATCGTCAAATCGGCGATGGCGATGAAGCCGAAAACCGTTTCGTCGGCACCTTGCCAGGATATTGTGCTCGAAGGCGATGATATAGATCTCGCCAATTTGCCGATCCAGACCTGCTGGCCGGATGAGCCGGCGCCGCTGATTACCTGGCCGCTGGTTGTGACCCAAGCCAGCGACGACAGCAATAAAATTGGTGGGGCTGATAATTTCAATATCGGCATTTACCGCATGCAGGTCACCGGTAAAAACACCACGTTGATGCGCTGGCTAAAACACCGGGGTGGCGCGCAGCATTTTGCTCAGCAGTCTGAGCCAATGTCGGTTGCCGTCGTCCTCGGTGCTGATCCGGGCATGATTTTGGCCGCTGTCGCACCGGTGCCGGACACGATGTCTGAATATCAGTTTGCTGGTCTGTTAAGAAATCAGAAAGTTGAACTGGTCGAGTGTAAAACCGTACCACTCAAAGTGCCGGCCCAGGCGGAGATTGTGCTCGAAGGGCATGTCTCCCTGGATGACTATCAGGATGAAGGGCCGTATGGCGATCACACGGGCTATTACAACGCAGTCGAGAAATTTCCGGTTTTTACCATCAGCGCCATAACGATGCGGAAAGACGCGATTTATCTCTCGACCTTTACTGGTCGGCCACCGGATGAACCGTCGGTCATGGGCGAGGCACTGAACGAATTGTTCATTCCGCTGTTCATTCAGCAATTCCCGGAAGTTGTTGATTTCTGGCTGCCGCCGGAAGGCTGCTCTTATCGGGTGGCGGTGGTTTCGATTAAAAAGGCCTATCCGGGCCATGCCAAGCGAATCATGATGGGAGTGTGGTCTTATTTGCGCCAATTCCTCTACACTAAATTTGTCATTGTCGTCGATGACGATATTGACGTGCGCAAATGGGAGGATGTCATCTGGGCAATCTCGACCCGTATGGACCCGGTCCGCGACATCACCATGATCGAAGGCACGCCGATTGATTACCTCGATTTCGCCTCGCCCGAGCCGAGTCTCGGCGGCAAGATCGGCCTTGACGCGACCAACAAACTGCCGCCTGAAACCAAGCGCGACTGGGGCGTTAAAATCCGGATGGACGATGAAGTGATTGAGAAGGTCACCGACATGTGGGACAACCTCGGACTGCCCGGAGAAGGTAAGTCTATCTGGAAATAAAATTGGGAACATAGTGAATGACCGATAGCTCAGACATGCTCAATCTGCTCGAAGACTTGCTTGCCAAGGCCAAAGCCAAAGGCGCCGATGCCGCCGATGCGGTGCATATCGAAAGCCAGTCTTTGGCCGTCGCCCAACGGCTCGGCAATCCGGAAAAGCTGGAGCGTTCTGAAAGCGCCGATATCGGGCTGAGGGCGCTGGTCGGCAAGCGACAGGCGATTGTCTCGTCTTCTGATATTGGAGCAGACGCCTTGGATGAGCTGGTTGAGCGCGTCGTCGCCATGGCGAAATCCGTCCCTGAAGACCCCTATTGCGGATTGGCCGAACCCGATCAACTGGCAACCGAAATTGTCGACGTTGATAGTTGTGATCCGAGCGAACCTTCTGCCGAAACTTTGGTCGATTGGGCCAACCGCGCCGAAGAGACCGCCCGCGCTATCGACGGCATTACCAATTCAGAGGGCGCCGAAGCGGGCTGGGGCCGGGCTACAGTTTCAGTTGCTGCAACCAACGGCTTTGCCCAAACTTATTCAGGCTCACATTATTCGCTAAGCGCCTCGGTGCTGGCTGGTGAAGGCACCGGCATGGAGAGGGATTACGATTACACCGGTGCGGTATATGCCGATGACATGATGACCCCTGAAGAAATCGGCAAAAGTGCCGGTGAAAAAGCGGTGAAACGCTTGAACCCACAGAAGGCCGAAACCGCCGAGGTACCGGTCATCTATGATCCCCGCGTTTCCCGCGGCATCGTCATGCATCTCGCCAGCGCCATCAACGGCTCTTCGATTGCGCGGGAAACCAGCTTCCTCAAAGATAAAATGGGTGAGCAGATATTTCCTGCCGGCATGACAATTTATGACGACCCCCATCGCGCCCGCGGTCTCCGCTCCAAACCGTTTGATGGCGAAGGTGTTGCCAATCAAAAGCGCAAAATCATTGAAGACGGTGTTTTAACAACCTGGATTTTAGATCTCCGTTCTTCGCGCCAATTGGGCTTGGAAACCACGGGGCATGCGTCGCGCGGTACCGGCTCACCGCCGTCGCCGTCGGCGACCAATGTTTATCTGGAGCCGGGCAGCCAGTCACCGGCGGAGCTCATGAGTGATATCAAAAGCGGGCTTTATGTTACCGAGCTGATCGGCATGGGGATTAATGGGCTGACCGGTGATTACAGCCGGGGGGCGGCCGGTTTTTGGATTGAAAATGGTGAGCTCGCTCATCCGGTGAGCGAGATCACCGTTGCCGGCAATCTTAAAGACATGTTTAAGAATTTAACCGCTGCTGATGATCTTGAATACCGCTACGGCATTGATGCACCAACATTGCGCATTGACGGTATGACCCTGGCTGGTAAGTAGCGCACTTGGCCGCAACCTCTGAAATTCGCGACAACATGAAAATCGATTGGGATTTTCCGATCGAGATGGACGATGGCTTGGTGTTGCGCGCCGATATCTTCCATCCCGTTGAAGATGGCCAGTACCCGGTTATTTTAACCTATGGACCTTACGCCAAAGGCTTGTCGTTTCAGGAGGGCTATCCGTCGGCTTGGGACCGCATGGCCGAACTGCACCCCGATGTCACCGCGGGCTCGAGCAATCTCTATCAGGCCTGGGAACTCGCTGACCCTGAAAAATGGGTACCGGACGGCTATATTTGCTTGCGCATAGACTCACGCGGCTGTGGTGCCTCGCCCGGTTTCGTCGATCCTTTTTCACCCCGCGAAACCAAAGACCAGCACGACTGCATCGAATGGGCCGGTGTTCAGCCCTGGTCCAACGGCAAGGTCGGTCTCAACGGTATTTCGTACTACGGCATTAATCAGTGGCATGTTGCGACCCTGCAGCCGCCCCATCTGGCCGCCATGTGTATCTGGGAAGGGGCCGCCGATTGGTATCGCGATATGACCCATCACGGCGGCATTCTGTCGACGTTTTGGGACAATTGGTACGATATGCAAGTTAAGACCGTACAGTATGGCTTGGGAGATAACGGCCCCAAAAGTGTTGTCACCGGGGCACCAGCCTGCGGCGACGTCACCATGACTGAGGACGAGCTGGCGGCAGGGCGCTGCGCCTTCGGCGATCAAATATATGAGCACCCGCTGGATGATGACTATCATAAGGCCCGTTCTCCAATCTGGGATAAAGTAACAACGCCGCTGCTGTCAGCCGCCAATTGGGGCGGTCAAGGGCTGCATCCCCGCGGCAATTTCGAAGGCTATGTGCGGGCGGCTTCTGAAAATAAATGGCTTGAGGTTCATGGCATTGAACATTGGACGGAGTTTTACACCGATTACGGCGTAAGCTTACAAAAGCGCTTTTTCGATCACTTTTTAAAAGGCGAAGACAATGGCTGGGCCGAGCAGCCGAAAGTACAATTACAAGTCCGCCATCCGGACCGCTTCGAGCAACGCTTTGAAGCAGACTGGCCGATCCCCCGCACCATCTGGACGGAATACTATCTCGACCCAAGCAATATGTCTTTGACGACCACACCGCCAATGAACGCGCAAGAGATTAACTACGATGCGACGGGCAAGGGCGTAACTTTCTTGAGCGAACCGTTAGGCGAGGCAACGGAAATCACCGGGCCGTCGGCGCTAAAAATCAGCATTTCAACCTCGACCGAAGATGCCGATATCTTTGCCGTGCTTCGGGTGTTTGACGGAGACGGCGAGGAAGTTGTCTTTCAAGGGGCGATTGATCCGCACACACCGATTGGCCAGGGCTGGCTCCGCGCCTCACACCGGAAACTTGACGGCGCGCTATCCGAGCCTTACCGCCCCTATCATAGTCACGACGAGAAGTGGCCGCTCACGCCGGGTGAACGCGTCGATTTAGCTATTGAGATTTGGCCGACCTCGATTGCTCTTCCTGCTGGCTATAAAATCGGTCTGACATTGCGCGGTAATGATTATGAATATGAAGGTGAGAGCGGCGGCTATCTCTCCAACTTTAAAAATGAGCTTAAAGGCTGCGGTCCGTTCCTGCACAATGATCCCCGCGACCGGCCAGCCGATATTTTCGGCGGCACAACGACCTTGCATATCGATGCCGACCAGCCGGGCTTTATATTATTGCCGATTATTCCGGCGGGCTAAGGGTATAAATTGATCTATATCAAAGTTATCTGCGCACTCCGGGTTTAGTTTTTTATCTGTCTTTACGAGCCGACGGTCCTGCCGCCGATCTTCAACCGGTTATTTGGCCCCTCGGCGCGAAGAAAAACGGGGAAAGTCAGATGGAAATTCTTGCCGACAAACATTTTGAAATGCCGGCCGCGCAACTTGCCGTGATGGTCGAGGACGCCTACGACCGCACCTTGGCTTGTGTCGCCGATTTAGACGATGAACAGCTTACCGTGCCACTGGCAGAGATCGTCAATCCTTTCCGCTGGGAACTGGGTCACTGCGCCTTTTTCTACGATATATTTCTGCTTCGCGTGTTGGACGCGACACGGGAGCCAATGATCGAAAATGGCGACAATTTATATAATTCCTTCGCCGTCGATCACGACGACCGCTGGCATCTCGATATGCCTGATCGTCAGGGAACACTGGACTATATGGAAAGGGTGAAGGATGCGGTGCTTGAACGTCTTGTCTCCAGCCAGCCCGACGCCCAGGAAACCTATCTTCATCTACTCGCGGTGATCCATTCCGACATGCATTGCGAGGCCTTCACCTACATGCGCCAGACGCTGGGCTATGCGGAACCCGAATTTGCCGGCTCGGTAACGAACGGAAATGGCGCGGGCCCGCTGCCCGGCGACGTCGACGTTCCGGGCGGTATGTTTAAATTGGGTGCCGATCCGAAAGCCCATTTCGCCTTCGACAACGAAAAATGGGGCCACGATGTCGATAGTGGCACCTTTCAAGATCGCCCGCGCCGCAGTGACCAACGCTGAATTTGCTGCTTTCATCGACGATGGCGGTTATCTGGCGCAGGGTATTTGGAGCCCGCAAGGTTGGATTTGGCGGACCAAGAGCGGTGCCCAGCACCCGATTTATTGGCAGCGCGGCGATGGTGGCTGGCTGCGCCGTCATTTCGATAAAATTGTGCCGATGGAACCGCATGAGCCGGCCGTCCACATTACCTGGTATGAAGCTGAGGCATTTTGCACGTGGGCTAATCGGCGGCTGCCCAGCGAGGCGGAATGGGAACTGGCAGCCAGTTCTGAGCCCAGCGGGGGCGGTATTGGGGACGTCAAGCGACGCTATCCCTGGGGCGATAAAGAACCTGAGCCTGAACTGGCCAACCTCGATGCCAAGTTGAACGGCTGCGCCGACGTCGGTGCGTTCGCCGAGGGTGACAGCGCCTTTGGCTGCCGCCAGATGATCGGCAATGTCTGGGAATGGACGGCATCTCCGTTTTATCCTTTCCCCGGATATGTGATCGATTTTCCCTACAAGGAATACTCCGCCCCTTGGTTCGGTTATCGCCAGGTGCTGAAAGGGGGATCCTGGGGGACGCGCCGGCGTTTCGCTTACAACACGCAACGGAACTTCTTCCAGCCATACCGGAACGATATTTTCGCCGGCTTCCGCACCTGCGCCATGTAATAATCGGTAAAATAGATTTACCGGCGAATTTCATTAATTTGCGGCTGTTAAGTGACTTTTTATCAATTCCCGTGCTATGTTCCGGCAAATTAGATATCGGCGGCCCGGTTCCGCCATATTTATAGGGAATTCAATACTTTGAGCGATAAAACGCAAAGCAACACAACAGCCGCCTTAATGTCACGTTTGGCGCGGGAAAGCATTCGGCCCTATGTCGGCTGGATCGTCGCGGCGATTATCTGCATGGCGTTAGTGGCGGCGGCGACGGCTGCCAGTGCCTGGCTCATGAAGCCCGTCATCAACGACGTCTTTTTCGCTAAAAATGAAGAGCTGCTGTGGCTGATATCTGGCGCTGTTTTTGTTACCTTTGCCATTAAGGGTCTGGCTAATTATGGCCAGTCGGTGTTGATGAGCTATGTCGGCCAACGCATCATCACCGATACTCAACATCGGCTTTACGCTCATTTAATGCGGATGGAGCTGGGCTTTTTTCACGACATGCCGACCGGCAATCTAATTTCCCGCTTTACCATCGATATCAATATGATGCGCGCTGCGGTCTCGAACGCGCTCACCGGCCTGGGTAAGGATTTCTTGTCACTCATCGGCTTGGTCGGCGTGATGTTCTGGCAGGACTGGCAGCTGGGTCTCATTGCCTTTGTCGTTTTTCCGATCGCTGTTATTCCAATTGCGCGACTGGGCAAACGTATGCGCAAAGTCACCGTCAACACTCAGGAAGAAATGGGCCAATTCACCACATTGCTGGAGCAAACCTTTCAAGGGGCGCGGGTGGTTAAATCCTATGGCATGGAAGAGTACGAAAAATCTCGCGTCCGCGCCATTGCCGAGCGGGTCTTTTCGCTGGTCTTTAAAGCCGCCCGAGTGCGGTCCCTCGCCAGCCCAATTATGGAGAGCCTCGGTGGTGTTGCGATCACCTTGGTCATTGCCTATGGCGGCTTTCGGGTCATCCACGACTCTATGGACCCCGGCTCTTTCTTTTCTTTTATTACAGCGTTGCTGCTGGCCTATGAGCCGATGAAACGCTTGGCCAATTTAAATGCAACGTTGCAGGAAGGCCTCGCTGGTGCCCAAAGACTTTTCGAACTCCTCGACCGCGAACCAACAATTCAGGAAAAACCGGACGCGCAAGCGCTAACGATCACTGGCGGCGGCGTTAAATTAGAAGACGTTCGTTTTTCCTATGTGACCGATCAGGCTGCCCTCTCGGATATGAGCTTCGAGGTGCCAGCTGGAAAGACGGTTGCTTTGGTCGGTCCGTCTGGTGCCGGTAAATCAACCATCCTTAATTTGATTCCACGCTTTTATGATGTGGGTAACGGCCGGATCACCATCGACGGCACGGATGTCCGGGATGCAACTTTTGAAAGTTTGCGCGGCTGCATGGCTTTGGTCAGCCAGGAGATCACGCTGTTCGATGATACCGTTCGCGCCAATATCGCTTATGGCCGGCCCGAGGCTGCCGAAGAAGAGATAATTGAGGCGGCTAAAAACGCGGCAGCGCATGATTTCATTATGGAGATGCCGGATGGCTATGACACTTATGTCGGCGAGCGTGGCACCAAAGTTTCCGGCGGCCAGCGCCAGCGTTTGGCGATTGCCCGGGCGATGCTCAAAAACGCCCCCATTCTGTTGTTGGATGAAGCCACCTCAGCCTTGGATACCGAATCTGAACGCCATGTCCAATCCGCCCTCACCAAATTGATGCAGGGCCGGACAACGCTGGTTATTGCCCATCGTCTGTCGACGGTGATGGATGCTGATCTGATCCATGTCATTGACCGAGGAAAATTGGTCGAGTCTGGGTCGCACACTGAGCTGATTGCCCATGACGGCATTTATGCGCGGCTTTATCAACTGCAATTCCGGGATGAGGATCAACAGCAGGCAGCTAACGATGTGCAGGCAGCCGCGGGCGGCGCGTAACCCATCATGGCGACACCCGTTTTTATTAAAACCATATCGCGCAATAATATTTTGCGATCATTCGCCTGTCTGCTCGGCAGTCTTTATATCCGCTTCATTCATGCGACCGGAAGCTGGCGCATTGAAAACAAAGATATCCCGGAAAAATTATTGGCCGAGGGAAAAACCTTTATCACCTGTTTTTGGCATGGCCGCTTGATGATGATGTCTTATGCCTGGCCTTACCAGCCGTCGTTTTCGATGCTAATCTCCAGCCATGCGGATGGCCAACTGATCGCCAAGACCATCAATCGGTTGGGTTTTGATACTTTTGCCGGTTCGACCAAACGCGGCGGCAGTGAAGCCCTTCGCGCCATGGTGCGTACTTTGAAAGACGGCGGCTATGTTGGCATGACGCCGGATGGGCCAAAAGGACCCCGTATGCGGGCAAGCTCGGGCGCCATTGCGCTTGCCAAACTAGCTGGCGTACCAATTCTGCCGTTAAGCTATTCAGTGCAATCCTGGAAAATGTTTTCCAGCTGGGACCGGTTTATCCTGCCGGCGCCATTTTCTACCGGCGTGTTCGTCTGGGGCGAGCCGATCGAAATTTCACCTGACGCCGATGACGTAGCGCTCGAAGCCAGCCGCCTTCATTTGGAATCGGCACTCACGGCAGTGACAAAACAGGCGGACGATCTTTGTGGTCAGGTGACACCCGAAGCGGAGGAAGCCGGCCAATGATGCTTTCTCTTTACCGCTTAACGACCATTTTGGGTGCGCCGCTGATCCATTATTTTCTCAATCAACGCAAAGCCCGCGGCAAAGAAGACCCAGCCCGTTTTGGCGAACGCTTCGGTAAGTCTGATATGCCCCGCCCCGCAGGTCCGTTGTATTGGCTGCATGCGGCGAGCGTCGGTGAGAGCCTGTCACTGCTGCCTTTGATCGATAAATTACTGGCTGACCGTCCCAACTGCCATCTGTTGATGACCACCGGCACCGTGACCTCGGCCAAACTAATGCAGGAACGTCTGCCTGACCGCGCGTTTCATCAATATATTCCGGTCGACCGGCCCTCTTATGTGAAGCGGTTTTTAGATCATTGGCGGCCCGATATTTCGCTTTGGGCGGAGAGTGATTTTTGGCCGAACATGATTACCGAAGCCCAATCGCGGGGCATCCCGATGGTTCTAGTCAATGGCCGCATCTCGCCCAATTCCTTTGCCGGCTGGCAACGGGCACGGAGCTTAATCAAAACCTTGTTGCAGGGATTTACCGTGTGCTTGGGTCAATCCGATGAAGATGTTGACCGGCTTAACCAGTTGGGTTCAAAGCAGTCAAAAAATCTTGGCAATCTGAAATTCGCCGTACCGGCTCTGCCGGCTGATGACCAGGAGCTCGCGTCGCTAAAAACTTTGATGGGTGATCGCCCGTGTTGGCTCGCCGCCAGCACCCACCCGGGCGAAGAAGAAATCATCGCTGAAGTTCACAAGCAGTTAAAAGCCACCTACTCAGACCTGCTGACAGTCATTGTGCCGCGCCACCCGACACGGGGCGAAGATATCGCTCAAGCACTGCAGCGGCTGGATGTTAATCTTGCGCTCCGGAGCACAAATAGCCCTCTGACCGCCGATACCGATATTTACATCGCCGATACAATGGGCGAGCTGGGCCTGTTTTTCCGGCTGACCGATATTGCTTTTATGGGTAAATCCCTGGTGCCGCTCGGCGGGCAAAATCCGCTGGAAGCGCTCCGCCTAGATTGTGCCGTCATCCACGGACCGCACATGGCAAACTTTCAGTGGATGTCTGAGCAGATGCTTAGCGATGGGTGCTCGTTCCAGGTGAATGATGCCGCCCAGCTTAGTGACGCGGTGTCACTTTTGCTGACGGACGAGGCCAAAAAGGATCACATGATCCGCCAAGGACGCGCCTTTGTCGATTCCCAGTCACAAGTAACCGAACGGGTGGCAGGTGAGATTGAAACCATTCTCGATCACCGTTTAGCGGATAGCGAAAATGCAGCCGCCTGATTTTTGGTACCACCAAAGAGGCTCTATGCTGTCTGCCCTGTTGGCGCCAGTTGGTTGGATCTATGGTCTTGCCGGCGCTGTCCGCCAAGACCGTGCTGAGCCGTGGCAGGCGCCAATACCGATTATCTGCGTCGGCAATCTGGTCGCCGGCGGTCAGGGCAAAACGCCGACGGCGCTATCTATCGGAGCGGCGCTGAAAGCGAAGGGCAAAAACATCCATTTCTTAAGCCGCGGCTATGGCGGCTCGCTTAGCGGGCCGCTGCAGATCGACCCCGCCAGCCACACGGCCAAAGATGTCGGTGATGAGCCTCTCCTGTTAGCTGAGGTCGCGCCGACCTGGATCAGTGGAGAACGACGATCCGGCGCTGAAGCAGCCCATACGACCGGGGCTGAAATTATTGTCATGGATGATGGCTTTCAAAATCCATCCGTTAAAAAAGATCTATCGATCATCGTCGTCGATGGCGAAACCGGATTCGGCAATGGCCGTCTTATCCCGGCGGGACCCTTGCGTGAAGGTGTGGCCGTCGGGCTTAGCCGCGCCCAAGCGGTCGTCATCATCGGCGAGGACCGGTTTAATCTGCACGCAACCCTCATTGATATTGCCCAAAGTTCTAACCAAGCGCCGGTTGATACTTTCACGGCACGGCTTAAACCAGATAGCCAAGCTGGAGCGCTTATAGATCAGAAAGTCTACGCCTTCGCCGGCATTGGCCGGCCCAAAAAATTCTTTAATACCCTGCTCGAAATTGGCTGTGATATCGTCGGCGCCAAAGCCTTTGATGACCATCATCCTTACACTGAAAATGAAATCGCCAACCTGATCGCAACCGCCAAACAAGAAGGTGCAACCTTGGTAACCACCGCCAAAGATCACGTCCGATTGCCGGCGGCGCATAAAAAAGATGTGGCAATTGTGTCAGTAACGCTCGACTGGACCGATGCGAGTGCGCTAGACAGTCTGCTAATGCCGTTTCTTTAAGTTTTTGAGCATCTAATTTATGAAAAACTGGTTTCGCAGAACCATTGCGCATCCCACTGAGGCGGCCCTCGCCTGGGCCTTAAATGCCTTTTTTACTACACTGCCGGTCGACTGGGCATCAGCGCTCGGCGGCTGGATGGGCCGCATGATCGGCCCAAAATTACGGGTCAGCAATAACGCACGGCGCAGCCTCGCCCGGGTCTTTCCCGAATTATCGACAACTGATATTGAAAATATTGTCCTCCGCATGTGGGATAATCTCGGCCGCACCGCCGGCGAACATCCTCATCTCGCCAGTTTTGATCCCTACCGGAAAAACAGCCGGGTTGAAGTAATTGGCCTGGAACATCTCGACCATTTGGAAGATGGTGCACCGGCTTTGTTTTTCGGTGGTCATATCGCCAATTGGGAAATCTCACCCTTAGCCGGCACCAAACGCGGCCTGACAATTCATCTGGTTTATCGCCGCGCCAACAATCCGTTTTTTGACCGCTTGGTGCAAAAGGGCCGCGAAGCTATGGGCGGCAAATTATTTCCCAAAGGCGCTGAAGGCTCAAAAGATATTTTGCGCGCGCTCCAAAAGGGTGAGCACTTGGCGATGCTGGTTGATCAAAAAATGAACGATGGCATTTCGGTGCCCTTTTTGGGCCAGGATGCGATGACGGCGCCGGCCCTTGCCCAATTGGCTTATCGCTACAAATGCCATGTCATACCGGTCCAGGTCGAGCGGTTAGGCGGCGCCAATTTCCGGGTTACTCTTCACCCGCCTCTCGATTTGCCGAATAGTGGCGACAAACACAAAGACATCGAAACGCTTATGGCAACCGTCAACGAACAGCTCGGCGACTGGATCAAACAGCGCCCGGAGCAATGGCTATGGGTGCATAACCGCTGGCCACATGACCAGGAACATCTGCCGAAATAGTTAATTAGGTGCCAGGCACTTAATTATTGTCACCTAATTATTACAAGTGCCGGGTCAAGCTGGGTTTCGTTAAGCGTTAAGCCCCAATGGAGATGCGGGCCGGTGGTGCGGCCGGTCTGGCCAACCTCGCCAATGATTTGACCTTTGGATACGCGCTCTCCCGCTTTGACCCGGACGGCATTCATATGAATATAACTTGATCGCAAGCCCAGGCCGTGATTGATGATCACTGTTTTGCCGTTAAAAAACATGCCGGGATGAGCGAAGACAACAACACCTGCTGATGCCGCGCCTATTGCCGTCCCTTCTGGTGCGGCAATATCCTGACCGTAATGGGGTCGTCGTTTCTGGCCATTGAGAATACGCTGCGAGCCATAGACACCGCTGATGCGGCCCTTAACCGGATTGGCAAAGCCAACCGTAAAAAATGGTTCAGCTACTTTTGTCTGGCGCGCTTGATAAATGAGCGCGATTTCTTTTTTTATCCGCGCCAAATCTTCAGCGCTTGGCGTCACTTTGCGTTTCGGTAAACCATCGATACGTTGGATATCATAGCTGCGCTGCTTGATGGTGAGCTTGCGCCGTTCCGTTGAGCCGTCGGCAAATTGAATTTCCAGTTGAGACGTGCTGGCGGCACGTCGTGCAAAGCCCAGCAGGAAATCACCCGCTTTGGCTTGGCTGACCCGTTTGCCATCAAGTGTGATCGAGGTTCCGGGCGTTGCCCAGCCGACAATCAGCCCGCCTTGGGTAAACTCTCCGGATAGCTTTACTTCGCCGGCAAAGGCAATTGGGCTGACGAGCAGCAAAATCAGAACATATGACAGATACCGCTTAGTCAAAGCAACGACCCTTGCGCATCATCATCTGATTTTCTGGTCTTATTTTTGGTTGTCTTTGCAGCCTTTTTCTTTTGCCGCTTTGGACCGCCGCCATCAGAAACCACCGCGCCAATATCACCATCTCTAAATTGCACGCCGATGACCATGCCGGATTCGGTCGCGGCGGCTGACAGCACCGGCTGACCTTGTTCATCGGTGACCAGCGTAAAGCCCCGATCCAACACGCGCTGAAACGAAAGCCCTTCCAGCATGAGGCTGGCGCGCTCAAGATCATGGGATTTTTGATCAACAAAAGTCGTCAGCGCCCGTCGCCAGGCTCTGATACTGCCACCTAATTCGCTTTGCTTGGCGCGGATCTGCTGGGCCGGGCTGACCAGACCGGCAGCCAGTTTTGCAACATCCGAGGCGAGCCCGTCAAAATAAATACCTTTGGCATTAAGCAACCGCTCACTGCGCTCATCAAGCCGTTGAGTTGCTTCCTCGGCCAAGCGTCTTGGGTCTGGCAGGCCGCGCACCAGACCTTCTATCTCACGGGTGTGATCTGCCAATGACCGGTTCATCGCGCGCTGGAGCCGCACCCCGTCATCGGCCAATTGGGCCAAGAGATCGCTTCGAACCGGCACCGCCATTTCGGCGGCGGCTGTCGGTGTTGGCGCCCGCTGATCAGAGGCGAAATCGATCAGCGTGGTATCGGTTTCATGGCCGACCGCTGAGATCAGCGGAATATCGCTGGCGGCGGCGGCGCGGACGACAATTTCTTCGTTGAACGACCACAAGTCTTCAAGACTGCCGCCACCCCTGGCAACGATCAGCAAATCTGGCCGCGGCACCACTCCGTCTTTTGGTATCCGGTTAAACGCTTCAATGCCGGCGGCGATTTGCTGGTCAGCGCCATCGCCTTGCACATTACACGGCCACAATAAAACATGGCGCGGAAAGCGATCGGCCAGACGATGGAGGATGTCCCGGATAACGGCACCGGTCGGTGATGTTACGACACCAATGCAGTCCGGCAAATACGGCAGCGGCTTTTTGCGGTCATCGTCGAACAAACCCTCCGCCAGGAGTTTTTTGCGGCGATCTTCAAGCAGTTTCAGGAGCGCACCTTCACCGGCGACTTCCATCTGCTCGATAACAATCTGATAGCTTGAGCGACCGGCATAGGTCGAAAGCCGCCCGGTAACGATCACTTCCATACCGTCTTCCGGCGAGACCGCGAGCCGGCTCACCGAGCCCCGCCAGCACACCCCATCCAGCACCGCGTTTTCATCTTTGAGCGTTAAATACATATGACCGGAGCGCGCTACTGTCAGCCTGGAGATTTCACCCCGCACGCGCACATGGGAAAAACTTTCCTCAATCGTTCGTTTGAGGCTCTGCGATATTTCGCTGACCGAGAAAATTGGCCGGTTATCGCCCGCCAAATTTTCACTCGATTTTTCTGGCTCTATTTCATTTAGATTATCAGTCATGACTTCCCGCTAATTTATGCTACAAGACCATCAGAGTACAGTGTGATCAAGAATCAACTTTTCGGGGGATTTAAATGAATATTCTAGTCGTCGGTGGCGGTGGACGTGAGCATGCGCTTTGCTGGGCAATCGCTAAATCTCCTAAGTGCGACAAGCTTTACTGCGCCCCCGGTAATGCGGGAATTGCCGATGTCGCTGAATGCGTTGCAGTGTCGGCTGAGGATGTTGACGGACTGGTTGCCTTCGCCAAAGGCCAAGCTGTTGATTTGGTTATTGTCGGCCCGGAAGCCCCGCTGGTATTGGGATTGGCCGACGCTTTGGCTGCCGAAGGCATCAAGGCTTTTGGTCCGAGCGCGGCGGCGGCCGAACTTGAAGGCTCGAAGGCGTTCATGAAAGATTTGTTCGCCAAATATAATATTCCGACCGCCGCTTATGGCCGCTTTACCGATTATGACGAAGCCGTCGCTTATGTTAAGCAACGAGGCGCGCCGATTGTCATCAAGGCAAGCGGGCTCGCCGCCGGTAAAGGTGTTATCCTCTCCCAAACCGAAGCAGAAGCCGTCGACGCGCTGGATCAGATGATGAACCAAAAGAGGTTTGGCGATGCCGGCGATGAAGTTGTCATCGAGGAATTTCTGGACGGTGAAGAAGCCAGCTTTTTTGCTCTGGTGGATGGCGACAAGGCGCTGCCACTGATTTCCGCCCAGGATCACAAAGCGGCCTATGACGGCGACCAGGGGCCCAACACCGGCGGCATGGGTGCTTATTCACCGGCGCCGGTGGTGACACCCGAGCTGGCGCAAGAAATTATGACGACCATTATCCAGCCGACCATCGACGGCATGGCTGCCGAGGGCTGTCCATATAAAGGCGTTCTCTTCGCCGGCTTGATGATCAAGGACGGCAAGCCCAAAACCCTTGAGTTCAATGTGCGGTTTGGCGATCCTGAATGTCAGGTCTTGATGGCACGTCTAAGCTCTGACTTGGTTGAGGCGTTGGATGCGGCGGCCACCGGACGGCTCGATCAGATCGAATTAACATGGCGGGATGAAGCTGCCATGGTTGTTGTCATGGCGGCCGAAGGTTACCCCGGCGCTTATGACAAAGGCTCAGAGATTAAAAATCTGGATCAGGCCAATGCGGTGGATGGCGTCACGGTTTTTCATGCCGGCACCAAGGCAGCAGACGGTAAAATACTGGCCAGTGGCGGACGGGTGCTCGGTGTGACTGCGTTGGGCCGGGATGTAGCCGAAGCGCAAAGCAAAGCGTATCAAGCGGTTGATGCCATCGATTGGAAGCAGGGCTTTTGCCGCCGCGATATCGGCTGGCGGGCAATCGCTCGAAACAAATAAGGCTTATGTTGGCTACTGATATTTTGTTTTAGCCAGTTCAGCCCAAATTTTTGGTCCCCAGCTTCGATGCGCCATATCAACCGCCCCTTTGAGCGCTTCGATAACGCTTGATGCTTTCATTTTAGCAATTGTGCCGGCGCTTCTCATCGCTTCTTTGTTGACGCTGTCAAAGGTAATTTCTTTTTTGAGGAAGTGGTAAAGAATGGTTGAGGAAAACACATCTTCGTCTTCCATCGGAATATCATGGACGTCAACATTGATCTGATAGACCGGTTTGCGGTTATCAAGAAAGGGCAGTTCGGTAATAAACATGGTGGCGGTGAATTTTATTGTTTTCTTTTTGTAGTCGCATTGCACCGGTAATTGATAGTCGGATGTGACCTGCATATCACCCTCGACTTTTACCCGGCCCTCAAACTGAATCTGATAATGGCAGGGTGGTAATTTCATTTTGCCGATGGTTTTGGCGGTCAAATTACCGTTAATCGGCTCAGTTAACCTGCCATCAATCATCGGCACCAGCGCGGTGCCATAAACGAAGCCAAAATTCTTGCCGTCTTTTTGCACGGCGATCCATTCCGTACCTTTGGCTTTACCGACCGCTTTGACCACAGATTGTTTGCGAAACCGGCCGACCCTTTTTGATTTCGTTAAAGGCTTCTGGCGGACGTTGATATCCTTGATGACGAGATAGGTCTTTGCTGAGGGCGTCAGCTTTATTTTCTCAAACGGATCAGCGGCCTGTGTCGTCCCAGCTGCAATTGCGCTCAGCAGGAAAACCATGCCGAATAAAATGCCACCTTTAACGCCAGCCAGCGCCATTTAATTTTCCCCAAACCAATCGAAAGTTGCCCTCCAAGCGAATAATACCTAACCAATTTTGCTCCAACCACCTTCTTTTACGGCAATTTACCGATAAATCGGCCAATTTGATTCAATATCTTGTGGATAACCCTAAATATTGTGTTGACGACCAAGTCTAGTCCTAAATATAGTAGGCCACGGTGGTCAATTGCATTACTTTTTCGACCGGGGGAACCTCCGAAATCTCCGGTAGGAGGTCGGAAAAGCAATCGTTAGTCATCGAAAATACATTTAAATCGGGAAAAACCGGAGGTTTAAATTATGGCAAATGGCTTCGAATGGAACGCTGAACGGGTCGAAGAACTCACAAAATTATGGGCGACAGGCCTATCGGCCAGTGAAATCGGCCGCAAGCTTGGTATTACCAAAAACGCTGTTGTCGGCAAGGTGCGGCGGCTTGATCTGGCAATGCGCCGTCAACCGGCGACCCCTAAAGTGGATCGTAAAGTCATTACCTTGGATAGCTTAAAAGCCAATATGTGTTCCTGGCCAAACGGTGAGCCGGGTACGCCGGAATTTCGCTTTTGCGGCAAAGTAGCGGAACCGAGCAAGCCTTATTGTGCGGATCATTGCGCCATCGCCTATGTGCCCAATACCAAGCGGAAAGCCACGGCGGCAGCGTAAATTCTATTGTCCCGTTAGTTAGGATTTAATAATTAGGGTGCCGTCTTTGGTCAGTTCGTCGACTTTTTGCGTCAGGCGCGTCATCGCCTCATCAAATTTATAGTTTGGCACCCCTTCGCGCATGATGAACATCATATCTTCGACGAACATCTTGGTCGCGTTCTCGGTCATATTGCTGTAGAGCTTTTTCTTCAGCGTTTCATCCTGTTCGGCGGTTTCCAGCAGAATAACCACATCATCATGATCGGCGAGATGCAACAGCGACTGGATGCCATTGTCGTTGGCGCGGGTAAGATTATCTAACAATTCTTTATGGCGATTGCGTTTTTCGGCCACCGTTTCCGGGCGCAGAATTGCCGATAGCTGAGAATGAAGGTGCTCTAGATCCTCGGCCGTAATTTCGATCCGATTATCTTCAAACAGTATTTCGTAAACATCATCGGATATTTTGTTGATGGTAAAATCCATCAGATAATCCACGCTGCTCCATCACAATTAACAGGCTTGCATAGCCAAATTCTGAATACAATGCTGCCTATAAGCTAGCGGCCAATGCTTAACACCCGGTTTATGGTTTAAAATTAGCTTGCGCCGTGCGGGTTCGACCGGCAAAACTTGAGAAAATACCGATAATTTCGATCAGGAGACAACAATTATGGCGACAAAAATGGCGACCGGCAACTGGACCGTTTATCTTTCAGGTGAAATCCACAGCGACTGGCGGGAACAGATTAAAGATGGCTGCGCTGCCAAAGACCTGCCGGTGCAAATTGTGGCGCCGGTGACCAATCACGAAGCCAGTGATGATTGCGGCGTCGAGATATTGGGCGGCGAAGACAAACCTTTTTGGAAGGATCATAAAGGCGCGCAAGTGAACGCCATCCGTACCCGGACACTGATCGAAAAATCAGATGTCGTGGTGGTCAAGTTCGGTGACAAATACCGCCAATGGAACGCTGCCTTTGATGCCGGCATGGCGGCTGCCCTCGGCAAGCCGATCATTGTGCTGCACGCCGAAGATCTCACCCATGCCTTAAAAGAAGTCGACGCCGCAGCGCTGGCCGTCGCTGAAAGCCCGGCCCAAGTCGTCCGGGTGCTCGATTACGCGATCAATGGGACATTGTAGTTCACTTTTAAAATTTTCTTTAAGCCCGCGACTGCGGGTCGCCGCTAATGCGGCGGAGCCAAGGTTGCGGAGGCAAGCGCCCGGCGATTGAGGGGCAATATATGCGGCCCCTCAGCGA
>CAJWAR010000059.1 GCA_913020445.1 uncultured Rhodospirillaceae bacterium
AACACTCCATCTTTTCGTTTAAGATAAAGTGTTGCGTCGATCAATTGAGACCACCACCAAAAGCGGACATAAAAGTTGTGTGGTTAAACACATCCACCCCTTTATTTTTGCTTGCGGAAGATAATTCGTGCTTCGCGGGATTTTATTTTCCAGCCATCAGCGGTACGGGCAAATTCTTCGCGATATTCGCCAACCACAAACGGGCCTTCCAAGGGATAGGGGGGCTCCTCATCGCCGCCGTAAAGATAAAGCGTGTAATAAGTGAGCCCTGTGGCTGTATTATTATCTACTATGTCGATCTCTGTCGAGGTCACAAAATGACGCGTGTTGTTGGGCGGCATTGTTTTAACCCAGGCAATAAAATCCGCAATCGCCAATTCTTCACCTAGGCGTGTATAGGTCCCGTCTGGCGTCATTAATTCAGGTAGATCCACATACCGCCGATCATCCTGCAGTCGGCCGAAGCGCAGCGATACCGACTGACAGGCGTCTTTGATCGTCAGTATTTCCAATTGATCCATAATTCTTCCTTTCAAATGAACTCAAACTAGAGAGCGCTTTCGCGAACAGTAAATTTTTTGCGCAGCTGGTCACCGATCAGATTGAGTGACAGCACAGTTAGAAACAAAATCAGTGCCGGCAAAAATGTAATGTGTGGGTCGGTGTTAATATCGGGAAAGCCTTGCGCGATCATGCCGCCCAATGTCGGGGTTGGCGGCGGAATGCCAACACCCAAAAACGCCAGCGATCCTTCGATCATAATGACAATCGACATGAACGACAGAATGTAAGCCAATTGCGGCAACACTATATTGGGTAATATTTCATGCCATAAAATTCTTAAATTCGAGGCGCCTTGTGAACGCGCTGCCATGACAAACTCCCGCCCCGCAAATACCAGCGTCGATGCCCGAGCGATCCGCGTATTCGCCGGGATGGAGGTTATTGAAAGTACGATAATTAAGTTGATCATAGTGGCGCCGGCGAAAAACAGAATGCACATCGCTAAAACGATATTTGGAAAGGCCAAAATAATGTCGGTGATACTGACGATGGTCGATTCCAGCGCGCCTCGATAATACCCGGCCAACATACCAAAGAAGAGACCGATGATCATGCCGAATACGGGGGCAAAAAATCCCACAGTTAGTGAAATTCTAGCACCATGGATCACGCGTGAAAAAATATCCCGCCCCAAGACGTCGGTTCCGAGCCAGAACTCAAAACCCGGACGCGCTTTGAGGGCGGTGAAGTCGCTTTCGGTGGGATCGTGTATGGGCAAGATATCGGCCAACACGACCGTAATCAGCAGGGCTCCCATCCAAATTATCGGCAGCCAAAACGCCGGTCCAAGGCCTAAGCTATATTTTTGGCTAGGGCTCATATCCAGACCGGATGGCGTTGCGCTTGCGGGTACCGATGTCATCGCCTGATCCTCGGATCAAGGGCGCCATACAAAATGTCCACGGCCAAATTAATTGTCACATAGGCAATCGCCATCAGGACGATAATACCTTGTACCATTAGTATTTCACGACCGTGAATCGAGTCGACCAGCAATGAGCCAATGCCGGGCAAAGCAAAGATGCTTTCGACAATGACCGCCCCGCTGATGAGATTGCCAAGCTGAATGCCGACAATTGTGATTAGCGTAAAGGAAGACGGCCTCAGCGCATGGCGTAAAAGAATATAGGCGTTGCTGAGCCCCTTGGCTTTCGCCAGTGAAATAAAATCCTCCTGCAGCGTCTCGATTAAATCATTGCGCAGCACGCGACTGAGGATCGGCCACTCGATCAGGGCCAAAGCCAGCGCCGGTAATGTGAAAGAACGTAGATTGCCGAGCGGGTCGTCTAAAAATGGCACATAACCAGTTGCCGGGAACCAGTTTAAAATTACGGCGAAAATAAAGGCGAGAATAATGGCGATGATAAAACTGGGTGCCGCCAGAAAGGCAAAGGTAAAGGTCGTCACAATTTGGTCGGTTACTTTGCCTGCACGATACGCAGCCAAAATACCAGCCGGTATGGCAAACATCACAGCCAGGAACTGGGCCATCACCAGCAGCTGCAGAGTGACCGGCAATCTAAGGGCAATGGCATCGGATACCCGCTGACCAGTTTGATAGGATTTTCCGAGCTCACCACTAAAGGCATTACCCAACCAAGAGAAATAACGGACGATAATCGGCTGATCGAGGCCTAAGTCCTCGCGGATCGCCTGAACAGCCTTCTCATCGATCACCGTGCTATCGGTGCCGACACCGGCGATGGCATCGGCGACATCTCCCGGCAAAAGGTCAATGAAAAAGAAGCTCAACGCCGTCACGGCAAAAGTGATCGGAATCAGATGTATCAGTTTGCGACGGATGTAATTGAGCATCTAATTCTCACGTTGAGCCAACTTCTTCAGCTGACTTTGTTTAACGTTCCAACCAGGCCTCATGGAGACGGCTGATGGTTAAGTTAGGTTTGCTTAGTCCTTTCACTTTTTTACCCGCAATCAAAGCGAAATTATTGTGGCTGCGGAATAAAATCGGCTGCTGTTTGACGACAGCGCTAACATAGTCGCAATAGGCTGCTTTGCGGGTCGCCTCGTCTTTAAAACTGCGCCAAGCCTTTTCCAGCGCCGCATCGACATCGGCAAAGTTAGATTTGGTGCTGTTGCCGCGGTTTTTGGAATAAAACGCCTGCCCTTGAAGGCCCGGGTCGACGGCTTCGGATATACCAACCAGCCACGCATCAAACTTGCCGGAGCGCACAGCCCGGAAATAAGCCGGTCCCGGCGGCACGACTTTAAGCTCGACCTCGACGCCCATGCGCTTCCAGAAAGTCCGGTGGAGCTTGGCGCCAACGATGAAATTCTTGATCGGCATGGTGACCATTTTGAACTTCACCGGTTTGCCATAAGCCATCAGCAATCCTTTGGCTTTGCGTGGATTAAACTCCGGATAGCCGGTTTTGCCACCGCAATGCCATTTTGAGCCCGGGCCAAACCAATCAGTTGACGGCAGACCAAAACCATCGTTAGACGCTTTGAGATCAGCGCGCCGGTTGACGGCGTGAGCCAGGGCTTTCCGCACGCGCACATCATTAAGCGGTGGCCGGCTGGTATTGAACTCGATGGTGGTCGTACCGCCAACAAGCTCAGTAATCACCTGCAGATTGGCAGCCTGCTTGGCCTGATTGGCGGTCTTGCCGTCGCGGGTCAGCATGACATCAATGGCGCCACTTTTTACTGAGTTTAAGCGCGGCAACTCGCCTTTGATAACTTTGAAGACAATCTTGTCGAGGTGTTGTTTTTTGGGATTCCAGTAATGCGGATTTTTAACATAGGTGATGGAGACCCCAGGCGTCCAATTTGCCAGCATATAGGGTCCGGTGCCGACGGGCTGGCGATTAAGTTCCTTGCCGACTTTTTGAGAATGCTTTGGCGCATTGGCCCACATTGGGTAAACCGGATTAGAGACAATAGCATCAAACGCCGGGAACGGGCGCAGCATGCGAAATTCGACTGTATGAGGATCGATAGCCACCACCTCTTTAATCGGTCCGACCATACCGCGCAGAAATCCCCAGGCCCTGCTGGCTTGGTAGCGCTTGAAATGCACGACATAGGCATCAGCAGTAAACGGCTCACCGTTGGAGAACTTAATGCCTTTGCGTAAAGTTACCGTCCAGGTCTTATTATCTCGTGAGTTTTTCATCGATTGGCCAAGGACCGGAACCAGTTTGCCGTCTTTGCCGCGGCTAAACAGATCTTCATAGACCGGCAGCATGGCATTGCGCCGGTTATATTCAGGCCGTGGATTCATCGATGAATCGAAGCCCGTCATCGGCCGGTCCATGCCGACGGTCAAGGTACCACCCTTCGATTGGGCCATTGCAGGGCTCGCCGCAATTAATGCGCCGGAGGCGCCTAAGACGATGAGTTTATATCCTTGTTTCATACTACTTCTCCCCTTTTATATTTGGTGATGATATTCGTAGGTATCCGGATCAATAAGGTCGTGCCAATCCCCGACACCGGCGATGTTCGGCTGAAATGGGTTTTCCAAATCGCCGCCCTGTTCGAACATCCAATAATAGCCGCCGCGCGGATAATCTTCGATTTGCCACGCGTTATTATCTAGGTCTGAAAACGTAAAACCGTAACTGCCGTGGCTGCCGCTTGTTTTGTGGATAACCTCAAAGCCAAAACGTTCCTGATTTTCGACAATAATTTCACGCGCCGCATCAACAATCGCCGGACCCGCGACATCAAAGCCAATATGATTGTGCATTTTGTGCTCGCGCACTGTCGTGTCGGTTTCAATAATATCAATGACGGCAACGCTATTGAGCCGGGCGAGCAGACGTTTGGGACTCAGTTGAACCATTTCAAAACCGAACATCTCTTCATAGAAGGCGTGTGACTTCTCCAAATCGATCACTTCACAGGTCAGGTGGGACATGAGGCGTGGTTTTAAGACCGAAGTTCGCTGGTCCGCATCCTCCTCCGAAAATGAACGAAGCGCATGACTGATATCGCAGTCACCTTCAAATAAGCCAGCATAACCGCCAGCAGGGTTTTCGAGGATTTCCCAGTAATTGCCGTCCTGATCGAGCAGCATAAAGGAGTGCCCCTCATTACTTTCAATCAGATCGCCAACATTTTGTATATTGAAACTCGCTTGGTGTTCTAAGGAAAGTTCTCGCGCCGCTTTGACGTCATCTCCGGTCGCCACATCAAAGCCAAAATGGGCATTTTGAAGCCACGGCCGTTGGGCTTTCGCTAGACCTTTCTCGCCAATGGTAACGCCGACGATTGCTGTATTGCTGCCAAGCCGGGCGACCAACGTGCGTTTACTGGTTTTCAATACATCGAGACCCAAAAAGTCACGGTAAAACCGTACCGACTCTTCAACATCTCTCAGCGTTGCGTGACCATGGGATAGAAAAGGTAAGTCTAATAGGGGTTTCATTTATCGAGCCACATTTCATGAATTCGGCTCATCTTGAAAACCGGCATTTTCGGACCCTTAACATAGGTACGGGAGACCGAATAAAATGTGTTGTGATAGCGGAGCAAGAACGGCTGATGTTTAAGCACCGTGCTGACATAGTTGCAGAAAGCTGCTTTGCGCTTGGCCTCGTCTTTAAACGGCGGATAGGTGGCTTCAAGCGCTTTATCGACTTCCGGGTGGCTGAATTTAAAGAAATTGCCGCCGCTTTTGGAATGCAGGTTCTGCGCTTGGAAACCCGGATCGACCGCCCCACCGATACCTAGAAAAAAGGATTGGAACCCGCCACGCAAAAGCGGCAACACCCAAGAGGCGCCAGGTGTGCGGGGATCAACTTCAACATCGATGCCGACTCGTTTCCAAAAACTCTGGTAAACCTGCGCCCCCGTCATAAAGACCGGAAACGTCAGCACCGAAAGCTTGAATTTGACCGGCTTACCATAATCTTTGAGCAACGCCTTGGCTTTGGCGGGATTGTATTCCGGATAGCCGGTTTTGCCCTCACAATACCATTTTGATTTAGGTCCAAACCAATCGGTCGCCAATATGCCGCCAACACCACCCAAGGCCGCTTGCACTTCCACTTTGCGGTCAACCGCATGGGCTAAAGCTTTACGCACCCGAATGTCATCCAAGGGTGGTTTAGAGGTATCGAAGGCGACGATACCGGAGCCCTGATCAATTTGGCCAAACACCTCGATACCGGGGTCCTTCTCAGCCAATTTAGCGAGCTTGCCGGAATTGGTAATATAAAGATCAATATTGCGAGCCTTGAGCCCATTGAGGCGCGCCTCTTCTCGGGCTATCAGCGGCATGACAATTTTATCGAGATATTGTTTTTCCGGATGCCGGTAATTGGGATTACGCACCAGGGTTAAGGAAACGCCCTGATCCCAGCTTTCCAGCATATAAGGCCCGGTACCAACCGGCAGCTTGGCGACGAAGGGGCCCATGCTTTTGGCATGCTCCGGCGCACTCACCCAAAAAAATTGAAACGGTCCGGTGAGAGCGGCCCGAAAACCGGCATGAGGCCGTGACATCCGGAACTCAACCGTATGATCGTCGAGAGCGACAACTTCTTTAACCGGACCAATTTGGCCGCGGATAAAATTGATCATCGGACTTTTGAGAGCGCGTTTAAAATGGTCAACATAAGCACGCGCCGTCAGCAGCTCATCATTGGAAAATTTAACGCCTTTGCGCAGCGTTACAGTAAAGACTTTCTGATCAGGTGAAATTTTTAATGTGGTGCCAAGTTTAGGGATTATCTTGCCGTTTTTGTCGAGGCCGAATAAATCTTCGAAGATGGTCCGCTGCACATTGAGCTTAGTGGGAAACACTGTCGGATTGGTAGCCGTATCAAAGCCGTTAAATGTCCGGTTCATGGCCACCCGCAAAGTACCGCCGCGCTTACCTTGAGCCAGCGCATCAGTGGTTACACCAA
This sequence comes from uncultured Rhodospirillaceae bacterium, assembly GCA_913020445.1. GTDB lineage: Bacteria > Pseudomonadota > Alphaproteobacteria > Rhodospirillales > UBA2165 > TMED23. The sequence continues at coordinate 6,444 of CAJWAR010000059.1, forward strand.
CCAGCGCCAACACCCCAACAGCCAAAGTGAGAGGAAACAATCTCATAACACCACCCTGCAATTATTATATACGAAATTTATTGAATTGTATGACGATTTATATAATACTGTCTACAAGAAAAAATATAATATATAGGGAACAATTATGATGGTAACCCGTGCAAATAATATTCGAGATGTGCTGGAACACGAAATCATTTCCGGCGTACGGTTGCCCGGCGACCGCTTGGATGAACCGCAATTAACTCAACGTTTTAGCGCATCCCGGACACCAGTGCGCGAAGCCTTGGTTGAACTTGCCTCGGCGGGCTTAGTCGAAATGCAGCCCCATCGCAGCGCCGTGGTGGCCGAGATTAGCGTCCATCAGGTTATCCAGATGTATGAAGTGCTGGCTGAATTGGAAGGACTTAGCGCCAGACTAGCCGCCCGGCGAATGACGGAAGAAGAAAGAACAGATTTCGAGGCGCTGCATTCGGAAATTGGTCGGCTTATCAAAAAGGGTGACCGAAAAAATTTCCCGGCCTTGAATAAAGAATTCCACAATTTAGTTCACCTTGGCGCTCATAACGAGATACTGGCTGCCCAAATCAATGGCCTTAATAAGCGGCTGGCCCCCTATCGCCGTATTTTTCACGAAGAACCACACGATCTTAGTGTTCCTTATGCGGAGCACCAGAAAGTTGTCACGGCGATTGGCAATCGGGACGAAAAATTAGCTGATCAAATTTTCCGCGACCACACCGCGCTCCGCGCTGATACTATTACCGACTTCATCGCCGCCTTTAATCGCCGTTTCGAACGTAAAAGCGCCTAACCAGATTTAGGGAGCACTCACATGTCTGATCCTGTTGAAATTAACTGGTCCAAAGTCAAAAACATCTTCGAAAAAGCGACCGCACGGATGCAGGAAAATCCTGAGCGGCCTGCCGTCGGTGCGCCTAAGGCGAAAGTGCGGGTTATTCGGGAGCGCTTGTTTGAGGCAACCGCTGAGGGGCACACTTTTCAAATTGATGAACCAGTTGAACGTGGCGGGAGTGGCTTGGCCCCGTCGCCGATGGCCTATTTTTGCGCCGGTGCAGCAGCCTGCCTGACCAGCCATTTAACTCAGAGCGCGGGTTTTTTGGAAATCCACTTTACGGCGCTTGAAGTAGAGGCGACCGTGCTTTGGGACAATCGCCGCAAATTTAACGTCGCCGAAATGGAGCAGGCGGCGTTGGGGATTATCTTCAATATAGAAATGGCGTCAGACGAACCTAAAGAAAAATTAGTCGAGTTGCTGAAACATGCGGAAGATGGTTGTTACGCTTCAGACGTGGCGCGCAATAATACGCCACTCCGCGCTCATTTGATTGTTAACGGTGAAGAGGCTTATATTCATAAAAACGGTGCTGAAATCCCTGATCTTCCCGCCGGACCGGCTTTTGGTGACAATCCAACCGGCATGACTAAAGGAGAGATCGCGGCTAAAAAACAGCACGACTGAGGAGTATGGGAACATGCCTGATCTAGAATTCGGTCGGCGCTTAACCGTTAAGGAGAATGCGCTGCCGGCTATTTCTCAAATTCGCCAACAGCTCGCGGATGCCGTGATAGCGATTGTCGACCATCCACCCGATTCCTGCTGTCAGGTGGGTTTTCATGCTGTACCGGTCGCCAAGTCCGAACTGCCGGCGGAGAATTTCAATAAAATCGGCATGATTGACGGTATGGAAGTAACGGCGGAAGCCGGCTTACTGCCAACTGAAGAGACAAATGTCACACTTGGTTTCGATCGAGAGTCCGGCACTCTCGTGGCTTATGTGAGTTAAGGCCATGAGTGTTTTATCAAAATTAGTATTATTGCTGGGATTTTGTTTTGCTGCGGTTGTCGATATTGCTACGTCAGCGCAGGCAGCAGATCCTGAATTACCACCTTTGGCCAAAATGCGTGATGCCAACAATAATAACCGTATTGAGCGGAGCGAGGCGGCTGGGCCACTGGTTGGCAATTTCGACACCATGGATTGTGACAAGTCCGGCAATCTTGATGGCAAAGAGATTCTTGGATTTTTCCAAGGCGTCGACTGCCCGAAAACAGCAGACTCTAGTCAGGCAAAAAGGCAGGCCGGTCCAGCTCGCGCCGCCAACGAATTGCTGTTCAATCTGTATTTGCCCCGCACCACGTCAATGTTCACCAAAGTGGTTAGACCATGGTCTGAGGCTATCGAGAAATCGACCCACGGCACGATCAAAATAAAATTCAGCGCTTCCTCACTGGCGCCCATCAACCGCCAACTTCGGATGGTCTCGACAGGTGTCGCCGATGCCGGCATGGGAATTCACCATTTTACCCGCAGGAAAACCGTTACCGCCCGAGTATCTGAATTACCGTTTGCCGCCCGCTCCTCACGCGCGGCCTCCATCGCCGCTTGGCGGACAGTGCAAAAATTTGGCAAACCTTCTGAATACAAGGGCGTTAAACTTGTTGGACTTGTCAGCCCACCGCCGACCCTGATTTTCAATTCCAAAAAACCCATCAAGTCGATCAGAGGATTTCGGTCGTTAAAAATTCTAGCCGCCGGCTCCCTGGTTCAACCGGCTAAACTCATGGGTTCTGCTGTTGTTACCATTCCCTTACCTTTTGCCTATGAGCAATTCTCCAGAGGTGTTGTTGACGGCACTTTCAGTAATTATGGCGGCATCAAGGAATTCAGGCTTTCCAGATTTGTAAAATACGCAACGCCAATTCCGGGTGGTGTCGGCAACACATCAATATTTTTGGTGATCAACAAAAAGAAATTCGATGGTCTGACAGAAGGTCAACGCGATGCGATCATGCGCATATCTGGCGAAAAGTTCGGGGATTATTCTGCCGGCTGGGACGAAAACGAAAAAGCTTCAGTGGACCAAGCAAAGGCGGCAGGTATCTCAGAAATCCCGCTGCCGGCAAAAGCCCTTCAAGATTTGAAGACGCGTTGGTCGGTTATTGAACCCAAATGGATTGCTGACGCGGCCAAGCTGGGGATTGACGGCATGGCAGCGGTCGCCTTTTATCGCAGCGAATTGGCTAAAATTGAAGGGGGTAAATAGCGCCTTTGGCGAATTTCGATGACCAGCACTGGAACGCACCAAAACGCTCTCAGATATTTCGGTGGCTTGGCAATTTTTTAGGTGCGGCAGCAAATGTTATGTTATGCGTGATGGTGGTCGTCACCTGCATTGACGTTATTGGCCGCTATTTCTTTGCCGCCCCGCTGCTGGGCGCTCATGAAATGATCACCCTGGCGATGGGCATCATGATTTATTTGGGCATGCCTCTGGTTACCGCCTCCCGGGAGCATTTAGTTGTCGATCTCGCCGCTGGTTTGCTTGGGCCGAAGGGCAGACGTATCCAGCAGATTGTTGTTAATGCCGTCGCCGCGCTGACCTTCATCCTTTTTTCGTATTTACTGCTATTCCATGGCTTTGGACTCGCCGAGGATCTTGTGACGACTGAGGATTTCGAGATTGAGCAGGCACCAATTGCTTTCCTAATGGCGGCCATGTGTTTTTTTACCATCTTCGTTTTTGTCAATCACGTGTTCCGTGATTTGACCGGCACCGGGCCGGACTATTCGGCCCGAACTCATTCTAAGACCAAAGACACCCAGGAATAAATCGGGCAATGGAAGCCGGCCTCATCGGATTTGCAATACTTCTCGGTTTGGCCTTTGCCGGTATCCATCTCGGCGTCGCCATGTTCCTGACCGGATTTATAGGTTTTGCCTATCTTCGCGGGTTGGAGGCATCAGCCTCGCTGGCTGGTACATTGATTTTTGATGCCTCCATGTCCTATGGCTTTGCACTGTTGCCGCTCTTTCTGCTGATGGGTAATTTAGTCTACCGGTCAAAACTATCCGAGGACCTTTACGATACCGCCAATGCCTGGATAGGACACCGTCCGGGTGGTCTCGCCAAGGCTACCGTCGCCGCCTGCGGAGGGTTCGCCGCGGTTTGCGGTTCCTCCATTGTCACCACCACGACAATGGCTTCCGTCGCCATGCCTAGCATGCGACGCTATAAATATGATGACGGCCTGTCGACCGGTGCTATCGCCGCGGGCGGCACTTTGGGCATCCTCATCCCACCCAGTGTCTTGCTGGTTTTCTACGGCATCCTGACCAACTCAGATATCGGCAAGCTGTTCATTGCCGGAATTGTGCCCGGTCTGATTTCAATCGCCACCTATTTCATCGTCATTGACGTCATGACCCGCTTAAAGCCAGAGCTCGGTCCCCGGGGCGAGCGGGTAGCGCTGGTAGACCGATTTCGCTCGCTCAAAAAAGTTGGGGGGTTGTTGTTTTATTTCTGTTTGTGCTCGGCGGGATTTATATCGGCTTTGTCACTCCGGTCGAAGCCGGCGCCATCGGGGCCGTTGGCGCGCTACTGTTTGCGCTTGGCCGACGCTTGTTAACATTTGCCGCCTTTCAAGATTCGCTGCTCCAATCCATCCGCACTTCAGCGATGTTGTTTTTCGTGATTTTCGGAGCCCAATTGTTTTCGGCCTTTATCAACACCGCCGATCTGCCAGGCCAAACGCTCACCTGGATTCAAAGTCTCGATTTGTCAGCGATGGGCGTTATGGCAATCATCCTGCTGTTTTATATTGCCTTCGGCTGCGTCTTTAGCGCCTTTGCACTGGTGTTGTTGACGGTGCCGGTATTTTACCCGCTCGTTGCCGGCCTGGGACTGGATGTCTTGTTCACAACCTCGCCGGAAAACGTCCTGATCTGGTTCGGCATCGTTATCGTCGTTGTTGCCGAGATCGGCCAGATCACGCCGCCCATCGGCATGAATGTGTTTGTTTTGAAGTCCATGCTGCCGGATGTCTCTTTGAGCACCATATTCAAGGGTATCGTGCCATTTTTTGGCGCCGATCTCGTACGCCTGGCCCTGATTGTCTTGTTTCCGTCTACCGTGCTGATACTGCCCGACTATATGGATCAGATCCAAGATCAGCTTGACGCGTTTTTTGACGCTTTATTTTAATAATTAATCGACAGTCGATTAATTATTGCCATCACTATCTATTCCATACCGATAATTTGATCGAGCAGTTTCTGAGTATGGATAACGTTTTGCTCCTGTGAACAATAGCGATGCCCCTGAAAGCCATCTGAATGCATACCTTGTTGGAACAGGGGCGTAATTTTGAAATCCTGCATAAAGGATGGTGGCATGCGGTCGCGCGGATAGTTCTGCCATTCGGGAATAAACTCGTAATGGATTGGCGGCTCTTCACCCTCGCCGTAACGGAACATGAAGTACATATCCCAGATCATACTGTCCGGATCGTCACCGTTCGGGCGCGACCTGAAGAGGCCGTAACTGTTGCCGGCAACCGGGCCGAGCATGTTCGGGAACAGCCGGTGCTCGCACGGGAAGCCAAACATCTGATTATCTTTCAAATGTGAGAGGTCAATGCCACGGGCAGCACAGGCTTCGTGACGAAGTTTTAACATGAATTCCGGACCCATCATATCGAGCGGCAATTCTTCGAGCGTGTCGAAATAGTCCAACTCATACTGCGCAACCCGGTTCTGGGTGACCATGGTTTCAATGGCCTTGCGCGCCCACTCTCGAGGCGTTGGGTAATCATCGTCGCTCAAATCACCCAATTTAACGCCGGGTGGTAAGCCTGTGGTCAACTGCCAATGGGGCTCCCAAAAATTGGTATGGAGGTCAAACTGCTCATAGACCGTCATGGCGCCAACCGTATCCGGGTCTGGATATTTGTCACCTTTTTTCTCGCCGACCCGGCGGCCGCCCGGCCCGGTCGAGACCGCACCGACATTGTTGAGGTCCATCACATGAGTGGCCCAGACGTGGTAGCCTTCCTGAAATTGATCGATAGAATATTTCCAATTGCACGGCAGCACCGTTGTGAAGTGCCGTGAGATGCGCATCTCGCCAATATGGTAATCTTTCAAATTGTCCGGCGCCGGATGTAGATAATCCAAGAGCGGCTCGGCATCTGGATCCATATTAATAAAAATGAAACCTGCCCAGCTATCGACCTGAACTTGGCGCAGACAAACTTCTTCCCGCTTAACCATGCCTTGGCCAAAATCAGTTGCCCCCGGCAAATGTTCCAGCTCGCCGTCCAAACCCCAGGCCCAGCCATGAAAGACACAGGTGATCCTGCCGTCAAACTGTGCCTTGTTGCCATTGAAAGTGCCCGGACCACCAAATTTTTGAGAGCCTTCGGCCAGCCTGACGCCCCGATGCATACAGGTGTTGTAATAGGCTTTCAGCGAGTTTTCCTTATTGCGGACAATCAGGAATGATTGATCACCGATACGGTACTCATAAAAGTCGCCGACATTGGGGATTTCTTCTTCGCGGCAGGCCCATTGCCATACCCGCGGCCATAAGAGCTCGTATTCTTTTTGCAGCCATTCTTTACCGATATAGCGCTCCTTCGGAAAAAGCCGTTCATAGTCGGTTTCCTCGACGGTTGCCTTTAAACCTTTGAGGCTGCCGGTTCTATAATCTCTTACTTCTGCATCCATGGTATTTTCTCCTCCTGAATATTTTTTTTCTATTCTTGTGAACTTTGCTCCCCATTGGCCAGGAACCGGCGCAGCAGATCCTTAAAAGTCTCGAATTCCGTTTCGCTAAATCCCCGGAGATGCCGGTTAAGCACATGACAAATGGTCGGTGGGATCAGTTTAACAATCTCGTGCCCTGCCTTGGTGAGCGTAACATTGACGACCCGGCGATCTTCGGCACTGCGCGTTCGGGTTACGAATCCCTTTGTCTCAAGCCGATCCAGCATGCGGGTCATGGCGCCGGTATCAACACCGATTTCGCGCGCACAGCCAGCGACCGTATCAGCGCGGCCTTTTGAGATAACCAATAAGGGCACCCATTGCGGCGCGGTCAAATCATAGGGTTGAAGTTCAGTATCCAGATTGCGCATGACGACTTGATTGGCGAGCTTGATGAGATAGCCGACAGATTCATTGTCGCCTAGCGCCGTCGCATCGCCGCTATAAAACTCTATAAGGTCATCGTTATCTACGCCGGATTTGCGCAATTTTTTCTGCTTTGCTGTCATGATCTAAAATTAATTGCCTAGACAATTATTGTCAAGACAATTAAAGTTCATTAGAATTATTTCAAAAAGACGATATTGAGCAGCCGGACGGGAGGAAGAACATGCAAGGTAAATTTCGAAATCGTATTATCGCAACGGCTCTTGGCTTTTTGACCTGGTTAGGCTCCACGCCGGCCACGGCGGAGACAGTCGCAGAGTTCTATAAGGGGCGTTCCATCACCATCCATATGGGGTTTCCGGGGGGCGGTTTTTTTGCCTCAGCACAGCTTGCTGGCAAACATATGCAAAAACATATTCCCGGTAATCCGAAGATTGTCTTTAAGCCCAGGCCGGGGCGGATCGGCACAACGGTGCTTGATTTTTTGGCACATTGGGCACCCAAGAACGGTACCCATTTGGCCATGCCGGGCTCGCTCGGACCCTGGCTGCCACTGCAATTGAAAATTCCCGTCAAATACGATCCACTTAAATTAACTTATATTGGCAGCGTCAACTCAGCCGGCGACACCTATCTTTTTGTTCGACCAGACACCGGCATTAAAACTCTGGCCGATTTGAAAACAAAGTCACTTCGGGTCAGCAACTCGCGAGGTGCTTACAAATTATTTGTCGCTGCGATTAACAATATTCTTGGCACCAAGATTACCTATGTCGGCGATTATCCGTCGCATCAGGATGCCTTTTCCGCCATGCTAAGGGCAAAACCCAAGGTGTTGCCGGAGCGGGTGTAACGATAAATGCCGAACACCGGCGCTATTACCCGGGCTTGCTCAAAAATGGAAAAGCAATCCCACTCCTCCGCTATTCTGCCTCAACCAAAAGCTCTGTTTATCCGAAAGTTGCCTTGGCCGGACAGGCCGGTGCAACAGCAACCGACAAACAAGCTTTGGAAATCGCCTTTGCCAGTCAGGTTCTGGACCGGCCATTGATGGGACCGCCAGATATGGAACCGGCACAATTGAAAGCCCTACAAAAAGCTTTCATCGACGCGATGAAAGATCCGACGCTAATCGCCGAGGCTCAAGCCAAAAAAATCGGTATCGAAAATCCGATGAGCGGTCCAGACATGTTGGCGTATGTGAGAAAAATCTACGCGCTTCCAGAGACAGCCAAAGCAATGGCTAAAAATGCTCTAGCTGATGGTAGTTTTGTGGAGCCAGTCAAATACACCTCGTTCAAAGCGGAACTTGCCCAGATCAAACCTAAAGGCAAGAGCCCACACGCTTTATTATTGTTTAAAGGCAAGGGAAAGCCGGTTGCTGTACATCTTGACGCACGAACAACCCAGCTGACATCTTCGGGCCGCGAAATCAAAATTCCACCATTTAAGATCAAGGAGTTGAGCCCAGGCATGAAATGCCAAATCTCCTGGACCGGCCCCGGCACAACCGCAAGCGCCCTCGTGTGTAATTAGATTCAAGCGCCGACAAGGTATATAGCCAGTCAATCGAATTCACCTGAACCGAAATAAAATTATGCAAGATCAAAATTTAATTATACAATAATTGAATTCTTGTTTATTTATCACCACTCGATCTCGGCCTGAATAAACCCGACTAAAAAGATATTCATCGGAGGCAAGTTTTGGAAAAACAAGCGGCAAAAATTAGCAAATCGCTGGAGCTGGAAATTCTCACCGGTAAATTGGCGCCGGGTGAAAAACTGGATGAAGTAAAACTTGCCAAGCGCTTCGACGTGTCACGAACGCCGATCAGAGAAGCCATTGCCGAATTGGCCGCGGGCGGATTAGTCGAGACCCGGCCCCGGCGCAGTGCGATTGTCGCCACGTTCTCTATCCAGCAAATTTTTGATATGTATGAAGTACTGGCCGTGCTCGAAGGCTTGTGTGCCAGCCTAGCCGCCCGCCGGATGTCGGATGATGAACGGGCAACCTTGAAAACCCTCCATACGAAAATGGCCAAGCTGGTCGATAGCAATGATTGGACGCAGTATTATTTGATGGATCTAAAATTCCACCAGCTCATCTATGCCGGCAGCCATAACAGTTTCTTAGAGGAAGAAGCGCTTTCCATTCGCAACCGGATGATGCCCTACCGCCGCGTTTATATGGAACCGCCTAACCAGGTTGCGATTCCCTACCAAGAGCATTCTCATATCATTGAAGCGATCCTTGATCGGGATACAGCTGCGGCAGAAGCCTCGTTTAAGGAGCATTCCAGTATTCGTGCTGATGGTATTTCTGATTTTATCTCGGCGTTAAACCGGAAATTTCCCGAGCTCGCGACATAGCCAAAAAAACCTGCATCATTCGACAATATTCTTGTATACAAGATTTGTTTCTTGTATAATTACTGCCTATTGCGAGATGTGAGGAAAGATTAAATGGCACCAAATCCCAAGCGTTTATGCGTCGATATTGGCGGAACTTTTACGGACTGTCTTGTCCTCGACGAGGCGACCGGTCAATTTTCATTGATTAAGTCACCAACGACCCCCAGCGACCCTTCAGATGGTTTCATGGACGGCGTTGCTAAGGCAGCAAAAGAATTCGGCGAAACGATTGAAGTATTTCTCGGCTCGATCGGCGTGCTTATTCATGGCACAACGCTGGCGACCAATGTTCTGCTGACCGGCAAGGGTGCCAAAACCGGTATGCTGACAACCCAAAATTTTCGAGACTTCCTGGAAATCCGCCGCGCCATCAAGCCGCTTCATATATCTTTATTTAATGTGTTTATCCCGCCGAACCGCCCGCTGATACCGCGTTCCCTGCGTCTCGGCGTACCCGAGCGGACGCTTTACACTGGCGAGATATTAGAGCCCTTAAACGATGACGAAACCGCCGCTGCCGTCGCTAAATTACAGGCTGAAGGTGTCGAAGCAGCAGCAGTTTGCTTCCTCCACTCTTACGCCAACCCCACTAATGAAAGGCGGGCAGCGGAGATCGTCAAAAGTGTTGCTCCGGATATGTATGTGACAACGTCGCATGAGACCATTCATGTCTGGCGGGAGTTCGAGCGCTTCAACACGACAGCCGTCGGCGCCTATGTCGGCCCGGCCGTGGCGAATTACCTGCGCCGGCTGGAAGAACGTTTGAAACAGTCTGGCTTTAACGGCTCACTGCTGATGATGCTGGCGAATGGTTTGGTGCAATCGGTTGATCAATGTATCGACCGCGCCGTTTACTTCCTGCATTCCGGTCCCGCCGCCGCCCCGTCCGGTGCCCGGTTCTTAGGCGAGATTGAGGGCAAAGACCAGTTGTTATCGGTCGACATGGGCGGCACCAGTTTTGATGTCGGTCTTGTGCGGCACGGTGAAATTCCGACAACCAGCGAAAGCTGGGTCGCTGATCAGCGGGTCGCCATCAGGATGGTTGATATTGAAAGTGTCGGCACCGGCGGCGGCAGTATCGCGAGTATCGATTCGCTCGGTCTTCTCAGGGTCGGCCCGGAAAGCGCCGGCGCCGATCCAGGTCCGGCCTGCTTCGGCAAAGGCGACGAACCAACGGTTACCGATGCCGATCTGGTTTTGGGTATGTTATCGGCTGACTTCTTCTTAGGCGGTGATATTGACCTCGATGTCGAGCGCTCCAAAACTGCTATCGAAAAGGTCGCCAAATCGCTGGAAATGGATGTGGTTGAAGCCGCCCATTCGATATTCACCCTCGCCAATATGTCGATGGCGGATGAGATCATCAAGGTTTCGACCAAGCGTGGCTACGATGTCCGTCAGGCAACGATGATCGGTGGTGGTGGGGGTGGCCCGGTGCATGCCGGATTTATTGCTGACCGGCTTAATATTCCGTCGGTTATTATTCCATCGGTAGCGTCGCTCTATAGTGCCTTTGGCATGTACGCGATGGATATCGGCGAGGATTATGCGCGCTCACACGTCCGCCGGGTTGATGCCGCCGAGCCAAGTGAAATCGCCGCCCTTTACCAGGAAATGGAAGCAGAGGCGTTGGCGGCGTTTGAAAAAATTGGCGTTAAAAAAGATCTCGTCAAGTTTCGCCGCACCATTGATATGCGCTATATCGGCCAGTTCCATGAAGTTGAAGTCGATGTTGAAGGAGGTGATTTCACCGCCGAGAGCTTAGCTAATGCCGCCGAGGGCTTTGGCGCCAAGCATTTCGAGCTTTTCACCTTTCAGATGCCGTGGAAAGGCGTTGAATTGCTGACCCTCCGGGTTAAAGCAACAACGCCCAACGCGCCGTTCCAATTGCCAGAGATTTCAAGTGGCGGGCCGGATGCAGGGGCAGCTAAAAAACTTATTCGCCAGTGCTACTTCGGTGAGGAATTTATCGATGTTCAGGTTTATGATGGCAGCAAACTTACAGCAGCCAATGAAATTCCAGGACCGGCGATCATCGAAGAAACGACAACAACCGTGGTCATTCCGGAAAATTATGATTGTCTGGTGAATGCCAATAAGAACTACGTTTTGACCCGGAAAGGAGAAAGCTGATGAGCGATATTAAACTTGATCCGACGACGATCTCGACGATCTGGCATTCGATGCAAACGGCGACCAAAGAGATGCGCCACATCATTGACCGGACCTGTCAGAACATGCTGATTAGCCAATTACACGATGTCTCCTGCGGGCTTTGGGGTGCCGACGGTTCCACCATCGCTGTACCGGTGGGGTTACCGGTTCAATTCCTTGGCGGTGAATTCCCGGTCCGGGATCTGGTGGCAAAATATCCCGATGATATGGCGCCAGGAGACGTCTTTTTATCGAACGACCCCTATCACGGCGGCCATGCCAACCATTTACCTGATTGGGCTTTTTTCCGGCCGATTTTCTATAACGATGAGCTGTTGTTTTTTACCATGACCCGGGCCCACCAGCAGGACACCGGCGGTTCCTTTCCCGGTGGTTATTTCCCGAACGGCCATGACATTCACGCCGAAGGCATTTGTATCCCGCCGACCCGCGTTGTTAAGGCCGGCGTCGAGCAAACCGAAATTTTCGAACTTATCTGGAACAATGTGCGGTTTGCCGAGGGCGTCAAGATCGATAACTACGCGATGATCGCCTCGACCAAAGTATGCGAAGAACGGGTGACCGATCTGTTGGACAATTTTGGCCGGGATACGGTGCTGGCCTGCGTCGAGGAAATGTTCGACCGGACTGAACGAGCTGTGCGGGCCGAGATCGCCAAAATTCCGGATGGTGAGTACACCGCCGAAGCCGCCACCGATGACGACGGCACCACTTTGGATGAACATGTCTGGATCAGAGTCAAAGTCACTATCGACGGTGATCAAATGACTATCGATTTTGAGGATTCCGACAAACAGCGCACCGGATTTGTCAATTGCGTCTATGCGGCGACCTATGGCTGTGCCAGTGGCGCGGCTATTATGACCTTTGATCCGGCATTGTCCGATTATCATAATGCCGGCACCATGCGGGCAATTGATATCAAGGCGCCGTTGGGCTCGGTGGTAAACTGCGAATATCCGGCAACGGTTGGCGCCTCGCCGGTCAATATGGGTAATCAAATTATGGAAGCGGTACTGGATGCGCTTTCCAAGGCAAGACCGGACCGGGCGATTGCCGCCTGGGGCAAACACCGGGGTGACTATACTTTCGGCGTTGATCCCCGCACCAACGAGCGCTATGTGCGGACTTCGTTTGATTACGACGGCAGTGCCGGTGCGGTCTGGGGCTATGATGGTTACCAGGGCGTGACCTCGCTGACCGCCATGGGTGCGATTAACCGGGGCGACATGGAAGAAATGGAAGCGCGTTTGCCGTGGCGGATTCTCAAATACGAAATGGTTGAGGATTTTACCGGTGAAGGACGCTGGCGCGGTGGCCCCGGCATTCATTGGGAAGCGGTCAATGAAGGCAGTGACGGTCAAATGGCGACCGGCAGCTCCGATGGTGATGTGGTTCAAGGCTTCGGCGCCCAGGGCGGCAATCCGTCACCGGTCTGCCGGACCTATATCGATCGCGGTGATGAGCGGATCAGAGTGAAACCGCACCGCATGGTTGATATCAAGGAAGGCGACATTATCATCAAGCAATCCTCCGGCGGCGGCGGGGTTGGTGATCCGGCCGAGCGGGATCCCGAGATGGTGCTGGAAGATGTCATTAATGAGCTGGTCAGCATCAAGGCTGCCCGGGAAATTTATAAAGTTGACATCGATCCAAAAACGCAGACGATTAACGAAGACGAGACCCGTAAACTGCGCGCAGCTTAGAGTGGGGGCTAATGTGCTGACCAAAGACAAACTGCTCGAATTCTATCGGGGCATGGTCACGATACGCGCCTTCGAGGAAGAAGTGCGCAAGATGCATAATGCCGGTTTGGCGCCCGGACTGGTGCATCTTTATTCCGGACAGGAAGCGGTCGGTGTTGGCGCCTGCGCGGCATTAAACTCAGACGACTATATTGCCAGTCACCATCGTGGCCACGGTCATTGCATCGCCAAAGGCAGCGAGCTTGACCGATTGTTCGCCGAGATTATCGGGCGGCGTTCTGGCTACGGCATGGGCCGGGGAGGCTCGATGCACATCTATGATCCGGCAACCTTCAATTTGGGCACCAATGGTATTGTCGGCGGTTCCGTGCCCTTGGCCACCGGGGCAGCGCTATCAGCAAAGCTTCGGGGCACCGGTCAGGTGGCTGTTAGCTTTTTTGGTGACGGCGTGCTTAATCAAGGTATCTTGTTTGAATCTCTCAACATGGCAGCGCTGTGGTCCTTGCCGGTAGTGTTCGTCTGCGAAAATAACGGCTATGGCGAGTTTACCGAGATCGATGATGTCACTGCCGGCCGGCCCTATGCCAAGCGCGGCGAAGCATTTGATATCCCGTCTGAAAAAGCCGACGGCATGGATGTCTTAGCGGTTCATGAAGCAGTGTCGAAAGCCGTCACCCGGGCACGCAACGGTGACGGGCCGAGTTTCCTAATTTTCGATACCTACCGGTATTCTGGCCATCATGTCGGTGATAAACAAGAATATAAAGACGATGAAGAACGCGAGCTGTGGCTGTCCCGCGATCCAATTCCAAAATTGGCCGATATGTTGGTCGCCGGGAAAAAGATCAAGCAAGCAGAACTTGACGAGCTTGATGCCAAAATTAAAGTGACGGTTATTGCCGCTGCCAATCAGGCCAAAAAGATGCCAGAGCCGGACGCCGATGATTTAGCGAGGCATATCTATGCCGCCTGACTCTCAACAAACGGATCGAAACCTCACGCTCAAAGACGCCGTGCTTGAGGCGATGTTCGAAGAAATGGAGAGCGATCAAAATGTCATTTTAATCGGTGAAGATGTCGGTGCGGCGGGTGGCGTGTTTAAACAAACCGAAGGATTATTTGAAACTTTCGGTGCAGATCGCGTCATTGATACGCCGATTTCAGAATCCGCCATCTTCGGACTTGCCGTTGGGGCAGCGATGGCAGGCTCTCGGCCAATCGTCGAAGTAATGTTTGGTGATTTTCTCACGCTGGTGATGGATCAATTAGTCAATCAGGCGGCCAAAGTTCATTACATGTCGGCAGGAGGCTTCAATGTGCCGCTGGTTTTGCGAACCGGTATTGGCGTTGGTGGCAATCTTGGACCCCAGCATTCGCAAAGCCTGCATGGCTGGCTGGCCCATATTCCGGGATTAAAAGTCGTCATGCCAAGCTCAGCCAGTGATGCCAAGGGATTATTTAAAGCAGCCGTCAGGGACAACAATCCGGTCATCTTCATGGAAGACCGCATGACGTATAATTTGAAAGAGCAGGTGCCGGAAGGTGAGCATATCATCCCGCTGGGATCGGCTGAAGTAAAACGCGAAGGTGCCGACGTTTCGATCTACGCGGTTGCCAGATCGGTGCATACAGCACTGGCGGCAGCCGAGCACCTTCAAGTCAAAAATGTTAGCGCCGAAGTGGTTGATCTTCGCACCCTGGCGCCGCTCGATGTCGAAACTATTGTCGCCTCGGTTCAGAAGACCGGCCGGGCCTTAGTGCTGGATGGCGGCTACCAATCATTTGGCATCACCGGTGAAATTGCGGCTACCATTGGCGAGCTTGCTTTCGATTATCTCGACGCACCGGTTATGCGGCTTGCGGCACCTGATGTGCCGGTACCTTTTAGCCCTGCGCTGGAAGCCATGACCGTGCCAAGTGCCGAACAAGTGGTCGCCAAGGTGACCGGGATGTATGGTGGTTTGGATTAAATGGGGATGGGAAAGTGACAGATAACCTTACACCAGATCAAAATTCGGCCATTCTTGACCGCATGCTGCTGATCCGCCGGTTTGAGGAAATGCTGATTGATCTCGCCGGTGATCATAATTTTGGCCACTACCATCTCTATATTGGTGAGGAAGCAACCGGCGCGACGGTTGTTGAATCCTTAACAGAGACTGACCTGCTGCTGACAACCTGGCGTAATCATGGGCATCTATTGGCACGCGGCGCCGATCCAGGACGCATGGTCGCTGAAATTCTTGGCCGCGCCGACGGCTACAATAAAGGCCGCGGCGGCACGCTTCATCTGACGGTTCGGGATGTTGGCTTTCTCTCGACCTCCGGTTTGGTTGGCGGTGCGGTCGGCTTGGCGTCAGGTGCCGGCTTTGCCTTGAAACAAGCTGGCGAAGACAATATCTGCGTCGTCTTTTTCGGTGACGGCGCAATGGAAGAAGGCGTCGTTTTCGAGGCAATGAACTTAGCCTCGCTCTGGTCCCTGCCCGTTTTATTCGTCTGTGAAAATAATAATTCAGGCGCGATCAGTGCTCAGGAAGGCGGCTTTCCGTCCTCCGAGATCGCCGCCAGCCGGATCAGCGATATTCCGAAATCGCTCAATATTAAATCCGAGCTCGTCGACGGCGCCGATGTCGCGGCGGTGCACGCGGTCATTGCCGAGGCTGTCGGTGGTATGAGAAAAGGCAGCGGTCCGGCATTTATTGAAGCCTATACCGAGCGCTGGCCGGGTTCGCGCCCGTTATGGCCAACGCAAGCGACCGGCGTCACGCAACTGGCGGCAGCTTGGGACCCATCCCTCATCACCGGCGAATACGCGGGTTGGATTGATGAGTTTGATCCATTGATCCGCTTTATCCGAAACCAGCTCGATGCCGGAGTGTTGAGCCAGGATGAATTGCGCGAGCGCGATAGCAAAATCTGTGACCAAATTGCCGAGGCCCGCGCTTTCGGTGAAGCCAGCGCCTTACCCGGTCCCGAATCCGCCCTCGATGGCGTCTTTGCCGCATAGGAGAAGAGACATGGCCAAAATCTCATATGCGCAAGCGCTGGTCGACGGTATGCGGGAAAGCATGGCGGCAGACACCACTGTCAGTCTTGTCGGTACCAATGTGTTGGGGCTTGGCCCGCAACGCCCCCTAATCGAACAAGTGCGTGATGAATTCCCTGACCGGGTTTTTGACCCACCGTGTTCCGAGGCTGGTTTGGCGTCCCTCGGCATCGGCGCGGCGATGGCAGGGGCCCGGCCGATCATCGATTTCGGTGTCGGCAGTTTTTCACTGCTGGCCTGGTGTCAATTGGTGGCCGAAGCTGGCGTTGCCCATCATATGTCGGGCGGTCAGATTAATGTGCCGATGGTGTTTACCATGTTGCACGGGCTTCGCGGCGGCGGCGGCGGCCAACATTCGCACAGTCCTCAAGCCATGCTGTGGAATAATCCAGGCATCGAGATCGTCGTGCCGTCATCACCCAAAGATGTGAAGGGCCTTTTCAAAGCAGCCGTTGCCAGCAACAACCCAACCGCGATCATCAGCCATGCCAGGTTGCTCGGCGTCGAAGGAGAGGTGCCGGAGGACGACTTTGTTATTGAGCTCGGCTCGGGCGAAATCAAACGTCCGGGCAAAGATATTTCATTGATCGCGAGTTCTCGCTCTGTAGTGACGGCACTCGAAGCCGCAGACGAATTATCTGGCGAAGGGATTGAGGCTGAAGTGGTTGATCTGCGTACGTTGTCGCCGCTTGATAAAGATATAATTCTTAAGTCGGTTAACAATACCGGCCGGGTGATCGTAATCGACGAAACCAATGAAAGCTGCGGCGTGGCCGCCGAAATCTCAGCCATTATCAGTGAGGCGGCGTTCGATGCGTTAAAATCCCCGATCAAGCGGATAGCCCGCCCGAACGTGCCTGTGCCAGCCAGTCCGCTGCTGGAAAATTGCCTCGATATAACCCCGGATAAAATTATCGCCGCCGCGCACGACCTGGTGGGGAACTAAGCCGATGCACGCCGACCACAGTCTCATTCAAACTCTCGCCCATGTCCTGGTCGCCATTTGTTTTATTGTCATTGGCATTATTAATTTCTTTCGCCGGGCGGATGTGCATGAAGAAATGCGGGGCTTCGGCGTGCCGATGCCGGAGATTGCCCTCCCTATAGGTCTGGCATCCCAATGGCTCGGCAGCTTACTGGTGTTGTTTGATTACTATGCAGGCGTCGGCGCATTAATTTTAATCGGCTTCACAATCGTCGCCAGCGTAATTTTTCTCCGTTGGTGGAAAATTAAAGACAATCCCTTTCGCCGCATTCATCTGGTGATCGGAATTTTCACCAACTGCGCCGTGATAGCTGCCTTAATATTTATTTTCGAGCTAAACGGATTAACCAAATAATTGTGGCACAGTGCGTAATTAGTCTGAAAAATATCGAAAATAGTTAAGATTGGCATATTTTTTGATGATGAATCTTCGCTAAATTTTGAGTCGTAGCATTGGCAACAGGCGGAACAATGTCCTGCATTGATGTAAATCTACTTATGTCCGCTTTGGGTCATTAGCAGACTCTTTTGCATTATCCGGATAATGTCCGCTTTCGGAGGTAGAG